>DASYHC010000031.1:0-69828 GCA_035998995.1 Allobosea sp.
CCGCCGGCATCGGCATCTGCACGGGCTTGTAGCCCTTGGTCGCGGTCGGGTCCTCGATCGGCGACAGCGCCGGCGCCTGGCCGACATTGGCGAGCCGGTCGGCGGCGCCGCAGGCGCCCAGTGCGAGGCTGAGGCCGAGGACGGCGGGGATGGCGATAGGGTTGGTCCGGGTCATGGGAAGGGTCCGCAACTGGAGCAAGGAGGTCATCAGCGGGCAGCGGCGATCTGGCCGCCGCCATGCGGGCTGACGTTGACGCGCCCGGGGCCGGTGACGGTCCCCTGCAGCACGCGCTTCGACTGAGGATTGGTGACCGAGATGACGTCGCCGACCGCACCGGCCTCGTTGGCGCGGCCGCGCAGGCTGATGGCGATGCCGCGTCCCTCATAGAAGAGGGTGATGATGTCGCCGCGGCCGATGACCTCCTCGCGCTGGACGTCGCCGCTGCGCAGCACCGAGCCGGCCATCAGGGCCCGCTTGGCGACCTTGCCGACCGCCGCCTTCATCTCGCCGAGCACGTCGTTGAACTGCGCCTCGCGCGGGCGGCGCTCGATGGTGACGTCCGCGGGGGTGAGCGTCTCGCCGCGGGCGATCGTGCGCAGCGGCACCACCACCTCGGCGGTCTCGACCAGTTGGCCGGAGACGCGCACCGGCTTCAGCCGGGTCGCGGCGCTGCCCGGCATGGTCAGGCGGCCGGTGACGCGGCGGGTGCGCGCGTCGTAGTTCAGGTCGAGCGCCGCGAGGTCGCCGGTCAGTTCCGGCTCGACCACCACGGATGGTGCGCCGCCATCAAGCAGCAGCGCGAAAGCGCGCCCATCGACGCCGAAGCGCTCGAGCAAAGCCGATTTCACCGCGGCCTCGACATCGACGCCGGTGATCCGGCGCGCCGCGCGCGTCACCACCACCTGGGCGACACCCTGGCCGTCGAGGTCCAGCGCATCGCGCAGCAGGCCCTGCTTGACCGCCGCCTCGATGATGCGAGCAACCTGAATGGTGCCGGTCTCGCCGAGCGCCGGCGCCCGGAAGGCAGGCAGAACCGCGTCCTGCGGCGAGAGGCCCGCGATCAGATCGCCGAAGCTGACGATGTCGCGCGACAGCGTGAGGTCGGACTTCAGCTTGAGCTTGGCGGCAGCGGCCGGCACGGCGGCAGGGGCGCGCTCGCTCGCCGGAGCTGCGGTCTGCGCCGGCGCCATGGCGGGGATCGCCGTCAGCGTCGCAATGAGGAAAGCGGAGCGGATCATCTGGCTCATCCTTCGTCAGCGCATGATCTGCGTGGTGGACTGCATCATCTGGTCGGCGGCCGAGATCACCTTGGAGTTCATCTCGTAGGCGCGCTGCGCCGCGATCAGCGAGGACAGCTCGGTGACAGCCTGGACGTTGCCTTCTTCCAGATAGTTCTGCTGCATCGTGCCGAAGCCTTCCTCGCCGCCGAGCCCGTCGATCGCCGGGCCGGAGCCGGCCGTCTCGACGAAGAGGTTGTCGCCGATCGATTCGAGGCCGACCTTGTTGATGAAACGCGAGAGCTGGATCTGGCCGAGCTGCTGCGGCGCAGTCTGCCCAGGCAAGTTCACCTCGACCGTGCCCTGCGCGTTGATCGAGACGCCGGTCGCGTTGTTCGGGACGGTGATGCCCGGCTGGACGAGATAGCCGTCGCGCGTCACCAGGCGACCCTGGCTGTCGAGATCGAAGGAGCCGTCGCGCGAATAGGCGGTGCGCCCGTCCGGCATCTGGATGCGGAAGAAGCCCTCGCCGCGGATGGCGACGTCGTACTGCTTCTCCGTCGGCGTCAGGTTGCCCTGGCTCATCACTCGGCCGGTCGAGGCGGTCTTGACGCCCGAGCCGACGAAGGTGCCGGCCGGAACCTGTGTGTTCTGGTCCGAGGTCTGCGTGCCGGCGCGGCGGAAATGCTCGTAGAGCAGGTCCTGGAAATGGATGCGCTGGCGCTTGTAGCCGGTGGTCCGAACGTTCGCGATGTTGTTCGAGATGACCTGGACGTTGAGTTCCTGGGCCATCATGCCGGTGGCGGCGGTGTAGAGGGCGCGCATGGCTTTGTCTCCTTTCCGCGTCAGGCTTGCTGGTCAGCCAGGCGAGTGATCGCCTTGGCGCGCAGTTCGTCGGTCTTTCCCATCATCGCCGACAGGGCCTGATAGGCGCGCTGGACTTCGACGAGGCGGGTCATCTCGACCACGGCCTTGACGTTGGAGCGCTCGATCGCCCCGGTCTCCAGCCGCGCCTGCGGCCCTGCGGGCTGGGCGGCGGTGGTCGAGGAGAACAGGTTGGCGCCGTCGCTGGCGAGGGCGCGGGGATTGTCGAAGCGGACGATGCGGAGCTTGCCGCGCTGGCCCTGGTCGGAGGTGACCGTTCCATCGGTGGCGATCCGCGCATTGCTCTCCGTCGAGCCGAACACGATCGGGCCGCCATCGCCCATCACCGGCTGGCCGGCCTGGGTCACGAGCTGGCCGCGGCCGTTGATTTCCAGCGAGCCGGCGCGGGTATAGCGCTCGCCCTGCGGGGTCTGGACGACGAGGTAGTTGTCGCCCTGCAGCGCGACATCGAGCGGGTTGCCGGTGCGCTCGATCATGCCGAGCGACAGGTCGATCGGCGTGCCCTTGTCGATGACATAGGAGAGCCGGCGGTCCTGCGTCTGGAAGGTGTCGGCCCGCGCGGTCGGCGAGACGTACTCGGCAAAGCGGGCCGAACGGGCCTTGAAGCCGTTCGTGCCGACATTGGCGACGTTGTTGGCGATGACGTCGAGCTCACGCGCCAGAGCCATCTGGCGCGACAGGCTGACGAGAAGCGCGTTTTCCACGGCTCCTGCTCCCGATCTGTCCCATGGCCGCCCCGACGCTCCCCAGCGCGGTGGCCACGACAACCAGGTGGCAAGCGGCGTGCCAACATGGTTAATCCAGACAAATTATTGAAATCATTGAATATACATCTGAAGGCTGCCTTCACCACTGCTGGACCGAACCCGCCGACACGGCAGAAACGGCTCGGCAAAAATTGCCGTCCTTAACGGGCCGTTAACCGTACCCAGGCGAGGGTTAACGGCAGAGAGGCGGGCCGGGGCGGCGCCCGTTCTAGGCGGGCTGGCCGAGATGGCGAAGAAGGCTAAGAAAGACGACGAAGCCGCCGAGGGTGGCGCTGAGGCGGCGCCGAAGTCCGGCAAGAAGAAGCTCGTCATGATCGGCGGCGCCGTGGCGCTTGTCGCCGTGCTCGGCGGCGGGGGCTGGTTCTTCTTCCTGAAGAAGAAGCCCGTCGAGGAGGTGACGGCCGAGCAGGCGGCAGCAGCTGCCAAGAAGCTGATCACCTTCGTCGAGATGAAGGACATGATGATCGGTATTTCCGGCGGGCCGCAGCAGGAGCGCCAGCCGATCGTCAAGATCAAGGTCGCGCTCGAGATCGCCGATCCCAAGACCGCCGACCAGGTCAAGCCGCTGCTGCCGCGCGTCGAAGATGCCTTCCAGGTCTTCATGCGCGAATTGCGCCCCTCCGACCTCGACGGCTCGGCCGGCATGTACCGGCTGAAGGAAGAGTTGCTGCGCCGGGTCAACGTCACCGTCTACCCGGCCAAGGTCGACGCCGTCCTCTTCAAGGAACTGCTGCTGCAATAGCGGCAGCCTGATCGCGCAAAGCAGACCGCCATGGCCAACGACGATCTCGAAGCCCAGGACAAGGACAAGATCCCGCTGACGCCGGAGGGCATGGCGGCCGAATGGGCCACCATGTCCGACGTCGTCTCGGACGAAAGCGGCGAGCAGGAAGCCAATATCGATCGCCTGATGAATCAGGAAGAGATCGATACCATGCTCGGCTTCTCCATCGGAGATGACGGCAAGGGCGGCCGCAACGGCATCCAGGCGATCGTCGATTCCGGCTCGGTCACCTATGAACGCCTGCCGATGCTCGAAATCATTTTCGAGCGTCTGGTCCGGCTGCTCTCGACCAGCCTGCGCAACCTGTTCAGCGACAATGTTGAGGTGACGCTGGAGGGCATCCGCTCGGTCCGCTTCGGCGACTACATCAACTCGATCTCGCTGCCGGCGATGCTGGCGGTGTTCAAGGCCGAGGAATGGGACAATTTCGGGCTCGTCACCATCGAGGCCGCCCTCACCTATTCAGTGCTCGACACCATGCTCGGCGGCAAGCGCGGCCAGGCGGCGGCGCGCGTCGACGGGCGCCCCTTCACCTCGATCGAGATGAGCCTGCTGCGCCGCGTCATCGGCGTCGTGCTCGGCGATGCCGAGGCCGCCTTCCGGCCACTCTCGCCGGTGAATTTCAAGGTCGACCGGATCGAGTCCAATCCGCGCTTCGTCTCGATCTCGCGGCCCGCCAATGCCGCGATCCGCGTCGAATTGCGCTTCGACATGGAGGGCCGCGGCGGCTCGCTCCATCTGCTCCTGCCCTACGCCACCATCGAGCCGATCCGTGAATTGCTCCTCGAGAGCTTCATGGGTGAGAAGCTCGGGCGCGACCCGATCTGGGAGAACCACCTCGCCACCGAGGTCTGGCAGGCGGACGTCGCGGTCAAATGCGTGCTGCACGAATGCACCATGCCGCTGAAGCGGGTGATGAAGCTCGAGATCGGCGACACGCTGATGTTTGACGCCCGCCCCGATTCGGTGGCTTCGCTGCGTTGCGGCGAGTTCATCGTCAGCGAGGGCCGGATCGGCCGCGTCGACGACAAGATCGCCGTCCAGGTCGTCAGCCCGCTGCGGCGCTCGAAGACGACCATGGCCGCCTTCGACACCAGCCATCTCACTTCAGCGTCCTGGCCAGGGAGACCTGCCCCATGACCATCACCCTGATCGCCGATGCGCTCGTCGCCTGCCTGCTGGTCGCCACCATCATCACCTGCTTCGTGCTCTCCAAGCGCATCGAGCGGCTGAAGGCCGATGAGAGCGCGATGCGCCAGACCATCGGCGCCCTGATTTCCGCCACCGACACGGCCGAGCGCGCCATCGCGGGCCTCAAGCTGACGCTCGGCGATTGCGACCGCACCCTCGCCGAGCGCCTGCAGACCGCCGAGCGCTATGCCGCCGACCTCGCCCAGCAGATCGAGGCTGGCCAGACCGTGATGGAGCGGATCGGCCAGATCGTCAGCGCCGCGACCATGGTCGTGCCCAAGTCCGAACCGACGCCTGAGAAGCCCGCCCTCTCGCGCATGGCGAGCGCCGCCGATGCCGCCGCCGCTATCCGCGCCCGCGCCGCCCGCAGGCTCGAAGGCCAGGCTGCGTGATCCAGACGCCCCGCCTCATCCCGGCAGTCATCCTCGGCGCCATGGGCCTCCTGGCGCTGAAGCTGCTTGCCTGGTCGACGGAGCCCAGCCCGGGCAAGATCCCCGCCAGCCCCTATCTGTTCACCGTGAAGCCGGAGAAGGAGGTCGGCGGCCTCGCCAAGGTCATCGCCAAGGCGCATCAGCCCGGCGCCTTCAGGGACCCGGAGACCACCGGGTCGATCGATCCGCCGGTGCCGAAGCTCCCGCCCGAGGAACAGGCCAAGCGCGACGCGGCTCCGAACAACAAGGCCGGCTTGATGAACGGCACCACTCAGCCGGTCTCGCCGGCCGAGAAGGCGCTGCTCGAGCGCCTCGGCCAGCGCCGCGAGGAGATCGAGGCGCGCATGCGCGAACTCGACATGCGCGAGAAGCTGCTCGACTCGGCCGAGAAGAAGCTCGGCGGCCGCGTCGACGACCTCAAGGCGCTCGAAGAGAAGGTCGATGCGCCACGCAAGCAGGAGGCGGACGCCAATCAGGCGGTCAAGAATCTGGTGATCATGTACGAGACGATGAAGCCGAAGGACGCCGCCCGCGTCTTCGACCGGCTGGCGCTCGACATCCTGGTCCCGGTCGTCCAGCAGATGAGCCCGCGCAAGATGTCGGACGTGCTCGCCGCCATGTCGCCCGAGGCGGCCGAGCGCCTCACTGTCGCCCTCTCACTGCGCGGCCGCCCCGCCGTGGCCGCCGAACGCGCCCCGGCCGCGGCACCGGCCGGCAACGAATTGTCGGCGATCGAGCCCGCCCCGCGGCGCTGAGGCAGGTCAATCGCATACGCCCTGCAAGCCCTCATCCTGAGGAGGCATTCCGTTAGGAATGGCGTCTCGAAGGATGCCCCAGAAGGCTCCGGAGCCAGCTGAAGCATCCTTCGAGACGCGCTCCTGCGGAGCGCTCCTCAGGATGAGGGCTCAAGAAATCTGCGATTGCCCTATTGCTGAACGGCGATGCCGTTCTCCTTGATGATCGTCGCATAGGTCGCGACATAGCGGTCGATCACCTTTTCGAACTCGGCGCCGGGCCGCGCCAGCACCGTGAAGCTCAGGGCCTGCAGGCGTTCGCGCACATCCGGGCGCGCCAGAGCCGTGAGCCAGGCCCGCTCCAGTGCCTCGCGGGCCGGCGCCGGCGTGTCGCGCCTGACCATGATGCCGAACCAGCTGTCGGAGAGAAGGTCGGGCAAGCCCAGCTCGGCGAAGGTCTGGACCTTGGGTAGCTCGCGCACCCGCTGGTCGGCCGTGACGGCAAGCGCGATGAGCTTACCCTCCTCGATCGGCTGGACGACGTCAGGCAGATTGCTGAGCGCAAAATCGATCCGGCCTGCGTACAGATCGACGAAAAGCTGCGCGGTGCCGTTATAGGGTGCGTGCACGGCCTTGCCGCCCGCCAGCCGCAGGAAATGCTCGGCCCCCAGATGCGGCGAGGTGCCGATCCCCGGCGAGCCATAGGTCATCGAGCCGCCGCTCTCGCGCAGGCGCTTCATGAAGCCGGCCCAGTCGGTCTTCAACGACGGCGCAGCCACGAGGACGTGAGGCACCACCGTCGCCTGCACGATCGGCGCGAAGGCGCGCTGCCAGTCTGCGGTGCGCGTCCGCAGCGTGATGTTCGCCGCGAAGCTGTTGGCGATCATCAGCATGGTGTGCCCGTCGGGCGGCGATTTCAGCGTCTCGGCGCCGGCGATGACGGTCGCAGCTCCGGCGATGTTCTCGACCACGACGCTCTGGCCGAGCGTGTCCTTGAGGCTCTCCTGCGCCAGCCGCGCCACCGGATCCATCGAGGTGCCGGGCGTGAACGGCAGGATCAATCGCACCGGCCGCTCCGGCTTCCAGGTCGTTTGCGCCCTGGCCAGCGTCGGCAGGGCGAGTCCCGCCAGGAGAAGCGCACGTCGATCAAGCAACATCGGATTCTCCATCACCGTACCGTTCGATTTCCGGCAACGCACCGGTGTCCAAGCTGGGATCAGGCCTCGATCACAATTTCCCGCGGCAGGCCGCGGACATCCATCTCGTAGTCGAGCACCGCTACCGGCGGCCGGGAGAAGTGCCAGGTCACGGGACGGCCGAGGCCGGTGATCGGGGCGAGGACGTCGGCCAGAAGCGGATGAATGTCGCGGATCGTGTAGACGTTCGTGACCAGCGCCTCGCTCCAGCCATAGCCGAGGCCCGAGAGCCGGCGCTCCATCTCGCCCATCACCCATTGCGCCTTGGCGCGAACACCTTCCGGGGAGGCATCGCCCGGCTTGATCGTTCCCTGCGCATAGCTGGCGCCACCCTCTGGCGCCTCGCCGCTGCCCGCGACCACGAAGCTCGCCCGGGCCGTGTCATCGGGAACGGTGTAGCTGAAGGCATGCAGCGAGACGGCCTCCGGCTTGCCGATCTCGGGGCAGATATTCGTCCGCGCGACCGGGTTCACCTGCCCCTGCAGGATGCCCCATTGGTCGAGCCGGGCGGCATAGAGCCGGTTGAAGGCGTCGAAGCCGCCTTCCGAGAACGGCTCCGGCGAGCGCAATTCGCAGGAGCAAAGCGCGGTCAACGGCCGCCCGACCTGCTTCAGATGCGCCTCGATCCGCGCCAGGCCCTGGTCCAGCGCGACAGGGTTCGCCAATTGCGCACGCTCGATCCGGAAGCCCGGCTCGGCCGCGACCCCGCCGGAATACTGGTAGACGGCCGGGATGAACCGGTAGCTGCCGTCCTGGCTGATTCGGGTGGAGTACATCGGATCGCTTCCTCGTCTGGTTTTCCTAGTCGTAGAAGGCGGGCCCGCCGATCAGCCAGCATGGATTCGCGGAGAGTTCGTTGCCGATTCGGCAACACTCCCCTACTGTCCGGGCTCCCGCCCGGGCCACTCGCATCGCCATGTCGCTCACCCGCTATCGCTATTTCGCGCTGGTCGCCGACCATGGCTCGGTCCGCGAGGCGGCCGATGCGCTGCGCGTCGCGCCGTCCGCCATCAGCCGCCAGATCGCCGGGCTCGAAGAGGAATACGGCACCGCCTTGTTCGAACGCCGGGCGCGCGGCATGCGGCTGACCACGGCGGGAGCGGCCGTGCTGGAAACGGCGCGCACCATCCTCGACAGCGTCCAGACCGCGCGCTCGGCCATCGACGAGCTCCAGGGCATGAAGCGCGGGCATGTCCGCGTCTGGACGGTCGAAGGCGCGATGGACGATTTCGTCTATCCCGCTTTGGCCGAGTTCTCGGCCGCCCACCCCTCGGTGAGCTTCGACATCATGGTGGCGAGCTCCGACCAACTCGTGCAGCGCCTGCTCGACGACGAGGCCGAGGTGATCGTGGCCTTCAACCCGATCCAGCACCGCAGCGTGCTCTCGCTCGCCGAGATCGCCGACGCGCTGGTCCTCGCCGCCCATCCGGACGATGCCATTGCGCAGCGGCAATCGGTCAGGATCGCGGAGATCGGCGAGATGCGCCTCGCCCTCCCCGACCGGACCTTCGGCCTGCGCCGCCTCGTCGACGACATGGTCGCGGCGGCCGGGATCGAGCTCAAACCAGCTTTGGTCACCAATTCGATCCAGTCGCTGCGCTCCTTCGCGCGGGCAAGCCTCGGCGTCAGCGTCCTGACGCGCTGCGCGACACGGCGGGACGTCACCGAGGGGCGCCTGGTCGCCGTTCCGCTGCAGGGCCGCAACCTGCGCAAGGCCTGCCTCAAGATCTGCGTGCGCAACGGCCGAACCCTGTCCCCGGCGGCGCGGGCCCTGGCGCGGCATCTCGCCCGCAGCGCCCGGGGTTATGCGGCCGGCCATGTCTGACCAGCGGGACCAGGAAGGGGACGCAACTGCCTCCCAACAGTGCGCCCCCTTCCCCGGGCGCGGGCCCGCCTCGCCTCGAGTGCCATGTGGTGCTGGCCCATTCCAAGACGAGTGAACGGGCTTTAGACGCCGATCCCCGGCAGGCGGATTACAGGCGGATTAAGAGAGCGACAGGTAGGGCCGATCGACGACGCGACCTTCACAGGGGAGCGTCCCTTAACCCCCCGTTATCCTTGACGAGCTAGCCTCCGCGCAGGTTGGAGCGGCCTGTCGCCGCTCGGCCCCTGCGTCGAGTTGAGTAGCGGTCGTGCGTATCCTGCGGTCCCTGAGCTTCGGCATCGGCCTGGCGGCGCTTAGCCTCGCTGCCGGCTTTGACGCGCCCGCAATGGCCGCCACCGCGACCTTGCGTGGCGAAGCCATGCGCGCAGGCTTCGGCCGCCTCGCCTTCACCTTCGACGAGCCGGTGACGACGCGGGTGCGCGTCTCGAACGGCGTCGTCGTGATCGGCTTCAGCCAGCCGGTGAAGCTCGATCCGGGTCGGCTCGCCGCCGAGCTGCCCGCCTACATTTCCGTGGTCAGGATCGATCCGGACGATCGCGGCCTGCGCCTGGCGCTCGCCCGTCCCTATCGCGCCAACCTGCTCGAAGCGGGCGACAAGGCGTTCATCGACCTGCTACCGGAAAACTGGACCGGCCAGTTGCCGGGCCTGCCGCCCGAGGTCCTCGCCGAGCTCACCCAGCGCCTGCGCCTCGCCGAAGCGCGCGCCCGCGACATCGCCCGCGCGCCCGCACCGGCGCCGAAGCCGCTCGGCTTCCGCACCGCCCGCCTGCCGACGCTCGACCGTTTGATGTTCTCGGCGCCGCCCGAGGCTCTGCTCACGCCCAGCCTCGACGACGGCAAGCTGACACTGAGCTTCGACCAGCCGCTGGCGGTGACGCCGTCGCAGATCCGCAGCCTGCTGCCCGCCGACTTCACGCTGGAGCAGGCGACGATCGGCGACGACCGTACCCAGCTCGTCTTCACCGTGCCGAAGGATCGCCAGCTCCGCAGCTTCCGTGACGAGACCGGCTGGACCGTCGACCTGCCCTATCCCAGCGCCGCCATCCCGCTCTCGCTGGCAGATCTCCAGGCTACTCCGCCAAGCGGAGGCAAGCCGGCGGAGACCAAAGTCCCCGAGCAGAAGCCTGCCGCAACAGCACAGCCCCCTGCCCCGAAGGCCGACACGCCGCAGGCCACCCAGCCCAAGCCGGTGGCTGCTGTCGCCACCGACATCCCGCCCCGCGATGTCGAGGTTGCCTCCGCCGCCGACGGCGATGGCGGCCGCATCGACTTCCGCTTCTCGCGCCCGACCGGCGCCGCCGCCTTCGCCGAGCCCGGCCGGGTCACGCTCGTCTTCGATACGCGCGACACGCTCGACCCCGCCAAGCTCAAGGGTGTGCTGCCGGCGCTGGTCGAGGACGTCACCGTCACGCGCGAGGCCAAGGTCACCATCGTCAGGCTGAAGACCCGCCGCCAGCAGATCGTCCGGCTCTCCGACGACAACACGCAATGGTCGCTGACCTTCGGCGACAAGGCCGGCAAGCCGGCCGGTGCGCTGACGCCCCGTCGCGAAGCCGACGAGCGCGGCCAGACCATCGTCGCCGTGCCTGTGCCGGGCCTGACCGGCGTGCACTGGCTGGAGAACAGCGAGGGCGGACCGAGCCTCGCTGTCGCGACCGTGCTGGGGCCGACGCGGGCAGTCTCCAAGCCTTATCGCTTCCTCGAGTTCGGGCTACCGCAAAGCGCCCATGGCGTCGTCGTCAGCGCCGTCGCCGACGATCTCGCCGTACGCACCGACACCGACCAGGTGCGGATCGGCCGCCAGAACGGCCTGATCGTCAGCCTCGATGCCGAGAAGCCGCGTGAGGCGGACAAGACCGGCCAGGCTCCCGCCCGGCCGCTGCTCGACGGCGAGGCCTGGTCCGCTTTGCACACCAAGGACATTCGCGACCGCGCAGCCAGCCTGCTGCGCGAGGTCGCCGGCGCCTCGCGCGGCCGCAAATCCGAGACCCGGCTGGCGCTGGCCCGTTTCCTCGCCGCCAACGGCATGATGCCGGAAGCGGCCGGGCCGCTGAACGCGCTGCTCGCCGACGACGCAGTGATGCGCGGCAACCGCGACGCGCTGTTCCTGCGCGGCCTGATCGCCACCCGCATGCAGCGCAGCGCCGAGGCGCTGAAAGCCTTCGATGCTGCCCCGATCCGGGATGAGGCCGAGACCGGGCTCTGGCGCGCGCTTTCCGAGCAGCGGCTCGGCCGCAATGCCCAGGCGCTCGCCGGCTTCCGCCGGGCCGAGGACACTCTCGACCGCTACCCCGCCGATCTCCAGGCCGAGTTCCGCCCGGCCATGGCCCGGGCCGCGCTCGCCACCGGCGAGGCGACGGTGGCGGAAAAGCAGATCGGCCGTCTCGCCGAGATGCCGGAGGAGTTGGTCAATCCCGAGGAGCTGGCGCTGCTGCGCGCCAGGCTCGACGATGTCAGTGGCCGGCCGGAAGCGGCGATCAACGGCTACAAGTCGCTCTTCGAAGCGAACGCGCGGCCGGTCGCGGCCGAAGCGCAATTGCGCGCCGTCAAGCTCGCACGCGTCGAGAAGCGCGCCGACTTTTCCGTCGACGAGGCTATCGCCCGGCTGGAAACCGTCTCGGCGATCTGGCGCGGCGGCGAGGTCGAGATCGAAGCCCTGGCCGAGCTCGGCCGCCTCTATGCCGAGCGGCAGCGTTGGCGCGACGCCTTCCAGACGGCGCGGCGCGCCAACGAGGTCTTCCCGGAGAACCCGGCGACGCGTCTGCTTCACGACGAGACCGCCCAGCGCTTCGAAGCGCTGTTCAGCGATACCAACCTGGAGAAGCTGCCGCGGCTCGACGCCCTGGCACTGTTCTACGATTTCAGGGAGTTCCTGCCGATCGGCAGGCGCGGCGACGAGATCACGCGCCTGCTCGCTGACCGGCTGGTCGAGCTCGATCTGCTCGACCAGGCCAGCGAGATCCTGCAATACCAGATGGACCGGCGCTTGACCGGCGCGGCCCGCGCCACGGTCGCGACCAGGCTCGCGATGATCCGGCTGATGAACGGCAAGCCCGCCGAGGCGCTGCAGGCGATCGTCTCGACCCGGCTCGCCGAGTTGCCGGCCGACGTCAAGCGCGCCCGCCTGCTGCTCGAGGCCAAGGCACTCTCGGATCTCTCGCGCACCGACCAGGCACTCGACCTGCTGGAGGGCGAGGGCGGGCCGGAGGTCGACCGGCTCAACGCCGACATTCTCTGGAACGGGCGGCGCTGGCGCGAGGCCGGCGAAGCGCTCGAACGCATTCTCGGCGAGAGCTGGCGTGGCCAGACGCCGCTCGGCGACGGCGAGCGCGGCGACGTGATGCGCGCCGCCATCGCCTATGTCATGTCGGACGAGGCGCTCTCGCTCGATCGTTTGCGCACCAAGTTCGCCGCCAAGATGGCGCAGGGTGCCGATGCCCGCTTGTTCGGCTTCGTTACCGGCGCGAGCCGGGCTAGCGCCACCGACATCCGCGAGGCCGCCCGCACGGCCGCTGGCTCCGACACGATGACCGACTTCCTCAAGGAATACCGCAAGCGCTACCCGGCCTATTCGAGCGCCGTGCGCGAGCGGCGTAAGCCGGCGGAGACCGACGCCGCCAATGCCGGTCCAAAACCCGGCCAGGGCTGAGCCAGTCTCCCGTTACGAGCCCTCATCCTGAGGAGCAGCCGTCAGGCTGCGTCTCGAAGGATGCTCCAGGAGGCTCCGGAACCAGCTGGAGCATCCTTCGAGACGGCCGCTGACGCGACCTCCTCAGGATGAGGGCTGGTGTATGGACCCGCCGATAGCCCCTCAACTGCCATAGCTTTTGACCAGCGAGCCGGCGACCAACCCCCAGCCGTCGACCAGCACGAAGAAGATCAGCTTGAACGGCAGCGCCACCGTCACCGGGGGCAGCATCATCATGCCGACCGACATCAGGATCGAGGCCACCACCAGGTCGATGATCAGGAATGGCACGAACAGCAGGAAGCCGATCTCGAAAGCGCGCCGGAGCTCAGAGATCATGAAAGCCGGCACTAGCACCTGGATCTGGATGTCCTCCGGCCGCTCGGGCCTGGGCTCGCGGGACATCTCCATGAACAGCGCCAGATCCTTCTCGCGCACATGCTTCAGCATGAACTCGCGGAACGGCACGATGCCGCGTTCGAACGCTTCCTGCGGCTGCATCTGGCCGGCGATCACTGGCGCGCCGGCGACGCGATAGGCTTCCTTCAAGGTCGGCGCCATCACGAAGCCGGTCAGGAACAGCGAGAGCCCGATGATCACAGCATTGGGCGGCGCCGTCTGGGTGCCGATCGCCGAGCGTAGCAGCGACAGCACCACCACGATCCGGGTGAACGAGGTCACCATGATCAGGATCGACGGCGCCAGCGACAGCACCGTGATCGTGGCGATCAGCTGCAGCGCCCGCTCGGTGACGCCGCCTTGGCCGAGGTCGAGCGAGAGCGACTGCGCCTGCGCGACCGCAGCGATCCCGAGCACGCCGAGCCCGGCGGCAAATCCCGCCAGCCAGCGCAGTCTGCGTCCCGTGGGTATCCGCCTGCCCATCACCCGTCCCTGCCCGAATCATGGCGCGGGCTCGGGGGAACGCTAGAGCAAGGCCCGGGGGCGGGCGAAGAGACTTTGCGTCGCTATCCCCCGGCGCCTTCGCAGCAGCGGAGCGGGCTCAGCCCTTCTTCGGGTCGCGCCCGAGCAGGCGGGCGAACTCGGCCTCGATCGCATCGACCGAGAACGGATCGTCCTCCGCCGGCTTGGCCGCCGGCTTCGGCTCGTTCGCGGGCTTGGCTTCGGCCGGCTTTGTGTCGCCAGCCTTGTTGTCCACCGGCTTGGCCTCCTGCGGCTTCACCTCGACAGGCTTGGTTTCGACGAGCTTGGCTTCGACAGGCTTGGGCTCGCTCAGCTTGGACTCGTTCGGCTTCGGCTCGTTCTTGGCCGGTGCTTCAGCCTTGGCAGCAGTCTCGACCTCGTCGAGCACATCGTCGAAGACGGGTGCGAACTTGGCGGACTTGCTCGGCTCCGGCGCCAGCGGCGCCTGCTCCTTCACCGGCTCGGGCTTCTTCTCGTCCGCCTTTGCGGGCGCGGCAGCCGGCGGCTTCGGCGGCGCGAAGACCGGCGGGGCGACCAGCGGCGCCTCGGACGCGACCGGGCGCGCGGCTGCAGGCTTCAGCCCCAACGCCATTTCGAGCTCGGCTTCCATGTCGAGCGCCGGGCGGGCCGGTGCGGGAGCCGGCGGTTGCGGCTTAGCTTCGACAACAGGCGGAACCGGCGGCGCAGGAACCACTGGCGGTGGCGTGACGGGCTTGGGCGCCAGCGGCGCTTCCGGTTCGCTGCGCGAGCTGGCCGAGCCGGGCCGCACGGCCGAGAACGGACGCTTCAGCGCCTCTTCGAGCTGGCGGGCCATGTCGCCGAGCTCGCTGGCGCTGGCAGCCGGAGCCGGATCGCGCGCCAGGGTGGCGCCGATGCCGGCAGCGCTCGCGGCGACGGCCGGCGCAATCGGGGTGGACGGCGGAACCGGGGCCGGCCGCGGCGGCTGGGGCTGGACCGGTGGCGGCACGACAGCGCGCGGCGGCGGAGCCGGCGGAGTGGCCGGTCGCGGCGGCGGCACCGCGTCGACCGGAACGGCCGGAGCCGGCACGGGCGAGAGTGGCAACGGGCGCGGCTCCTCGGCAGGGAGCGGGCGCGGCTCGGGCTCGAGCGCCAGCGGCCGCTCGGCCAGGCCTTCGCTCGGGAGCGGCGCGGCGACACGTCCGCCGCTGCGCACGATATTGGTCTCGACCACCACGTCGGAGGCGCCGCCGATCATGACGAGATGCTCGACATTGTCGCGCCGGACCAGGATCAGCTGGCGCTGGCGGTCGAGATCATAGACGTCGACCACGCCGAGGCGCGGCTGGCGGGTGCGTCCCCCGCTCTGGCCCTTGAACTTCAATCGGCCGCCGCTCATGCGCCGCAGGAAGAAGCCGAGCAGCGCGACCAGGAGCAGCACCACTGCGAAGGCGATGATCCAACGCAGGCCGGAAGAAAGTTCGAAGCCAAACAGAGTCTGCAAGGTCTGCCTCATGAAGCGACGCGACAGCCGCCGACCGCTCCTTGTAAGGGCGATCGGGCGGATAGACGGAGCTGGCTATACCATAAGCTCCGCCGGTTCGAGAAACATGGTTAGCAGATGGTTAACACGACGGTGCATATCCCTGTGAATTAACCCGATATTAACCATGCACCCGGCAATAATTTCCCACTTCGGCGTTGGCCGACGGGAGATTGCGGCATGGCGAACGACGGCCTCGGCCTGATGGGAGCACTGAAAGCGCGCATGCATTGGCATCAGGCGCGGCAGAAGCTGCTCGCCGAGAATGTCTCCAATGCCGATACGCCGCGCTTCAAGCCGCATGACCTGCGCGCGCCCTCGCCTGCCGGCGGCGGCATGACGCTGGCGCAGACCTCGCCGATGCATCTGGGCCTCTCGGGCCAGCGCAATGGCTTCGATCCGCGCGATCCCAAGCGCTTCGAAACGACGCCGAGCGCCAACAGCGTCAATCTCGAGGACGAGATGATGAAGGTCGCGCAGAACCAGTCGGACTATCAGCTCGCCGCCTCGCTCTACAGCAAGAGCCTCGGGCTGATGAAGATCGCGATCGGCAAGGGCCGGTAAGGAACCGCATCATGGACCTGCTCAAGAGTCTCGCCGTCGCAGCCTCCGGCCTGAAGGGTCAGGCCGGGCGCATGCGCGTCATCGCCGAGAACCTCGCCAACGCCGATTCCTCGCCGGAGCGCGCGGGCGTCGATCCCTATCGCCGCAAGATCGTGACCTTCCAGGGCAAGCTCGACCGCGAGCTCGACGCCCAGGTCGTCGAGCTCGGCCGCGTCAGCCGCGATCGCAGCGATTTCAAGACCAAATACGATCCGGGCCACCCGGCTGCCGACCCCAGTGGCCAGGTCCGCATGCCCAACGTCAACTCGCTGATCGAGACGATGGACATGCGCGAGGCCCAGCGCAGCTACGAGGCCAATCTCAACGTGATCTCGTCCACGCGCCGGATGATCCAGCGCACCATCGACATCCTGCGCGCCTGACCAAGGGCTGAAGCGGAGCCAGACCCATGACCACCTCGAGTTTCGCCGCCGGCGCCTATGCCTCGACACAGGGCATGGGCGCGAGCGCCCTCCTGAAGAAGCCGGCCTCGGTCGGTGGCCTCGACGGAGCCGGCGCCGGCCTGCCCGATTTCTCCTCGCTCGTCAGCAAGGCGCTGGAGTCGACCGCGCAGAGCGCCCGCCAGTCGGACATCCAGACCGGCAAAGTCGCCGCCGGCCGCTCCGACGTCGTCGACGTGGTCACGGCCGTCGCCGAGAGCGAGGCCGCGATCGAGACGCTGGTGGCGGTGCGCGACCGGGTCATCGCCGCCTATGAGGAAATCATGCGGATGCCGGTCTGACGCCGCCATCCCGCAACACGCCCAACGGAATATGAGCCGATGACCTCTGCAGCCATTCTCGACGTCGCTCGCGACGGCATCGTCGTCTTCCTCAAGGCCGGCGCACCACTGATGCTGATCGCGCTCGTGGTCGGCCTCGTCGTATCGCTGATCCAGGCGCTGACGCAGATCCAGGAACAGACCCTGGTCTATGTTCCGAAGATCATCGCGGTCTTCGCGGCGCTGCTGCTGTTTTTGCCGTTCATGGGCGACGCGCTGGCGGGTTATATGGGCAGGGTCGCCGTCCGAATCGCCACGGGCGAATGAGCCTCGCGCCAGCCAGCGCCTCCCTTTCCCTGCGGAGTCCGGCCGGCGCGCCTTTCTGGCGCAGGAGCCGGGTTCGCCCGATGCAGATCGCCATCCTGCCCGAGATCAGCGCGCTGTTCGTGCTGGTCTTCGCGCGCGTCGGCACTTTGGTGATGCTGATGCCGGGCATCGGCGAGCGTCTCATCCTCGCGCGCGGCCGGCTCTCCCTCGCCTTCTTCCTGGCGCTCGTCATCCTGCCGATGGCGCGCGGCTCGATCACGATCCCGCAGACCCCGGCGGCGCTGGGCGGGCTCCTGATCAGCGAGATCCTGGTCGGCCTCGTCATCGGCGTCAGCGCGCGCCTTCTGATGGGGGCTCTGCAGACAGCCGGCTTCATCGTCGCCCAGACCATGGGGTTGGGCTTTGCCGTCACCGTCGACCCGACCGGCGGCCTGCAGAACCCCTCGATCGCCAACTTTCTCTCGATGCTCGGCATCACGCTGATCCTGGCGACGGACCTGCACCATATCGCCCTCGCCGCCATCCATGAGAGCTACCGGCTGCTGCCACCCGGCGGCTTTCCCGAGATCGGCGACGTCATGACCCTCGCCGTCAAGGCGATGGGACAGGGTTTCTCGCTCGCGGTGCAGATCTCCGCGCCGTTCATCGTCTTCGGCCTGCTGTTCAATCTCGGCCTCGGCGTGCTGGCGCGGCTGATGCCGCAGCTCCAGGTCTTCTTCCTGGCGGTCCCCGCCTCGATCCTCGGCGGCATGCTGGTGCTGCTCGCCGCGGTCGGGGTGATGATGGGCGTCTTCCTCGACGATCTCGGCGCCTTCCTGCGCCAGTTCATCGGTCTGTAAGGAGACAGGGCGATGGCGGGAGACGTCGAGAACGAAGATCGCACAGAAGAACCGACCCAGCGAAAGCTCGACGAAGCCGTCGAGAAGGGCGACGTCGCGCGCTCGCAGGAGATCGGCACCTTCTTCGTGCTCTGCGGCTTCACCTTGGCGCTCCTGGTCGCGGCCGGCAGCTCGGCCCGCGACGCCGCGCTTTCGCTGCGCTCCTTCCTGATGAACGCCCATCAGGTCTCGGACGATGCCGGCGCCCTCTTCCACGTCACCAGCAAGGGCGTGATGACCGGCTTTGCCATCATGGCCCTGCCGCTCGGCTTCATCCTCATCGCCGCGCTCGCCGGTGCGCTGATCCAGCACAAGCCGCTCTGGACCACCGAGCCGATGACGCCGAAATTCGATCGCATCTCGCCGATGGCCGGAGCGAAGCGCATCTTCGGCAAGGAGGCCTGGGTCAATTTCGCGAAGGGCCTCGCCAAGATCATGGTGGTCGGCGTCGGCGTCTGGATCGTGCTCTGGGGCGAGCGCGACCGCCTGCAGGGCTTCGCCCAGATGGATGTGCATGCCCTGCTGCCGGCCGTGCTGGTGATGACGATCAAGCTGATGGCGAGCGTGCTCGCCATCTTCGCGGTCATCGCCATCGGCGATTTCGGCTACCAGCGCTTCACCTGGTACCAGCGCCAGCGCATGACCAAGCAGGAACTCAAGGACGAGTACAAGAACACCGAAGGCAATCCAGAGGTGAAGGCCAAGCTGCGGCAGTTGCGCGCCCAACGCGCCCGCTCGCGCATGATGGCGCAGGTGCCGAAGGCCACGGTGATCATCACCAACCCGACCCACTACGCCATCGCCCTGCAATACGAATCCGGCCAGGGCGCCCCGCTCTGCCTCGCCAAGGGCGTCGATGCGATCGCGCTCAAGATCCGCGAGGTCGCCGGCGAGCACAGCATCCCGATCGTCGAGAACCCGCCTCTGGCGCGCGCTCTCTACGCCACCGTCGACGTCGACGACGAAATTCCTGTCGAACACTACCAGGCGGTGGCGGAAGTCATCGGATACGTCTTGCGCCTGAAGCGCCGGCGCGCCTAACTCGCTGGCTGGACAGGCCTCTCTGCTATATGCCGGCCCTCGACCCACCACGGACGGGCGACTGAAGGAAACGGACCCGCTGCAATGAGCGCAAGCACGGCATCGAGCGCGATCGACCGTTCCGACCGGCCCGGCCATGTCGGCATTATCCTGCTGGTCGCAGGCCTTCTGGTCGGCGCCGCCATCGCGCTCGGCTTCATCGCCAATGAATGGGCGCAGCCGCTGATCCTCGGCCTGCTCGCCTTGCTCTCGGTCGTCGGGGTGTTCTGCCTGTTCGCCTTCGCGATCGGGCTGATCCAGTTCGCCGGGCGCTCAGCCCGCAACGACCTGACCAAGGCGATCGTCGACGGCGCCGAGGACGGCGTCGTCGTCACCGAGGGCGAGAACCGCATCGTCTACGCCAACGAGGCCTATCTCGCTTTTGCCGGCGCCCGCAACGCCAGCGAGATCGCCCCGGTCGAGCGGCTGTTCAAGGGCCGTGCCGAGGTGTCCGAGGCGATCTACCGCCTCGCCACCGCCGCCCGCGCCGGCCGCCGCCTGTCGGAGGAGATCCGGCTCGAGCCGGCCCTGAACGAGCGCGGCGCCGTCGGCTGGTACCGGGTGCGCGTCTCGCCGATCACCCGCGCCGGCCGCCCGGCCTGCCTGTGGAGCGTCACCGACGTCACCCCCGAGCGCGAGCGCCAGGAGAACGCCTTCCAGGAACTCCAGCACGCGATCGACTATCTCGACCATGCGCCTGCCGGCTTCCTCTCGATCGATGCCGACAGCGAGGTGCCCTATCTCAATGCGACGCTGGCCGGCTGGCTCGACTACGACCTCGCCCGCTTCGGCTCCGGCGGCCTGCAACTCGAGGACATCGCCTCACCCAACGCCGCGGCGCTGATCCAGGCCATTCGCGGCCAGCCCGGCGATGTCCGCATCGAGGTGCTCGACGTCGACCTGCGCCGCCGTAACGGCCAGTCGCTGCCGGTGCGCCTGCATCATCAGGTCGCCTTCGGCCAGGATGGGCGCGCCGGCGCCTCGCGCACCCTCGTCCTCAACCGTGCTGCCGGTGAGGCCGGCGCCGACCGCCATACCGATGCCGAGGCGCGCTTCGCCCGCTTCTTCCACGCGACGCCGATGGCGATCGCGACCGTCGACCGCCATGGCGCGATCCTGCGCTCGAACGCCTCCTTCACGCGCCTGATGCAGGGCGGCGCCCAGCCGGCGACGATCCAGGAACTGGTCAACGGCAATGGCGCCCTCGCCCAGGCGTTCGATGCGGCGCTGGCCGGCAAGGGCGAGATTGCTCCGCTCGACGTCGCGCTCGCCGGCGAGGACGGCCGCTCGGCCCGGCTCTATCTCTCGCCGGTTCCGGCCAGCGAGGATGCCGACGGCGAGCGCGCCATCGTCTATGCGCTGGAGACCACGGCCGAGCGCAAGCTCAAGGACAATATGGACCAGGCCGGCAAGATGCAGGCGGTCGGCCAGCTCGCCGGCGGCATCGCGCACGACTTCAACAACGTGCTGCAGGTCATCATCAACGCCTCTGAATTCCTGCTCGCCAGCCACAAGCCGACCGACCCGTCCTTTCCGGACATCATGCAGATCAAGCAGAACGCCTACCGGGCGGCCTCGCTGGTCCGGCAATTGCTCGCCTTCTCGCGCCGGCAGACCTTGCGCCCGCAGGTGCTGGCGCTCGGCGACGTGCTCTCCGACCTCTCGCTGATGCTGAAGCGCGTCGTCGCCGACAAGATCGCGCTCGACGTCCGCCAGGGCCGCGATCTCTGGCCGGTCAAGGCCGATCTCGGCCAGCTAGAGCAGGTCGTGGTCAACCTCGCCGTCAACGCCCGCGACGCCATGCAGAGCGGCGGCAAGCTCCAGGTTCGCACCCGCAACGTGCCGGCGGCCGAGGTCGGCGAGCTCGGCTATGACAGCCTGCCGGCGGCCGACTATGTCCAGCTCGAGGTCGAGGACAGCGGCACCGGCATCCCGCAGGAGCATCTGGAGAAGATCTTCGAGCCGTTCTTCACCACCAAGGAGGTCGGCAAGGGCACGGGCCTCGGCCTTTCCATGGTCTACGGCATCGTCAAGCAGACCGGCGGCTTCGTCTTCTGCGATTCGGTCGTCGGCCGCGGCACCAATTTCCGCATCTTCCTGCCGCGCTACATCCCGACCGAAGAGGACATCGCCGCCGAGGCCGCCGCGAAGGAGGCGCCGAAGAAGACGGCCGCCGACCATACCGGCGCCGGCGTCATCCTCCTGGTCGAGGACGAGGACGCGGTCCGCGCCCTCAACGCCCGCATGCTGGTCTCGCGCGGCTATACCGTCCACGAGGCGGCGTCCGGGGTCGAGGCGCTCGATCAGTTCAAGCAGCACGAGGGCAAGATCGACCTCGTCATCTCCGACGTGGTCATGCCCGAAATGGACGGCCCGACCCTGCTCGGCGAACTGCGCAAACGCAACGCCTCCACCAAGGTCGTCTTCGTCTCCGGCTATGCCGAGGAGGCCTTCCGCAAAAACTTGCCGGAAGGCGAGGATTTCCACTTCCTGCCCAAGCCGTTCACGATGAAGCAGCTCGTCGAGACAGTGAAGGCGGCGATGGCCTGAGCGCATCGGGTGCTCCGGCAACCGCCAGCATTACCAAGAGTTCATACTGCGGACACGCGCCCGGCTTTCGTCGGTTGTAAGGTGGCAGCTCGTCGACAGCGCTGCGCCTTGGTGACCGATGAGACGTTACGCGATCATAGTCTTTCTGGTGGCTGTCGCCGCCTTTGCCGCCTATCGCGTGGTGAGGCCGCAGGACGGCCCCGAGCAGGCCCATGCCGAGCGCCGCGCCGGCCCCATCGCGAGCCCGGTCACCACCGTGCTTGCCGGCCGTGCCGATATCCCCGTGACCCGCCGCTCGATCGGCTTCGCCGAGCCGGTCGCCATCGTCGCGGTCAAGTCGCGGCTCGACGGCGTCATCGCCGACATGCACGTCAAGGAGGGCCAGGAGGTCAAGCAGGGCGACCTGCTCTTTACCCTCGACGATCGCGAGCTCAAGGCGCAGGTCGCCCGCGACGAGGCCAATGTCGAGCGCGACAAGGCGACAGTGGCGCAGAAGCGCGCCGACCTCGCCCGCCAGAAGAGCCTCGTCGACAAGGGTGCCGGCACGCAGCAGGCACTCGACCAGGCAACGGCGGACGAGGCCGTCGCCAACGCCGCCGTCAAGGCGGACGAGGCGACCTTGGCGCTCGACCGCGTCCGGCTCGGCTACACCACGATCACCGCGCCCATCTCCGGCCGGCTCGGCGCCATCACGGCGACGCCCGGCAATGCGGTGCGCGCCAATGACGCCAGCAGCAATCTCCTGACGGTGACGCAGCTCGCTCCGATCCGCGTCACCTTCACTTTGCCCGAGCGCGACCTGACCTTGCTGCAGGAGGCAGCGAAGGCTTCGACGCCGGCCAAGGTCACCGCCTACGCCTCCGGCACGCGCGAGGAGCTTGCCACTGGCGATCTCTCCTTCATCGATTCCGCCGTCGACATCCCCTCCGGCACCGTCAGCGTCAAGGCGCTGTTCACGAACGTGCCGCACCGGCTCTGGCCCGGGCAGTATGTCGATGTCGTCGTCCAGCTCGGCATGCTGCCCGGCGCCGTCACCGTGCCCTCGGTCGCGCTGCAGGAGGGGCAGAAGGGCCCCTTCGTCTACGTCGCCAAGCCTGACGACACGGTCGAGGCCAGGACCGTCAAGGTCGCCTCCAATGAGAACGGCATCGTCGCGATCGCGTCCGGCCTGTCGCAGGACGAGAAGGTCGTCACCGAAGGCCAGTCGCGGCTTTCGCCCGGGGCCAAGATCAGGCTTACCGCCCCGCAAACCACCAAGCCTTGAGGCGCGCCATGTCGGTCTCGGCCTTCTGCATCCGCCATCCGGTCGCAACGATCCTGATGTCGTGCGCGCTCATCCTCGGCGGCCTCTTCGCCTGGCGCTCGCTCCCGGTCGCAGCGCTGCCACGCGCCGAGTTCCCGGTCGTCAACGTCTCTGCGCAACTGCCCGGCGCCTCGCCCGAGATCATGGCGACCTCGGTGGCGACGCCCTTGATCAAGCAGTTCGCCACCATCGCCGGCATCGATTCGATCGCGACCACCAACGCGCTGGGCTCAACCTCGATCGCGATCCAGTTCGCGCTCGACCGTGACATCGACGCGGCGGCGGCCGACGTCCAGGCGGCGATCGCCCGGACCCAGCGCCAGCTCCCGGTCGACATGACGACGCCGCCGAGCTACCGCAAGTTCAATCCGGCCGACGCCCCGATCCTGCTGCTGGCGCTGAAGAGCGAGGTCACACCGCTCTCCAAGATCGACGCCTTCGTCCAGCAGGTGCTCTCGCCGACGCTCTCGACCGTCGAGGGGGTGGCGCAGGTCCAGATCTTCGGCAGCCAGAAATACGCGGTCCGCATCCAGGTCGACCCGACCGCGCTCGCCGCCCGCGGCATCGGCATCAATGAATTGCAGGCGGCGATCACTGCCGCCAACGTCAACACCCCGGTTGGCACCATGCAGTCCGGCCCGCAGCAATTGACGTTGGAGGCGCAGACCCAGCTCGCCGACGCCGGCCATTTCGCCGATATCATCATCGCCACTCGCGATGGCCGCCCGGTCCGGCTCGGCGACGTCGCCAAGGTGATCGACTCCGTCGAGAACCTGCAGCTCGCCAGCTGGTATGACGGCTCGCGCGCGCTTGTCGTCGCGGTCTTCCGCCAGCCCGACGCCAACACCGTCGAGGTCGTCGACCGCGTCAAGACGGCGATCGGCCAGATGCAGTCGCTGCTGCCGCCGGCGACCACGCTCGGCCTGCTAAACGACCGCTCGGCCTCGATCCGCCAGGCGGTCGAGGACGTGCAGTTCACCCTCGGGCTGACGATCGTGCTGGTCGTCGCGGTGATCTTTCTGTTCCTGCGCCGCTTCACCGCGACGCTGATCCCCGCGGTGGCCGTGCCGATCTCGCTGATCGCGACCTTGGGCGCGATGTATCTGCTCGATTTCTCGATCGACAACATCTCCCTGCTCGGCCTGACACTGGCGGTCGGCCTCGTCGTCGACGATGCGATCGTGATGCTCGAGAACATCGTCCGCCATATGGAGGAGGACGGGCTCTCCGCTTTTGACGCGGCGCTGAAGGGCTCCAGCGAGATCGGCTTCACCATCATCTCGATCTCGCTCTCGCTGGTCGCGGTCTTCATCCCGGTGCTGCTGATGGGCGGCGTGATCGGGCGCGTCTTCAACGAGTTCGCGGTCGTCGTCACCGTCGCCATCCTCGCCTCGGCCTTCGTCTCGCTGACGCTGACGCCGATGATGTGCGCCCGCCTCGGCGCCAGCGCCGCCGGCCATGCGGAGCCGGGCAAGAAGGACCGGCTCGCCTTTCTCGAACGCGGCTTCGACGCCGTGCTCGGCGCCTATCGCGCTGGGCTCGATCTCAGCCTGAAATACCGCCGCACCGTGCTGATGATCTTCCTTGCCAGCGTCGCCGCCAGCGCCTGGCTGGTGGTGACCATCCCCAAGGGTTTCTTCCCGCAGGAGGATATCGGCCAGCTCCAGGTCGCGACCGAAGCGCGCCAGGACATCTCCTTCGACGCAATGTCGGCGCTGCAGCAGAAGGTCGAGGAGGTCTTTCGGCGCTCACCCTATGTCGCCCATGTCGCCTCGACCATCGGCTCCGGCGGCCAGTCGAGCAGCCTCAATGCCGGGCGGCTCTTCGTCGAATTGAAACCGAAGGACCAGCGCCCGCCCTTGCAGCAGATGCTCGCCGACCTACGTCGCCAGCTCGCCGCCATCCCCGGCATCGCGACCTATATGTCGCCGGTGCAGAACCTCAATATCGGCGCGCGCGCCTCGAAGAGCCAGTATCAGTTCGTGATGCAGTCGATCGACCAGGCGGCGCTGTCCGACTGGTCGGGCAAGATGCTGGAGGCGCTGCAGCACGACCCGCTCTTCGTCGACGTCACCACCGATTTGCAGAACAAGGCCCTGCTCGCCAACCTTGTCGTCGACCGCGCCAAGGCGCAATCGCTCGGGATCAGCGCCGACGTGCTGCGCTCCAGCCTCTATTCCGGCTTCGGCGTGCGCCAGATCTCGACGATCTACACCACCAGCGACAGCTACCAGGTCATCATCGAGTTCAATCCCGACATCCAGTGGTCGAACGACCGGCTCGACCAGGTCCGCTTCCGCTCCTCCTCGGGCGCGCTCGTCCCGCTCGGCACCTTCGCCAGGATCGAGCGCAAGGCCGGCCCGCTCACCGTCAACCAGCTCGGCCAGCTCCCGGCCGTCACCCTCTCCTTCAACCTGCCCGCCGGCCGCGCGCTCGGCGAAGCCGTGCAGCGCATCGACGCGATCAAGGCGCAACTCGGGATGCCGTCGCAGATCGGGACAAGCTTCGCCGGCGTCGCCAAGACCTTCGAGCAATCGCTCGGCAACCAGGGCCTGCTCGTCGCCGGCGCGGTGCTGACGATCTATATCGTGCTCGGCATCCTCTATGAGAGCTTCATCCATCCGCTCACCATCCTGACCGGCCTGCCGGCGGCGGCGCTCGGCGCGCTGCTGACACTCAAGCTCTTCGGGCTCGACCTCTCGGTCATCGCCGTGATCGGGCTCCTGATGCTGATCGGCATCGTCAAGAAGAACGCGATCATGATGATCGACGTCGCGCTCGAACTGCAGCGCGCCGGCGAGCCGCCCGACACCGCGATCCGCGAAGCCTGCCTGCGCCGCTTCCGGCCGATCATCATGACGACGCTGGCGGCGATCCTCGGCGCCCTGCCGATCGCGATCGGCGCCGGCGCCAGCGCGGAGCTGCGGCAGCCGCTCGGCCTCGCCGTGGTCGGCGGGCTGATCGTCTCGCAGGTGCTGACGCTGTTCATCACCCCGGTGATCTTCCTGTTCATGGAAGGGCTGTCGCGGAGGCTCGGAAGCCGCGGATCAGCCGCGCCAGCCCCGGCGGAGACACCTCACGCGGCAGGGTGAGCACGCGGCCCGGCATGGGCAGTTTCCCACCGGCACTTTGCGAGATTTGCTGTCCCCTCCGGAGCAGCTTCGGCGGAGTTTGATCCGATGGGCTTCTCGACGGCCCGCGGCAAGGAAGGGATCCGAGCATGACGGAGATGCCGAAAGGCCGGGAAGCGCCGCCGGACGAACCGGCCCTCGATTTCGACGGCGTGACGCTCTCGCCCCAGAAGGAGATCGTCAGGATCTTCTACAAGGAGATGTGGGATCACGCCGACAAGTCGCTGATCCCGCGGATCTTCCACGAGGATTTCACCTTTCGCGGCTCGCTCGGCCCCGTTTTGCGCGGCCATCGCGAATTCGCCGGTTATGTCGACTGGGTCACTGGCTCGCTCGGTGACTACACCTCCGACATTCTGGCAATGGTGGAGGAAGGCAACCGCGTCTTAGGGCGCCTGCGCTTCCACGGCTTCCACCGCCGCGAGATGTTCGGCGTGCCACCGAGCGGCCGCCATGTCTGGTGGCATGGCGCGCCGGCCTTCACCTTCGAGGGCGGGCTCGTGCGCGACCTCTTCGTGCTCGGCGACATCCACGGCCTGATCGGGCGCCTGAAGCAGGGCTGAGCGACCCTGCCCTATCCGGCGAAGGTCACCCCCGCCTCCTGCGCCGCCAGCCGGATCAGGCGGCAATCCTTCACCGCCGCCTGTCGATGCATCATCGCCTCGCGATAGATCGGATCGCGAAACATCGCGGCGAAGGCCTCGACGCTCGGATATTCGGCGATGAAGCAGATGTCCCAGCGCTCGCCTCGCGGGCCGATCAGCATCTGTTCGAAGCCGCCGCGCCAGATGATCCGCCCGCCGAGCCGCGCCAGCACCGGCGCGCTGATCCGGCCATAGGCCGCGAAGGCCTCGCGGCCGCCGCCATGCGGCCCGTCCGGGTACTGCGCCTCGCCATTGAGCCGGATCAGGTTCAGCATCTGCACGGGGCCCGGCCGGTCGTCGGCACGGAAGGCGGCGAAGGCTTCGCGGCTGAAGCTCGCATGGTCGCTCATCATCACCTCCTCAGCCGGCCTTGGCGACGAGCGACCAGTCGCCGGAATAGATCGGCTGGCGCCGCGCCATCCAGGCGTCGAGCCCCTCGCGCAGATCGGCCGTCGGCACGACGCGGGCGAACTGCTCGCTCTCGATCAGCAGTCCCTCGGCAATGCTGGCGTTGATGCCGCGCGTCACCGCGGCGAGGATGCTCGCAGCCGCCAAGGAGGAATGCCGCAGGATGCGCTGCGCCAATGCATGCGCCGCCGGCATCAGCTCATCATGCGGCACCACCGCGTTGACCAACCCCAACTCCAGCGCGCGCTGCGGCGTGAACGGATCGCCGGTCAGCAGCAGCTCCATGGCGCGCTTGCGACCGGCAAGGCGCGGCAGACGCTGCGTCCCGCCAAAGGTCGGCGGCATGCCGAGATTGATCTCGGGCTTGGCAAACACAGCCCGCTCACTGGCGATGGCGAGCGGCACCGCTTCGGTGACCTCGCAGCCGCCGCCATAGGCGAGCCCGTTCACCGCCGCGATCACCGGCTTGCCGAAGGCCTCCAGCCGCGCCGTCAGCTTCTGCCCGCGCCGGACGAAATCGCGCACCGCCTGCTCCGGCCCGGCCGCGACGCTCTGCGAGAACTCGTGGATGTCGCCGCCGGCCGAGAAGGCGCGCTCGCCTGCGCCGGTCAGGATCACCGCACGGATCGACGGGTCGATCTCGATCGCATCCAGGATTTCGAGCAGGCGATCGATCAGCCCGTAACTCAGCGCGTTGAGCTTCTCGGGCCGGTTCAGCGTCAGCGTCGCGATCGCCTCGCGCTGTTGAATCAGGATGGGATCATTGTAGGGCATGGCCTTGGCGTCCTTCCGGTTTCAGCTGACGGAAGGCTGCGCCTCAGGCTTGACGATGTATACTCACTGTACGGTATACATGAGGGATGGCCGAACCCGACAAGCCGACGCGCGCCCGCATCATCGACGCCGCCAGCAAGCTCTTCTATGGAGAGGGCATCCGCGCCGTCAGCGTCGACGCGGTCGCCGAGAAGGCGGGCGTCACCAAGCGCACGCTCTACTATCATTTCGAGAGCAAGGACGAGCTCGTCGCCGCTTATCTGGAAGCGCGCGACCAGCCCAATCTCAAGCTGATGGCCGGCTGGTTCGACAAGGCCGAAGGCGGCTTGCCGCAGAAGATCGAGGCGATCTTCCAGAACCTCGCGCGCTCGGCCCGCCATCCGCGCTGGAAGGGCTGCGGCTTCCTGCGCACCGCCGCCGAGCTCGCCAACCTGCCCGGCCACCCTGCCATCAAGATCGGCGCGCGCCACAAGGCCGGCTTCGAGCGCTGGCTCGCCGGCGCCTGCGCCGAGCACGGCGTCGCCGCACCGGAAGAGCTCGCCCGCCACGTCGTGCTGCTGATGGACGGGGCTTTCTCGGTCATGCTCGTCCACCGCGACCCGGCCTATGTCGAGGCCGCCGGCCGCGCCGCCGCCGCGCTGGCCACCGGAGCGTGCCCAGGCCCCCGCGTTTGATCGGCACCGGGCGCCCTTCTATCCTGCGCCGATGACGCAAAAGCCGGTCCTCGCCTACACGCTGCTGCTGATCGTGCAGACGGCCTGCGCGCTGGTCATCCTGTTCCACATCCACATCGCCTTCCGCGTCCTGGTCGAGCGGGTCGGTCAGCAGCAGACTGTTACGACCGAGATCATGGCGCAGGTCTGTGCAGCAGCCCTTCTCGGCCAGATCTGCTACTGGACGCGGCTCTATTGCCTGCCGGTGCCGCAGGGCTTCCGCAGTTTGCCTCTCGGGCATCTCCTGGCCTTCGCCGCCCGCCTCGGCGCGATCGTCGGCGGCGCACTGGCCTCGATCTACTTCCTGCGCCATCTGCCGGAGATGACGAAGCTCGCGGACGGCTTCACGCTGGCCTGGCGCTCCAGCCTGCTCCTCGCGATCGTCTTTGCGGTCTACTGCTACACGCTGGAGCTGGAACGGCTCGCCGCCGCCTTGCAGGCCGAGCTGAAGGACGAGACCGATCTACCGGTGCCGGCGGACCAGCCCGCCGCCTCAGGCGCGCCGGCGGGCGAACCAGAGCCTCACGCCACGCAGGCGCTCCCGCAGCGCCCGCACTAGCACGACCGCCCGCTGCCAGGCGGCGCTCGCCTTGATCCGCCCGATCACCACCTGCCGGATCGCCTCGATCCAGCCCATGATCCGCGCGAACCAGGGGATGGTGAGGAGCTGCGCCCGCCCGGCATGGTAGACGCGTTCGACCAGCAGGAAGCCAGCCAGGTGACCGATTGTCGTCGTGACGATGCCGGCCGTGAATGCCCCGCGCGCCAGGAACAAGAGCCCGAGCAGCTTCAGCGGCTCGACGATGGCGAAGGGGATCGCCAGCGCCAGCAGCGCGCCATAAGGCGGCAGCCGCCCGATCGCCTCCTCGCATCGCGCCACCAGCCTGAGCGAGGCGAACCAGGCGATCAGCGGCCGGTAGAGCGGCCGCACCAGTTCGTCGAGCAGGATGACGAGCCCGACGACGATGTCGAGCGGGATCAGGAGAAGCTTGATCAGGGCCTTGCGCATCACGCCGCAACCTCCGGGAGCAGGCCGCTTTCACGCTGTCCTAGCACAACCGGCGCACGCCGGAGCGAGAACAAAAAAAGAACTTGCGACAGAGAACAAACCATGACCATAGTCGTTTCAATGGCGCGGATTGAGATGTGGTCGCGCCCCTGCCATAAGGAGCGCACGTCGTGAATCAGGCAAATCTCAGGCTCGTGGAAGGCTCTTCGATGGACAAGGCCAAGGCGCTCGATGCGGCGCTCTCGCAGATCGAACGGGCTTTCGGCAAGGGCTCGATCATGCGCCTGGGCAAGAACCAGCAGGCGATCGAGATCGAGACGGTCTCGACCGGTTCGCTCGGCCTCGACATCGCGCTCGGCGTCGGCGGCCTGCCTCGCGGGCGTGTCGTCGAGATCTACGGCCCCGAATCCTCCGGCAAGACCACGCTCGCGCTTCACACAATCGCCGAAGCGCAGAAGAAGGGCGGCGTCTGCGCCTTCGTCGATGCCGAGCATGCGCTCGACCCGGTCTATGCCCGCAAGCTCGGCGTCAATCTCGACGATCTCCTGATCTCGCAGCCCGACACCGGCGAGCAGGCGCTCGAGATCACCGACACGCTGGTCCGCTCCGGCGCGATCGACGTCCTCGTCGTCGACTCGGTCGCGGCGCTGACGCCGCGCGCCGAGATCGAGGGTGAGATGGGCGACAATCAGCCCGGCCTGCAGGCCCGCCTGATGAGCCAGGCGCTGCGCAAACTCACCGCCTCGATCTCGCGCTCGAACTGCATGGTCATCTTCATCAACCAGATCCGCATGAAGATCGGCGTGATGTATGGCAGCCCCGAGACCACCACCGGCGGCAATGCGCTGAAGTTCTACGCCTCCGTCCGTCTCGACATCCGCCGCGTCTCGACGCTGAAGGAGCGTGACGAGGCGACCGGCAACCAGGTCCGCGTCAAGGTCGTCAAGAACAAGGTCGCGCCGCCCTTCAAGCAGGTCGAGTTCGACATCATGTTCGGCGAGGGCATCTCGAAGGCCGGCGAACTGGTCGATCTCGGCGTCAAGGCCGGTATCGTCGAGAAGTCCGGCGCCTGGTTCTCCTTCGACAGCCAGCGCCTCGGCCAGGGCCGCGAGAACGCCAAGACCTTCCTCAAGGCCAATCCCGACGTCGCCGCCAAGATCGAGACGACGATCCGCCAGAATTCCGGCCTCGTCGCCGACCGCATCCTGGAAAACGCCGACCCGACCGCCGATGACCTCGACGAGGGCGAGGCCTGATCACGGCGCTCTGACGGCATCAAGTTCGCGGGCGGCCTTCGGGCCGCCCGTTTCTTTTTTGCCACCAGCGGCTTGCCTGCATCACGATCCTTGCAGGCCCTTTCTGGACAGGCATAAGTGCGCTGACTAGAACCCTTTCAGCCCTGCCGGCGCTTGCCGGCCCCCTTGCTTGAACCAGAGCCAAGATTGCGATGAGCGGCGTCAACGAGATCAGGTCGACTTTCCTCGATTACTTCAAGGCGAACGGCCACGAGGTGGTGCCGTCGAGCCCGCTCGTGCCGCGCAACGACCCGACCTTGATGTTCGCCAATTCCGGCATGGTGCAGTTCAAGAACGTCTTCACCGGCCAGGAGAAGCGTCCCTACGCCCGCGCCACCACGGCGCAAAAATGCGTGCGCGCCGGCGGCAAGCACAACGACCTCGACAATGTTGGCTACACCGCCCGCCACCACACCTTCTTCGAGATGCTGGGGAACTTCTCCTTCGGCGACTATTTCAAGGAACAGGCGATCACCCACGCCTGGACCCTGGTCACGCGCGAATTCGGCCTGCCCAAGGACAAGCTGACCGTCACGGTCTATTCCGAGGACGACGAGGCGCACGCGCTCTGGAAGAAGATCGCCGGCCTGCCGGATTCGCGCATCATCCGGATCGCGACCTCCGACAATTTCTGGCGCATGGGCGATGTCGGCCCCTGCGGTCCCTGCTCCGAGATCTTCTACGATCATGGCGACCACATCCCCGGCGGCCCTCCCGGCTCGCCTGACGAGGATGGCGATCGCTTCATCGAGATCTGGAACCTCGTCTTCATGCAGTACGAGGAAGCGGCGGGCGGCATTCGCACCAACCTGCCCCGCCCCTCGATCGATACCGGCATGGGCCTCGAGCGCATCGCTGCCGTGCTCCAGGGCACGCATGACAACTATTCGATCGACCTGTTCGCGACGCTGATCCGCACCATCGCCGATCTGACCAACGTCCCCTCGGACGGGCCGATGAGCGCGAGCCACCGCGTCATCGCCGACCATCTGCGCTGCTCCGCCTTCCTGATCGCCGATGGCGTGCTGCCCTCGAACGAGGGCCGCGGCTATGTGCTGCGCCGGATCATGCGGCGCGGCATGCGCCATGCGCAGCTGCTCGGCGCCAAGGACCCGCTGATGCACAAGCTGGTGCCGGCGCTGGTGCGCGAGATGGGCCAGGCCTATCCCGAATTGATCCGGGCCGAGGCGCTGATCTCGGAGACGCTGAAGCTGGAGGAGACCCGTTTCCGCACCACGCTGGCGCGCGGTCTCTCCATCCTCGACCAGGAAACATCGGGCCTGAACTCCGGCGATAAGCTCAAGGGCGATGTCGCCTTCACCCTCTACGACACCTATGGATTCCCGCTCGACCTGACCCAGGACGCGCTGCGCGCCCGCGGCGTCGGCGTCGACATCGAGGGCTTCGATGCGGCGATGGCGCAGCAGAAGGCCAAGGCGCGTGCCGCCTGGGCCGGCACCGGCGAAGCGGCGACCGAGACGCTCTGGTTCCCGCTGCGCGAGCGCGTCGGCGCGACCGAGTTCCTCGGCTACGACACCGAGAGCGCCGAGGGCGTGATCACCGCTTTGGTCAGGGACAATGCCGAGGTCGCGTCGCTGAAGGAAGGCGAGAGCGGTATCGTCATCCTCAACCAGACGCCGTTCTATGGCGAATCCGGCGGCCAGGTCGGCGATACCGGCACGATCACCGGCAACGGCTTCAAGGCCGAGGTCACCGACGTCCAGAAGAAGCTCGGCGACGTCTTCGCCCACCAGGTCAAGGTCGTCTCCGGCGCAATCGAGATCGGCAAGCCGGCCGAGCTGACCGTCGACCATGGCCGGCGCGGCGGCATCCGCGCCAATCATTCGGCGACCCATCTGCTGCATGAAGCGCTGCGGCGCGTGCTCGGCGACCATGTCGCGCAGAAGGGCTCGCTGGTTCAGCCCGAGCGCCTGCGCTTCGACTTCAGCCACCCTAAGCCGATCTCGCGCGACGAGTTGGCCAGAGTCGAGGAGATGGCGAACCGGCTGGTGCTGCAGAACGAGCCGATCAGCACCAAGCTGATGTCGGTCGATGACGCCATCGCCTCCGGCGCACGCGCGCTCTTCGGCGAGAAATACGGTGACGAGGTCCGTGTGGTCTCGATGGGCACCGACCGCGATGCCGAGACGCAAAAAACCTTCTCGGTCGAGCTCTGCGGCGGCACCCATGCCAGCCGCACCGGCGATATCGGCCTCGTTACGGTCCTGTCCGAAGCCGGCGTCGCGGCCGGCGTGCGCCGGCTCGAGGCGCTGACCGGCGAGGCGGCCCGTCGCCATCTGCGCGCGGAAAGCGTCGCGCTCGACGAGATGGCCGGGGTGCTGAAGGCGCCGATCGCCGAATTGCCAGCGCGTGTCGCAACCCTGGTCGAGGAGCGCCGGAAGCTCGAGCGCGAGCTGAGCGAGGCCCGCAAGAAGCTGGCCATGGGTGGCGGCGGCGAGGCGAGCGACCCGATCCGCGAGGTCGCCGGCGCCAAGCTCCTGGCTCGTGCCGTCACCGGCGTCGAGATGAAGGACCTGAAGAGCCTGGTCGACGAGGCCAAGGCCCGCGTCGGCTCCGGCGTCGTCGCGATCGTCGGCGTCGCCGAGGACGGCAAGGCCGGGGTCGTCGTCGGCGTCACGCCTGACCTGACCGAGCGCTTCGATGCGGTCGCTTTGGTGCGCGCGGCCTCGGAGCGCCTCGGCGGCAAGGGCGGCGGCGGTCGCCGCGACATGGCCCAGGCCGGCGGGCCGGACGGCGCGCAGGCTGAAGCTGCGCTTGAAGCCGTCGCCGCCGCGATGGGCTGAACGATCATGTCCGCCGCCCCGCAGCCTGGCATGAGCTGGCGGCGGCGGGCGCATCTGATCATCGACCGAGGCGCCGGCGACGATCTCTCCGCCAGGCTCGTCCATGGCGGGCTGGTGGCACTGATCGTGATCAATATCGCGGCGCTGGTGCTGGAATCGGTGCCCAGCCTCGCCGCCGCTCATGGTCGAGCGTTCCAGTGGATCGAGCTCGTCTCGACCGTGCTTTTCACGCTGGAATATGCGGTCCGGCTCTGGACCGCGCCCGAGCATGCGCGCTATCGCGGCCTCAGCGATTGGGCGGCGCGGCGCGCCTACGCCCTGTCGCCGCCGGCATTGCTCGACTTCCTCGCCACCGTGCCGCTCTATGCCGCCCTGCTCGGCTATGGCGATCTCAAGATCCTGCTGCTCTTTCGCCTGGTGCGCTTCTTCAAGCTCGGGCGCTATTCGCCCGGCATGGCCTCGCTGGGGGCGGCTCTCCATGCCGAGCGCAAGGCACTCGCCGCCTGCGTCGTCATCCTGATCGGCGTGATGCTGCTCGCCGCCACGGCGATGCATTTCGTCGAGCACGACGTCCAGCCGGACAAGTTCGGCACCATTCCCGACGCGATGTGGTGGGCGATCGTGACGCTGACCACGGTCGGCTATGGCGACGCGTTTCCGGTGAGCCCGCTCGGCAAGGTGGTGGCGTCGCTGACGGCGGTGATGGGCCTCGTCATGCTGGCGCTGCCGGTCGGCATCATCGCCACCGCCTTCGCCCAGGAGATCCACCGGCGCGAATTCGTCATCACCTGGAGCATGCTGGCGCGCGTGCCGCTGTTCAGCGGGCTCAACGCCGCCGAGATCGCCGAGATTATGAACGCGCTGCGCGCCCAGACCGTGCGTGGCGGCGGCGTCGTGCTGCGCCCGCACGAGCCGGCGCATTCGCTCTATTTCGTCGCCAGCGGCGAGGTCGAGCTCGTCGAGCCCGATGGCAGCCGGCGTCTCGACGAGGGCTGCTATTTCGGCGAGCTCTGCCTGACCGAGCTTGCGGCCGCCGAAGGTGGCATCGCGGCGCGCGCCACGGTCGCGACCAAGCTCCTCGTCCTTGATCCTGCCGATTTTCGCCTGCTCATGCTGCGCCACCCGGAACTCGCCGCCCATCTCCACCGACTTGCAGCAATATGATGCCGACCCGCCGCACCGCCCTCGCCCTGCTCCTGAGCGCAGTCTCCCCCGCCATGGCGCAGCAGCCGCGGCCACAGCGCCCGCCGCAGGGTCCGAGTCTGTCGGCGCCGCGCACATTGATGGCCGGGTCCATGGCGACAGCCTTCATCAGCCGCGCCCCGGCCAATTCCCGCCTCGCCATCAGCCGGTCGACCGATCCGGCGGAAGCGGCGATCGTTGCTTCCCCGCTCGGCCAGGCGACGGTGCTGTCGCTGCCGGCGCCAGGCGAGGTCGGCACCTATGAATGGCGCCTGCTCGGCGAGGTCGACGGCAAGCCGGTCATTCTGCTGCGCCAGCCCTTGGCGACGACGGCGCCAGCTGCGACGCTCGCCGCCCCCGCCCGCGTCGCGCGCGGCAATCCCCTGCCGGTGCGCGGCATCGGCCCCAATGGCGATCGCGACCGCGTCGTGCTGGTGAAGCCGGATGCGCCGCCGGAGGCGCAGGGGCCGAACTTCTTCCCGGTCGAGAATGTCGAGAGCACGCTGGAGGCCCCGGCCGAGCCCGGCACCTACGAATTGCGCTATGTGATGGACGCCCCGCTTACCGGCCCGCGCGTGCTGGCCCGGCGCGAAGTCGTGGTCGAGTAGCGCTCAATCATGGTCCGGATGCTGGCGGGAGCGATAGGCCGGCAATTCATCCTCGGGGATATCGTCCTCTGTGCGCGTGCCCTCCAGGCGACATAGCTCATCGAACCAGGGCGCCCTGCCCTCGACGCCATAGGCATGGCTCGGCTGGAAGGCTGCGGGATCGTCGAGGCTGCCGACCGCGAGCGAGAGCGCGCCCGCGCCGGGATAGCTGAAGCTCAGCGGCGTACCGCAATCACGGCAGAAGCCGCGCTCGGCAACGGCCGATGAATGGAAGACGGCAGGCTTCCCGCGCGTCCAGACGACGTTCTCGATGCGCGAGGAGGCGAAGGCGCCGAAATAATTGCCCACCGCCTTCTGGCACATCCGGCAGAAGCAGACCGAAACCTTGTGCGGCGGCTTCAGCAGGCGGTAGCGCACCGCGCCGCACTGGCAGCCGCCGGTCAGAATGGGTGTCGTCGCGGTCATGTCGGCTCCGACCTGTTGCGGACACCACGAATATCCGCTCTGGGCCCTATTCCCAACTCAGCGCGCCGCCATTCTGGTACTCGATCACGCGGGTCTCGAAGAAGTTCTTCTCCTTCTTCAGGTCCATCGCCTCGGACATCCAGGGGAACGGGTTCTCGGTATCGGCGAAGACCGGCTGGAGGCCGAGCTGGCCGCAGCGGCGGTTGGCGATGAAGTGCATGTAGTGCTCGCACAGCGTCGCGTTCAGACCGAGGAAGCCCCTCGGCATCGTGTCCCGGCCATAGGCGGCCTCGAGTTCGGCCGCATCGCGGATCATGCCGCGGACCTCGTCCTGGAAGGCCTTGGTCCAGAGATGCGGGTTCTCGATCTTGATCTGGTTGATGACGTCGATGCCGAAGTTCAGATGGATCGATTCATCGCGCAGGATGTACTGATACTGCTCGGCGATGCCGACCATCTTGTTGCGCCGGCCGAGCGACAGGATCTGCGCGAAGCCGGTGTAGAACCACATGCCCTCGAAGATCACGTAGAAGGTGATCAGGTCGCGCAGCAGGGCCTGGTCGTTTTCCGGCGTTCCGGTTTTGAAGTCCGGGTCCTCGATGTTCTGCGTGTGCTTCAGCGCCCAGGCCGCCTTGTCGGTGATCGAGGGCACCTCGCGATACATGTTGAACAGTTCGCCCTCGTCGAGACCGAGGCTCTCGACGATGTACTGGAAGGTGTGGGTGTGGATCGCCTCCTCGAAGGCCTGCCGCAGCAGATACTGCCGGCATTCCGGGTTGGTGAGATGGCGGTAGATCGCCAGCACGATGTTGTTGGCGACGAGGGATTCAGATGCCGCGAAGAAGCCGAGATTGCGCTTGAGCATGCGCCGCTCGTCCTCGGTCAGCCCATCCTTCGACTTCCACAGCGCGATGTCGGCCTGCATCGAGACCTCGGTCGGCATCCAGTGGTTGTTGCAGCCGGCGAGGTACTTCTCCCAGGCCCATTTGTACTTGAGCGGCAAGAGCTGGTTCACATCGGCGCGCGCATTGATCATGCGCTTCTCGTCGACGCTGACGCGCCCGCCATTGCGATCGATCTCGCCGAGACCGGTGGCGTCGGCGGTGGGGGTATTCAGGATAGCGGGGTTGGCCGGGGTTGCCGGCTTGGTGTCGGACCAGTCGAGCATGGGGTTAATTCCGTTCTGAAACTGAAGAGACGTCATGCTCGGGCTTGACCCGAGCATCTCTCGCCGAAGGAGGCTCCCGCGCCTCGTCCTGCCGGAGATTCTCGGGTCTGCGCTTCGCTTCGCCCGAGAATGACGCGAGAGGTGGAATGACAGCGGTTGTTACTGGCAGGCCTCGCAGGTCGGATCGTCGATCGAGCAGGCGTTCGGCACGGCCATGCCATTCTCCAGCGGGATGTCGACGATGATCGGTGCGGCCGCCTTGGCCGCGACCGGCACGGTGGCCGAAACCGCGTTGAGCTTGCCGTCGGTGCCCTTCAGCGTCGACTTCTCGACATGGGTCGCCGACAGCGCCCGCAGATAATAGGTCGTCTTGAGACCCAGCCGCCAGGCCCGGCGATAGGCCTCGTCGAGCTTCCGGCCGGAGGGCTGCGCCATGTAGAGGTTGAGCGACTGGCCCTGGTCGATCCATTTCTGCCGGCGCGCGGCAGCGCGGATCAGCCATTCCGTCGGGATCTCGAAGGAGGTGGCATAGAGCGCCTTCAAATCGGCCGGGACACGGTCGATCTGGCTGACCTTGCCGTCATAGTATTTCAGGTCCGAGACCATCACCTCGTCCCAGAGGCCAAGTTCCTTCAGATCATGGACAAGCCCGGCATTCACCACGGTGAAGTCGCCCGACATGTTCGCCTTGACGTAGAGCTGGCTGTAGCTCGGCTCGATCGACTGCGAGACGCCGACGATGTTGGAGATCGTCGCGGTCGGGGCGATCGCCATCGTGTTGGAGTTGCGCATGCCGGTGGTCTTCACTCGCTCGCGCAGAGACTCCCAGTCCAACGTCGATGAGCGGTCCAGTTCGACATCGCCGTCACGGGCTTCCGAGAGAATGTCGAGCGAGTCGATCGGCAGGATACCCTTCGACCAGAGCGAGCCCTCGAAGCTCGGATAGCGGCCGCGCTCGGCGGCGAGATCGACCGAGGCCGAGATGGCGTGGAAGCTGATCGCCTCCATCGAGCTGTCGGCGAAGGCGACCGCCTCCTCCGACGCCGCCGGCATGCGCAGTGCCTGCAGCGCGTCCTGGAAACCCATCAGGCCGAGCCCGACCGGGCGATGGCGCAGGTTCGAGCGGCGCGCCTCGGGGATCGTGTAGAAGTTGATGTCGACGACATTGTCGAGCATGCGCATCGCGGTCGTCACCGTGCGCTTGAGGCGCGCCTGGTCGAGCCCCTCTGCCGTGACATGGGCGGCCAGGTTCACCGAGCCGAGATTGCAGACCGCGACCTCGTCGGCCGAGGTGTTGAGCGTGATCTCGGTGCAGAGGTTCGAGGAGTGCACCACGCCGGCATGCTGCTGCGGCGAGCGCAGATTGCAGGCGTCCTTGAAGGTGATCCAGGGATGGCCGGTCTCGAACAGCATGGTCAGCATGCGCCGCCAGATATCGAGCGCCTTGACCCGCTTGAAGACCTTGATCTCGCCAGCGGCAGCCTTCGCCTCATAGCCCTCATAGGCCACCTTGAAGGGCTTGCCATAGAGATCGTGCAGCTCCGGCACCTCGTCGGGCGAAAACAAAGTCCAATCGGCGCCAGCCTCGACGCGCTGCATGAACAGGTCGGGAATCCAGTTCGCCGTGTTCATGTCATGGGTGCGGCGGCGGTCGTCGCCGGTGTTCTTCCTGAGGTCGAGGAACTCCTCGATGTCGACATGCCAGGTCTCGAGATAGGCGCAGACCGCGCCCTTGCGCTTGCCACCCTGGTTGACGGCGATGGCGGTGTCGTTGGCGACCTTCAGGAACGGCACCACGCCCTGGCTCTCGCCGTTCGTGCCCTTGATATGGGCGCCGAGGCCGCGCACCGGCGTCCAGTCATTGCCGAGCCCGCCGGAATATTTGGCGAGCAAGGCGTTGTCCTTCACCGCCTTGAAGATGCCGTCGAGATCGTCGGCGACCGTGGTCAGGAAGCAGGAGGAGAGCTGCGGGCGCAGCGTGCCCGAATTGAACAGCGTCGGCGTCGAGGCCATGAAATCGAAGGAGGACAGCAGGTCGTAGAACTCGATCGCCCGCGCCTCGCGGTCGATCTCGCGCAGCGCCAGCCCCATGGCGACGCGCATGAAGAAGGCCTGTGGCAGCTCGAAGCGGTTGCCGCGGACATGCAGGAAATAGCGGTCGTAGAGTGTCTGGAAGCCGAGATAGTCGAACTGCAGGTCGCGCTCGGGCTTCAGTGCCGCCGCGATGCGGGCGATGTCGAAGCGGCCGAGCTCGGGATCGATGAGTTCGTTGGCGATGCCGGTCTTGAGGTAGGCCTCGAAATACTCGCCATAGCGGCCAGCCATCTCGCCTTGCGTCGCCTGCTCGGCGCGGCCGCTAACGAAGCTCAGCGCCTCGCGCCGGAGCTTGTCGAGCAGCAGCCGGGCCGAGACTTTCGCATAGTTCGGCTCGGACTCGATCAGCGTGCGGGCGGCGAGGATAGGCGCCAGCGCCAATTCGTCGAGCGAGATGCCGTCATAGAGATTGCGGCGCGCCTCGGCCAGGACCGGTTCGGAGGCGACGCCATCGAGACCGGCGCAGGCCTCGCGCACGACCTTATCGAGGCGGGCCGCATCGAGCGGAACCAGCGTCCCGTCGGCGAGCTTCATCTGCAGTGACGGGGCCGCGGCTGCGACGGGCTTCGCCTCGATCGCCTTGGCGCGCTCACGCGCCCGCTCGGCGCGATAGAGTACATAGGCGCGGGCGACCTTGTGGTGCTCTCCGCGCATCAGCGCGAGCTCGACCTGGTCCTGCACGTCCTCGATATGGAAGGTGCGGCCGGTGGCGGCTCGGCGCGTCAGCCCGGCGACGACCTGCTCGGTCAATTCGGCGACGACATCGTGGATGCGGCGCGAGGCGGCAGCGCTCGATCCTTCCACGGCGAGGAAAGCCTTGGTCAGAGCGACCGCGATCTTCGAGGGATCGAAAGGGGTGACCCCGCCGTTGCGCCGAATGATCTGGTAGCCGGGCTCGCTCGCCGCGGAGGTCGGCGGCGCAGCAGTGATAACCGGCGCGGCGGCCGAAGGCCGTTCGGATTCGAGAGACAGAGACATCGGCGTCAACCCCAAGATGTTGAGGGCAAAGGCCGAGCGGTAGCGTCGAGAAGGCGCGCGACGATACGAGGCCGCGACCTGCCAAGCGCACCACCGGGACACCCCGCCCGAGGACGTGAACTAGGGTCGCGGCAGGTCTCCTGGCTCGCGGGTCACCGCTCTCGTCCGTCTTCCCAAGGCCTTGCGGCCTCAGTGACAACGCTGGACTAAGAACTCACCGCTGACAGTTGCGGGGGCAGCGCCGGCTTCTCACCGGCTTCCCTCTTAGCTCTCGATCTTGCGATTCGAGAGACCATCGACCACCAGATTTAGTGATCAACAGTGCCGGTCTGTCAATGGATGGACAGATGCCATCAGACAAAAAAAGCCCGGCCAGATCGGCCGGGCTTCGTATTGCGGGCAAGCCGTGCAGCTCAGGCGGCCATCGCCTTGCGCAGGTTGTCGCTGACCTTGTCGAGGAAGCCGGTGGTCGAGAGGAACTTCTGATCGGGGCCGACAAGCAGCGCAAGGTCCTTGGTCATGTCGCCGGCCTCGACGGTGTCGACCGTGACCTTCTCCAGCAGCTGGGCGAACTTCGCCAGTTCGGCATTGTTGTCGAGCTTGGCGCGGTGGGCGAGGCCGCGGGTCCAGGCGAAGATCGAGGCGATCGAGTTGGTCGAGGTCTCCTTGCCCTTCTGGTGTTCGCGGTAGTGACGGGTCACCGTGCCGTGCGCGGCCTCGGCCTCGACGGTCTTGCCGTCCGGCGTCATCAGCACCGAGGTCATCAGGCCGAGCGAGCCGAAGCCCTGCGCCACCGTGTCGGACTGCACGTCGCCGTCATAATTCTTGCAGGCCCAGACATAGCCGCCCGACCACTTCATCGCCGACGCGACCATGTCGTCGATCAGGCGGTGCTCGTAGATGATGCCGAGCTTGTCGAACTCCGCCTTGAACTCGGCCTGATAGATCTCCTCGAAGATGTCCTTGAAGCGCCCGTCATAGGTCTTGAGGATGGTGTTCTTGGTCGAGAGATAGACCGGATATTTGCGCATCAGGCCGTAGTTGAGCGAGGCGCGGGCGAAATCGCGGATCGACTCGTCGAGATTGTACATCGCCATGGCGACGCCGGCGTCCGGGGCCTTGAAGACCTCCTTCTCGATGATGTTGCCGTCCTCGCCGACGAACTTGATCGAGAGCGTGCCCTTGCCCGGGAACTTGAAGTCGGTGGCACGGTACTGGTCGCCATAGGCATGGCGGCCGATCACGATCGGCTGCGTCCAGCCCGGCACCAGGCGCGGCACGTTCTTGCAGATGATCGGCTCGCGGAAGATCACGCCGCCAAGGATGTTGCGGATCGTCCCGTTCGGGCTCTTCCACATCGACTTGAGGCTGAATTCCTTCACGCGCCCCTCGTCGGGCGTGATGGTGGCGCACTTGACCGCGACGCCATGCTTCTTGGTGGCGTTGGCCGCGTCGATCGTGACCTGGTCGTCGGTCGCATCGCGGTTCTGGACCGAGAGGTCGAAATAATCGAGCTCGAGGTCGAGATAGGGGAAGATCAGCTTGTCCTTGATGTGCTGCCAGATGATGCGGGTCATCTCGTCGCCGTCCATGTCGACGACCGGGTTGGCGACCTTGATCTTGCTCATGTGATGCGACCCCTGCTCTGGCCTGTCTGGAACGTTTCCGGGCTGCAACGACTTCGCCGCAGCCGCCCGCGCGCTTCCTAGCGGGTTACGCGCGCAGGGGGAAGCCGGCCTTTTGGGCAAGGCGCGGAGCCGTGACGATGTTCTCCGTGCGCCGACGCAGGGCGCCCCGCCTGCCAACGCAGTTGGCAACGCTGCGAACCGATTTAGATTGGAGCCATGACAAGCTCCTCCTCTCCCTTCGCCCTCGTCACCGGCGGCACCCGCGGCATCGGCTCCGGCGCCGCCCTCGCGCTTGCCGAAGCCGGCTACCAGGTCCTCGCCACCGGCCTCACCGCTGACGAGGTTTCGGCGACGCCCGCCCATGCCGCGATCCGCCATGCCAGGCTCGACGTCACCAGCGATGCCGAGGTCGCGGGGATCGTCGCGGCCTGCGAGCGCATCGACGCCCTCGTCAACTGCGCCGGCATGATCCAGCGCGGCGGCAAGGAGTTCGAGATCGAGGCCTTCCGACTGACGGTGGAGGTCAATCTCACCGGCACGATGCGCATGTGCCTGGCGGCGAAGGAGAAGCTCGCCCACACCAAGGGCGCGATCGTCAACACCGCCTCGATGCTGACCTTCCACGGCTCGGCCTATGCGCCAGGCTATGCCGCCTCGAAGGGCGGTGTCGGCCAGCTCACCAAGTCGCTCGCTGCCGCCTGGGCGCAGGACGGGATCCGCGTCAACGCGGTCGCGCCCGGTTGGATCGCGACCGAATTGACCAGGCCGCTGGTCGAGGACGCCGCCCGCTCCGCCCCGATCCTGTCGCGCACGCCGATGAACCGCTGGGGGGAGCCGAGCGATGTCGGCGGCGCGATCCTGTTCCTGCTCTCGGACGCCGCCCGCTTTGTCACCGGCGCGACCCTGCCAGTCGATGGCGGCTATCTCGCCGTTTAAAAGACGTCAGAAACATCAGCAGCATGGCGGCGTTTGCTGAATCGATCGCCCAGCCAGCTGAATCAAAAGCTCAAGCGGAGGAAACAGCGATGAACAAGGTCAGCCCGGTCCCGGTCCAGGTCAGCACCGAAGAGCGCTGGACGCCCTATCGCCATCCCCAGCCGAAGGATTCGCCGCCCGAGCTGATCGTGCCGAATGTCATCCCCGAGGATGAGCGCGTCTGGGTGCCGGTTGACGACAATGTCTGGTTCCGGCCGCTATGCCTGTCGGTGACGCGCGGCTACTGGATGAACCTGCTGCGCGTGCGCCGCGCCGGCGTGCTCTCGCGCCATCGCCATCCCCAGCCGGTCCACGGCTATGTCCTGAAGGGCAAGTGGCGCTATCTCGAACATGACTGGGTCGCGACCGAAGGATCCTATGTCTACGAGGCGCCCGGCGAGACCCATACCCTGGTGGTCGATCCAGATGTCGAGGAGATGATCACCATGTTCCAGGTCAATGGCGCGATGATCTATGTCGATCCGGACGGCAAATGCCTCGGCTACGACGACGTCTTCACCCGGCTCGACAAATGCCGGGCGCATTACGCGACCAACGGGCTCGGGGCGGAGTACGCGGATCAGTTCATCCGCTGATCAGCGCCCGAGCTTCGCCAGCTCGACGGCAGCGCGCAATTCGATATGAGCGAGCACCTCATCGAGGCGCGGATCGTCGGTCGCCTCGCGCCGGGCCGACAGCATCGCCTTCAGCCGCTCGAGTTCGGCGGGCGAGACGCGTCCGGCCAGCAGGGCGGCCTTGAGCCGGTCGAGCCCGTCGAGCAGGTCATGACCGCGGCGGGCCTGGCGCCGCTTGCGTTCCTGCCCATCCTCTTCGGCCTGGACCGCGAGCAGCCCGTCGAGCGAGCCGGCATGGCTGACAGCTGTGCCCTGTGCCGATGCCGCGCTCTCGCGCGCCGGCAGGCGGAAGGACGAACTACCGGTCGAACCACTGCGACTTGTCGAGGTGGTCGAGGAGACGGGGCTGCGCTGGTCGATGCGGATCATCACGCTCTCGCAAGGTCGGCCCGAAAAGGCGCTGCCGAGCCACTTCCTTGTGCCGGCAACGTGGTTAACGAGCGGTAAATCGCCCGGCAGGATTTGCCGGGGGCGGCAGCTTTGCGCCGGCTGCCGCTCCCTGCAGGATCAGGCCAGCTTTGTCTAAAATCCTGATTAAAAAGCGTTTTCGCTTTCTCTCGAATTGGCACGCTCTTCGCACCGACCTGGCGACATCAGATTCACCCGGTGCCATATGCCTCGCCTCTTGCGCCTCCGCTACCTGCTGACGCCGCTCGCAGCGCTGCTGCTCGCCGGCGCCGCCATGGCGGCCGATCTTGCTCCGGCGGCTCCGCCGAGCCGCGGCGGCAACGGCGCCGCTCCTCAGGCTCAGGCACCAGCCCGCAACGGCGCGGCCGAGGCCGGTGTCTCGCGCACCGCCTTCGCCGGCAGCGGCGGCATGGGCACTGCCCTCTCGCGCATCAAGGACCTTGCCGCGGTCGAGGGCGTGCGCAGCAACCAGATCCTCGGCTACGGCATCGTCGTCGGCCTCAACGGCACCGGCGACACGCTCAACAACGCGCCCTTCACCAAGCAGTCCCTGCAGGCGATGCTGGAGCGCCTCGGCGTCAACACGCGTGGCGCCAGCATGCGCACCGCCAACGTCGCAGCGGTGATGATCACCGCCAACCTGCCGCCCTTCGCCGTCCAGGGCACGCGGCTCGACGTCACCGTCTCGGCGCTGGGTGACGCCAAGTCGCTGCAGGGCGGCACCCTGCTCGCCACCCCACTGCTCGGTGCCGATGGCGAGGTCTATGCGGTCTCGCAGGGTCCGGTGGCGATTGCCGGCTTTTCGGCCGAGGCGGACGCCGCCAAGATCACCCGCGGCGTGCCGACCGTCGGTCGCATCGCCAATGGCGGCCTGATCGAGCGCGAGATCGATTTCGCCCTCAACAAGCTGAAGACGCTGCGCCTGTCGCTCCGCAATCCCGACCTCACCACGGCGCGCCGCATCGCCGCCGCGATCAACGACTTCCTCGGCGGCGACTCGGCCGAGCCGACCGACCCCTCGACCGTGGTGCTGCAGATTCCGCCCCGCTTCCAGGGCAACATGATCCGGCTGCTGACCGACATCGAGCAGCTCCGGGTGGAGCCCGACCAGATCGCCCGTGTCGTTATCGACGAGCGCTCCGGCATCATCGTGATGGGAAAGGACGTGCGCGTCTCCACCGTCGCGGTCGCCCAGGGCAACCTGACGGTGACGATCTCCGAGGAGCCGCAGGTCAGCCAGCCCAACGAGCTCGCCCAAGGCCGGACGGTGGTCGTGCCACGCAGCAACGTCAAGGTCGATACCGAGGGCACCAACAAGCTCGCCCTCGTCAAGGAGAGCGTGACCCTGCGCGAGCTGGTCGACGGGCTCAACGCCCTCGGTCTCGGCCCGCGCGACCTGCTCTCCATCCTGCAAGCCATCAAGGCAGCCGGCGCGCTGCAAGCCGACATCGAGGTGATGTAATGAGTGCCATCCTCGCCGCTCCCGCCGCCAAGCTCGCCATCGGCGCCGCCGTCAACCTCGTCGGCGGCATCGCCGACGCGCTCAGCCCCGCGCAGAGCAAGGCGAAGAAGACCGCCGAGGATTTCGAGACCGTCTTCCTCGAGAACTTCACCCAGACCATGATGAATTCGAGCGGGACCGAAGGTCCGCTCGGCGAGAACGGCGTCGGCGGCGATGTCTGGCGCTCGATGCTGACGCAGGAATACGCCAAGCAGATCCAGCGCTCCGGCGCCGTCGGCCTCTCCGACCAGATCATGCGCGACCTGATCCAGGTCCAGGCCAAGGCCTCGGCGGGAGCCGGCAATGTTTGACCGGATGCGCGTCGTCGACGAGCGCCCGCGCATCGCGAGCGCCGTCGAGGCAGAACGCCTGATCGAGACGGTCACGGAGACGCTCGGCGCCCTCTCCCATGTCGTCGGCGAGGAGACCGGGCTGGTCAAGGCCGGGCGTCTCAAGGACGCCATGGAGCGCGAGGCGCGCAAGGCCGAGCTTGCAGGCAGCTATATGAAGGGCGTCGAGCAGGTGAAGCTGAACGCGGTCGCGCTCGCCCGCTTCGCGCCGGAGAAGGTCAAGCGCCTGAAGAACGCCCACCTCGCCTTCCAGGAGCTGATCGATCTCAACCAGACGGTGCTGGCGACGGCCCGGGCGATCTCGGAATCGATCATGCGCGACCTCGCCACCGACACCAACAAGCAGAACCGGGCGCCCGGCTACGGACCGACCGCGACCGTCGGTGCCGGAGTCTTCGCCCGGCCCAATGCCGGCCCCTTGGTGATTTCGAAGATTCTGTAAGGATTGCCCCAGCGAACAGAGCTTCCCGACAGCTGGGGAACCGTCGGAAAAAGACACTACTGAAGCGCAGAATATCATAGTTAATCTGTATATGGAATCGCCCCGTCGGGCGTTAACGCTACTTGCGCGCAGAAAAACCGCAAAACGCGTCACAATTTACCAATTTCTCTAACGGCAGATTCAACTCTCTGCCACACATTCTCGCTCTTGGAAGAAGTCCGCCTTGCGAGAGGAGTCCAGAATGGATTTCGGCGCGACACCCAAGACGTTCGCGACCGGTGCCGTCCAGGCGACCGTACGCACCGATATTTCCGTCCAGAACGGCGCAACGCCGGTCGAGCTCCCACCGGAGAAGACCGTGCGTTCGGTTCCGGCCGGCGAGCCCGTGCAGCTCGACATCCGTGCCCGGGCCGAGGAGCGCCGCTCCGACGCGCAGCGCCAGCAGAGCCAGCAGGACGACACCGCCCAGCAGCGTCGCTTTGACGAGCAGCGTCGCCAGCAGGAATTGCGCGACGTGATCGAGCGGCGTCTCGATATCGATCCGAAGACCCGCAGCGTCATCCTGCGCAAGACCAACCGCGACACCGGCGAAGTCGTCGAGCAGTTGCCTGACGAGACCTTGTTGAAGCTACGCGTCTGGTCGCGCGAGATTCTTGAACGCAGCCGCGAGGCGGAAGCCCCCCGCAGCCATGAGGTCGAGCGTCTCGCCTGAGCGTATCAACGGCTTTCGATGTCTGAAGTCGCCGGCACCCGCCGGCGACTTTTTCTTTGCTCATCCTGGCGAATTCGACCGCGCCGGTCGCGACGGAATGATGTTTTACACTCGTTAACTAATTCGCAACTTCGCCCTGATTGCGGGCAATTCGCTGGCTCGGATTCATCCCTCGTTACGAAATCGGCCGCATCGTCTCTCGGTCGCGGCCAGAACGGTCTCGACGCCAGAAGGCATCATACCAGGAAGGTATTATAAAATGGCCGTTTCTCTCTCTGCCGGCGTCCGGAATAATCTCTCGACGCTGCAATCGACCGCCGCTCAGTCCTCGCAGATCCAGAACCGTCTCGCCACCGGCAAGAAGGTCAACTCCGCGATCGACAGCCCGGTCAACTTCTTCACCGCCGCTTCGCTGAATGATCGCTCGAGCCAGCTCAACGGCCTGCTCGACGGCATCTCGAACGGCATCCAGGCGATTCAGGCTGCTTCGAAGGGTATCGACGGCATCACCAAGCTCGTCGGCTCGCTCCAGTCGACGATCAAGCAGGCCCAGGCCGACGCGGCTCAGAACCGCCCGACCAAGGCCGGCACGGCGATCGCCACCCAGGCGGAAGTCGTCGCCACCAGCAAGAGCCTGAAGGACATCGCCCTCGACAAGAAGTTGGTCGACGACAACGCCGGCACTGCGAACGACGCCACTGCTACCTACTCCGGTAACATCGGCATCACCGCCGGTTCGACCGACATCGGCATCTCGATCGTCGCCGGCTCGACCACGTATACGGCATCGTTCTCCGCCGCCAATGCGACGGTGCGCGACCTCGTCAACGAGATCAACAAGTCGGGCATCGCCACCGCCTTCGTCGACGAGAAGGGTCAGCTCAACGTCAAGGGCACCGGCTCGGATGCATTGCAGGTCGGTATCGGCGCCTCGGCGGTCAGCGGCGCAGCCGCGATCACGGATGCCGACACTGGCGGCGCCAACACCAACATCGGCTTTGCGGCCGCTGATCGCACAGGCGCTGGCATTCCTTCTTCCGGCATCACCTCGGCTGTTCGCTCGAACCTGATCGACCAGTACAACGACCTGCGCAACAAGATCGACGATCTCGCCAAGGATGCCGGCTACAACGGCATCAACCTGCTCGGCGGCGACCGTCTGTCGGTCGTCTTCAACGAGAAGACCGGCAAGAACCAGACCAAGCTCGACGTGCAGGGCACCCAGCTGAACTCCGACAACCTCGGCATCGTCAAGGCTGGCAACACCCAGCTCGCCGGCAGCACCAACTTCCAGAACGACTCCGATCTGGAAGCCGCGACCAAGTCGCTGACCGGCGCGCTGACCTCGCTGAAGTCGCTCTCCTCGACCTTCGGTGCGAGCCTCTCGGTCGTCCAGACCCGCCAGGACTTCACCAAGGACATGGCGAACGTCCTGACCAGCGGCGCCGACAACCTCGTCAACGCCGACCTCAACCAGGAAGCCGCCTCCCTGCTCGCGCTGCAGACCCGTCAGCAGCTCTCGCAGCAGGCGCTCGCCCTCGCCAACCAGGCCGACCAGGGCGTCCTGCGTCTCCTCGGCTGATCTTCGGTCCGCAGGAGCGGATCACCCGCAGAACGCGGGACGAAGCAAAAGAGCGGCGGGGCCGAAAGGCTCCGCCGCTTTTTCGTTTGCGGATGTCTTGGATGGGAATCTCACATAGGCCTGCGAGCCGTTTCACATCCATTAACCATGTCGCGACCCCGCTCAATTTCCGAGCAATTCGCCGGCCCGGATTTACCCCTCGTTACGAGTTCGGCCGCATGGTCTGCGGGTCGGGGCCAGAATGGTCTCGATGCCAGAAGGCACCATACCAGGAAGGTATCAAATCATGGCCGTTTCGCTCTCTGCCGGCGTCCGCAACAACCTCTCGACGCTGCAGTCGACCGCCGCCCAGTCCTCGCTGATCCAGAACCGTCTCGCCACCGGCAAGAAGGTCAACTCCGCGATCGACAGCCCGGTCAACTTCTTCACCGCCGCTTCGCTGAATGATCGTTCGAGCCAGCTCACCGGCCTGCTCGACGGCATCTCGAACGGCATCCAGACCATCCAGGCTGCCTCCAAGGGCATCGACGGCATCACCAAGCTGGTCAGCTCGCTGCAGTCGACGGTGAAGCAGGCCCAGGCCGACGCGGCTCAGAACCGCCCGACCAAGGCCGGCACGGCCCTTGCCAGCCAGGCCGAAGTCGTCGCCACCAGCAAGAGCCTGAAGGACATCGCCCTCGACAAGAAGCTGAACGACGACGACGCCTCCGCCGCGAACAACGCCGCAACCGCGACCAGCTCCGGTAACGTCGGCATCGCCACCGGCGACGCGTTCATCGGCATTTCGCTGACGGCCGGCTCGACGACCTACGAAGCCTCGTTCTCCTCGGCGAACGCGACGGTCCGCGACCTTGTCAACGAGATCAACAAGTCGGGCATCGCCACCGCCTTCGTCGACGAGAAGGGCCAGCTCAACGTCAAGGGCACCGGCTCCGACGATCTGGAGTTCGGTATCGGTTCCGATACCTCCGGAACGCTCGCCGTCACGGACGCCCAGGGCGGCGGCGCCAACACCAATGTCGGCTTTCTTGCTACCGACGCAGTCGCGGCGACCGCGATCAAGGGTCAGGGCATCACCTCGGCGGTGCGCTCGAACCTGATCGACCAGTACAACGATCTGCGCAACAAGATCGACGATCTCGCCAAGGATGCCGGCTTCAACGGTATCAACCTGCTCGGCGGTGACCGTCTGTCGGTCGTCTTCAACGAGAAGACCGGCAAGAACCAGACCAAGCTCGACGTTCAGGGCACGCAGCTGACCTCCGACAACCTCGGCATCGTCAAGGCTGGCAACACCCAGCTCGCCGGCACCACCAACTTCCAGAACGACTCCGATCTGGAAGCCGCGACCAAGTCGCTGACCGGCGCGCTGACCTCGCTGAAGTCGCTCTCCTCGACCTTCGGCGCCAATCTCTCGGTCGTCCAGACCCGCCAGGACTTCACCAAGGACATGGCGAACGTCCTGACCAGCGGCGCCGACAGCCTCGTCAATGCCGACCTCAACCAGGAAGCCGCCTCCCTGCTCGCGCTGCAGACCCGTCAGCAGCTCTCGCAGCAGGCGCTCTCCCTCGCCAACCAGGCTGACCAGGGCGTCCTGCGTCTCCTCGGCTGATCTTCGGTCCGCAGGAGCGGATCACCCGCAGAACGCGGGACGAAGCAAAAGAGCGGCGGAGCCATCGGCTCCGCCGCTTTTCGTTTTGGCGCCCAACGGCGCAATTAACCGTTTATTAGCCTTAACAAAGGATTGTCGGTCCCGAGCAAGCTGACTGAGCGCCGAATCGCGCTGTCTGAGGGACCTGAAATGGCCAACACCATCCTGTCGAACGGCGTCCGCAACAACCTGCTGACCCTTCAGCAGACCACGGCTCAGCAAGGCGTGATCCAGAACCGCCTGGCGACCGGCCGCAAGGTCAACAGCGCGATCGACAATCCGGTGAATTACTTCACCTCGGTATCGCTCAACGATCGCTCCAGCCAGCTCACCAATCTGCTCGACGGTATCTCGAACGGCATCCAGACCATCCAGGCCGCCTCCAAGGGCATCGACGGCATCACCAAGCTGGTCCAGTCCCTGCAATCGACGGTGAAGCAGGCCCAGGCCGATGCGGCTCAAAACCGCCCGACCAAGGCCGGTGGCGCCCTCGCGAACGCCACCGAGACCGCGGTGACCAGCAAGAGCCTGAAGGATGTCGCGCTCGACAAGCTGATCGGGGCGCCCGGCGCGGCCGCTCCTGCTGCGGCGACCGCCACCTCGCCTGGTCATCTCGGCATCAACACGACCACGAACACCAACGCAGCCTTCTCGATCACCGTTGGCTCGGACACTTATGAGGCGAGCTTCGCGCTGACGGCGACCACCACGGTTCGCGACATCGTCAACGAGATCAACAAGTCGGGCCTCGTCACCGCCTTCGTCGACGAGAAGGGTCAGCTCAACGTCAAGGGCAAGGGATCCCAGACCGTCGAGTTCGGCTTCGGCGTCGGCAACGCCGGCCCGGCCGCCATCACCGCGGCGCAGGTCGCCGGCACCAACAGCAACGCCGCGATCAACTTCGCCGCCGGTGACGCCGATGTGGGCACATCGACCATCACCTCATCGAACATCACCTCGGCGGTGCGCTCGAACCTGATCGACCAGTTCAACGACCTGCGCGACAAGATCGACGATCTCGCCAAGGATTCGAGCTATAACGGCATCAACCTGCTCTCGGGCGACCGCCTCTCGATCGTCTTCAACGAGAAGACCGGCCGCAACCAGACCAAGCTCGACATCCAGGGCTCGAACCTCACCTCCGACAATCTCGGCATTCCGCGCGCGATCAACACCCAGCTCGCCGGCTTCATCAACTTCCAGAACGACATGGATCTCGAGAAGGCGACTGCCGCGCTGACGAGTTCGCTGAGCTCGCTGAAGTCGCTGGCCTCGACGCTCGGCTCGAACCTCTCGGTCGCCCAGGCCCGCCAGGACTTCACCAAGGAACTGTCGAACGTCCTGATCACCGGCGCGGGCAATCTCGTCCTCGCCGATCCGAACGAGGAAGGCGCCAGCCTGCTCGCGCTCAACACGCGCCAGCAGCTCTCGCAGACCGCCCTCTCGCTCGCCAACCAGGCCGATCAGGGCGTGCTGCGCCTGTTCGGCTGATACCCCTCCCCGTGGATCATCGCGCGTCCGAACGGACGCGGTCACGATGATCCACCAATTGTTGCAGCATCGGATTCTTCCGAAAAGTGGGATCCACTTTTCGGTCCGATGCTTAGCCAGAAGGCGGGACAGACATGGCCCTCAAGGTCGAGCTCAAGCCGAACGAGCGCATCATCATCGGCTCGGTCGTCATCCGCAATGACGAACAGCGCACGCGCTTTTTCATCGAGGGTGAGGCGCCGATCCTGCGCGAGAAGGACATCCTCACCGGCGCGACCGCCGATACGCCAGCCAAGAAGATCTATCTTGCGCTGCAGCTGATGTATCTCGCCGGCGATCCGACCGAGCAGCACGAAGTCTACTTCCAGCTCGTGCGCGATTTCCTGCAGGCCGCGCCGAGCGCTTTGCCGCATATGTCCGAAATCAATAACTGCATCTTAAGCGGTGAGCTCTACAAAGCTCTCAAGGCTGCCAAGAAGCTGATCTCTTACGAGGCGGAACTGCTCGAGCATGCAAAGCGGGTTTAATGCCTACGCCGCGGCGTCGAAGACGGCACAGAACGTCCAGTCACCGCGCGAACTCGAAGCCGGCCTGCTGCTCAAGGCAGGCGCCCGTCTCCAGATGATCGTCGATGACTGGGCCACCCGTTCCGGCGATCTCGACGCAGCCCTGGCCTATAACCGCAAGCTCTGGACCCTGCTGGTCTCGGCCGTGGTCGCCGAGGACAACCCGCTGCCGGTCGAGATCAAGCGCAACATCCTTGGCCTCGCCAACTTCATCTTCAACCGGACCTTCCAGATCGCGGCAGCGCCGGAACCGGCCGCGATCGGCATCCTCGTCAACATCAATCGCGACATCGCCGCCGGCCTGCGCGGCCGCTGAGCGCGAACCAGGCGACATCTCGGACAAAGGAAAACGGCCCGGATCGCCCCGGGCCGTTTTCTTTTGCCGCCGGGCGGCAACGTCAGAGGTAGTTCGTCAGGCGCAGCTGCGAGAGCATCGAGGTGGTCTGATAGCTCGCCTGCAGAGTGGTCTGCAGCGCCAGGATCTGCATCGCCACCTCCTCCTTGGTGATGTCCTCGACCCCTGCGAGCGTCGTGCTCAGATAGTCCTTGGTCGCGGTGTGCCGCTCCTTGGCCTGGGCCATCGCGGTCTGGGCCGAGCCGAGCTCGACGATGATCTCCGACGGGTTCTGCGTACCGGGCGCGAAACCGATATTGTTGCGGACCCGCTCGGTCATCGCCTCGTAGCGCAGCTTCGAGTTCGGATCAGTGGTCGGGAAGGTCTCCGCCGCCATGATCGCGAATTGCGCCAGGCCGGTGCGGAACGCCTCTTCGTTCGCGCGGGCCCCGGCTGCCACCTGCTGGCCCTGGTCGACCTGGACGCTCGCCGTCGCCCTGGCCGAGCCTGCGGCATCGTCGCCCTGATACCAGATCACGGTATTGGCGGAGGTTCCGGGCGCCGGCGCGGCCGTCGCGGTGTCGAAGGGAGGACCAGGCACCCGGAGCGGCGGGTTGCCCGGGCTGCCGGCAAAGAAGTCCTTGGCTGCGACCTGCGCCGAAGAAGCCGACAACGAGGTCTTCGCCTCGCGTGACAAGGCTGCACCGATCGCGGTGCGCAGATTGGCGGCAGTGGCGTTGGCGTCCACCCCGATCAGGAATCCTTCGGCGGGGTCGCCCGTGGTACCGGCCGCCCGCGCCGTCAAGGTGATCTCCTCGGTCGAGCCGTCGGGCAGCGTCAGCGCGAACTTCAGCATATCGCCCGCCTGCGGCTGGGCGGCGACATTGACCGCGATGTCGGCCGGCGGCCCGGCATTGTAGGCCGCCGTCATCGCCGCCGTGCTGCTGGTGGCGCCGGTCAGCTTGAAGCCATAGGGCAGCCCGGCCGCCTCTTCGGCAATCGTCGCATTCGTGCCAGCGCCGCCGGTGACGAGCCGGCCCATGCCGCCGGCGCCGATATCGGCCTGTTTGCGCTCGGAGATCAGCTGCTTGAGCCCGGCATGGGTGGCGTCGCCATCCATGATCAGCGAATAGCTGACCGTCGGCTCGACATCGGAGGTCCGGCCGGAGAACAGGTAGCGCCCGTTCACCTGCGAATTCAGCAAGTCGAGCGTCTGCTTGAACTTCTCCTCGGCCAGGACCTGCGGCGAGGTCCGTCCGGTCGAGGTCTCGACATAGCTGTCCGGCCGCGCATCGGCGCGCGTCTCGCCAGCGAGCTTGGTGAAGTTCTCGACAGCCTTGGTCATCAGCTTGAGATTGACGTCGGCGCGCTGGATCCCGGTCAGGTAGCCGTCGAGCATCGAGAGCTTGTTGTTGAGATCGAGGCTGACGCCGCGATCCATGCCGAGGCCGGCATAGGTCTCCGACTTCTTCTGCGTCGCGAGCTGGCGCTGCAGATCGTCGAGCTGGCCTCGCATCGAGACGAACTGGCTGCGATCGGCGAGACGGTAGGCGCCGGTACCGGTGGCGGTGATGGTCATCGACTATCTCCTCACAGTCTCATCAGCACGTCGAGCAACTCCTTGACGGTGGAGATGACGCGTGCGTTGGCGGCGTAGGCGCTCTGCAGTTCGATCAGCGTCGACATTTCCTCGTCGACATTGACCTTGGTGTCCTCGAGGAAGCGGCTCTGCACCGAGGCGAAGGCGACCTGCTGGCCTTCGTCGAGGCGCTTGGCCTGCTCGCTCGCCTGGCCCTGGCCGGCGACGACGCGCTGGACAAGGCTGGAGACGGTACCGGTCGAAGTCGCGGTCGAGCCGTCGAAGCCGGTCGAATTGGTGAAGCTGCGCTGGCTCGAGGTCAGCCGGTCGTAAAGGAAGTTCGGCCGGGTCGTGTCGCCCTGAGGCGTCGCGGGGCTGGTGTTGTAGATCACCAGCCGGGAGCGGTCGGCGATCAGATCCGGGTTGACGGCGATGCGCGAGGCGAAGCCGACCGATTGCGCGCCGCCCTCATAGGAACCGGTATAGGCGGCGTTGCTGCGGCCATCGACGAAGAAGGGCAGTTCGCCGGTGCCGCCTGTCAGCGAGGTCTGCGTCGGGCGCGCTGTCAGGCCGACGACGTCGCGCGTCCCGGCCGCGCCGTCGTCGACGATACGCAGCACCGAGCCGGTGTTGGAGACGGTGAAGCCAGGCCCAACGGCCGCCTGCATCTGCGCTGCGACCGAAGCCGGGCCGCCGGAAAAGTCGATGCCGATGACGCGGTTGTTGGCGTCGCCCTGAGCCGAGGCGGGCAGCGGCAGCGACGCCGCCGAGTCGACGCGCACGAAGGTAAAGCGCTGCGTCTGGCCGCCGGGCGTGACCTTGTAGTCGAGCGTTACCGAGTTGCCGGCCTGCAGCCCGTTGAGGTCGACATCGAAGCCCGTGGCCGCGCCGGCAGTCACCGCCGTGCCGGCGATCTCGCGATCGGAGAGCGCACTGGAAAGCTGCGCCGCGATCTCGTCGAGCTGCTTTTGCGCCTGCACCAGTGTCTTATCGCGCAACTCGATCAGCGCGCCGATCTCGCCGGAGCGGAAGGTGTTGTTGGCGATCGCGTCGAAGCTGTTGCCGGAAAGGTCGCGCGCGACGATCGTGCCGACGCTCCGTTGGGCGGGATCGGCGCTCCATTGCGATTGCGGACCGATATTCGCCCGCGCGTCGAACTCGAACTTGACCGTCGGGCGGCCGTCGAAGAGCTGCGTACCCGATGCGGTGGCGATGCTGACCGAGCCGTTCGGCCGCTCGTCGGTGCGGATTTCGACATATTGCGACAGCTCGGAGATGATCCGGTCGCGCTGGTCGCGCAGATCCGCCGTGCCCGAACTCTGCTGGGCGTTGACGATGCGCGCATTGACGTCGGTGAGCTGTTCGAGCAGCTCGTTGGTGCGCGTCACCGCCGCGCCGATGCCGGCCTCGGCCTGGGCGCGCTGCTGTTGGACGCCGTCCGACAGGCCGCGCAGCCGGTTGGCGAGCAGGCTTGCCGCGTCGAGGACCGCAGTGCGGTTGGTATAGGAGGATGGGTCGTTCTGCAGCGCCTGCAGCGAGCTGGTGAACTTGCTGTACATCGAGTCCAGCGCGGTCGCGCTGCCGGGCGCGCCATAAAGCTTGTCGAGATTGGCGAAGACCTGGGCGCGGGTCGAGGTATAGGCCGCGCCCGAGCTCTCTTGCAGGAGCTGGTGCTGGACGATCCGGTCGAGCAGCCGCTGAACGTTCGGATTGCTGACCCCGACGGTGCTGCCGGAGATCGAATCGACGTTCGAGATCGTGCGCCGGACATAGCCGGGCGTGCCGGCATTCGCGACGTTCTGCGAGACCACGCCGATGCCGACCTGCGCATTGCGCAGGCCGGAGATCGATGTGCCGAGTGCGGTGTTGAGACCCATCGTCAACTCCTGTCGTCTTTGGCTCTTGTCCTTCGGCCCGGCCCTTCTGGACCGTCAGGCCAGACTGCGTTCAGCCGCTCAGCGGATGATGTTGAAGACGTCGCGCAGCATTTCCTGCGCCGTGCTGATCACCTTGGTGTTGGCCGAATAGGCCTGCTGGGTGACGATCATCTTCGAGAACTCGTCGGCGATGTCGGTGTTGGATTGCTCGACGTTGCCGCCGATGAGGGCCGAGGTGCCGAGGCCGACGATCGGTGCACCGGACTCGATCGTCTCCTCGAAGGCGCCGCCATCGAGGCGCTTCATCGCATTGGCAGCGTTGAAGCGCGCGACCGCGATCTGCGCCAGCGCCACCACCTGGCCATTGCTGAAGGTGCCGATCACCTGGCCTTCGTTCGAGATCGAGACCCGGTCGAGCGTGCCGGCGGTGTAGCCGTTCTGGCGGATGCTGCGCGCGTCGATCTGGCCGCTGGTGTCGCCGTTCTGCGTCAGGCTGGTGCCGTTGGTGACGATGACGATGGGGGTGGCGGCGGGCGAGATCGCGGTACCGCCGATCGTCATGGGCGGAATGGTGATGTTGCCGCCGGCAGGCAAAGTCATCTTGCCCGTCGAATCGAAGGTGATGGGGGTGTCGACGTTGCGGTAGGCGACCGTCGCGCCGGTCGCGCCGGTGTTCTCGGCGATGAACAGGTTCCAGGTGTCGGCCACCGCCGGAGGCCCGGCCGCAGCGTTGGAGACCTTGGCCCAGCGCAGTTCGACGCTCGTCGCCTTGCCGAGGGTGTCGTAGACCGTGACCTGACCACCGGGAATCGAGCGGTTGAGGAAGGTGGTCAGGTCGCTGCCGACCACGGTGCCGGTGCCACCCGGCGTGACGCCGGGGTTCGTGCCGAAGCCGGTGCCGGCATTGAGCAGCTCGGAGCCCGGCGTCGCGGTATTGGCGCTGTTCGTCTTCGGATAGGCCGGGATATTGGCGCTGTATTCGATCTGGGTCGTCGCCTTGGCCGGGAACTGGTCCTTGGTGATGCGCAGCACGTCAGGCTGGCTGCCGATCACCTGGCCAGTGACCGGATCGATCTTCTGGCCCTTGAGATAGTAGCCGGCACCGTTGACGAGATAGCCGTCGGCGTCGAAGTCGAAGTCGCCACGGCGGGTGTAGAGGTTGCTGTTGGCGAACATCGTCGAGGCGCCGACGCCGCTTTGGCGCTGGTCGACCACGAAGAAGCCGTCGCCGTTGATCGCGGCGTTGGTGTCGATGCGGGTGGCGTTCAAGTCGCCCTGGATCGTGTTGGTGGCGCGGCTATAGGAGGCGACCGAGCCGGCGATCTGCCGGTTCAGCGCCGAATCCGGCACGAGGTCGGAGAAGCTGGTGTCGACCCGCTTGAAGCCTGCGGTGCGCGAATTCGCGATATTGCCGGAGATATTCTCGAGGGCATAGGACTGGGCCTGCATGCCCGTCACGGCCGTCGTCAGAGCACTGAAAACACCCATCGCAACCTCACCTGGTCAACTGACCTGGACAGCGCCCCCCATGGGCGGCATGTCGAACCGAGGGTGAGTTTGCACGGCCTGTGCCAGAGCCAGGCCTGAGTTATTTCAACAGCTTGGATGGTTTTCGAAAGGTTTCCAGACGTTTCCGACCGGGCAGAATCGTCCGACGCCGGCAAATTCTGCCGGGCTTACCCCTCTTTGCCGCCCCAGCCCGAGAGGTCGCCGGCGACATCCGACAGCCCCGGCGGCGTCTCCTCGACGAAGGGCAGCGGACGGCAGACCGCGATGGCGGCAAGCCCGATCCGGGCGGTGAGCAGCCCGTTGAGCACGCCCTCGCCGAGCTTGGCCGAAAGCCGCGCCGCCAGCCCTTGGCCGAGCACCTGCTGGATCACCGCATCGCCTGCAGCCACGCCGCCGGTAACGACGAGGTGGCCGAGGACCTGCCGCGCCAGCCGGAACAGGCCGAGCGCGCCGGGACGGCCGGCATAGATCGTGGCGATCGCCCGCAGCAGCCTTGCGCAGGCAACGAGCACGAAGACCACGTCGACCAGCGCGCGCGGGCTCACCGCCGTCACCAGCGAGACCCGTCGCGCCGCCTGCGCTACCTGCGCCTGCGCGAGGGCATCGAGCGGTGCAAGCAAGCTGCGCTCGGCGACCGTCAGCAGGTCGCGGGCAGCGAGCAGTTGCGGCGTATGGGCGGTCAGTTCCGCCCTGCCCTTCGCGGTCTCGGGCCGGCCGGCATAAAGCTTGTCGAGATCGGTGGCGACGCCCCGCGCCTTGGAAAGGTCGCTCTCGGCGAGCGCCAAGACTGCACGCTCGCGCAGAGCCTCGACCCGCCGCTCGCGCAGGATGTCGCGCAGCACGCGCAGCAGCATGACCAGCAGCGCCATCGCCGCGACGCCGGCGCAAACCAGCGCCGCGATACCGACGGCCGGGTTGAGGGCGAGCAGCCAACGGATCGTCTGCTCGGCCCAGACCGTGACGCACAGAGCCAGGAGGCCCGACAGCGCCGCGACGAACAGACTGCCCCAGCTGAAGCGGCGAGGCCTCGGCTGTGGCGTCGCCACGGCTTCGGGCTCGATCGGCTCTACCTCGGGCACGACGGCGACATCGCCGCGGCTGCCGAAGACGGCGTCGTCGGAAGAGCCATCCTGCGGATCGAGGCGGATGGCGCGCGGCGCCTTGCTCATGCTCGCCCCTCCTTCACGCCAGCCGATCGCCGATCAGGAATTCGAGCGCGCGGTCGAGGCGGATCTGCGGCGGCGGCACCAAGCGCCCGCCGGCATCCGGCTTGACCAGAGGCGGCCGGAAGCGCGGCGCCCGGACATGCCAGCGCGGCGCATCGGGATCGAAGATCGCCTCGGGACGCTCCGGCAGGTCGCCGGGAAAGATCGCCGCTTCCGTCTGCCCGTCGAAGACCTCGCCGTCGACGACCTCGCCCGCCTCAGGCACACCGGCGATCGCCGGCAATTCCTCACGCGCCTCTCGGATGCGGACCTCGCGCGTGGCGCGGATCGCGGCGAAGGCCATCGCCTCGACCTTGGCCCCTGCCCCTTGCGCCCGCGATGCGGCGCGGGCAACCAGATGCGACATCACCCCGGCGAGGCGGTCATGACTGGTATGATGGAGATGGTCGGCCTTGGTCGCGGCGAACAGCACCTTCTCGATCCGCGGTGCGAACAGGCTCGACAGCAGGCTGTTGCGGCCGACCGCGAAGGCCGACAGCGCCTGGCCGAGCGCGGTTTCGAGATCGGCGAGGGCCGCCGGACCGGCATCCAGCGCCGCCAGAGCATCGACCAGCACGATCTGCCGGTCGAGCCGGGCAAAGTGCTCGCGGAAGAACGGCCCGACCACGACCCTCTTATAGGCCTCGAAGCGCTCCGCCATCAGCCCGGCAAGCGTCCCGGCCTGCGGCTGCACGCCCGGTGGCAGATTGAGCGGCGCGAAGGTCAGCGCCGGCGAGCCCTCGAGGTCGCCCGGCATCAGGAAACGCCCGGGCGGCGTCACCGCCACCGCTTCCGGATCGGCACGCAAGGCGGCGAGATAGGCCTTGAAGACATCGCTGGCAGCCTCGGCCGCCATTTCGTCAGCCGGGCCGGTGGGATCACGCTGGCCGAGATCGTCGAGCCAGGGCGCGGCGATGGTGAGCCGGTGCGCCTTGCGCGCATCTGCGACCGCCTGTGCCGACCAGCTCGCATAGTCCTGCCCGATCAAGGCAAGGTCGAGCAGCCATTCGCCGGGATAGTCGACGATATCGAGGGTCAGCGTCGCCGGCCCCTTGAACCAGCCTTCGGCGCGCTCATAGTCGATCTCGATCCGAAGCTCCGAGATGCGGCGCGTCGACTCCGGCCAGCGCCGGTCCGGACCGGACAGCGCGGCACGATGCGCTTCATAGGGAAAGCGCGGGATCTCGGGATCGGGTTGCGGCACCAGCCGGACGCGTGCGATGCGGCCCTCGGCCGAGGCCTTGAGCACCGGCAGCTTGGCGCCCTCGATCAGGTTCTGGATTAGCGCTGTGGTGAAGACGGTCTTGCCCGAGCGCGACAGGCCAGTGACGCCGATGCGCAGGCGCGGCCGCGCAAAGCCCAGCACGCTGTCGCCGAAGGCGAGCGCGGCATTGCGCGCCTCGTCGAGATAGGAGCGCTCGCTCACCGGGGCAGCGGATTCGAAAGCCGCTGCGGAATACCCTCAGCCCTCATCCTGAGGAGCCGCGCAGCGGCGTCTCGAAGGATGCTCCAAGAGGCTCCGGAAACAACTGGAGCATCCTTCGAGACGCGCTCCTTCAGAGCGCTCCTCAGGATGAGGGCGGGTGTGTACGACCCCGATCTCATTCGTCCGGCCCCTCGCCCAGCGAGGCCGGCGTGACGAAACGGTCGAGCCGGCCGCCCTGCGCCGCGAGGTCGCGCCAATCCTCGATCGAAAAATCGATCACCGCGAGGCCGCAGGTCGGATATTTCTGCGCCATGCGCGCCGCCGCATAACGGTCGCCATGGCCGGCGAGCTTGGCGGCGAGTTCCTCGAAGCCGGGATTATGGCCGATCATCAGCAGCGTGCGGACCTCGGGGTCCGTCTCCTGCGCGACCTTGAGCAGGCGTTCCCGGCTGGCCTCGTAAATGCGCGGCTCGAACTGGGTCGCCGGCTTCTCCGGCAGCATCGGCTTGACCAGCTCCCAGGTCTCGACCGTGCGCTTGGCCGGCGAGATCAGGACGAGGTCGGGCAGTAGCAGCTCCTCGGCGAGATAGCGGCCCATGACCGGGGCGGCTTCCCGCCCGCGCGTGGCGAGCGGCCGGTCGCGGTCGGCGGTGTTGGCAGGCCAGGCCGATTTGGCGTGGCGCAGGAGCATCAGGCGGCGCATGGCCGCCATCTAACCATGGCTGGCGGGATTTGCGAGTGGCACGCCCGCAGTACTTGCCACGGCGGCGAGCAGCATCGCCATCAGCCGGCCGGAATAGAGCGCGATCAGGCGCTCGCGCCCGCCGGGCTGCATCTCCAGCGGCGCGAGCTGGCCATCGATCAGCATCGTCGAGAAACCGTGCGTGACCGACCAGACGAACAGAATCTCGGCGAGGTCGGCATCACCGGCATAGCTTGACGGCAGCCGCGTCAGCACATCGGCATCGACCGCGTGCCCGAGCGCCCGTTTCGTCTCGCGAACCAGGATGCCGAAGGCGCGAATGGCGGCGCGGCGCAATTCCTCGTCGTTGTTCTTCAGGCCGAGACGCCCGAAGGCGACGCGGAAGCGGCCAGGGGTGGCCAGTGCGACGGCAAGATAGGCCTCGCAGATCGCGGCGAGCCGGTCGCTACCGGACGCCTGCGCCTTCGCGACAGCCGTCTCCATCTCTTGCGAGAGATCGTCGAAGCCGAGCGTCGCAATCGCAGTGAGCAGGCCGACGAGGTTGCCGAAATGATGCGCCGGAGCCGCCGGCGAGACGCCTGCGCGGCGGGCGCATTCGCGCAGAGTGAAGCCGCCGACGCCCTTCTCCACCAGCACGGCCTCCGCCGCCTCGATCATCGCCTGGCGCAGATCGCCATGATGATAGCCGCCCCGCTTGCCGACTTTCTCATCCATCGCACGCCCTGCCCGCACGCCAGCTTGAAACTTGACGCCGTTAAGATAACGCAATAGGACAAGCCCGCAACTGAACAGCGTCAAGATCGGAGTGCATGATGCCTCTCTCCTTGGACGGCGCCTTCTCTCTGGCGGGCCAGCTGGCGATGCTCGGCTGGCTCACGCTGATCCTGTTGCCGCGCTGGCGCGGTATCTCGGCCGCGCTCGCTGGCTGGATCATCCCGGTCCTGCTTTCGCTCGGCTATGCCGTGCTGATCGCCGTCCACTGGCACGACGCCAAGGGCGGCTTCTCCTCGCTCGATTCGGTCGCGGCCCTGTTCGCCTCGAAGCCGTTGTTGCTGGCCGGCTGGGTGCATTACCTCGCCTTCGACCTCTTCCTCGGCAACTGGATCCTGCGCCGCTCGCAAGCGGAGGAAATCCCGCATTGGCTGATGCTTCCGGTGCTGCCGATGGTCTTCCTGTTCGGCCCGTTCGGCTTCATCACCTACGTGCTGATCGAAGCCTGTTTCCGCCTGGCTCGCGAGGACCGGATCGCGCGCCTGCAAGCCCGCCTCCCGGCCTGGCTGCCCGATCTCGAACTGGAGCCCCGCCTGACGACCGCAGCCTTCGCCATGCTCGCTCTGGCGGTGCCGACTTTCTTCGCATGGCTGATCGACCCAAGGCAGTTCCAAGGGGTCGACACCTGGATCAAGCCGCTGAAATTCGAGCTCTCGGTCGCCTTCTATTTGCTGACGCTGGCCGTGTTCCTGCCGCTCGCGAGCGAGCGCTTCCGTGCCTCCTGGCTCGGGCGCTACATGGTCTGGCCGGTGATCGTGCCGATCGTCCTTGAAGTGCTCTACATCGGCTGGCGAGCCTCGCGGCTCGAAGCCTCGCACTACAACCGCGATGACTGGGTCGGCATCGCGCTTTACGTCGCGATGGGGATCGGCGCGGTGATGTTCACGATCGCGCCGGGCTTCCTCGCCTATGGCCTCGCCCGCCGCGACGCCGCCCCGATGCCGGAACTGGTGCGCCGGTCGCTGGTCATCGGGCTCGCCCTCACTTGCGTCTTCGGCCTCGCCAGCGGCGCGATCCTCAGCGCCAGTGCGAGCGGGCACTATGTCGGTGTTGTCCCGGATGCACATCGGACGATCCCCTTCTTTGGCTGGTCGCTGACGATCGGCGACCTGCGCCTCGCCCATTTCCTCGGCCTGCACGCCCTGCAGATCATCCCGGCGATTGGGATCCTGCTCTGGCTGATGACGCGGCAGAGCAAGGCCGGCCTCGTCGCCCTCGGCACGGTCTCCGCCGCCTATGCCGCACTCACCGCGACCGCGCTCGTCGCGGCGCTGCAGGCGCGCCCACTGCTCGGGCTGGGCTAGGCCTCGGCTGAATCGAGATCGAGCGCGAGATCCTCCGCGCCGGGCTCATAGCGCAGCAGGTCCCCCGGCTGACAGTCGAGCACGGCGCAGATCCGCGTCAGCGTATCGAAGCGCATGCCGCGGACCTTGCCGGATTTCAGCTGCGAGACCTGCTGTTCGGTCAGGCCGATCCGCTGGGCCAGTTCCTTCGAGCGCATCTTGCGGCGCGCCAGCATGACATCGAGTTCGACGACGATCGGCATCGCCCAACTCCTACACGAAACTCTGATTCTCGTCCGCGAGCCGAACCGCCTCCTTGAGCACCAGCCCGAAGGCGACCAGCGCGGCTCCCGCCGCCAGCACGCCGAACGTCCCCGGATCGAGCGTGATCGCCAGTTGCTTCTGGCCTGACGGGTTGTCGAAGGTCAGTGCGACGCTTTGCAGCGCGCGTGCCAGCGGCGTCGCGACGCCCATCGCCGTCAGCAGCCAGCCGACCTGCGTAAGGCGCTGCGCATTCTCCTCCTCGAGCACCTGGCCGCGGCCGAAGCGGCCGAACAGGTTCGATAGCCGCAACATCGCGGCAACGAAGAGACCCACAGGTACGAGGCCGATCGTGAGGGCAATCCAGTGGCCACGGTCCGAGAGCGGCGTGATCGGGGCACTGACTCCGATCGTGCGGGCATGGGCCGCAAGCTGCTCGGGATCGCACCAAAGCCAGACCGCTCCGAACGTCATCAGCGCCGCCGCCGCAATGCACATGATGCGCGCGACTGTGCTCACGCGGCGCAGCCTCGCCATAGCGGGCGGGCTTTGGGTCAAGCTTGCAGACGACACCATCTCACTTCACTCCATGATTGATAAAATTAAACTAATAGATGAATTTATGAATGTCAAAGCCATTCTCCATGGAAAACCCGATGCGCACCGCCCTGCCCGCTACAGTCCTGGTTTGCGGCCTTCTCGCCGGCTGCGGGCACGTACCGCTGACCTCGCTGCCGAAGCTGTCCAAGATCGACATGAAGACCACCGATCTCGCCCAGTTGCGCGCCGGCATCAGCCTGCCGGCCGACATCCGCACGCTTCCCGGCGGCGTCACCATGACGCTCGTCGCCCTGCCGAAGGATGGTGGCAGGCATGAGCGCAAGGTCGTGCTGGAGGAGGTGCGCGATGCGGTGGAGCTGGCGAAGCTGCCAACGATGGCTTCACCGGGACGCCGCTTCATCGTGTTCAGGCTGAGCCCGAGCGACGCCGCCCGCCTCGGCGCCTTCCGCGAGGAGATGTTCGCCGGACCGCAGAACAGCGGCAATCGCGGCAGCCTGGCGCTCGGCACTGACAAGGCCTGCCGGCTCGGCGAGCTCTCGGGCAAGCCGATCACGATGACCGGCTATCTCAAGACCTCGGAGACGCAGGACTATGTTCTGCTGATGCGCGATTTCGACCTGAAGGAAGCGGTCCGACAAGTCGATCCCAAGGTCGACCTGGCCACCGCGATCCCGCCCTGCGACGCAATGCCTGAAGCCAAGCTCAGCGGTTCTCCCGGCGCGCCATGAAGGCGAGCTTCTCGAACAGCGAGACATCCTGCTCGTTCTTGAGCAGCGCGCCATGCAGCGGCGGGATCAGCTTGCGCGGATCGCGCTCGCGCAGCACCTCGGGGCCGATGTCGTCGGCCACCAGCAGCTTCAGCCAGTCGAGCAGCTCGGAGGTCGAGGGCTTCTTCTTGATGCCGGGCACCTCGCGCACCTCGAAGAACAGGCGCAGCGCCTCCTCCATCAAGCGCTTCTTGATGCCGGGAAAGTGGACCTCGACGATCCTCTGCATCGTCTCGGCGTCCGGGAAGCGGATGTAGTGGAAGAAACAGCGGCGCAGGAAGGCGTCCGGCAATTCCTTCTCGTTGTTCGAGGTGATGATCATCACAGGCCGCTGCGCGGCGCGGATCGTCTCGCCGGTCTCGTAGACATGGAACTCCATGCGGTCGAGCTCGAGCAGCAGGTCGTTCGGGAACTCGATGTCGGCCTTGTCGATCTCGTCGATCAGCAGCACCGGGCGCACCGGCGAGACGAAGGCCTCCCAGAGCTTGCCGCGCTTGATGTAGTTGGCGATGTCGGAGACGCGGGCATCGCCGAGCTGACTGTCGCGCAGGCGGCTGACCGCGTCGTATTCATAGAGCCCCTGCTGCGCCTTGGTGGTCGACTTGACGTGCCAGGTCAGCAGCGGCGCGCCGAGCGCAGCGGCGATCTCCTCCGCCAGCACGGTCTTTCCGGTGCCGGGCTCGCCCTTGACGAGGAGGGGGCGCTCCAGCCGGATCGCGGCATTGACCGCGACGGTCAGGTCCTCGGTGGCGACATAGGAGGCGGTGCCGGTAAAGCGCATGCGGAACCCTTCGCGTGGCGAGATCGCGGCCATGCTGCCGCCGCGAATGGCATCGTGATTAGAGGTCAGCCGGCGGCGGGGCAAGTTTTCGTCAGCCCGATGCGTGATTTGGTTTGTGTTGCAAGGCCCTGGGACGCAAAGCTGAGAGATCAGCAGCTTCGCTTGATTCTTCGAGGGTGACGTGGCCGGGACGATCGATCCTTCCGCCTATCGTGACGCCGTGGTCGTGCTCGCCACGGCCGGCGTGATCGTGCCCTTCGCCAAGCGTTTTCGCGTCAATTCGGTCGTCGCCTTCATGGCCTGCGGTGCCGTGCTCGGCCCCTACGGCCTCGGCGGCCTCGTCGCCAAGATCCCGATCCTCAGCACCATCACCGTCTCCAGCGCAGAGGCGCTCGCCGGCCCGGCCGAACTCGGCGTCGCCTTCCTGCTCTTCGTCATCGGGCTGGAGCTCTCCTATGAGCGCCTGATGACCATGCGCCGGCTGGTCTTCGGGCTCGGCCTCGGCCAGGTCGCGTTCTCGGCCGCGGCAATCAGCGCCATCGCCTACGGCTTCGGACAGCCGGCTGCCGCGGCGCTGCTGATCGGCACGGCGCTTGCCTTGTCCTCGACTGCGATGGTGGTCGAGTTGCTCTCAGCCCATCGCCGCATCACCTCCTCGGCCGGGCGCGCCAGCTTCGCCATCCTGCTCTGCCAGGACCTCGCAGTGATCCCGCTGCTCTTCCTGGTCAGCGTACTCGGCGCGCAGAATGGCGGCTCGCTGATCGCCGGTCTGACCCAGGCGCTTCTGCAGGCGATCGCGGCCATCGCCGCCATCGTCGTGATCGGCCGCCTCGCCATGCGCCCGCTCTTTCGCCTGGTCGCATCGACGGATTCTTCAGAGAGCTTCATGGCCGCAACCCTGCTGGTTGCGCTCGGCACAGGGCTGATCGCCGCAGGAGCCGGCCTCTCCATGGGGCTCGGGGCCTTCATCGCCGGGCTGCTGCTGGCCGAGACCGAGTATCGCCGCGCCATCGAGGTGACGATCGAGCCGTTCAAGTCGCTGCTGATCGGCGTCTTCTTCCTCACCGTCGGCATGAGCGTGAACCCTGCAGCCCTGGCGGCCCAGCCTGTCGCGATCCTGAGCATCGCCGCCGGGCTCTTCCTCGCCAAGGTCGCGATCACCTTCCTGTTCGCCCGCTATTTCAAACTGTCGGTACCGACGGCGCTCGAAACCGCGATCATGATCGGCCCCGGCGGCGAGTTCGCCTTCGTGCTGCTGACCGCCTCCGTCGCGGCCAAGCTGGTCGACCAGAACGCCGCCGCGCTCGTGCTTGCCGGCGTCTCGCTGACCATGATCTTCCTGCCGCTCGCCGCCCGCATGGCGCGGAAGCTCTCGGCGCGCCTCGCCCCTGCCGTGAAGCTTCCCGACGAAGCGAATATCCTGCCGCCCGATGACCACGCGCCGCGCGCCATCGTCGTCGGCCTCGGCCGTGTCGGCCGGCTGGTCGGCGAGATGCTTTCGCAGCACAAGGTGCCCTACATCGCCGTCGACGCGGATCCGGCCCTGATCGCGGCGCAGCGCCGGGCCGGCCGCCCCGCCTTCTACGGCAACGCCACCCGGCCGGAGTTCCTGCGGCTCTGCGGCCTTGAGGAAGCGACCGCGCTGATCGTCACCATCGACAATCCTCGCGCCGTCGACGAGATCGTCGCGGCAGCGCGCAGCATGCGGCAGGATCTCGTCATCGTCGCCCGTGCGCGCGACGCCAAGCACGCGCGCCATCTCTACGAGCTCGGCGTCAACGACGCCGTGCCGGAGACGATCGAGGCCAGCCTGCAATTGTCGGAAGCGGCGCTGGTCGGCCTCGGCGTGCCAATGGGCCTCGTCATCGCCTCGGTGCATCAGCGCCGCGACGATTTCCGCAGCGAGCTCAAGCCGGCGAGCGCGCCGCAGCCCGCACTGCCGCGCCATGCGCGCTCGCGCCGGCTGTGACGCCGGGCGCCTGATCCAGACTTACGCGAACTCCTCCCGCTCCGCCGGCTCCAGCCGGACGGAAAGCGCATTCGAACCCGGCGCCAACTCGGCGCGCAGCGTCTTGCCGACAAGTAGCGGCCTGCATCGCCCGCCGCATATGGCCGTAGAACTGCTCGGCGCTGCTGTGCCAGCTATGGCGCTGGGCGAGTGCGAGCCCGGCCTCGCGCGGCAGGCGCAGGGCCGAGAGCGCGGCCTGGCGCAGATCCTCGTGCAGCACGGCAGCCTCGCCGCCGGCGAAAACGTCGCTCGGCCCCTGAACCGGAAAGGCGGCGACCGGCAGCCCGCTCGCAGCAGCTTCCAGCAGCACGATGCCGAAGGTGTCGGTCAGGCTCGGGAAGACGAAGACGTCGGAGGAGGCATAGATCGCAGCGAGGTCCTCGCCCTCGCGCGCCCCGAGGAAATGCGCGTCGGGGAAGGCGCGCTTGAGGTCGGCAAGGGCGGGTCCGTCGCCGACCACGACCTTGCTGCCCGGCAGGCGCAGCGACAGGAAGGCTTCGAGGTTCTTCTCGACCGCAACGCGACCGACGCTGAGGAAGATCGGCCGTGGCAGGTCGAGCACGCTCTCCGGCCGGGGATGGAAAAGCGAGAGGTCGACGCCACGCCCCCAACGCAGGATACGCTCAAAGCCATGGGCGCTGAGCTCCGCCTCGACGGTCGCCGTCGAGACCATCACGCCAGCCGCCGGTCCATGGAAACGGCGCAGGAAGCGGTAGCTCCAGCTCTCCGGAATCGGCCAGCGCGCCGCGACATATTGCGGGAAGCGGGTGTGGTAGCTCGTGGTGAAGGTGCGCTTCTGGGCGAGGCAGACGGCGCGGGTCAGCCAGCCGATCGGCCCCTCGGTCGCGATATGGATATGATCCGGACCGAACTCGGCGATGCGCCTGGCGATATGCCGGCGCGTCGCCAGCGCAATGCGGATATCGGGATAGGACGGCAGGCCGACCTGCCAGAAGCCTTCCGGTGTCAGCATCTGCGGGGTGACGCCGAATTCCGGCGCGGCCTCGACCATCCGCTCCAGCGAGCGCACCACGCCATTGATCTGCGGGCGCCAGGCGTCCGTCGCGATCAAGACGCGCATCAGGCCGCCTCGACGAGGCTCGGCACAGGCGCAGGACGCGTCGCGGGGGCTGGCAAGGCGGGCTTCTCGCCCTTGAACCGATGCTGCGGCCAGCGCACGATCTCGAAGCGGCCGTCGTCATGCTCGACCACCGCCGTGCAGCTTTCGACCCAGTCGCCGGTGTTGATATAGGTCAGTCCGCCGATGTCGCGCTGGGCGGCGTGATGGATGTGCCCGCAGATCACGCCATCAGCCTTGTGCCGGCGCGCCTCGTCGGCGAGGCACTGCTCGAACTCGCCGATGTAATTTACGGCGTTCTTGACCTTGTGCTTGGCCCAGGCCGAGAGCGACCAGTGCGGCAGGCGTAAGGTCCTGCGCACGCGATTGATGCCGTGATTGAGGAAGAGAGCGATCGTGTAGGCCCAGTCGCCGAGCAGCGCGAGCCATTTGGCGTTGCGCACGACGAGGTCGAACAGGTCGCCATGGATGACCAGCATGCGCTTGCCGTCAGCCGTCTCGTGGACGATGTCGTCGACCAGCGTGATGCCGCCGAACTGCAGGCCGGTATAGTCGCGCAGGAAGTCGTCGTGATTGCCGGTGACGTAGATCAGCTTCGAGCCCTTACGCACCTTGCGCAGCAGCTTCTGCACCACGTCGTTGTGCGACTGCGGGAAATACCAGCCGCTCTTCAGCCGCCAGCCATCAATGATGTCGCCGACCAGGTATATCGTCGGCGCATCATAGTCGCGCAAGAACTCCAGCACGAGATCCGCCTGGGCTCCGCGCGTGCCCAGATGCAGGTCCGAGATGAAGATGCTGCGAACCTGCTTGGCGTCGCTGTCGTCGCTCATACCCGCCGACCCATCCTGTTGCGATGCCCCCGGCGTGTGTCTGATTTGCACTACGCTTTGATGACGCGGCGGCGAAACCGTGCTTTGCCTGCCTGCACACGCACGGATCTTTCCGGGAGACGACAATGGATCTGGGTATTGCCGGCCGCACGGCCATCGTTTGCGCCTCGAGCAAGGGGCTGGGTCGTGGCTGCGCACAGGCACTCGCTGAAGCGGGCTGCAAGGTCATCGTCAACGGCCGCGACGGCAAGACGCTGGAGGAGACCGCGGCCGCGATTCGCGCCAGCACCGGCGCCACCGTGATCGCCGTCGTCGCCGACGTCGGGACCAAGGCGGGTCAGGACGCGCTGCTCGCCGCCGCGCCGGAGGTCGACATCCTCGTCAACAACAATGGCGGCCCGCCGCCCAAGCCCTTCCGCGAGGTGACGCGCGAGGCACTGCTCGAAGGCGTCGCGCAGAACATGGCGACGCCGCTGGAGCTGGTGCAGCGCGTCGTGGACGGCATGATCGAGCGGCGCTTCGGCCGCATCGTCAACATCACCTCTGCGAGCGTGCTGACCCCGCTGACCGGGCTCGACGTCTCCTCAGCCGCCCGCGCCGGCCTGACCGCCTTCCTCGCCGGCGTGGCGCGCGAGATCGCGCATGCCAACGTCACCATCAACAACATCCTGCCCGGCGTGTTCGACACCGACCGGATCAAGACCGCGACGAACAAGGTCGCCGAGATGCAGGGCATCAGCATCGAGGAAGCGACGAAGCGGCGGCTCGCCGCCGTCCCGGCCGGCCGCCTCGGCACGCCTGACGAGTTCGGCAAGCTCTGCGCCTTCATCGCCAGCGCCCATGCCGGCTACATCACCGGCCAGAACTTCCTGATCGACGGCGGCTCGTTCCGGGCCAATTTCTGAAGGCGCATCAAAAATGTGAGCCCTCATCCTGAGGAGGCCGCCTCAGCGGCCGTCTCGAAGGATGCTCCAG
>DASYHC010000035.1:0-9970 GCA_035998995.1 Allobosea sp.
AAGAGATAATTGCCCCAACCTGTGCTGCGCATTTCATTCCCAAAGATGTACAGTTAACTCCGCAGGAAATGGCAGGCTATCGCCTAATCGATCTGGATGGCCCTTATGACGCTCAGACCAGCTGGCAAAACTGGTTCCAAATTCAAGGTCTCGATCGCCGAACGCTTCAAAGAGGTCTTACTGTTAATACTTACACAAATTTGGTACAGGCTGTCCTCGATGGTCAAGGATTTGCCCTAATTGGACCGCCCTTAATGACTGATTTCCTTTTTTCTCATAAGCTCATCCAACCTGTAATAACAGAACCGATGGTCCGACGATCTTTTTATCTCGTAACCCCGTCTGAAAAGCATATCTCTGAATCGACCCGATTATTCTGCGATTGGATAAAGGCGTCATTTAGCTAAGTGTTACTATTATGCAATTCGAGTTGTTAAAAACATTTATGTTTGTCTAATTTTCTACTGCTGATATAACCTTGACCTTCACCCCGCCGCCATTGGCAAAGCGATGAATGTCCATTACAATCCTTTACCTCTTTCTCTGCATCACGCTTTCGGTGATCGCTTTCGGGCGCTCGCTCGCTTCAAGCTCGCGCATGACCTGTTCCTGCCCGGCGCGCAGACGCGCCAAAGCTTCAGTCTGGACCACAGCTGGTGACAGGGCCTCGGCCGGATTCCGAGCTAGGGAACGCGCCGCTTCGGCAGTCGCGGCTGCTTCCCGCGCCTCCTCCGCTGCGGACTTCTGCGTGCTGGCAACGATAGCGCGCTTGGCCCGCAGTTCGTGCTGCGAAATTGGTTCAAAGCTGGTCGCAGACTCCTCACGGCGCCCGACCTCGATCGCCCGGTCGGCGAGGCGCGTGGCCGCAACCGCTTCCCGAGCTTCGCGCTGTCGCAGCGCGTTGGCCCGCTCGACCAACCGATCAGCATTCGGACCGACGATTGCTTCAACCTCCGCCCGTGTCATCTGTGTTACGCCGCGCTCTTGAGCACGCTGAAGGTCGACGCGGTTGGCCAGCGTCTCAAGATAGCGCGCCGACGCTTCCCGGAATTGTTTCTTCGTCTCGCCATCGAGCAGTTCGCTGGTCCGCGACACCGCTTCGTTCATGTGGCGAAGATCCTTTGCCATCTGCTCGGAGGTGACGCCCATATTGGAGTTCTCCCTGGTGAGTTGATCGACGCGGCGACCGATCGCGTGCAGAATGGCACCAACAGCCTGGGCCATCGACAGTCGTTCGACCATTGACTGGGCCATGCCATTTTCCGGCTGGGCAGTTGCAACCGCCTTCCAGGCGACGAGTCCCTCGCCCACGGCGCGACGCGCGGCCGGGGTCACCGGCAAACGGATCGGATTGGCTCGGGCAACTTGAATCCGTCGGCGAGCCCTATCGATCAAACCGCGATTGGCAGGATCGGCCACGTAGGCCTGGTCGCGCGCTTCCCTGCCTAGGCGCGGACGCTCGGCCGCGGCAACAATCGCCTTGTCTTTCGGACCATAGCTCTGCGACGAGGCTCGCTCGCGCGCCGACGTCGCCACGATCTTCAGGCCCTCGGCTTGGGCGTGCTGGGCGTAGACTTGCCGCCATTGGCTGAAGGTCTCGCGGCTCGGATGCAGCTTCTGCCCGGATTCGCTTTTCACCGCGATGACGGCATGGGCGTGGATATGGCCATCGGCCTCTTTATCGGTGTGGACTCCGAACATGAATCTGTGGTCGGCGAACCGATCATGCAGGAAGGCGCGAGCCGCCCGGGTCAGTGCTGCGACGTCGGTGCCGGCTTTGGCGGAGATGATCAGATGCATGGTGTCTCGCGCCGATTGCGAGCGCAGCGTCCGTCCCCATTCGCGCGCCGCGGTCCGAATCTCGGTAGCGCTGCCGATTGTATTGCCGCGATCGTCGATTGCTGGCCCCTTCTCGATCAGTCGGTTCAGACGGTAGGTCACGCCATCGCGACCATGGTTGCTAGCGCCGGGCGCAATGCTGACGGCGTCCGGCGAAACCCCTGTAGCCTGACGGATCCGATCCCTGACCCTCGTCATCGAGTTGCGGTCGAGGCAGCGCTGCACCCGGTCGCCGATCTCACCCTCGCCGGCATCACGCAGCCTGAACCGCTCTTTCGCCGCTCCAGCCATAGCGACCACCACCTGCGCTTCCAGCATCCCCTCGGGCGTGGCCTCGAGACGATAGGCATGTCGATGACCTGCCAGCCCCGACGCGATCGCCTTCTCGTAGACGTCCCGCCCCTCCCGCGTATCAGGCACCCCGTGCAGGGTCAGCCGTATGGCGCCGACGTCCTGGCTCTCCGCCCGCTTCGAGAACGTGGCCGACCAAGCCCGGATTTCTTCGGCAACCTCGGATCGGTCGGTCAGCATCCGCCCGTCATGGGTTTCCAGCGGCACATCCTCGCGCTGGACATACTGGCCCGTGGCCGTCGCTCGGGTGACACCATGCGCATAGGATACGACCTTGATCACGGCGGGCTGATAGCCCGCCGCGAGTTGGCGAACCCGACCGAGCGCGCCTCCGCCCGAGCCAACGCCGCCGGCGACCGGAGCCGCCTTGGCCGAGGGGGGCGAACCCACCAGCCGGGCCCCGCCGCCTCCGGATGTTTCCGGCAGCCTGCGTGATTTCTCTTCATCCCGGGCGCCGGCGATCGTCACGCCGTGGAGAGCTGTCCGCGAAGACGGCATGTCTGGCAGCATGGCGATCGGGCCGCGTCGGCGAGAAGGCTCATCCTCGAGTCCCATGATGGGTCCGGATCGGCGCCGCTGCTGCGCCTTTGCCACATGCTGCCGCGTGAGCTCGGCCTGTTCGCTCCACCAGGAAATCTGCGCGGCCCGGTTCATGACCGGATCTCGTCGACTGAGGCCGCAAGCTTCGCCTGACGGCGCAGCTTCGAGCCATAGGCGATCGTGATCTCGGTGAGTTCGTCATCAATCGCAGAGATCGCCGCGTGCAGGCCGCGCCAGACCGGCTCGGTATCCTCCATGTCGACGGCCTGGCCGCGATGGATCGCTCGAAGCATCTGCGAGAGATTGCGGCCAACCATCCGGACCTGCTGCGCCAGAGCGACAACCGCTTGCGTGTTCTCCGAAGATAGCGCGGGACCTGCCTGCACCGAGGCCCGGATCAGGCGGCGGACCACCTCCGCCTTCGGCAGGCCGAACAGCGCCATCGCGTCCTGCAGCCGCTGCTCATCGGCCGCTGAAAGCTCGGTCCGCAGCCTCGGCTTTCCTCTCCGCGCGGCAGCAGCTCGGGCCATCCCGCTCCCCTTCCCGGTTGATGGCGCGTCAGCGCCCCGGCTGCGTCCCGCAGCCGCCCCCTGTTTGTGGCCCACAAACCGGTATCTTGTCAACTAACATCTATTAAAATAGACATCCTACAAGAACCTAACTGCGAGCCGATCCACAGACCGATCCGCCCCCTCGCCGAGCACTTGGCTGCGCCGCCCAGAGCGCCCCACACAGCATGAAGCACCACCGCAGTTCGCCAATGCGGTACTTCGCTTATCCGTGAACCCGCCACTTCGCCATCAATGCATTCCACGACCCACGAAACGCCATATCACGCCATTGCCATAAGAAAGTAACGACGGAATGCCGCTTTGCGGCGGTACGCTATGACCCGAATGCGGCCTAACCTCATTGCGGCTTTCCGGCGGAGCGGCAAGCGCGAAAAGCCGCATCATTGAGGAGCGGCATCCCGGGAATGCCGTCATGCATGATTGAAACAATCACGCTGCACCGCCTTAACGAGATGGCACAGCTCCGCAATCGCGAGACACGGCTTTGCGGCGATTCGGTTGTCTAACATCTATTATAATGTATGTTGGCTTCAGAGATTTGCTGACCTGTGGAGGACCGATGCCGAGCATTTTCGCTGTCGCCAACCCGAAAGGTGGAAGCGGCAAGACGACCGTTTCGATCATCCTCGCGGGAGAGTTTGCCCGACACGGCTATGCGGTGGCGATCATCGACGCGGATCCGCAGGGGTCGTCCTACCAATGGCATGCGTCGAGCGTCGCGAGGGGGTTGAAGCCACTGGGGGTCGATCTGATCCGGGCTGCGAACGAAGCGGAGCTCTTCTCGGCCATCGACGGTCTGGACCGCTATGATGTCGTGGTGATCGATACGCCTGGCTACTACGGGAACGTCCTGATCCAGTCTGCACTACGGGCCGATCTCGTGGTCCTGCCGTGCAAGGTTCACACTTTCGACGCCTCTCAGGTTGTGCGCACCACCCGCAATCTTGAACAGCATGCGGCAGCATCAGCTCTGCCGATGAGCCACCATCGCGTGCTGTTCAATGAGTATGACAGTCTCGATCGCAACACGCGGCCGTTGCGCGAGGTCATCGCCTACCTTGATACCGAACAGGTGCCGATCTGCTCGAACGCGCTCTATCGCCGTGTCACCTATCGCACGATGACCAGTGGCCACGGCACGCTCTACCAGATGAGCGATGGCGACGAAGCTGTTCGGAAGGCTCGCTACAACGCCGACCAGGTCGTGCGAGAGCTGCTCGCCGCCAGCCAGGGCACGACGCCGGACGAAGCGGCGGCCTGACATGAGCGGTCCCGAGACCGGCAGCAAGCCGGACAAGCTTGCCCTCCCCCGCGACGCTTTCCGATCGCAGCGTGTAGCCGCGTCCGGGCCTGCCGCGGCTGAGACAAGGCCTCTGGTTGTGACGCCCACCTATGACGACACCGGCGCAGATGGCCCGCGCCCAAGCGCCGGTGTTCGACAACAGCCTCGCGAGGCCAGTGCGGCGCCTCAGCGCCCGCCGCGAATGAAGGCCGAGCGGAATCCGTTCGAGGCTTATGGCGAACGGTCTTCATCCCGACCTTATGCGTTACGGTTGCCGGATGCGGTCGATCTCGTGCTTCGCCAGATGGCCGCGGAAGAACGGACGCAGCCGCTGCGTGTGATCGACCGGATCCTGTACGAGCATCTGCGGCGGATTGGACGACTGCCACCGATATGAAGGCGCTCCGCCTGAAGCTCCGCTGTCGCGTGAGGCGCACGCGAGGTCAGCATGGATACGAGCAGGTCGATGCCACAAGCCTCATTTGGATCAATTTGCAAATGTCTATTATCTTAGATGTTAGACGCTGATATAGCGTCCTGGGAATCGTGATTGCCAACCTGTCCCGGGGACCTGATGCCCGTTCGCAAGCCCCAGCCTGTCGATCATTCGATCCTCAACGAAATGATCGCGATTCGGCTGCAGCAGCTCGAGATCGAGAACGGCGGCATGGAGAAGCTTCTGCCGAAGACGGGGCTCGCGCGCCAGACCTACTACCAAATGCTTCGCGGCGTCGGGAATCCGACGCTGAAGACGATCGAGCGCCTTGCCTCCAGCCTGAACATGTCGGTGTTCGAGCTTCTCGGATTCGAGGTCGAAGATGCCCGCCGAGCTCTGCAGAGAGGTGGAGTCGACTACGACGACCTGAGTTCAGCCATCGCCAGGAAGAACCGGGCTCAACGCACAATTGCGCGTGAAGCGCGCTCGCGGAAACTGCCTATGTAGGCGATGAGGACGGGAAGGCCGTCTGTTTCGACTGGCACTACGAACAAGGGGAACGCCGGCGCCAACCCTTTGCCGAAGTGGTAGCTAGCGGCCTCGATATTCGCACGAGTCCAGACGCCATCGGGCAGGCGAAACGTCGGCGACGAGCCAGGAGGACGTGGATGCGCTGGTACGAGATCGCAGGCACCATCACGGCGGAGGATGATCCCGACCTGCCGGACGCGATCGCGGTTGCCTATGGCGATCGGATCCGCCCGCTTTGCCTATGTCGGCAGCCGGGCATTCCGATGTACGTCGCTGCGATGGGCGAGCAGCATGTGATCAAGCGTATGCCGCTCAGCGGCGGCCAGCACGATCCAGGCTGTGATTCCTATGAACCGCCGACCGATTTATCAGGTCTTGGCCCGCTGATGGGTAGTGCGATCCGGCTCGATCCGGAGAGTGGGATGGCGGCTTTGCGACTGGAGTTCAGCCTGACGCGGACGGGCGTCCGTGCAGCCCCGGCGCCCGGGGCCGCTGAGACGACCTCAGTGAAGAGCGAGGCGCGTCGACTGTCACTGCGTGCGCTGCTGCATCTGCTTTGGAACGAAGCCGGCCTGACCAAATGGACCTCGGCCTGGGCGGGAAGGCGCCACTGGTGGAATATCCGCTGGCATCTGGTCGAGGCGGCGAAGACCATGCTCGTGAAGGGCGCGCCACTGAGCGAGGTGCTGCTGGTGCCCGAACCGTTTCGGGCGGAACAGAAGGACGCGATCGAGCAACGACGCGCCACAGCCTTGAGTGTGATCCAGCAGCAGAAGTCCGGCCCACGGAAGCTCATGGTCCTGGTGGGCGAGGTCAAGGAATTCCAGGCGGCACGCGGGGGTCATCGGCTCGTCGTCAAGCACCTGCCAGGTTTCCCGTTCCTGCTCGATGAGCGCGCCTGGGTTCGCGTGCAGGCTCGGTTTGAAGCGGAACTCGCACTCTGGGCGGCAAACGACACCTCGCATCTGATCGCGGTCGCGACCTTCGGGCTGAATGTTGCCGGACTCGCGATCGTCGAGGAGATCGCCCTGATGGTCGTGGCGGAGAACTGGATTCCCTACGAATCTGCGCAAGAACTGCGCCTCGTCGAGGCGCTGGCGAAGACGCGCGAGCAGAGTATCAAGGGCCTGCGCTTTGCCTCGCCCGTGGACCAGCCGATCGTGGCGGCGCTGCTGCTGCAGCACCGACCGAGGCCACTGGCCCTCTTCGTCGTACCGGCGAGTGGGGATGACGCTTACCGGGATGCGCTCGACGAGATGATCTCGTCACGCCCGGAAATGGATAGCTGGGTCTGGCACACAGGGTCCGGCGAGATGCCGGCACTGCCCGTCCGGTAGCCATTTCGGGCCGGCGCCACGGCGAGGGCGGCAGACCGGGCCGCCGTGCAGTGCCGACAACGGGCGCCGGCTCAATGAGCCGGCCCGCGCTCGTGCGGATCGAATTCGTGGATGGGCTCAAGGTCATCGTCGGCGTCGAGCTCCTCGCTCGGCAGGGCTCCATACTGGTCGCCGGACTTGAAGAGCGTGACCGGGACCATGAGGGTGCGGGCGAGCTGGAAGGCGTGGTCTTGTGCGAGGTTGAGATCGGACATGGTTTTGAGGCTCCATCCGAAGCGGGGGAATTCCCGCTCGATGGCTCCTCGAAGGGCCAGCCCCGGTCGCGATCATCGCGATGGCGTCAGCCGAGCGGCCGCAGCTTGCTAGCGGACCCCCTGTGGGTTGATCGTGGAAGATCCGGGGATGGACCAGGACGCCATCACGAAAGAGCGGGATTGCACCGCCGCGGTCGAAGCCGATGACAGAATGGCCCCCATCCTCGAACAATCGCCTCACACATTCCGCTATCCGGCGCTGGCGCGCTCGATCCAGTGGTGCAGTCCGCCCCCCGGGGGGAGAGCCGGGGCGTGCCTCGACGTGATCAGGATGCGCCGGCGCTATGCCAGCAATGCCGCGATCGGACGTGTCGGTACAGATGCCGCAACATGCTACGTCACCGACGAACGCATCGACGGCTGCCACGTCGGGAATTTCGGAGAAGATCGCCAGCACGGCGCGAAGGAAGCTGACCTTCACGCGGACGCGGTCGGTGGCGGAGACGGTCACGGGCTGAAGATTGAAGGCACACCCGGCGTTGACACGCGAAGAGGAGGCTTACGCCTCCTCGGTCTCGCGCCGCCGATCCGCCTCGGCGAGAAGTTGGTCGAGACGTACCTGTGTCTCGGCGCGTTCCCTTCGGGTGAGGATGCATTCCGCGAGCTCCGCGCGCAGCTCGGCGATTTCAGCGTAGATGTCGAAAGCGTTGTCCATGTGAACCTCCAATGTCTCGATGACAGGAGGCCGCCACCGGTCGTTGGAGGACCGGGGCAAGGATTGCGTCAGCAACCGGCGGAGCCGGCGGGTGGGGGAGCCGATTTCGTTGTCGCGTAGCGGAGGCGAAATTGGGGGCACCGGCCGTCCTTGCGGCGGGCCGACTGACGGTATGCTCGGGCCCACAGAGAGAAAGACGGCTTGGCTCCACGGTGCCGCGCGCTCCCGGAAACCAGGGCTCCAGGCGTGGAGTCTGTGGCTCGACAGGGAGCTGGGCCATTCGATCGTCACGGAAAGGAAACGAGGCGGTCGGGACCGCATCTTCCGGAGTCGGCTCCGACATGAGAAAGGCCCCGCCGGGTGGCGAGGCCGGGGGGTTGCGGGACCTTAGTCCCGGTTTGGCCGGGACCAGATCAGCTGGAGGCCTTGCTCGCCCTCGACCTCGACCAGGGTGGCGTAGATCGGAGCCGGGAAGCTCGGGTCGTCGAGTTTGACCGAGAGGTAGTCGCGACCACTCTGCTCGGAGTGCTTCTGCCAGGCCGCACCCAGTTCGACGGCGCCGGAGTAGATGCGGAAGTGCGGGCCCTTGTCCGATGGGTTTTCGATGCGCTCGAGGCGAGCCTTGACGTTGAGGGTGAGGGTCTTGATCGAACCGGTGAAACCGGTGGCGGTGGAGGTGAAGGTGCCGATGGTAGCCATTGTGCCGTTCCTTTGCTGTTTCGGGCCGCGCCCTTCGCGGCCTCGATGGCTGTCGACAGGACCGGGGGCGATCGGCCCGCACCTCCCGGGGTCCCCGGCGCGCCTGCGCGGTGGGGTGGTTCAAAGAGGCCGAAATGCTATGGAGGACGGCATCCGGCGATTTTGTTGGTTGGCGAGGAATGACGGCGCAGCCGGCAGGGGCCAGAAAATCGACGGTTGCCGTTGCGGGAGGACGATCGAGGCGAAGCCGTTCTCCGGTCAGACGTGCCCCATCGAGCCCGCGGGGGGGATGGCCTGGATCAGACGGGAAGGAACCACGGCCTGGCCGCCGGCGTGATGGCGTTCTCACATCCGCCGCAGGCTCACGCCGGAGCGATCTGCCCGTCGGGCTCCACGAACGCGACGCCCGCCACACCTCAAACACCGAGGCTTGAAGGCCCGGCCTTTTGATTTTCGGTGGGGAATGCGCGCGCGTGCCGACACTACCCGCAGCGGAGGTGTCGCTCGCCGTCACAACAAGCCTATGCCGTGAGACGGGCTTTCCGTCGCGCTTCCTGGCGCCGCTGCTGGAATCGAAGGCTCTGCCGGTGCAGCCCTGCGTTGGTCGCCGTGCAATGCGCACGCACAGTGCTGCAAGCCATTCTTCGCGCCGCCCGAAGAGCCGCTGACAGGAAGAGCCTGGCTCGCCTAGGGCGGGCACGCGGTTCCCGTCAGACCTTCCGTCCGCGCAGCGTCTTGGACAAGCGATCGTAATCGGACTCGGCGGAGACGGCCGCAGGCTGGCTCCGTGCCGCAGGCATAGAGCGCGGCCGCCCGGAACGGGCGGTGTCCCCCGATCGGCCCCTCCCTCGATCCCGTTCCATCGGGCTTCCCCCCACAACAGGCGAGGATCAACAGCGAGAGGATGGACCACGGGCCACTATGCGGCCTCGCGTTCTTCCAAGGCTGGCGGCTGGAGATCGTGCAGATAGGCGACCGCCCGCTGGGCATGCGCCGCTGCCTGGAAGATGGCGCGCTTGTCATCGGCAAGGACCCGTAACCAGGAACCGAGGTAGGAGGCGTGATCCGGCCGCGGCTCCAATTCCGGGACGATGCCGAGATCAGCGCAGAGGAAGCAACTGCCGAGCTCGGCGATCAGCTCCTCGCGAGCGCGTTCACTCTTGTCTTTGCCATAGCGAGAGAGGTCCCGGTTCACACGGTGAGGCATCGCAGTCCAGTGGCAGGCCTCATGGCTGAGGGTTGCCGCATGCGAGGCCGCATCGCGAAATGCCTCGTGTCAAACGGCCCGCAAAGTTGCCCCCCGATCGGCGTCCAATGTTGACCCCTTGAGTATGCTCTACAGCGAGGAGACGGCGCGGCGGAGCTGGTCTGTGTTGCGCAGCCGCGCCGGCTCCGGATCGGTGGCGTGCGGGGA
>DASYHC010000003.1:0-5241 GCA_035998995.1 Allobosea sp.
AACACCGGGATATGCGGCTCGATCCCACGCTCATGGACCAGCCAGGCGAGGTTCTCGGCCGAGCCATAGGCGCTATCGGCGGCGAGCCTCGCGGGCCAGAGGCCGAAGCGCTCCTGCGTTCGGTCGAGCATGGTGCGGGCCCAGCCAACCTTAAGCCTGCCGGATGGCGCGACTGGCCTCGACATCGACGATGACGGCGTGATCGAGATCGATCAGATAGTTGGTGGCGTAGGCGAAGAAGGCATGGCCCTTCAGGGCAATTTCCTACAGTGGTTCATCCTATGCCGTGATGATGGCGCCCCCCGACGATCTGGAAGACTTTGCGATCGGCTTCAGCCTGACCGAAGGGATCGTCAGCTGTCGCGAGGACATCCGTTCCCTGGAGGTTCTCGAACAGGACATCGGAATCGAGCTACAGATCTGGCTTGCGGGAGCGCCGGCCGAAAAGCTCCAGGATCGCCGCCGTTATCAGGCGGGCCCGACTGGTTGCGGCTTGTGCGGCATCGAGCAGCTCTCCGAGGCGATGCGGCCGGTCCCGACCATACCGCACGGCGCGTTATTCACCCCCGCCGACAATCATGGCTGCAGTCGCCTCGATGACCAGCCAGCAAACGCTCAACCGTCAGACACGCGCGGTCCACGCCGCAGCTCATTGGGAGCGTGAGCAAGGGCTCGTTGCCCTTCGCGAGGATGTCGGCAGGCACAATGCCCTCGACAAGCTGGTCGGCGCGCTCTCTGGGATGAATCGGCGAGGGTTGGCGGGGATCGGAGTTCTCTCCAGCCGCATCTCCGTCGCGATGATTCAACAGGCTGCGATTGCGCAGATGCCGGTGCTCGCAGCCGTCTCAGTGCCTTCAGCTCTGGCCATCAACACCGCAGCAGCCGCGGGAATGACGCTGATCGGAATCGCGCGTGGTGACGGTTTCGAGGTCTTTACTCATCCAGCTTGTATTTCGGGGTATCTGGATAAAGCCGTCTGAAGCGGTGCCGCAGCTGCGCTGACAGGGGTTGTCGGCTTGGCGGAGGAGCGGCGGGCGTGTCTGTTCCCCAGCCTGCCGGAAGCGAACGTTCCGAATGCCCGTTAGAGGCCAGCTCCGGCCTCGTCCCAAAGCTGCAATTGGACTGCCCGAGAGCGGACCTTCCGTGCGTCAGCTAAGGGCCAGTTTCGGCCTCGCTCATATGCACTCTAAAGTTAACTTTCAGTCAGGGAGCTGGCCGCCTTTGGCCCATCCCGAACGTCTGGAACGTCCGATGCCGGGCTGCTCAGCTTGGCGATCAGGGAGCGCAGCCGAAGGCTGAAACTGCTTGGCAGGCTTTTGGATGATGAGAAGCTCGCTTGATCGCTGACCGGCCGGAGTCTTCCGTTCCACACATTCCGCAATTGGCGCGCGCTTGCAGATTCCGCCTCGCAGGAAACGGGGATCGTCGATCTCACCCTTGATCTGCGCTCGAAGACGAGCGCGGGGCCTGTCGAGCAGATCCGGCTCACCGGCCGAGGGCTTCATCACACAGCCCTCGGCACGATATTGTCGCATTCGTCGCCGCTCAGGCTACCTTGGTGTGCAGAGTGCCGATGCCCTCGATATGCCCCTCCATCACATCACCGCGCACGATCGCACCGACGCCGGAGGGCGTGCCCGACATGATCAGGTCTCCAGGCTGGAGCGCGAACAGGCCGGAAAGATAGGAGATCATCTCCGGCACCTTCCAGATCATGTGATTGAGGTCGCCTTGCTGGCGGATCTCGCCGTTGACCTTCAGCCAGATCGCCCCGTTCTCAGGGTGCCCGATCGTGCTCGCCGGAACGATCTCGCCCATCGGCGCGGAATGCTCGAAGGCCTTGCCGATCTCCCAGGGCCGGCTTGCCTTCTTGCATTCGTCCTGCAGGTCGCGCCGGGTCATGTCGAGGCCGACGGCATAGCCGTAGACATGGTCGAGCGCGCTTTCGAGGGGTATGTCCTTGCCGCCCTTGGCGAGGGCGACGATCATCTCGATCTCGTGGTGAACATTGTTGCTGCGCGGCGGATAGGGGAAATCGGCGCCATCGAGAACGACGTTGTCGGGGTTCTTCTGGAAGAAGAAGGGCGCCTCGCGGTTGGGATCTCCGCCCATCTCGATCGTATGGGCGGCGTAGTTGCGGCCGACGCAATAGATGCGGTGAACCGGGAAGCGGCTTTGCGTCCCGCGCACCGGGAGCGAAACCGGCGCCGGGGCCTGGATGACATGGTTCTGAGGCGTGGCGATGTTCATCTTGCAGGATCCTTCGTTGGCAAGAGGATTGGTCAGCGCGAGGCGGCGTAATAGGCGAACCGACGTTCGAGCCCGGCCAGCAACTCGTTGAGGGTGAAGGCAAAGGTGAAGAGCACGAGCAGCAGCGCCCAGAAATGCTCCATCAGGAAATGCGACTGGTAGATCTCGAAGAGCGTGCCAAAGCCCACGACCGAGACGAGCAGTTGACCGATCACCACGCCCTTGACGGCACGGATCATGCCCAGCCGGATGCCGGCCAGGATTTCGGGCAGCGCCGCCCAGAGATAGATTCGGCTGAAGGCCTGCCAGCGATTGGCGCCGAAGCTGCGCGCCATCTCGACCAACGAGGGCGAAATGGCGCGGATGCCAGCGCGCGTGTTGAGGACGATGATCCACATCGAGAACAGGACGACGACGAGGACGATCGTCGTCTCGCCGAGCCCGAACAGAACCATGATCACCGGGACGAGCGCGCTGAGCGGTGCCGAGAGGAAGAGGTTCACCCAGGGCAGCAGCAGCCGGTCGGCAATGACCGAGCGGCCCATCAGGATGCCGAGCGGGACGCCGATGCCGATCGCGATCGCATTGCCGAGCAGGAAGGCGCGGCCGGTGATCAGCAGCGCGTCGAGGAACGAAGCGGTCGGGACGATCTCGAAGACGCGCCAGATAATGCTCGACAGCGGCGGCAGGATGAAGCCGGCGTCGGTATGGCCTGCGATCTCCCAGATCACGGCCCAGATGATCAGCGATGTCATCATGGGAAGGCGGATGCCGGAAATGACCATGACCGCCCCCTAATCCAGATAGTGCTTGAGCTGCTGCCAGATCTCCTCGACGACATCGAGATAGGCGCTGTCTCGCCTGATCTTCTCGGGGTCGCCGCCGCGAACGATCTTGGGCTCGATGATCGCCGAGACACGGCTCGGCCGGCGCGAGAGCAGCGCGATCCGATCGGAGACATAGACCGCCTCCTCGATGCTGTGCGTCACGAAGATGAACGACTTGCCCTCGTTGGCGACGAGTTCGAGCAGTTCCTCCTGGAATTTGCGGCGCGTCTGCTCGTCGACGGCGGAGAACGGCTCGTCCATCAGCACGACCTTGGCATCGACCGCGAGCGCACGGGCAAGGCCGACGCGCTGGCGCATGCCGCCCGAGAGCTCGTGCGGATATTTCTGCTCGAAGCCCTTGAGACCGACGCGCGCGATATGGCGTTCGGCGATCGCCTCGCGCTCGCCATGGGCCACACCGCGCAATTCGAGCCCGAAGGCGACGTTGCGGATGACGCTCGCCCAGGGCATCAGCGCGAAATCCTGGAAGACGAAGGCGCGTTCGGGCCCCGGCCCCTTCACCTCGGCGCCGTCGACGAAGACCTGGCCGCCGCTGGCCGGAATCAGGCCGGCGATGATCTTGAGGAGCGTGGTCTTGCCACAGCCGGATGGTCCGAGCAGGGTCGTCAGCTGCCCTTCCGGAAAATCCAGCGAGATTCCGCTGAGCGCCTCGATGCCGCCCGGATAGGTCTTCGAGACGCTCTTGACCTCGACGATCGGCCGGGCGGCAAGAATGGGGGTCGGCGCGGAGCCGGACATCTGCCGTGGTTCGGCTGGAGCGATGGTCGGGTTCATGCGCGGCTCTCCGGTCGGAACAGGGTGAGCTCGATCCGCTCCAGCAACTCGATGAACAGGACCGAGAACACGATGATGGCGAGAATGGCCGCGTACATCTTCGGATAGTCGGCGACCGACTGGTTGTAGGAGATCACGTCGCCGATACCGGTCGGCGTGATCAGCAATTCGGCGAGGATCACGCCGATGAAGGCCGCCGCGCAGCCGAGCCGCAGCCCCGCGAAGATCATCGGGCTCGCGGCCGGCAGGATGATCAGACGGATGCTTTGGCTGCGGCTGGCGAGGAAGGACCGGCCCATTTCCAGAAGCGACTTCGGCGTGTTGCGCACGGCTCCGAGCGTGTTCAGCACGATGACCGGCATCGCCATGATGCAGACGGTCATGATCTTGGCGGTGAGCCCGATGCCGTAGGCGAAGGTCAGGACCGGGATGAGCGCAGCCAGCGGAGCCGCCTGGGCGATCACGAAGATCGGCGCAATCAGCCATTCCGAAGGTTCGTGCAGGCCCATCAGCACGCCGAGCGTCACGCCGAGCAGGACCGAGGCGGCGAGGCCGATGACGAGCGGATGGAGCGTGATCAGGAAGGCCTTGAACAAGGTTCCGTCAGCCATGATCGCGCGAAGCCCGCCTAACGTCTCCAGAAAGGTCGGAAAGGCCGGGCTCAATGGAATCCGCCCGGCATATTCCCAGAGTGCGAGCACGGCCGCAAAGGAAACCAGACGCAGGACGAGCGGGTGGATCAGCGCATCGCGCCAATAGCTGGCCGGAGGTTCACGGCGCGCCGGAAGGGCAGTGGCAAGGTCGGAAATCTGCAAGGGAGATCACTCCACTTGTGAGAGCCGCAGCTAGGGTACATGCCGGGTTTGGCGGCCCGGCATGCGGGTTGGCCTGATCAAGCGTCGACTGGGCCTAGCTGCCCAGGGCCTTGCGAGCCCGCTCGAGCGGCGCGAGATACCAGAAGTCCTCGACCTTCAGCTCCGCCGCCGGCCCCTGCATCTGTCCGGCCTCGCTGTAGAACTCGAAATCGGCCTTCGCTATGTCGGCGCTGCCGCCGGTCGGCGCGTAGACGCCTTCCTTGGTCGCCATCGTGTAGAATTTGGTGATGCCCTCCAGCACCTCCTTGGGCTGGTCGGCCATCAGCTTGCGCTTGGTGCGCTCCTGCTCGATGATTCCCGGATTGGCCGCCATCTCCTGCCAGAGGCGCAGGAATTCGGTGACGATGACGTCGACCTGCTTCTCGTTCTTCTTGATCCAGTCGATCTGTCCGAACAGGGTCTCGTCGGATGCAGGCTCGCTGACGCCGGGAAGCACGTGGAAGCGGTCGCCCGCCTTCTCGAGCAGCAGGTTCTTGTTGGCGAGATCGACGATG
>DASYHC010000072.1:0-22482 GCA_035998995.1 Allobosea sp.
CGCACCGCCAGACGTATGGCGGTGCGCAAGGACGGCGCGGCGAACGGACCCAAAAGACCTTTCCAGCGGTGCAGCGTCGCCCAATGGGCAAGCCTGCGCTTGACCGTCGACGGCGCATGCGGCCCCTCGACGCGCAAATGACCATCCAGCCGCAAGGCCGCGGCGATGTCCTCGGGCATGCCGTGGCCGGGATCGCTTTCGCGTTGGGCCGGATCCCAGAGGTGATGCGCCACGAATTTCAACGCCAGGGCTTCCGGCGCCGGCCAAGGCAGGGGCGTGGCGGTGGCGGCGAGCGCCCAGGCCTCGAGATAGGCCAGATCCGAGGCGAGGGCTCGCAGCGAATTCTCGCCCATGCCCTCCTTGGCCAGGTGCCGCAGCGTCGCGACATCGTCGTCGGTCAGGATTTTGGCGAGGTGATCGCGTCGCTCCAGCGGCAGGATCGCGGACAGCGCATCGAGCTGCAGGGCGCGCCGGGTTTCCGCATCGGCCGAGTGGGTGAGGGCAAGGTCGCTCATCGGCGGTGCCTCTCGCGCCGGCCGGGGTTCCGGACCCGGGCGGCTGGACTGCGAAAGCGCCTGATCGTGGCAGCGTAGAATTCGTCCATGCCGGCGAGCGGATCGGCGCCGATGTCGGCGCGACGGGCGAGCTCGCGCAGGACCGCGAGATTGACCCGGGGCTCCAGTTGCGCCGTGTCGATCACCTCAGCATCGGGCAGGAGATAGTTCGGGTGCAGGTGCCGATCGAGCCAGGGGCCGAACGAGGCGAACTCCGGGGCGCCCTTGCGCTTGATGAAATCGGCCGAGGCGCCCGACAGCACATCGGCGATCTGGATCGTCGGGTGGTCGAGCGACGAACCGAAGCGCATCGGTCCGGCGAGATTAATGCCGATCGGTGTCTCGCGCCGGCCGTCGATGATGGCGGGTCGATCGGTGCGTCCGACCCAGGTGTCGAAGATATGCGCCATATCCTTCAGCGGCTTCGAGTCGTCGCAGAGCAATTCGATCTGCGAATAGCGGAGCCCAAAACCCTGAAGCGTCAGGCTGAACAGCGCCGTCGTCGTCAGATCGAGCGTCCATTTGCCGGTCAGGCTCTGTCCTGGCTGCATCGATCGCGATTCCGCCGCGATGGTGGCGGCGTAGCCGCGCGCGAAGCGCAGCACGCAGTTCAGGACCACCGAACTCTCATCCGGCGCCTGGCTGACGGCAAACAGCTTCGGCGCGTCGGCGGGATTGAAGGAGCGCATGAACGCTTGCATCTCCTCGGCGATTTGATGGGGCGGCTCGCCGGTCTTGTATAGCGCGCCGTAGAGGCCGTGCATCACGAAGCGATGCAGGTTGTGACGGTAGAACAGCGTGTTGTTGGTCTGGAGCACCGGCTCGAACAGGTACTCGAACGCCTTGCCGCCGAGATTAAGGCGCTTGTCGCAGACCATGATCAGCGCCCGCCCCTCGAGCTGGCGCGCGAGATCCAGGGCGATCTCGCTCCAGTTGGCGCGCCGGCGCAGGCCCTGCGCCTTCAACTCCGGTGCTTGGACCCGGTATTTTTGCCGCATGGCGGCAACGATCGCCGCGGCTTCCTCCGCTGTGAGGTCGATCGCGGTGTAGGCGAAGACGGGTTGATCGTCGTCGAGCATGCGCGGGCCGGTGAAGCCGGCCTCGTCGCAGGAGATCAGGCGAGCGGGTGGAGTCGGCAAGGCGGCTTCTCGTCGAGCTGAGGTCGGCCGAGGGCCAACGGCGAAGGTTTGGAGCGCCAGAATCGCCGATCTCCGAGCGCGTGTCTATCACTATCGATAAGATGTAATTATCGATACTTGTCGCTTTCTCTTCCTGATTTCAATTTGATCTGCTTAGGCGATAGCGCGGTCGTGTATTCCCTTTTCGATTTCATGGTCTTCTACTCAAAGACATGAAATCGTTGCGCTTTCCATTCAGAGCCCGGCCGCCTTGGTCAGGTTGACGCGGAAGCGATCGCGCCGGCGCTGGTAGCGGCGGGTCATCTCGGCCGAGGCATGGCCGAGCTGGCGCTGGATATGGGCTTCGTCGACTTGCGCCGAAGAGGCGAGGCCGGCGCGCAGCGAATGGCCGGCGAAAGCGAGAGCGCGCTCGCCTTCGGTCAGGTCGCCGCGGACGCCGGCGGCCAGGGCGAGCCGCTGGACCAGGCGTGCGACATGGCGATCGGTGAGACGCTGCGCTTGCACGCCGCCATTGGCGAGCGTCATGGGGCGGAACACCGGCCCATCGACGATGCGGCCGAGTTTTAGCCAGGTTTCGAGCGCGTGGACAGGGCAGGTCCGGTCCGAGGAGCCACGCGCGATCTCGACGGTGCGCCAGCCGGTCTTGCCATCGATGGTGAGAATGAGCCCGCCAGCGAGGATCTCGATCCAGCCGCGGCCGTCGTCGCTCTGCCTGGGGCCGCAATCGAGTCCGGTGATCTCGGACCGGCGCAGGCCACCGGCGAACCCGATCAGGAGGATGGCGCGATCGCGCCAGCCGCGCAGGTTCTGCTCCAGCATCGCGACCATCGCCAAGATGTCCTCGGCGAACAGCGCCTCCTTCTGGCGCGGCGGCCGGCCGTGAGTGCGACGGATGCCGGCCATGACGTCGACGATATGGCGATCCTGGCGGGGGAGGGGGGTGCCGGCGCTGCGGTAGGTCGTGGTGATCGCGGCCAGGCGGCGCTCGATCGTCGAGACCGCGGCTTTCGCGATGCCGGCGCCGTCGACTGATGCGGCGATGAACAGGCCGACGACGCGCGGATCTGGATTGCGGGCGTCAAACCCCTGGCGCCGGCACCAGCGTTCGAACTGCTTCCAGTCCGAGGCGTAGGCGCGGGCGGTATTGGCGCTGTCCTTGGCCTTGGCGTAGCCGCGCGCCGCTCCGGCCAGCCGTGCGAGTTCCGGATTTTGCAGCGCCGCGTCGTCGTTCGCCTCGAAATCCGACAGCTGTGGCGTCGCGCGCAGCGCCGTCGACCGCGCCAAACCGTCTTCCGGTCGAGAGGAGGGCCCGTTTTGCGGTTCGAATTCGGGAGAATCGGCCATTTGGCGGAGGCTACGGAATCACGTCCGATAAGGCAAGCTTACCGGACATAGAATTGGACAGACGGCGACGGCGGAAACTATCTGATCTTGCGCATTTAACGCCGCCGTGGCTATGCTCCAGAGATGGAAGCGATGCCGATTCCCCTCGCGAAAAGCCCCGCTCACGCGCGCGAAGGCAGAGCTGTCGGTGCTCCCCGTGAGCTCGCCAACCCCCTGATTCCAAATCCACTTCCGCGTTGGATCGGCTTTGCTGCTAGCGCCGACCGGGGCGATGCCGCGTTCGCGGCCGGCGCGGCTTTGCTCGCGCTCGACCAGATCATCCGCTCTGACGCGCCTTGGCTCGGCGTCCTGCGTGCCCGCCTGGCGCTCAAGGCCGCGCATGTCGCCGCCCGGCTGCTGCGCCAAAAGGCAGACGAGGCGGCCTTGCGCGATGCCGAGCATCTGACGCGACCCGGCGACGATCCTGGGCCCGCCGGTCGTCTGCACCGGCTGCTCAGGCAGGCTTCGTCTCGGCCAACACGCTCGGCCGGCGAGGTTATTCGCTCGCTGGAGGCCGAACTGCGCGGCGCGCCGGTCGCCGCCGAATTGCTGGCCTTGCTCGAGGCCGATCTGGCGCTCGCCCAAAGGCTTGGCTGGACGACGCCTCTGCTGCTCCATGCCGGCATCGTGCTCGAACCGGCGCTGCGTCAAGGGCCGGAGGGGCGCCGGCCCCGCGCCGACCAGCCCGATTGGCACGCTGCCCGCGACCATGCGCTGTTCTTGGCCGCGAGCGCCTGTCACGCGCAAGCCGTGACGCTGGCCAGGCGCGCCGAGAACCTGGCCGTGGCGGCGCATAACCTGCGCACCCGCGACGAGGGACGCGGTCTTGCCCTGGTGCTCTCCGACGATGCGGTCGCGCCCTGGCGCATGGTCGGGCGAACCGGGTTCGGCTCCGATCGGGCGGCGCGGCGCTTTTGCGAAACGCTCGCGGCGCAGGGCGCGCTCAAACGTCTGACCGATCGGCCGACGTTTCGATTGTACGGGCTGTGACCGTGATCGGCGCGTCCCAACCGCACGGCCCGGGCCGATCACAGGACGGGACCGGCTGAGCCATGGCCAAAGCTGCGCGCCTGTTCGACGCCGAACTCTCCGACCTGCCAGCCGAGCTGCGCTGGCGCGAATGGATGGGCCGGGTCGAGGCGGCGATTTTTGCCTCGCCGACGCCGGTGCCGCGTGAGACCCTGGCTCGCCTCGTCGGCCGGAGTTGCGTGCTCGACGAGCTCATCGCCGATATTCGCGACGAGTTGAAGCCGCGCCCCTATGATCTCGTCTTCGTCGCCGGCGGCTTCCAGCACCGCTCGAAAGCGCGGTTTTCAGACGCGATCCGCGCTGTGCTTGGCGTGGGCGAGCCCGGCCTCCCAACTCTGTCGAAAACCGAAAGCTTGGTGATCAGCGCGATCGCCTATCTCCAGCCGGTGACGCGGGCAAGCCTCTCGCGCCTGCTCGGCAAGGAGATCAGCCGCGACATCATCGCAAAACTCAAGCGCTTCGATCTGATCGGCGTGGGGCCGCGCATGGCCGAGCCCGGCGCGCCGTTCTCCTATGTTACCACGCCGACATTTTTGTCGGTGTTCGGGTTCGCCAGCCTGCGCGACCTGCCTGAGATGGAGGCGATGCAGGAGGCCGGGCTGCTCGATCTCGCGCAGGACGGCATGTTGCCGGCCGATCCGCTCGACGAGCGCCTGGCCGATGGCGCTGATTCCGACGCCGACAGCCGCGATCAGGGTTTCGACGTGCCTGACCGCTTGTCTGTCGATTGAGTCCACGGCCGGCCCGGGACAGCCGCATAGGCAGCCAGCAGATTGTGAAGATTGGCCCGCGGTGGTGGCAATGGCGTCTCGGCTAGCACGACAATGTGTGGCCTGGCAAAGGTCAGGCAACGGGCTCGCATCAGCACCGAAAGTTCCGTCAACCGCCGGGAGACGAGCAGATCGAGCTCCAGCGGCAGGTATATGGTCGGCCACGCTTGCGTTCGACCAGCCCGTGCACACTGCCGCCTTTGCTGAAGATACTTATCAGCCGATAAGGGCGTGCCCGATCGTGTCCATGGGCTGAGCATTGCGCAGCCTGAAGGCCTAGAGAGCCTTCTCGGCAAGTACCGCCAATTTACAGGTGGAGGTTGCTCAACGGACCCTACTCAAATCTGGAGGCGGTTCAGCGTGGCAGGTCGCGCCCTGATGCTCGCATCGTCATTTCCAGAATTCGCATTATTCCTCAGCTATGAGGGTTTCTTATACTATGTCCCACGATTAGGGCCACTGTCTGAGCGCTGAGTGCGTCATGATTCAGGGGCGAAGCGATGCCCTGATTGGACGCTCCACAGGCAATTTGCGCGAGAAGACCGAAGAGTAGGTGATTTCGATGAAAACAGCAGTCTTGACTGAAGAATATCGAGATACGCAACTCAATGATCCGCGGGCCTTCAGAAAATGCCTGGGTCAGTTCGCGACTGGCGTCACGGTGGTCACGGCCGAAGTTGGCGGTGAGCGGTTCGGTGTAACGGCGAATTCTTTTTCGTCTCTTTCCATCGACCCACCATTGATCATGTGGGCGATCGGCCGGAACTCGCGCAGCTTTGAGGCTTTCAAGGCAGCTCGGCATTTCGCGGTGCATATTCTCTCGGCGGGGCAAATTGCGACGTCGCAGTGCTTCTCGAGCTCCCGGACCGACAAATTCTCCGGCATTCCGAATGCGCCGGGAAAAACGGGGGCGCCGACGCTCGAGGGCGCCCTTGGGCTCATCGAGTGCCGAACCGAGAATATCATAGAGGCGGGCGATCATGTTCTCATCATCGGGCACGTGGTTCACTTCGTGCAGGGCGAAGGTGAGCCGCTCGTCTTCTCACAGGGCCGTTACGGCCTGGCCGTGGACCACCCCGAGCTGAAGGTCGATGGCCCCGGTGCCCCCGAGAATTCGGGCGTGGCCGATCCCTCAGAAGCGGCGCTGTTTTTTCGTCTGATGTTTGGCGCTTTCCACGCCCTCTTTGACAGTTTCGACGCCCATCGCAGGGCCGAGGACATTACGCCCGTAGAATTGCGCGCGCTCGTCGGCATCTATGAGGTCCCCGATAGCGGCATGCAGGACTTGCTGCGGCGAATGCATCTGACCCCCGCTGAAGCTCAGGATGCAGTGGCGGACCTTCTGGAACGAGGCGACATCTGCCAGAGCCTAGACGGTAAAATGCGCGTCACACAGCAGGGCCGGCTCCGCCGTCGCGCTGTTGCTGCACGGGAAAGCCAGTTTGAAGGCGAGCAGCTTGATGGTTTGCCGACGCACGAGATCGCAGCGACGCGCAAGCTTCTAAACCGGCTGATCCGGCGGAATGCTTCGACGCCCTGAGCCGCGGTGCTAGATGTTTAGTCCCGGCATTTGGTGGAGTGGGTTGAACTTGAACTTTTCTGGCTCGATGGTCCATCGTTTGCAGTGGACGGTCCCCGGTTTCGTGGACAAAGCCGAGCCTCACGCCGATGCGCGTTCGAACGCCTCGGGACTGATGCCGCCGAGATGGCTATGGCGGCGGGTTCGGTTGTAGAACGTCTCGATATAGTCGAAGACATCGGCGCGGGCCAAGGCGCGGGTCTTGTAGATGCGTTTTTGGATGCGCTCCTTTTTCAAGCTGCTGAAGAAGGATTCGGCGACCGCGTTGTCCCAGCAGTTGCCGCGTCGGCTCATGCTGGTTTCGAGTGTATGAGCTGCGCAGAACCGCTTGAAGTCGTCGCTGCCATACTGGCTGCCCTGGTCGGAATGCACCAGGACACGCCCATCGGGCTTGCGGCGCCAGACGGCCATGAGCAGGGCATCCAGCGCCAGCTCGCGGCTCAGCGTCGGCTTCATCGACCAGCCCACCACCTTGCGGGCGTACAGGTCCAACACCACGGCCAGGTAAAGCCAGCCCTGCCATGTCCGAATGTAGGTTCTTTAATTGATCGCCTGCGCTTGGTGATATTGTAGCTGTGATCGGTCGACTGCAAGGTTCTTTTCGAAGTCGTCTCTGGCGAGCGCTTCATCTTGGCATCCAAGGCTTCGACGTCCCGAAGGTGATATTCGCGATGCACTAGGTGCTCGCACGTAGATCGCACGGGATCAGTCGACTGCCTGCCGCCTCAACCGACACGGTAACAATGGCAGGCGCGGTTCAGGGCGCCTGTGTTTTTTCGGATCAGGCCTCCTGCAGCTTGAAGGTGGTACCGTCGCGCCAGATGGCATGCATGATCACGGCGAGCTTTCGCGCCAAGGCAACGACCGCTTTCTTATGGCTGGTGCGCTTTTTCAATGCCGTCGCCCAGTCCTTCAGTCCCTGCCCGCTGACAGCCTTCGCGCGGCACAGCAGGCTGTTGGCGGCCTCGTACAGAACGGTGCGCAACATCTGGTCGCCACGTCGTGAGATGCGGCCACCATAATCCATCTCGCCGGACTGGAAGCGGCGCGATGTCAGTCCAGCATAGGCGCCCACCGAGCGGGAGCGACGAAACCGCGCGGGATTGTCGATGGTCGCGACGAACGTCACAGCGCTGACCGCTCCCACCCCTGGGATACTCATGAGGCGTCGGCAGGCCTCGTCCTCGCGCGTATGTCTCAGCATGGCTTTTGACAGCTGGGCGACCTGACGTAGTGCCTCGGTACGGATCCGGAGCAACGGCAGGACAATGTCCGTCAGCATTGGCGCGCGCGCCACGGCGTCGGTCGTGCGCTGTTCGAAGGTGCGAAGATGCCTCGGAAGCACCACACCGAAGCTGGCCAGCAATCCCCTGATCGTATTCTCGACGTTCATCCGGGTCTTGATCGCAACCTCCCGAGCCCGGAGCAGTGCACGGCGCTCCTGAGCGTCCTGGCTCTTTACGATGACCTTGCGATAAAAACCGGTACGGGCAAGGTCGGCCAGCATCGCAGCATCATTGGCGTCGGTCTTGTTGTGCATCTGGCTGAGCACCGCATGTGCCTGGCGCGCATCAACGCACACGATCGGCACGCCGCGACGGGCGAGCTCGTGATAGAGCCAGTTCGCCATGCGGCCAGTCTCCATCACGACCGTGACGATCGGCAGCCCGCTGGCCGACAAAGCGCCGGCGATCGCCTCGGCGTCTGTCGCCTTCTTGGTTGTTAAAACCGATCTGCCGTCTTGATCCCGGATACAGATCGCCGTCTCGTCCTTCGAAACGTCCAGTCCTGCAAAGTAGCGTTCCATTATGCTCTCCTCGCTTCGGCAGCCTCAGCATGGCGTCGGAAAGGGGGAGCGATCAATTACGCCGAGTGATGTCGGTGACCCAGACCTTGTTGGGCGCGTCGACGGTGAAGGCTTGCTGCAAGCGGTTGGGCGCGATGAGGGACGGGCGGCCGGCAAACGCCCGAGGCTTCCTGTAGCCGCGGACAGCGCGGATCTTGTGGCGTCGCATGAGCCGCTCGACACGATGCAGGCCGCAGGTCTCGCCCACTTCCCGCAGGTCGCCGAACACCCGGCGAGCCCCATAAGTCTCATGACTGCCCGCATGGGAGTGCCTGATGAGCTCCAGCAATCGGGCATCTTCGATGTCGCGATCCGATACCGGGGCATGAAGCCAAGCATAAAACCCGGCCCTGGCGACCCGCAGCACACGGCACATCAGCGTGACGGCATAGTCATGCCGGTTCTCGTTCATGAAGCGGTACTTCACTCGGGTTGCCTGGCAAAGTACCGCGCGGCTTCCTAAGAAACAGCATCCACCGCGAGGCCGGCAGGCTGGAGGACAAAGCCGAACGTCTTAGCCCGCCGCTGCAGATTGTCGATGACCCGGGCCCGATAACGTGCCTCGTAGGACGAAGCTCCTGGATCGACGTAATCCATCCCGTGGCGGACAGCATTGTAGAACAGCACCGCGATCTTGCGAGCGGTCGCGGTGACGGCCTTCGCCTTGCCGGTACGGGTTGAAAGGCGACGGTAGAAGGCTCCCAGGGCGGTGTCGGTTCGACCGATGGTTGTCGCGGCCAGTCGCAACAGCGCCGCCGCTCTGCTGCCCGAGCGTCGTGTCCGTGACGACAGAACCTTGCCGCCGGAGATCTTGTTGCTGGGAGCCAGACAGAGCCAGGACGTGAAGTGCTTTGCTGTCGGCCATGCTGAGAGGTCGTCGCCGCATTCGGCGATCAGCTTGAGCGCGAGATATGGCCCCATGCCGTGGATTTGCGTCAAATCCTTGCCGAGCAGACCGTAGAGCGCACCGCGCACATCGAACCCGGGTCCGTTCGATTGCCGGCTTCCCCGCTGGCGCGGCGGCGGCATGGGAACGGTTTGCCGATCGCGAAGGGTGCTCAGTGCTTTGAGGACGGCCTCGATCCGCACGTCGCACGCCTGGGCTCGTTCCTGGTAGGCTTCGTACAGGCCGAGGGCCTGTTCGAGGGCGAACAGATGCTCGGATCGATAGTGGCCCCCCAAGGCCTTCTGGATCGTCTCGGCATCCGCATGGCAGCGGGTATCGCGCAGCATGGCCAGCACGGCCGGGTCACGCTCGCCGGCCACGATCGCCCGGATGATGCGAAGGCCGGTCGCTCCCGTGACGTCCGACACGACGTGATGAAGCTGGAGGTTCATCTCAGTCAGCGCCTTCTGCATGTGCTGAATATGCGAGGCGGCATAGTCCAGCAGGCGCTCCCGCTGACGCAGATAGGCCCGAAGCTCGGCGATCTCGCCCTTCGGCCGGAAGCTGGCGCGCAGCAGACCATGGGAATGAAGCCGCTGCAGCCATTGAGCGTCGCTGACGTCGGTCTTGCGCCCGGGTACATGCTTGGCATCGCGTGCGTTGACCAGAAAGACCTCGAAGCCACGCTCATCCAGCAGCCCGAAGATCGGGATCCAGTAGACACCGGTCGATTCCATTACCACGGTCGTCACGCCGCATTCCGCGAACCAGTCGGCCAAGCGGCAGAGATCGGCGGTGAACGTGCCGAAGCTGCGCACCGGCTCGGACGAGCGATCCGCGCCCACCGCCGCCATATGCATCGTGGCTCCGATGTCGATCGCAGCCGCGTTCACATGCACCGTCGTCAAATCGGAAGACCGGGAACCAGAGGGTTTATCGCGCTTCATCTCACCTCTCCTGATTTTTGAGGCGAAGGGCTGGGCAGCGCAGTCAATCAACTTCCTAATCGGGATCGTCCGAGGACGTCACCACTCTCAAGCTCGCGACAGCCCATGGACCATGTTTTTTAACGGGGTCAAACGCCACCAAAAAGCCAACGGCCGCTCCCTTCCCGCCACAGTATGGCACCGAGCTGTTTCTCCCCCACAGGCGGAACCGATCCGCGATGGTTTTTTAGCAGATCGCGCTCCTCCTCGACCCGGCGCATCTCAGCCCGCAAGCGAAGAATCTCACTCCTGGCTTCCAGCAACTCCTGCGATTGCTGCTCGGATCGGTCGGGCGAAACCGCCTTGACCCATTTGTACAGACTATGCGCAGACACCCCCAGACGTGCCGCGACATCAGGGACGGAGTAGCCCCGCTCGACGACCTGCCTGACCGCCTCCTCCTTGAACTCCGGCGCAAATCTCTGTGAACTCATGACCAACCTCCTATGCTCAAAGGATAGGTCGGCTTTGTCTAACGGACCGGGCGCAGTCCAGACATCCGCACCGGCCATCCTCATACCAGTTACAAATTCCATAGAGGCCTTGAACGCAAAATTGCGCCGGGCAGTCAGAATCCGAGGTCATTTCCCGACGGACGAGGCCGCCACGAAGCTGATCTGGCTGGTCTTGCGCGAAGCCACGGCCGAGTGGAAAATGGCGCCGCGCGAATGGGGCGAGGCGAAATCCCAGTTCGCCATTCTGTTCGAGGATCGCTTCATCATCGCGTGAAGCTCAACCCGCCCAGGACACAAAAATTCAGACACTCCCTCGGCTGCAGGGCGTAGAGGCAGTCGTCCAGCGGCAGCAGGGTATGCCGCCGGAAGGCGACGATCACCGCCTCCTCCTCAACCGTCAGCACCGTCGAGGTTGGGTTCTTCGGCCCCGTCGGCAGATCGGCCACAGAGGTCCGCTTCTTCCACTTCGCGACGGTCTTCTGGTTGATGCCGTAACGCTTCGCCAGAGCCCTCAGGCTCGCTTGACTATGTTGTATCGCTCGACGGACTGCCTCAGTCGTCGTGGCGCTCCCGTGAAGAACCTGGCCCATAGCGCATCCCTCGATTCCTGTGTCGAGACTGCACCATCAAAGCCCGGGATCAAACATCTGGCGCTGCCGGTTCCAGATCGCAGCGGTGATCCGTTCGGTGAGTTCGGCCACACCGCGCCGACCCTGGCTTTCCGGCGCCGTATGAAGCGCGATCTCGATCGTAGGCAACGCCGGGAATCCGTCGGTCTCTCCCAGGCGGCGCAGATCATCGCCAATCATGGATTCCTTGAAAACGCCCACGGCAAGACCCTCCTTCACCGCGGCATGCAACATCGCGATCCCGGGCGCCAAGTAGACGCATTGCCAAGGGCGTCCGATGCTGTCGAGGGCAAGGCTCGCCCACTCCCTGACGTCGCATCCCTCCGGGCGAAAGGCGACGGGCAGCGGGACTGTGTCTTGTGCCGACCCACCGAAGGCGGTCATCCAGTTGAGCTTGTCCTCACACAGGATCTGACCCTTCGACAAGCCGGCGGGCTGCATCACCATGACGATATCGAAATCATCGCCAAGTCGTTTCAGCAACTCGGAAGACTCATCTATGCTTGCTTCAACATATATATCCGGATGATCTTGCCAGAATTTGGCCAGAATATCCGGAAGAACATATGAGGCGTAGTCCTCCAGGCAGCCGATTCTCACATTGGCCTGCGTGGTCTTCTTGACGACCACAGCGCTGAAGGCTTCGTCCACAAGCTGAAGAATCCGCGAAGCATAGCTTAGCAGGACCTCGCCTTCCGGAGTGAGTTCCAGCCGCTTGGAACTGCGCCGAAAAAGCTCAACCCCGAGGCGATCCTCAAGCCGCTGAATCTGCATGCTTATGGCGGATTGCGAGCGAAACAACTCAGCGCCGGCTCGCGTGAAGCTCGAATTCTCTGCGACCGAAATGAACGCTCTGAGAAGGGCCAAATCCAGCATGGGCTGCTTATAGGTAGGATCATGACGTTGTCAAAATCGCTGTCTCGAACCTTCAGGCAGAGCGTCTGGATCGCGCTGCAGCGCATCGATAGCGCGAGCGACAGGACGCGAACGTTGCCGAGATCGCTCCAGGCCAGTGCATCAACAATTCGAATGCTCTGTGGCCGGATAAAAAATGGTTCTGCGGACTTGCAGGGCGTTAGGTCGGTTCATCGCTCACCTGCCAGACGGACGAACGGCGCGGGATGAGAACGAGCAAGACGTTCAGAAATTCCTGCGCGAGACCGGAGATCATTACCATGCATGTCGGCTACTCCCCCATTTTCCAGAATCTGGAAAACAGGCTTACCGATCGCGAGATCTATATTCAGGAACTGCGTTTGGCCGAAATGGCAGAAGGAATGGGTTTCGAATCCATCTGGGAATCGGAACATCATTTTACCGACTACGAAATGACGCCCGACGTCATGCAGTTTCTCACCTATATGGCCGGTCGGACCAAGACGGCGCGCCTCGGATCCATGGTCGTCGTGCTGCCATGGCACAATCCGCTGAGAGTGGCGGAAAACGTGTCGCTTCTCGATCACTTCTCGAACGGTCGCGCGGTGCTGGGCATTGGCCGCGGTCTCGGCAAGTTCGAGATGGAGGGCTGGGGCGTCGATATGAACAATACGCGCGGCATCTTCAATGAAAGCGCCGAGGCGGTTCTTGATGCCCTCGAAAATGGCTATATGGAGCACCATGGCGAGTTCGTGAAGCAGCCCCGCCGCGAAATCCGGCCGGCCCCGTTCCAATCGTTCCAAGGTCGCAGCTACGGGGCGGGCAACTCGCCGGACTCACTGCCCGTCATGGCGAGACTCGGGCTCGGAGCGTTGGTTTTCCCGTTCAAGGCCTGGGCGGATGTGCGAACCAACCTCGACACTTATCGGCAAGCCTGGCGCGAATTCCGCCCGGGAACGGAGCCTCCGAAGCCTGGTGTCGTCGGTTTCTGCGTCGTCGACAAGGATCCTGCGAAGGCTGAAGCCTTGGCCATGGAGCACATCGGCACCCACTATAAGGCCGTACTGAAAACCTATGATTTCGGAGGCAAGCATTTTGCCGGCATGAAGGGCTACGAGCATTACGCCAAGAATGCGACGAACTTCCAGGATGCGGAGGATCAGAGCATCCGGGACTTCGTCAATCTCATGCCCTGGGGCACGCCGGAGCAGGTGCTAGAGCGCTTCAAGCCTCTAGTCGAGGAACTCGGTCTCGGTTTCCTGGTGACCCATTTCCGCTTCGGCCATATGGGCTACGATGTCGCCGAAGCCAGCATGCGCCTGTTCGCCGAAGAGGTGCTGCCGACGATGAAGACCTGGAATACCGGCCCCTTCGCTGTGGCCCGAAAGCATGGCGTAACCAAGCCGATGGCAGCCGTCGCGTAAGGCGTGGCTGCCGCGTTCCTACGAAGTCGGCGTGGCGACGGAGTGTCTCTTCAACGTCGCCACGAACTCTTTCGCGGCATTTGAAAGATCCTGACCGCGAAGAGCGCAGATGGTCGTGCGGGTCCGCCGCAAGTTCCAGTCGCCCAAGGGAATGGCGACGAGTTCGCCCGCCTCGCATTCCCGCTTGACGGAGATTGTCGGCAGAATGGTGACCCCGACGCCCGTTCGCGCGAAGGCCTTTGCCATCTCGAAGCTGTTGACCGTGACGACATAGTGGAGCACCACGCCGTTGGAGCGCATCGCGCCTTCGGTAATTCTGCGCGTCGCCGTCGAGGCCGATAGCGCCGCAACGGCAGTGTCGGCGAGATCGGCGACGAAGATGACCGATCGGTTGGCTAGCGGATGGCCCGGCGCTGCGATCACGCTGAACGGCGTGTCGAATTCGGCCAGGGATTCGATATCCGGACTCAAGCTGATCTTGTACATGATGCCGATCTCGGCTTCCCCCCGTGCCAGGGCGTGAGAAACCTGCCGATTTGCTTTCGAGATGACTTCTACGGCGACGATGACGTCGGGATTGCGAAGCTTGAAGTCGCGCATTGCCGGGTGAAGGACGCCCTCGACGATCGCCTCCATCGCAAACACCCGGATCACGCCGCGCTTCAGGCCCTTGATATCGGACGCTGCCGATTTGGCGGATTCGATGTCGGATATGATTTTCTCGGCGTATCTCTGCAGGATTTCCCCTTCCGGGGTCAGCACCATGCCTGGCCGACGCCTTTCGAACAACGGCGACCCGATGACGTTTTCAAGCGTGGCGATATGCCGACTGACCGCCGAGGGCGTAATGTGAACGCGGTCGGCCGCTTGCCGCACTGAACGGCATTCAGCCACCTTGAGGAAATAGCGAAAAGAAGCCAGTTGCACCGGAGTTCCTGAACATGCGCGCTTCAGCACGCCTCATCTATAATAGGAACGAACGTCGAACAAATTCAGTATAGTTCGCATTATATGCGATAAAAGCGCTCCGCAGTTCGACAGAATAAATCTTTCCTCTCGCCAGCAGAAGCCGCTCGCACGATGAGATGAAAGGCCTCCCACAATATGTCGTATGCGCAGATCGGCTTGTCGACAGGGAAATTGCTTTCGAACATGCATCTATCGGCGCCGAATAACGCTATGGCGGGTTCGATCCACGGTCTCCAGGCCCGCGCCACCGTCGCGGCCTCGCTCTCGCCGGGGATAGCGTTTGGAACGATACCGCAGCGCGTCATTCCAAGGCCGCCGAGTTTGAGCCAGACATTTGGCCGTCTCGCCACCTCCGCAAGGGATGCACGCCAACGTTCGCGCATCTCGCGCTTCTGGCCTGCATAAGGGCCAGAGCCGAGCACGCCACCGACATGATTGAGGACAATCGGCTGGTCGGGGAAGGCGTCGGCGAGAGCCGCGACATCATCAAGTTGGGTTTGAAAGAGCCACGCATCGAAAGTGAGCCCGAAGCGGGATAGGCGCGCAAACCCCTCGCGGAAGTCGCGCTCGCCGTAAAGCCCGGGTCCAGGCGCGGCCGTGCCTCCCAGGACATCGGGATCCTCATCCCATGAAGCGACGTAACGCAGGCCGCGAAAGTGCCCCGCGCCGGCAAGGATATGAGCTTCGAGAACCTCGTCGACGCGCGCCCCCAGCCTCAGATCGGCAAAGCCGACAATTCCGGCACAGGGGGCAAAACCCGGCCGCGCCTGGCTCAATGCCGCCTCGGCGGCAAAGCTGGTTTCACCGACGACGCGCAGATGTTCTGGCCCGTCGGGGCGGTAATGACTGCGCCATTCGACATGAACCGTTTTCGCGACCTGCGGAACGCCGGCGGCATCGGCAAGGAGATCGGGAAGGAGATAGTCCTTTCCGGGGAGGCTCCAGAGATGATGATGGGAATCACAGATCGCAAACTGCGTTTCGGCGAGAGATCCAGGCACGTCGTCGTCCTCGTCGCAGGGGCAGCCGATCTCGTCAGATGCTGAGATAGGCGTTGAGGCGATCCATGTTCCCATCGACCTCGCTCTTGTCGATGACATCGACGACGCGGCCGAGTTCGACGACGTAATGGCGATCGGCGAGCGCCGAGCAGAAGCGGATATTCTGCTCCACGAGGAGTACCGTGAAACCGCGTTGCTTGAGTTCGCCGATGACGCGGCCGAGCTGCTGGACGATCACCGGCGCCAGCCCTTCTGTCGGCTCATCGAGCAGGAGCATCCGTGCGCCGGTACGCAGGATACGGGCGATGGCCAGCATTTGCTGCTCTCCGCCCGAGAGTTTCATGCCCGGACTTGACGCACGTTCGGCAAGGTTGGGGAAAAGAGAGTAGATCTCGTCGATCTCGAACCCTCCCGGCCTGATTTTGGGCGGGAGCATGAGATTTTCCCGGACCGACAAGCTCGCAAAGATGCCCCGCTCTTCCGGCACATAGCCGATGCCGCGTCTTGCGATCATTCTGGAGGGCACGTCGATCAGTTCGCTGTTCTCGAAGCGGATCGATCCGCGTCGCTTCTTCAAGAGGCCCATGAGCGCCCGGAGCGTCGTGGTCTTGCCCGCGCCATTTCGTCCGAGGAGCGTGACGATCTCGCCGCTGGCGACATCGAACTCCATGCCGTGCAGCGTATGGCCGTCACCGTACCAGCCCTCGAGTTCGCGAACCGAGAGCAAGTCGGCCGGCGCTGCGGGGGGACGAATTCCTGTCGTCATCTTAAGCATGCGGTGTTCCGATGTAAGCTTCGACGACCCGCGGATCGCTTGAGACGGTGGCGTAGCTGCCTTCGGCGAGCACGCGCCCGCGCGCGAAGACGGTGATGACATCGGAGAGCGAGGCAACGACCGAGAGATTATGCTCGACCATCACCACGGTTCGCCCGGCCGCCACGCGACGGATCAAGCTGGAAACCCTGTCGACATCCTCATGGCCCAGCCCCGCCATCGGCTCATCGAGCAACAATACCTCAGGGTCTGTGGCAAGCGTCGTTGCAAGCTCGAGAATTCGCTGCCGACCATAGGAAAGCTGCGTCGCCAGGCTGTCCCGAAAATTCTGCAAGCCGACCTGCTCCAGAATTTCCGTCGCTCGCCCATCCAGGGCACCCAGACACACGTTTGAGCGCCAGAAGGCGAATTGGCCGGCGCTCTTGCTCTGCAGAGCGATCCGCACGTTCTGGAGCACGGTGAGTTGCGGAAACGTCGCCGAAATTTGAAACGACCGGATCATTCCAAGTCTCGCCACCGATGACGGGCTTGATCGCGTGATGTCGTGCCCGTTGAACCGGATACTGCCCGCGGTCGGGGCGAGGAACTTGGTCAGAAGATTGAAGAAGGTCGTCTTTCCCGCGCCATTGGGCCCGATGATCGCGTGGATGGTGCCTCTGCGTACCTTGACGTCGACGGCATCGACGGCCCGGAAGCCTCCGAAGCTGATTGCCAGCCCCTTTGTGACGAGAATGAAGTCGTCGGCGGCCTCGCCGTCAGTGCTGCCCGTGCGCATGTGCGTTGTCCTGTCGAGCCGGGCTCAGGCTGAGCCGCCGGCTGCTTTGTCCGCGCCGATTCCGATGAATTCGTAGACAGAGGTGCAATCCTTGCTGCCGAAGCCATGGTTCGATGCGAGCTGCCAAAGCTGATGCATGGCTGGCACCAGCGTGAGCGGCACGCGCCCGTCATTGGCAGTGCGCTGGATGAGCTCCAGGACCTCGATCATCAAATCCGTGGTAAATCCGGGTTCGTAGTTCCGGCTCGACGGGGAACCGGCGCGAACTCCGGGAACCGGGTGCATATTGTGCAGGACCCAGGTGTTCGAGCTGGAGGTTTCGAAGATCTTCGTCAGCGTCACGGGGTCGACGCCATAGGCGCGGGCGATCTGAAACGCTTCGCTGGTCGCGACCATGGAGGCCGCGGCGATGACGTTGTTGGCGATCTTGGCGGCAGAACCGCCACCCGCAGGGCCGACATGGACGATCTCGCTGCCCATGGCCTGCAGGACTGGGAGCGCGTCTTCAAAGTCCCGTGCGCCGCCGCCGACCATCAACGTCAGCGTACCGCTCCGCGCACGGGGGCCCCCGCCGGATACCGGACTGTCGAGGAAGCGGATATGCCTCTCAGCCAGGGCTTGAGACAAGCTGATCGACAGGGCCGGCGGTACCGTCGTCATGTCGATGCAAAGCGTGCCCGGTTTTGCATGGGCCAGGATGCCGGTCGCACCGAGATAGACCTGCTCGACCGCCGCCGCAGTCGGCAACATCGTGACGACGACATCGCTTGCTTCGACCGCCTCCGACAACGACCCTGCGGCCGTGGCGCCGGCAGAGACCGCCTGCGCGAGATTGGCCGGGGAGATGTCGTGCACCGTCACGGCAAAACCGTTGCGAGCCAGGCTGGCGAGCATGCCCTGGCCCATCTGACCTGCGCCGACAAAGGCGATCGTCTTCATCGTTCCCTCCACAAGCGCCGACCACTCAGGCGCGCAACGTCACAGCATTTGAAACGGGAAGATCGTCGGGCCCGCGCATCGCGCCGATGGATGGCGTCAGACTGTCCGCGCATCGCCATAAGGATCGACTTCGGTGTCCATCACCTTTGCGTCCCGCCGGACAGGCCAACCCGGATCCTCGGCGAAGTAGCGCCCCTTCCGCCCTGGCGTCAGCTTTCCGCCAACTGACAGGAACACGGACTCCACGAGCCCGTGATTGGCATATGAGTACGGCGTCATCGCCGGTATCAGCAGCAGGTCATAAGGCTCGAGCGGCCATACCCGCCCGGCGGCACTGAATTCCACCTCGCCGGACAACGGCATGAACAGCAGGTCCCGAGCCGCATAGTGCCAAGGCGTCCGCTGCGCGATCGGTTGCCTGACGGTATGTCCGCGCAGCGTCTCGGGCGCAAAATAAGGCCCCGATCCACGCTGGAAACCCCAGCGCTCGGCCCAGGGCAAGGTCCAGTGGAAGTCGCGCCTGTAGTCCCCCCAGGCCAGATATTCCGCGCTTGCGCCGGCGTTGACAGGTTTCGCCGAGCTTCCGAACGGCCACGGATCGAGGCCGCCAAAGGTCGCGAAGAACAGGGCGCCGCTCGTTCCGGCATTGATGAAACTGAAGGCGACGCCCGGCGGAATGACTACCAGGTCGAGCGGCTTCATGCATTGCGGCGTATCGCCCAGCTGAAGATCGAGCTCGCCCTCCACGCCGAGGAGAACCACATCGCCCTGCGCTACGGTCAGGGGGCAGGCATGACCCGGGGGCACGAAAACCAGCTTGCCGTGAAGACTGTCCCCAGTGATCGTCGGATACTCGATCCAGTTCGCTCCCGGCTGGCCAGGTGTCGCCGGCAGCCATTGCCGCGACCGGCGGTATTCCGACCACCGCATCAGCGTGGGACGAATCTCGGTTGCTGTCGGCGTCAAAATGGCTAGCTCGGTCATGGCGATCATCCTGGCTTGTTTGGTTCTGGAAGACGGCGCTCAGATCGCGACCTGCCCGAAACCGGCAAAGCCGGGCGGGGCAGCACAGGCTATCGTTTCGTAGTCGCCGGGAATTTGGACCTGAATGGCGGCGTACTCCCTGGAGAAAGCTCCGGCGTTGTGAATCGCCCCCGCCGGGATGCACAGAGCGTCGCCGCGCTCCTGGAGGATCGGCGTGGCGGCCCCCTCGACGCCCAGGAGAGCCCAGCCTCCGAGACCGAAACTCATCTGCGCCATTGTGTGGGTATGCCAGCCGGTTCCTCCCTCCCGTGGCTTTACGGCCCGGATCGCCTGCGCTTCGATCCGCCGATCGGTCGCCTCAGCAGCGCCCAGATCGCGATAGTCGAAGAAGGATCGGGGGCCGGTGCCGAGGACATGACTTTCGGGCGTGTCGAAGGAGATGACGTGGCGCGGCCTGGTCGGGAGCCAGCGGCGGACTTCAGGGCAGTCACGCGCCTGGAGTTCAAAGAATTCGAAGCCTGCGCTGACTTCGATCATATGGTGCGCGTGCAGAGGAACCTGGCACAAGGCATCATGGGGGCCGATCGCAATGGTTTCCCCCTCGATCGACAGGCGCGCCTGGCCTTTCAGCACATAGCCGAATGTAAACCAGGCCGCCGCGGAACTCGCGGCGATATTGGGATCGCCAGCTGCCGCGAGACAAACCCTCCGGGCAGAGAGCTGTCCCCGGGTGGCCCTGGCCAGCCCGAGATCCGCCTCGGTCGAGACAATCTCGGAGCCGAAGGCGCCGAGATGCGATGTCTTCTCGATCACCAGGGACATTTCAACAGCTTCGAAAGTCATCTCGTCATCCGATGTGGGAGCGTGGCCGCAGGGCTTGGATCGGCTCAACAGAAGGTCTGTCCGCCGTCCACGCAGAGCGCCTGGCCGGTGATGTGCCGAGCCGCATCGCTCAGAAGAAAGGTGGCCGCAGCAGCCTGATCGTCCGCATCCGCGAGACGCCCGAGCGGAATGCCGGTCCGCCATTCGTCAAGGCTGCCGCGGATGAGATTGTCGATTTTCTCAGGGTTGCCTTCGGATTTGTTGTCGAGGGCCATCGAGGTGGCCGTCGAGCCGGGGCAAAGCGCGTTCACGTTGATCTTGTAGGGCGCAAGTTCCAGCGCCATGCACTTGACGAGGTGAATGACAGCTGCCTTGGACGCGCCATAGGATGCGTTGTGAAGGCGAGGCACGCGTCCGGCATTGGAGGCGACGGCAACAATGCGGCCCCCGTTCCCCAGCATCTGTCGGGCGACCGCTTGTGCGGTCACGAACATCCCGGTGCAGTTCACCGCGAATGTTCGCTCCCAATCCTCTGCGGCAATGTCCAGGAACGGCTGGTTGCGCAGGACGGCAGAACCCAAGAGTGCGGCATCGATCCGGCCATGACGGGCCACAACGGACGCGACCGCACGTGTCACCGACGAGCTATCCGTGACATCGAGGGGGTGATAGGAGTGGCCGCACTGCTCCGGCAGCAATTCAACGAGATTTTTCGCATCGGATCCGGGCAGATCTGCCAAGGCGACCGTCCCGCCCTGGGCTGCGAGCATGCGCGCACAGGCGAAGGCGATTCCGTCCTGGCGGCCAGCTCCAACCACGAGGATTGTCTTGGCTTGAAATGCGGGCGGGGTCATATCGGTCGAAGGCCTTTCGGTCGTGAGCACTCGTCTTGGAAGCAGTGCAGCTGACGTGCGCAGGCATGGCCAAGGCGGGGCCGAGGGGAGAAACAGGGTCCCCTCGACCGCGCGTGACGATGGTCAGTTCGATTTGATCGCCTTGCATCCGCTCTCGTTCAGTGGGCCGTAGGCATCCTCGGCGGGAATGGTCTTGACCATCTCGTACAGATCCCAGTCGTTCTTCGATTGGGCGGGCTGCTTGGCGCGAACCAGATACATATCGTGGATCAAACGGCCATCATCCCGCAGAACGCCGTTGCGCGAATAGGCGTCTTCGATCTTGATGCTTTTCAAGTATTCGAAAACTTTTTCGGCGTTCGTGGTGCCGAGCTTCTCGACGGCATGGAGGTATTGCAGGGCCGCCGAATATCCGGCTGCCTGCATGTTGGTTGGGCGTTTGCCGGTCCTCTTGAAGAAGCGATCCGCGAACTCCCGGCTCTTATCGTCCATGTCCCAATACCAGGCCGTGATCATATCCTTGCCTTTGAAGATATCGAGCCCGGTCGATTTCACGTCCGTCAGGATTTCCGACATCCCGCCAATCGTCTTTCCGGTGCTTTCAAGCCCGAATTCCTGCGCCTGCTTCATGATATTGATGAAATCAGGCCCGGCATTGAGGGAGACGACAAAATTCGCGTTGGACGCCTGCGCCTGCAAGAGGAACGAAGAGAAGTCCTTGGTTCCTTGCGAATATTTGATCGCGCCGACGATCGCTCCGCCGCCCTTGGCCAGTTCCTTGCGGATTCCAGCCTCCATCCCGCTGCCCCAAGGCGTATCGGGGATAAACAGGAACCAGCGGTTCTTGCCCTGCGAGAGCTGTGCGCTGACCGCCGACCGATAGATCGACGCCGGGTTGTAGAGCCAGCCCAAGCCATAGCCGTTGCAGTCCTCACCACCGCCAATCGCTGCGTTGGAGATGAACGCCAGCCGTTTCCGCTCACCGACAACCTCATTCACGGCGCGGGCGGGACCGGAGTTGCTGACGTCGAAGATGGCATCGACACCGCTCCGATCGAGCCATTCGCGGGTGATGGACAGAGCCAGGTCGATCTTGAGCTGGAAATCGGCCGACACCAGCTCGATCGGCTTTCCCAGCACCTTTCCGCCGACCTCGTCGATGGCGATCTTCACCGCCTCGACAGATCCCTGCCCGCCTGCCGCGGAGAACACGCTGGTCATGTCGGTGAGCACGCCAAGCTTGACGGGCCCGCCATCCTTTGCAACCGCCGAGGCGGCGCCACCCAGAAGAAGAGCAGCCATGACACTGGCCAATTTCGAGGCTTTCATATTTCTCTCCCTATGATGATTGGTGCTTCCCAATCTTGATCTCAGGCTAGCACCGGGCACGCCCTCCAAGCGTTGCGTTGCGCTCCACGTGTTATTCGTTCAGTTGATGAGAGAGCGGGCAAAACTGCACAGGCCCTTGTCGCGCCTTGGCACCAAACCCCGCGATATCGGGTGTTTGGATAGCGCAAAGAATGCCGGTCCATCAGCCTATTGAATGCACTGTTCGCCAATTTGAAAGTTCGGGCGCACGCTCTATGGGCCTAATGATGGTTCCATGCTCGGCGTCCTTGAAGCTCGTCCGACACATAAAGCGAACCCGACGATCCCGGCCTAACGGACTGCTGCGGCACCAGAAGGGGTGATCGAATCGGAGCACAATCTGGTTGGAGGAAACCATGTCGTCAGGACAATCCAAGGCCTCTCGGGCTCCCCTCGATGCGCACTATGTCTTCCCGCCGCCCCGCGATCCGTTGAATCC
>DASYHC010000074.1:0-2834 GCA_035998995.1 Allobosea sp.
AGCCTCGGACGGCGATAATTTCGCCAGCGACTCCGAGCGCTGCCTGCACATGCTGGATGGCGAGATCATGCGCCTGTGCCAGTATTTCGCCTATGTCGAGATCATCGACGAGCGCGAGAGCGAGATCTTCGGCTCGACCGACAACGGCACCTCGCTCTGGCGCGCCTATCTCGCGGTCAAGGAGAAGTGGCCGAATTTCGATGTGACCCGCATCGCCAAGGCCGCCGACATCTATCCCGTCTTCCGCCAGCTCTTCACCCGGCAGCCCGCCCGGCCGCGCAACTGAAGGGAACGCCGATGCAGCGGCATGCGTCCCGATCCAACCTGTTGTTCTCCGGCTCGGACTGGAACTTCGGGACCTTGTCGCATGCCTATGACGTCATCGAGGCGGTGGCGAAGGAGGAGCTGGGGCTCGACATCTATCCGGTGCAGATGGAGGTGATCTCCTCCGAGCAGATGCTCGACGCCTATTCGTCGATCGGCATGCCGCTGATGTATCGCCACTGGTCGTTCGGCAAGCATTTCCTCCATCACGAATTGCTCTACCGCAGGGGCGGCCGCGGCCTCGCCTATGAGATCGTCATCAATTCCGACCCCTGCATCGTCTATCTGATGGAAGAGAACACCATGGCCCTGCAGGCCCTGGTCACGGCGCATGCCGCGCTCGGGCACAATCATTTCTTCAAGAACAACTACCTGTTCCGGCAATGGACCGATGCCAGCGCGATCCTGGGCTATCTGGATTTCGCCAAGAGCTACATCGCCCGCTGCGAGGAAAAGCATGGCGTCGCGGCGGTGGAGACCGTTCTCGACGCGGCCCATGCGCTGATGGACCAGGGCGTTTTCCGCTATCGCCGCCCGCCCAGGCTTTCCTCCGAGAAGCAGCGCGAGGGCATACGCGAGCGGCTCGAATATGAAGAGCGCTCCTATAACGACCTCTGGCGCACGATCCCGCGCCAGGCCGATGGCGGCAAGGCCGCGAACGAGATCGCCGACACGCTCGTCGAGCGGAAAAAGGCCCTCAACCTGCCCGAGGAGAACCTGCTCTATTTCCTTGAGAAGAACAGCCTGGTCCTCGCGCCCTGGCAGCGCGAGATCCTGCGGATCGCCCGGGTGATCGCGCAATATTTCTATCCGCAGCGGCAGACGCAGGTGATGAACGAGGGCTGCGCCACCTTCGTGCACTACACGGTGATGAATGCGCTGTTCGATCGCGGCCGGATCAGCGAAGGCGCCATGCTGGAGATCCTGCGCAACCATTCGAACGTCATCTTCCAGCCGGGCTTCGACGATCCCCGCTTTTCCGGCATCAACCCCTATGCGCTCGGCCTCGACATGATGCAGGACATCAAGCGCATCGCGACCGAGCCGACCGCCGAGGATCGCGACTGGTTTCCGGATATCGCGGGCAGCGGCGATTGGCGCACGCTCCTGCTGGACGCCTGGGCCAACCATCGCGACGAATCCTTCATCCGCCAGTTCCTCAGCCCGACCCTGATCCGGAAATGGCGGCTGTTCCTGCTCTCCGATGCGGCCAACGAGTCGTTCTACAACGTGGCCTCGATCCATAATGAACGCGGCTATGAGCGCATCCGCAGCGCCCTGGCCCAGCGCTACGACATCGGCACGAACCATACCGACATCCAGGTCGTCGATGTCGACCTGCTCGGCCAGCGGCATTTGCGCCTGCAGCACAAGGTCAGCGACGGCATCGTGCTGGACGGCGACAGCTGCGATGCGACCCTGCGCCATATCCAGACGCTCTGGGGCTATGAGGTCAGTCTACAAGGCATCGACGCGCAGACAGGCGCCACCGTCTACGAGCGCTCCAGCAGCCAATTGGCGCTGTGAGCTAAGCCAGATTGCGCTAGGTCGCCTGCGGGATCCGTCCGGTGCGCAAAGCATGAGCCCAGTCGGCCCGGCCATTGGCGTGTGCGCGCCTGGCCGCATGCTCCCAATCATAGGCGATGGCGTAGTGCTCGGCCGCGACCGCCTCACCTATCTCCACCACGGCGAAGCGCGCATGCGGCGCACCGCTTTCCGAGACATGGATGCTCGGTTCGGTGGCGTGATAGGCGGGATTGCCGACGCTGCCGGGATTGACGACGACGCGGCCATCATCGAGCCGCAGCAGGCGCGGCTGATGGCTGTGCCCGCACAGGACCACGGCGGGATGGGCGGGGCCGATCAACATCTCGACTGCATCCGGGCTGGCGGCAACCAGGCGACCGCCCTCGATGGCGTCGAGCAGATAGGTGTCGTCGTCCTTCGGGCTGGCATGAACGCAACGTGCGCCGCCGACCGTGATCTCGAAGGGGAGAGCCGCCAGCCAGTTGCGGGCGTCGGCATCGAGCGCGCGCCAGGCAAAGCTGTCTGAGGCGCCGAGCCCCTCCGGCGAAACTGCACCAAGCGCTCGGTCATGATTGCCGCGGACATGGCTCATCGGTGTGGCGCGCAGCAGCCGCACCGTCTCGGCCGGCCAGAGCGGGCCGGAGGCGCAGTCGCCGAGATTGACGATCCGATCGACGGAGAGCCCGGCGAGGCTGGCGAGCACGGCTTCGAGTGCCGGCAGGTTGCCGTGTACATCGGCGATGACGCCTAGCCGCATGTCGCAAATCCTGAATCAAGAGCCGGCTTAGCGCCGGCCCTTTCTCTGATGGCGCGTCCCGGGGCTCGCGCCAAGACCCACGAGGCTGCTCACGCCGTCCAGGGCATCGACCAAGTCTTGACGTTTGTGAAGGACTTCATGGCTTCGACGACGCCCTCCTTGTAGCCGAGGCCGGAGTCCTTGATGCCGCCGAAGGGGGACATCTCGATGCGGTAGCCGGGAACCT
>DASYHC010000007.1:0-49868 GCA_035998995.1 Allobosea sp.
CCTCGCTCAATTCAGGTTAGATCTGCGCCCTCAAGCGTCATGACCCTACCTTGAAGGTCACGGACCTGCGCGACAGCCTCCTGAAGCGCCTTGACGAGCGGAGCGATCAGCTCTTCGTAACGGAGCCCTTGCTCGCTCTCGGGATCATCACTGTTCGTCAGAACCCAGCCCCCGAAATCGACGCCATCGGGCAGCGAGGCTTTGACCTCCTGCGCGAGAAAGCCCCAATGGGTGCGCCGACCTAAGACGCTTTCGGTGATGATCTCCGCAGCGCTGGCGCCATCGGGGATTGGCACGCCTTCCGGCACCTCATTCCCCTCGGCGTCGCGGTAGACCTGCCGGACAGCCCGCTTGCCGCCTTCGACGAATTTGTAGGAGACCGGGCGCAGGCTCATTACCCAATCGAGGCCGAGAGCGCTATCGGCGATCTCACATTTGGCCCGAGCATCGGATGTCTGGATGGTCGCATTGGCGCCCCAGAAGGATGACCACCGAAAGCCGTTTGTCCCGCAAGCATAAGCGTTGTCGGTTAAGGGCATTAGGTGTCCGGCCTCATTCAAAAGAAGACGGTCTACCGCAACTAACGACCCCGATGGCGCTGTGGAGAAGAGCCAGCCGCCCGCCACACTTCCGCTTGAAGGTGCCCCGCGAGCGCTCGCCCGGAGGCCCGCGAGCGCTCCGTAATTCGCACCGTCATAGATTCGGCCGATGATGTTGATTGGCGTATCGCCAGAGAGCGTTATCGTGGGGGCATCCTGAGTACCCCGCGCCTTTTGACCGACGAGACTGAAGCCGGCCCCGTTGTCGCTGATCTCGTCGAATGTGACGGCCCGCTGTGAGTTGCTGGCGGCAAGACGGTTGCCAACAGAGCCCGAGTCCGCCCAGGAATTGGCCCACGCCGTCAGCTTGCGCAGGCCCGTACCGCTGGCGGAAATGGGAGCGGCTATGCCGCGCGACTTGTTGCCGGTCACCACGCAATCTTCGGCGGTTGCATCGATTACAATGCCAGCGGTCGCCGCCGACGTGCCGTTCTTCATCTCGCCGCCGACGATGGCTGCACCGCCGCTGACGACATGAATGCACTTATCGATGTCGCCCCAGGTGTCCCAGCCGACGACCGAGGCGCCGTTCGTCGTCCCTACGTCCAGACGGATTCCAGTGCCTTGCGCGGCAGCTTGCGGACCGATCAGCTTTGCGGACACCGCCGAAACGATGTTGAAGCCAATCGTGGTAGGATCGCCGGCAGGCGCGTAGTGGTCCGCACCGCAGTTCACGAGCTGGCAGTGGTTCGAACTCGCGATGCGGAAACCCGTCTGGTAGCCATAGGAGAAGCAGTTGTCAGCCTGACCCCAATCGACATTGGCGTCAAAATTGAAGGCCACGCCATCGCGAGCCAGCGGACGGGGGGAGAGCACGCCACCCGAGACATAAGCGTTAGCGAAGACCGAGCCCTGAAGATCGACAGTCGTGCTGTTGATGACAGTGACTGTCCAGCGGCCATTGGCCTCCGTCGTTCCCACCACATCCTTGACGACGATGCTGTCACCCGTGGCCAGCCCATGCGCCGCGAGCGTGACCCGGCAGTGACCGCCGCCGTTGTTGGCGACATTGCTGATCTCATAGCTCATATATGACCAATCAGGCTGGTGAGCGGTCAGATACGGATAGCAGTGAACGTGACTCAGATGATTCTTATCGAAGACATTTTTGAGGAATACGCCGTGCTTACAGTCGATATTTAGGTACTCAACCACCGGGCACGTCGAAAAATCGCAATAGACCGCGTACTCGAAGCCAAAGAACGTACAATGCCCGATATAGGTATTGACCGCGCGGTTGGTCGCCCCGGCGTCATAGCCGATCCGAACGCCTGTGCCGGCCATGGCCGCGATGAAGTCGAGCCCCTCGCGGAGATTGCTCGGCTTGACCATGCCCTTGCGCAGGAAGACGAGACCGCGCAGACCCGCCTGATGCCCAACCAGTCGGATGAGCGCACCAGGACTGACGACGAATGAGCCCTTCGTGGTCGAATGATCGATAGTCGCGCCGCGCCACGCATAGAACTGGTGCGGCCCGATGAGGTGCACACTCTCCTTGACCAGCAGCTCGCCGCTATCAATCAACCAGCGCCCACCCGAGCAGTCAATCTCTCCGCCGCCGCGCGCGTAGACAGCATCGATCGCCGCCTGCACCTTGGCAGTATCATCTGTGACACCATCACCAACGGCCCCGAAGTCTTTGAGGTGCAAGCGATCCCGCAGCTTCTCGCCAATGCCGCGGACGAAATTGACGGCAGGCGCCGGCAGGAAAGCCCGGTCCTCGACGAATGCCCACCAGCCGCCATTGGCGGCGTCGGAGCTGCCATCGGAGGTGAAGCGATCGGCAGACCGGTGCTTCGGCCCGATCGCCGGCTCGCTGTCGACGCGGCGGCGGATATGGCCCGCGCCGCCTTCGGTGCTATCGGCGCCGTTGATCTGCACGGCCTTGACGCTGGCGGGAACGACGAGCGCCGCGGCATCGGAGACGCTATCGAACTGCAGCAGGCCGCCCGCCCCGAGCAGGCGCTTGAGCGGCTGCCGCTCATTGTCGTCGCCGACCTTGGCGATGGCGGCATTGTCGTCATAGGCGATATCGTCAGCACCGGCGGCGAGAGCATCGATCAGCATTGCGGGGCCATCTGGACCGCGCATGTCGACAGCGTCGGCGATGTCCGCAACCAGCCCGGTCGCGCCGACATAGCTGCCGGTGGCGGGCTTCACGCCTTCGCCACCCGACCAGTCGACGATGCGATGAACGCGCCGCGTTCCATCCGTCACCGCGGCGAGCAGCGGCACCCAGCCGCGGTCACCCTTGATCAGCCCGTTATCCGGCCAGCCTCCGGCGTTCTTCGGGCCGTAGAGCTTTTTCGCGACGGTATCGATCCAGAAATCGCCGATGCGCCCGTCAGTGACCAGCGGCGCCCGCGCCTTGGCGAGGACGGTGCGGCCATCGACGCCCTGCAGCGGCGAGGCGATACGAACGGGATTGGAAAGCGCGCGCGCCATGGTCAGAGCTCCTGCGTGATGCCGGTGGTGATGGACAGGCCGTGCGTCGCGCTGCGCGAGCGCACGCCGGTCGAAAGGTTTTCGAAGAGGAGGTCGAAGACGAAGTCGCCGGGCAGAAGCGGCTCGATCAGCGCCCAGCCGACATTGACCTCGAGCCGGCGGGCGCTGGCGTCCGCAATGACGAGGCGCCCATTGGCGAGCGTCAGTTCGAGCAGGACAGTGTCGTCGCCGGGGCGCTTGAGGTGCGCGGCGATGTTGTAATCGTCCAGCCGCCAGCGTTCGCCCAGCTCGCCCAGCAGAAGCGTGGCGAGCCAGTCGGTCCCGGCGGCAACCGTGAAGGCTGCCATCTTGCGTGCTCCGTTTTCGGTCTAGAGAGTGCCGGCTGCGGCCACGAACCAGGCGGCGCCGTCGAAGGTGAAGTCGGCCCAGCTGCCAGCGGCCACGGCCTTGAGCCCCGGCCCCACATTGAGCGGAAACGGCCCCACCCCGGAGCGGACCAGGCGCACCGTCGCGCCGACCTCCGCGCCGGGGACGATCAATGCGGCCTGGCGGGTTTGCGTCAGCGTCGCGGTGTGCCGGATCAAGCGAGCATCCGAGACGGCGCTGATCGTGAAATCGCCGTCAGTTTCGACGAGGGCATAAGAGGCGCGCGCCGCAGCCTGCTGCTCTATGGCCAACGCCTCGGCGAGCGTGGCGATCTCCTGCTCGGCATCGCCCAGGCGATGATCGACGCCGGCGAGCGAGCGGCGGAACTCGGAGACGTCGGGCGACCACTCGGTCGCGAGAGAGAGATCCTCCCAGGCCATGACCTCGACCTGGGCTTCGCCGTCGCCATAGAAGCGCACGAAAGGCCGGGCATAGACGGCGCCGGTCGGCGCGACCGCGTCGACATCGTCGTCGATCGTGGCGACGGCATAGACATATTCGAGCCGACCCGATGCGACAGAAACGCCGACCAGATCGGACAGGATCGTGGTCGACAGCCCCGACTTGTCGGCCCTGAGCCAGCGCAGGCCGATCCGCACCGTATCCCCGGCCGGGTCGGAGGTGTCGGACACCCGCTGGATGACAACGCGCAGGCGATAGCGCCGGCCAGGCTCAAGCCTCTGCACCGCCCGCGGCGCGACCGAGGCGGCGCCGACCACGCTCAGAACCGCACCCGCCGTGGCGGAGACAGACAGCCGATCCGCTGCGATGGGCTCGGTCGATGCAGGCGCGCCATCGAGATCGGCCGTTGCCGCACGCGGCGCCTCGCCGAGCCGCCCGGTGGCTGCCAGATGCTCCGCCTGACTCAGACGCTCCGCGATCGCGCTGTCGCGCGCCGCAAGCCCCTGCTGCCGCGCCTGCGCCTCGGCCGCAAGCCCCTGCTGCCGCGCCTGCGCCTCGGCCGTCAGCGCCGATTGCTCGACCTTGCCGACAACCTTGTTCGCCTCGACGATCGCCGCGTTCATCTTGGCGCGCGCCGTCATATCCCCGACAGTGATCGGAGCGATAGCCATGTCGAGTTCTCCGGATGAAAAGACGGCAGAGCCGTCAGATGCTTTCGATGAAAGTCAGCTCAGGCGCGCCGAAGCGGCCGAGGTCGAGGTCGAGATCGCCATTGGCGGGATCGTCGAGCTTGCAGCGCACGAGCAGGTCGCGAAAACGGCCGGGCTCGCCGGCATTCAGATCGGCGCGCAGCGGCGGCAGGATCTTCACCACATAGGACGAAGAGCCATCGACCGCGTCGGTCCAGGGCAGCGCGTCCGACCATGGCGAATCGCTGACCAGCTGGTTGAGCAGAGGTGGCTGCGCCGGGCCGGAGACGATCTCGGTGACGAGATAAAGCCGGTCGCCGATCGTCAGGTGATGACCGGCCGCGACATCGACGCCCGCCACGTTGACGGCGATCTGCGTCGAGCGGAGCGCCGCATCGGCGGCTAGCGTGATGGCCGCATCGACGAGCCTGCTGCCGGCCGGCTGGTAGAGGTCGCGCACCGGCAGCAGGATATCCTCGCCCGCCCGCAGCCGGGCAATCAGCGCGCGATAAGCAGCGGCGGCGGCACGGTCGGTCACCTTGATGCCGCTCACCCTGACCATCCAGAAGCCGCCATCGCCGAAGACGCGCTGGCTCCGCCCCGTCGGCGATCTGCCGCCGGAGGCGCTCTGGTTGCGCAGGTGCGGATCCCAGATCCGGGCCTTCAACACGGCCGGCCAAGTCGAAATCGTCATCAGCTCACCGTGGCGGTCATCGGCCCGGCAGTGCTCGCCACATCGCCCAGGCCTGATCGATTGAGCGCGCGCGCCCAATAATCATAGGAGCCGGCGACAAGCCCGCCATCGGTCATGTCGAAGGGCTGGTTCGGCCCAAGGCTCACCGTCACCACCACCGTCGCGCTGCCGAATGGCATTCCCGACGGGGCGCGATAGATGCGAACCGCGCCGATATTGGCGTCGGCGGGTGCAGTCCAGGCCAGCATGGCCTGGCCCGTGCCGCCATTGGCGACGAAGCCGGTCGGCGGGCCGGTGACCACCTCGTCGGCGACTGCGGTGATCGGCCCGACCGCGCTCCAGTCGCTATCGGTGCCGCCGGCGACGAAGCGCACACGCAGATCGTAGCCACCGCCATCGGTCAGCAGCGGCGTCACCGCCGAAAGCCCATCCGCCGCCAGGACCATGGCAAGCCAGCCTTCAGTTCCGGCGGCGGCATATTGCGCCTCGGCCGCGACGTCGGGCCGAGGCGACGCCGCCCAGCTCAACCGGATCGCAACGCCGGAAATGCCGCCGGAGATGTCCGAGCGCTCGACCTCGGCCGCAACCTCGCCGGGCGGGTCGATCTCGTCGACATGCGCGATCGCGCCCGGCGTCGCCGGCTTCGGCGGCTCCTCCACCGCGGCATTCCAGGAGAAGGCCGAGAGCGGCACCGAGCGGAAGCCGATATCGCAGCCGGAAACATCGCCGCGCAGCGAGAAGGCGGTGAACTCGCAGGGCGCGTTCATCAACGGCTCCGAGCCACCCGGCACCGGGTCATAGGTGATGTCGACGACCTTGGCGTCGAGGGCATCGAGCGGCATCAGGTCCGTCGCGATCGTGCCCTTCCAGATCGGGTTTTCCTTGGCCATCATGATCTTCTGGAGCCGGGCCGCCTGGGTGAACTCCGGCACCATCACCAGGTCGCGCGTCTCCTCGATCACGCCGATCGCGGCCTGCGACGAGAGATCGTCCCGAGGTGTCAGCTCGGTCGGCTGGTAGTAGTTCTCTGGGTCGGTGTAACTGACCTTCAGCCGGTTATAGCTGTCGAGTTTGTCATTGCCCTGAGTCAGCGCCGCGCCGACGATATGCTGCGTCGAGATGTTGATCAGCGGGCCGGTCCAGACGCTGTTGCGGATGCCGATCTGGCCGCTCGGCCCCTGATAAAGCGTCGCATCGCAGCTGGCGCTGAGGCGGGCGAGCACGGCCTGCGGCTCCTCGTCGAAGCCGATCGTGCCCCAGGTCCGGTAGCGGCCGACCGGCGTGCCATCCTTGCGCGGCACGTTCTCGGCGCAGTGGGCGTGGAAATCGGCAAAGGACGGCATATCGACCTGCGCCAGCGAGCGGCGATAGCCGTCAGAACTGCGCAGGTAATCGAGGATGACATCCGAGGAATTGTCGCCCCAGAGCCATGTCGCCGGGTTCTCAGGGTCCATGCCGCCAACGGATGGATCGTAGAGCTTCTTGCCACGCACCACGAAGCGCAGGACCGTGTAGGCGCCCTGCGGGAAGACCTTGTTCCGATGCTTCTCGGGCACGCCGGCGAACACGACGCAGACATGGGCGATGCCGCGCAGGCGATGATCGGCGCTCCAGACCTCGGGAAAACGATCCCGCAGCAGGGTCGCAGCCGCCTGGTCGGCCGTCCCGAGATAGCGCTCGAAGAAGATCGCGCCGCTCATCGGCAAGGTGGTGACGTTGCCGCCCGCCTCGCCACCATCGGTATCGACCTTGACATCGCCGACCCAGTATTCGGCGATGCCGTCGATCTCGTGCGAGCAGAGCAGGAGATCCTGATACATCATGCCGTGGCGCGCATCCCAGAAGGCGCGCGTGCCGCCGACCAGCGCCTTGCCATAGATGAAGCGGCGCGGACCCATCGCCTCGTTGAGGGTCGCCTGCTGGCGCTCGCGGCGCGGCTTCTGCTGCGAGAGCGACTGCATGGCCAAGCTCGCGCCGAAAAGCGCGCCGGTGATAACGATGTTGCCAACGATGGCTGCCGCTGTGGTGCCAAGGATCGCCGTGCCGCCGAGCGACGCGCCGAGGATCGCGGTTCCGATCGCAACTGGCATCAGATTCTCCAGGCCTTGACGGGAGCCGCGGGCAGGATGGCGACGCCCTCGGCCGATTTGACCGCCCAGTTTTCGCCGAGGCAGATCGCCCCCATGGCGCCGATCTTCGTTTCGATCAGACCGGCATCGCCGACGACGGGCGAACGCGCTTCCTCGAAACCGGCCCCCTTCATCAGCTCGCAAACGACGGCCGACAGGCCGCCGCCGCGGCGCAGCAGGCGCAGGCAGGCGCCGGAGCTGCCATAATAGCCACGCAGCGCCGCTCCGGGATCGCGCCCGCTCTCGGCCTTGATCCAGTCGGCGACCCAGAGACAGCAATCGCGCTCGCCCCAGGCGAAAGGCAGGGCGCTACCGGCCGCCAGGAAGGCGCTCAGCCGTTCGGAACGTGCCGTCATGGTCAGGCGGGCCAGTTGATCGTCTTGCCGGGCAGGCTGGCCACAAACTGGCAGCCGAGATCGCCGGAAAACCGCGCCTGCTGGTCGGCGTCGGTGTAGTAGCCGTGCGGCGGCTTGCGCCGGCCGGCCCAGAGATTCTCGGCGGTGAGCTCGACCGAATAGGTGCCGTCGCTATCGGCCTTGTAGGTCATCACGTCGAGCAGCCCGCTCCAGACATGACGAGCGGGGCCGCGCAGGCTCCAATCCTCATTGAACAATTGCAGGGACACCGCACAGTCGCGCCCCTTGACCTTGGCCGATTGCTGGCGCGCCAGCACGATCACGCGCGGATCGACGCCCGACAGGCCGAAGCTGACCTGCTGCGCCGCCGTTCCGATCGGCACCGACAGGCCCGAAATCGACGCCAGCCCGGCGGTGCCCTCCCAGGCCTGACCATCGGCGGTGCGCAGCGGGCCGAAGCCGGTCCAGTACCAGCGCGGATCATCGGCGAAATCGAACCAGGCGAGCAGCGCGAGGCGTGCGACCGGGCCGGAGACGGCATCGGCATTGACGCCAAGGAATGACATGGTCGGCTAGCTCCCGGCACGCCGCTGGAAGTCGCGAAACCGTTCCGGCAAGGCCCGGTCGCGCGCATCCAGCATCGCCGCGATCTGCCGAGCATCCGCGCCGGGGGCGTTGATCGTCGTGGTCGGGGCATAGTTGAAGGCTGCGGTCGCGCCAGCCCCGATACGCCGCCCAGCCGGCACCGCGGGCGCGCGCAACGCCGGCAGCCCCCCGACCATGCCGCCATCGGCGAATTTCGGAATCTGCCCGCTGTTGATCGCGGCGAGCAGCGGGCCGTATTTCTTCGCGGCCTTGCTGTTCACGACGAATTCGCCATCCGAGAGCCTGGCGAGGATGGAATCGGACCGACCCGAACCGGGGCCGGAGACCCGGCCGCCCTCGGCGAAGCCGAGGAGCTTGCCGAGCCCGCCCAGCAGCCCGGCGCCCGCGCCAGTGCCGCCCGTCTTGAACAGCCCGTCGATCAGGCTGTCGATCGCCTTGTCGGCAAGTTTCGAGGCCACTCGCTGCAACGCGTCGGCCAATGCCTCGGCGGCACTCTTGCCCTGCATCAGGTCCGAGACCAGCCCCTTGAAGGCGTCCTTGGCGAGGTCGGCCGAGAAGTCCATCGCCTCCTTGACCTGCCGCGCCTCCTCCTTCCACTGCGCCGTCGCCTGGGCGAGACCGAGGATCTTGTCGCGCTCGTCGGTGGTCAGCGTCGCCGTCTCGCGCAGGCCGGCGGCGAAATCCTTCTGCGCCGCCGCTGTGGCCTCGACCAACGCACGGGCCTTCTCCCGCTCGACATTGGACTTGCCGGCCGTGGCGAGGTCCGCCTTGGCGAGCTCGCCGGCCTTCTGCAGGTTGATGACATAGCGCTCCAGGGCCGTGGCGCGATCCTTATCCTCCGAGCCGCCACCGCCGCCCTTCGCCTTGTCGTCGCCCGGAACCTTGAAATCCTTGAGCGAGACCGGCTTGATGCCGGAATTGCCGAGCCCTGCCGGCCGCGTCGGCGGTTGCGGCGCATCGACGAGCGCGTTGCGGAACTCGCGCTCGCTCGACCGGAAATCCTGCAGCGCCTTGCGACTCTGCTCTGCTGCTGCGGCGTTCGCGGCGGCACGCTCCTGCGCCAACGCCTCGCGGCCTCCGGCGTTAGCAAGCCCCATCTCGCGCGCCTGCGCGACGCGCTGGGCGCGTTCTTCCTGATAGGACAGCGCCGCCTGCCGCTGCAGACCGGCATTGGCCTTGGCGAGTTCGCCGACCTTGGCGATCAGAGCCTGCACGCCGTTGACCGCCGAGGCCGCCGCCTGCCCGACGCCGCCGATACTGCCAGCCAATCCCTGAATTGCGCCCGCGAGCGCCTGGCTGGCGCCGGTCGCCTTGTCGAACTCGCCGACGGCGCGCACGAACTCGTTGCGAAGCTGCTGCATCGCCTGGTCGGTGGTCAGCACCGCGCCGGCGAGCTTGGATTCCAGCAGTGGCGCACCGGCCTGAATGGCGCGGAAGAAGGCCTCCGACGAGACCTTGCCGTCCTTCACGAGCGCGGTGAGCTTGGCGACGTCGCCACCCGCCTCCTGCAGGCCAGCCGCCGCTGCCTGCAGCAACGGATACATGCCGTCGAGCAGAGAGTTATACTCCTCCGCCTGGATCTTGCCGCCAGAGAGCGCCTGCCCGAGCTGCAGCAGCGCACCCGAGGCCTCGCTCGCTGAAGTGCCGGAGACGCGCAGCGACTGCGCGACAATATCAGTCAGACCGAGGAGATCGGTCGAGGAGGCGTTCAGCGTTGTTTGGGCCTGGCTGACCCGGCCATAGAGCTGGGCCAGCGCATCGAGCGGAACCGCATTGCGCTGAGCCGAGGCAAAGAGCGCGTTGAAGACGCTGTCGAGCTGGCCGCCGCTGACGCCGGCAACCTTCAGCGAGTTGATGATCTTGGTATATTCGTCGGCGGCTTGCCGCAGCTCGTTGACGCCGAGGCCGGCAGCAACACCGGCGAGTGCGTTGCGCGCTGCGCCAGCGACCTTGCCGAGCGCTGCGCTGACGCCTTTCTCGATGCCGCCGGCCTCGCGCTCGATATCCTTCAGCGTCTTGACCGCGAGGCCGCGCGCCTTGTTGAGCTCGCTTTCGAACTTTTTGACGTTCGCCTCGAGGGAGACCGTCAGCCTTTCCAGATCGGTCGCCATCTCACTCCTCCGTCGACAGGCTGGCGAGCTCCCAGAGCGCACCCTCCTCGTCGGCGCTCAGCCCTTCCTTGCGGTTGGGCACATGCGCCGCGGTCCAGCCGTCGACCATCTCCATGAACTGCCAGTAGCTCGCGGCCCTGAGATCCGCCCGGCTCATGCCGATGGCGGCGGCGGCTCGGTAGAACGCACCGAAGGCGAGGCGCCCGTTCGGGAGCGACGCGCCTTGCTCCGAACCTTCGGTGCGCCGCCTTTTTTTGACGGCTGCTCCTCCGGCGCGCCCGCGAGCGCCGCACTCAGCGCCGCGATGGCGAGCGTCGCGTTCCGAATCCAGTCCGGGCGCTCGTCGACATAGCGCCGGGTCAGCTTCAGCGCCTCATTCGCCGAAAGGCCGCCGCCGATGAGCCCTAGGCGGATCGTGTCGCGCACATCCTGCACATGCCAGTCGCCGGCGAGCAGCCGGCGCAGGCAGTGATACGGCCCTGCGCCCGTCACCTCCTGCAGCTCTTCCAGCTCGCCCATCGCGAGCCGGAAGCGATAGCTGCCGCCGCCGAAATCGAGATCGACAGCAGCGTTGCGGCTCTCCTCGCTCATCAGACGGGGCTCCAGACGACGGCGCCGTCGCTCTGCAGCGAAATCTCCAACGTGACGCGGCCTTCCTCCGGCGCGGCGGGGTTGAAGGTCTCGATATGGAAGGAACCCTGCCAGTGACCGACCTTCGCGCCATTGCGCCAGAGCTCGATCCGGCAGTTGCGGCTGCCGTCATCGTCATAGAAGCCTTGCCAGATCGGCAGCGCATCGGCATCGAGCACGCCCGAGCCTTCGATCGAGGCGCTCTTCGAGGTGACATCGCGTTCGGTCCACGGCGCCGCATCCTCATCGGCACAGTCCGGCACATTGGTCTCGCCGAGCTCCTTCGACAGGGTGATCGCGCGCTCCAGCAGGCCGCAGGGGGCGGCAAAGCCCTCCGGCGTCGCGCCATCGCCGAGCAGAAGCCGCAGACCAGAGCGGCGGAAGGTCTTGGCCTGGGCCATGGTTCACCTCATGAAAACGCCGCCCGAAGGCGGCCGCTGCGAAAGGGTGGATCGAAGGTCTCAGGCCTGATCAGCCAGGGCCTCGAATCGAAGGACGGCGCGGCGCGACAGGCCGTCCGGCTCATCGAACCAAAGGGTGTCGCGCCAGGTGATCTCGACATTGCTCCACCCCTCGGCTGGTGGCGTGGCGCGATGCAGGATGCGCTTGACCATGCCGGCGAGCACGGCGAGGTCATCCCGCGCCGGAGGCGGCGCGAAGCACTGGATCTCAAAGGTGACGCGCACGGCGTCGCCGCAATCATGACCGTCCTCCAGCTCCTGCCAGCCGGATGGGCGCAGATAGAGATGCTTCGTACCTTGCGGGATCGGGTCGAGAATGCCGACCGGCACCATAGCGCGCAGATCGGCATCGGCGTCGATCAGGGCGACAACCGCCTTCTGGATCGGGAGCGTCGCCTCGCTCATGATGATGCCAACTGCTTCACCGCCTTCGTCGTCGCGCGGCTGATGCGCGACTTCACCCGCCGCCGGTTCGCGCGATAGGCTGGAAAGAAGAAGGGCTGTGGCGAGGTGCCGGGATGGCGCGAACCGGCGAACAGCCCGCCATTGAGATGCGGTGCAGTCCCGAACTCGACAAGATGGGCATAACGCACACCGCTATCGCCAGCGGAGATTCTGACGGACAGATCGGGATCGCCGGCTTCGCCCGCCGTGCCGGCCAGCGACGAATAGCGGACCTTGCCGCCACCCCAGCTCTGGCGGATCGAGCCGCGCAGCTTGCCGGTTCGCTTCGGCGCGAGGCGCTTCATGTCATCCGTGATTTCGTCGGCGCCTTGCGCTAGCGCCTGCTTGATGGCGCTGCGCACCGCCGGCGGCATCGCTGCCATCTTGCGCAGAAGGTTCTCGCGTCGGCTGAGCTTCGCCATGGGCAGCGCCTTTCCAGAGGGTGGCCTTTCCCGCCGCGATGGCGGCGCGGGCGCAGGGCGTCGTCACCAGCAGCGGCTGATCGCCGGCCTTGAACGCCCGGCACCAGCGGCCGTTCAGCTCCGGCGGATACCAATCGAAATCCGCCGTGAAGATCACATGGGGCATGGAGCGTCAGAGCGCGACGTTCGGGAACTGGATATCCAGCGTCAGCACCGAGGTGCTCTTAGCGAGGCCGAGCAGGCAGACATATTCGCCGGCACCGACATCGGCGAGCGGGCAGATGCCGCCGGGCGTGTCCGACAGATAATAGGCCGCGCCGGGCGTCAGCGTGGCGCCGATCGTGATATCACCGCCGGTCTGGATGGCGACCGGCTGATTGAGCGCGGCTCCGTTCAGCGCGACGCCCGTCGCCTTGCGCGCCTCGGCCGTGGCGCTGTTCGAATCGGCCAGCATCCACTTCTTCGTGGTCGCGCTGAGATAGACCGGCTTTCCGGCGGTGACCGCCTCGCCGGCGACGCCGTTCGCGACGGAGGCGTTAGCACCCGCGACGACATTCGCCGCAGTGATGGTGAGATCTGCCATGGATAGCTCCTAAGGTCAGGTTTGCGGACCGTGCTCGATCAGGAACTCGATCTCGCGAGCATCCGGGGTCGGCACGATGGAACGGATCTGGCACTCGCGGCCGGCATAGGGACCGGCGAGGAACACGACGCGGTCGGCGGACGTCACCGCCTTGGCTTCGGCGAAGCTCAACGTGGTGAGCGTACCGGTAAGCGTGCTCTGGGGCTGTCCGGAAGCGACCTGCTCACGCCCGAAGACGGGGCGAAAAGCGGCCAAACAGGTGACGACGGCCGACCAGTTCTGCAGGACGTTGCCGGACGGTGATTTTTCGCCAACGCCGCGCCGCTCAAAGCGAACGCGATGAATTCTCTTCCCGGCCGAGAGCATCAGAAAGCCCCGCGACGGTCGTTGCATAGCAGGTTGTCGACGGCCGTCCGGATGGCAGCCGAGACGTTTTCGCGATCCTTGAACCACGCGCCGATCATCAACAGCATCGCCTGACGCACCGATTCCGGGGCCGAACCGCCGACGACCAGCCCTTTCAAGGTGACACGGGTGCCGCGCGCACGCTCCGGCCAGCGCTGGCCGGGCTTAAGCACGATCGAGACCTCGTAGCCGTCAAAACGCGTCTCATAGACCGTGCTCGCGACCGACTGCGCCGCGCCGTCGACATCGACATAGTCGATCGAGGTCAACGCGCTCGCTGGCGCCTCCGGCAAGCGGGACAGCTCGGCAAAGTCGTCGCAAACGAGATCGACCGTGCGCTGCGCGAATCGAACCGAGCAGTATTTCTCGGCGTGATCCCGTGCGGCCGCGATCAGGTCGGTGAGGACGGCATCGAACTCCGTCCCGTCGCCGCCGACCTGCAGCCGAGCGCGATCGAGAGTCACGGGCTCGGCCTCCGGCCCCGCTGTCGTCTTCGCCGGATACCACATCAGCCGCGCTTCTCCGGCGCAGCTTTCTTCGTGGCGGTCTCGCGCTTGTCATCGGCGAGCGGGGCGGCAATGCCGGCGTCGATGAGGCGCTGAGCCTCCTCGCCGGAAAAGCGCTCGGTTTCCTCACCCGGCGCGAGCGAGAAATCCGCCCCGGACAGGCCGATCAGAATCTTGAGTTTCATGCGATCCTCCATTGGCTTGAGAAGCAGGCGCCACGCTGGGCGGCGCCTACCGGTTCAAGCCAACCGCGTTAAGAGGCGGCTGTGATGAGGTGCTTGACGGCAGCCGCGTCGCCGAGACGGCCGTCGAGGCGCACCAGGCCAAGCAGGCCGATATCGGGGGCGAAACGCTCGCGAGCCGTGAAGAGAACGATGCCGCCGACCTTGCGGACGAAATACTTCGCGTGGTCGCCGAAGATCATGACCTTCTTGGCGGCGGCCAGCGTGTCCATCGCCTGGTTGATGCGGTAGCGATAGCCGAGGATGGTGCCCGGCACCCCCTGCTGCACGTCGCCCGCCGACCAGATATAGCGGCCCTCGCCATCCTTCAGCTTGCGCAGCGCCGCGAGCGTCGTGTCGTGGAACTGGAAGCCGACCTTCGGCGAGGAACGATAGGCCGGGTCGACCGAGTGAACCAGGTCGACAACCTCGTCATAGGTAAAGGCCGCGGTCGCCGCCGCCGTCTTGCCCAGAGTGGAGCCAACGACGATGCCCTGGGGATCGCCGGTGCCGTCGCCGACCGTCAGCTCGACGTTGGCGCGCCGGCCGAGACGCTCGCCGAGCAGGCCGCCGAGGAGCGTTTCCATGTTGAAGATGGAATCCTGCGCCAGCTCATAGCTGAAACGGACCCAGTTCGTATCGTAGGCATGGGCGCTCAGCGTCTTCTTGCCGAAGACGGCATCCTTGCTGCCGTCGTCGGTCACGGCGCCGGCCTCGGTGTGCTTGTCGACCGTTTGCGCAGTATCGTCGATCGTCGGCATGTCGATCGGATGGCCGGACGAGGTCGTGAGGACCGTGCAGACGTCCTCGTCGTACATCGGCCCCCAGGCCTTCATCGACTTGATGATCTCGTTGGCCAACTCGGTCGGCACGGTGTAGCCACCGGCGGCCGGCGTGCCGACCGTCTGGGCGCGAACCTCCTTCGGCGCCACGCCAGCGCGCAGGGCCGAACGCTCCTCCTCGGTCAACGCCGACATGTCGCCTGCAGCGCGCACCCAGCTGTGGAAGGCCTGGCGGTACTCGACCGGCTTGTCATCGTCGTCGCCCAGGTTTTTATCACCGCCGGGATTGGGGCGCATACGGGCGCGGCGCTCTTCCTCGGCCTTTTCCAGCTTCGACATGCGCTCTTCGCGGGCGATCTGGCTGTCGAGCTTGTCGAGATCACCCATGAAATCGTCGTGGCGCTTTTCCAGCTCGGCCGTGCGGGCGTCGTCGGTGTTCTTGCGGATCTCTTCCAGAGCGGAGCGGGCATCGGCAACCAGCTTTTCCCGCTTCTCCTGCAGTTGGCGAAGGGTCATTGGGGGTCCTTTCTTACCTCTGACCATGAAAATGCCCGCCGAAGCGGGCGATTAGGGCGGGAAGCGGGAGCTGCCACGCCACCTCCGGACGAAACCGGGGAAACTAGCGAATGCGCCGGATGCGCTGCTCCATCTCGGCGCGCCGCGCCTCGATGCGGCGATGGGCGGGATGTTCCCGCTTTTCCTTGCGGGCCGCCTCCAGCGAGCGCAGCGCGATGGTGGCACCCTCGTAAGCGGGCTCCGAGACAATGCTGACCTCGCGCAGGTCGACCGCCAGGATCGTCCGCAGCGGCGGCTCCACCGTTTCATCCCAGAGCTGCCGCTGAACAGCGAAACCGAAGGACATGCCGGAGACGTCGCCGCGCTCGATCAGCGCGGCCACATCGCGACCATCGGTCGTATCCGGCAGGTCGATCTCGACATGGAGCCCCTTCGTATCCTCGGTCAGACGCAGCGTTCCGGCCGTCGAGCGTCCCAAGATGCGGCCACGGTCATGATCGAAATACGCCCGAACATCCGAGGTCTTCAGGGTCTCGGTGAAGGCGCCGCGCGCCAGGGTCTCATTGAACCAGCCGCCGATATCGGCGACCTCCCCGAACACCGCGGCATAGCCCGCGACCGTCACCTTGCCGTCATCCGCCGCGCGCCGCTCTACCTTCGCGACGAAGGAACGCAGCTCCGGGCCTTCAGGCTTTGCGTGGGTCATCGCCTTCTCCATCCTGTTTCGGTTCGGCGGGCGGCGCCTGCACCGGCTGCTGTCCGAGGACGACGGTCGCGCCCTGCACGAGGAGCTCGTCGGCGAGCGGGTTCTCGTGCTTCGGCCGGTTATCGAGATGGCGCGCCTCGTTCGGCGTGATCTGCGACGTCTGGATGCCGCGCCCCAGAGCCTCGATGCGGCTTTTCAGATCGCCACGCATCAGCCCGTCGAGATTGTGCTCGACATATTCGGAATCGGCCTTTTCGCGGCCGTAGATCTTGAGCGTCGCCTGCGTCTCGTAAGCCCTCGCCCACTGGCCGACGACATGCTTGACGAGGTGCAGATCCTGCTGCTCGACATTCGTGAATGTGCCCTTGGACAAATCCTGCAGAAAGGCGGGGGGCAGCTGCCAGGCGCGCGCGATCTCCTGAATCTGGAAGAGCCTCGCCTCGACCATCTGCCCCTTGGCCGGGTCGATACCGACCGGCTTCAGCTCATAGCCGGCCGGAATCGGAACGATCGGGCTCTTGTTGAGGCGGGCGAACTGGACCGCCTGCTCGACATCGTGCGTGGCGCGCTTCAGCGCTTCATTGCCGGTCGGCAGAGCGCCCGAGATGGAGAGGGGCGGCACGCCGCCGCCGGCAAAGAAGGTGCTGCCGTAGTCGTTCATCGCCAGGGCGAGCTGAATGGCCTTGCTCGCCAGCTTGATCGGCCCCCAATGACCCAGCTGATTTTCCAGCAGCATGTACGGAACGTCGATGACGTCGGCGGCGACATACTCCTGCCCGTCATGCAGATAGACCGTCGACAGGCCCCGCCGGCGGATCTGCACCTTCAGCGGATTGAGCGGCCAGATGTTCTCGACGGAACTTCCCTTGCGCTCGATCCAGGCGAGGCCGCGACCGCCGGTGAAGACGTTCTGCCAGAAATATTGCCGTGCCTTGAAGCCATCCATCTCCGGCGTCGGGTTGCGCAGCACCTTTTCAACGGCGCCATCTTCCCGGTTCGTATTGCCGTCTTTCCGGACGAAAGCATGCAGCGGCAGGGCCGCGAGCGTCCGCGACAGGAAGTTCACCGCGGCATTCACCGCGGGAACCTTCATGGCCGAGGCGAGCGAAACGCTCGGCAGCGCGACCGAATCCATGCCGAAGAAGGTCATGAATTCCTTCGTCTGGCTCACCGGAACGCCGGGGCTCTCGATGCTGGCCGCACGAGCTTCCCGGTCCCGCCCGATCTCGATCGCAAATCTCATGCTGCTGCACTCATCATCTTCGAGAGCGAGAACGACGGATCATCCCAGGGCGAAGCCGGTGCCGTTTCGATCGCCACATCCGCGACGGCCAGCGCATTCACCAGCGCCGAGATGCCGTCGATCTTTTCCGAGGACCGCTCCTTGTCCGGCTTCAGGTTGCCGTTGCGATCCTCGTATTTGGCGACGTTGCCGGCCTGCCAGTCCATCACCGGATGCTGCCCGGTATCGAGCGCGCCCTTCAGCGTCAGCAGCTCCAGCTGCTTGGAAGCGGCGCCGAGCGATTGCACGCCCTGGCGCATCAGCACCATCGGCGCGCCCTCGTTGACGAGGGTGTTGACGGTCGCCGTCGCGTTGTACGGATCGTATGCGACGGACCGGACCGTAAAGAGTTCCATCCCTTCGTGGATCGCCGCGATCACAGGGTCATAATCGACGACGTTACCGACCGTCGGCTCGATCGCGCCGCGTGCCTGCCAGATGTCGTAGGGCACGCGATCACGACGCGCCCGGCGCTCGATATTGTCCGCCGGCACCCAGAAGCGCGGCAGCACGAGCCAGTTCTTTTCCGTAGCATCCGGCGGGAAGAGCCAGACCAGGCTGGTCAGGTCGCTAACCGACGAGAGGTCGAGCCCGCCATAGCAAAGCCGCCCGCGGCATCGCTCGGCCATCGAGCGCCAGCCGGCATCGTCGGCAAGGCTGGGCTGGCCGGAGCCCCGGCGCCATGCCTCGGTATCGAGCCAGCGCAGATCCTGCCCAACCCAGATATCGAGATGGTAGCGCTTGAAGTTCGTCTCCAGCCGAGGCGACTGCAGCGCGCGCTCCAGCAGCTTGCGCATGTCGTCGAGCTGAACGGAAACGCCGAGGTTCGGGTTCGCCTTCGCCCAGGTCGACGGGTCTTTCCAGTTGTCGTTCGCCGTGGCCGCGTAGATCACGACGAGTGTCGTCGGGTCCTCGAAGGTGCCATCCTTGATCTTCAGGGACTCTTCCCAGAGCACCCAACCGTAACCGCGCCGCGCCTGACCGGCCGTCGAGATCAGGATCTCGATCGGCTGATCGCGCTTGATCTCCGACTGCTTGACGAACTCATAGAGGTCGCCGTCGCGCCATTCATGCATCTCGTCGCCAACCAGGACCGAGCAGGAAAGGCCGTGTTTGCCCTCGGCCTGTCCCGACATCGGCTGGATCGAACCGAGCAGCTCGGCGCAATAGAGCGACGTCTTGAACGTCTCGATATGCGCCGCGAGTGCCGGCGAGAGCTGCACCATGCGCGTCGCCATGGTGAAGACGATGCCCGCCTGCTTCTTGTCGGCGGCGATGACATAGGCCTCGCCGCCGAGTTCGCCGTCGAACAGGAAGGCGAGGAGGAGAAGCCCCGCGGCGAACTCGCTCTTGCCGTTGCCGCGCGCGATCCAGATCAGCGCCCGGCGGAACAGGCGTTTGCCCTCGGCCGTCTTCCACCCGAACAGCATCCGCACGATGGCTTCCTGCCACGGTGACAGGTGGAACGGGCGTCCGGCCCATTTGCCCTTCGTGTGGACAAGGTAGCCCGGGAAGAACTGCGCCGCCTTGTCCGCCGCGACAGGATCGAACCACGCGCCAGCCGTCTTCGCGGCACGCTCCCATTCCGAGCGCACCCAATCGTGCACCGGATTGGCTGCCAAGTCGGCGACCCAGACAGGGATGGCAGTCGATGTCACGCGCGGATCAGTGCGGGCGACCGAAGCCGACCGGCGACGCAGGCATCGCAGGCGCCGGCGGAGGAGGAGCGGCCGGCGCGTCAGCCTTTTTGCTAGACTCGTCCTCGGTCTTCGCCTGCTGCTTCGCCTGATCGAACAGCTGCGGAGCGGACGAGGCCAGTCGCGAAAGCAGAGCCTGGCGCGCGGCCGGGTTCGTGCCGAACCGCTCGTCAAATCCTTCGAGGATCTTGTTCGTGCGCTCCATGACGAAGAAGTGCTTCGAAACGCGCTGCATGGTGACCTTGTCGGAAACCGTCGTCTCGACCAGGTTGTCGACGGTCACGAGCGGCGCGATGGCATCGAACAGCGCATGGAATTTCACCATGCGGGCGAAGGCGCGCAGGTCCGACTCGCGGACGAAGTTGAGATGCCGGAGCGTGCCGAGCATCTCCTCCCAGATCCTGCGCTCGACCGCATTGAGAGATGCCGGCGGAGAGAAGGCACCCAGATCCTTCTGGTCGGACGCCGCCGGAGCCTGCGCGACCTTACGCCGACCGGGATTGCCTTGGATCTTCTTCAGAGCATCGGGCTTCGGCTTGCGACCGCGAAGAGCCATAGGGCCAACCTTTTTTTCTCAGAATTTCGCGACGGTTTACGCGTTGGACCCCAGCCGGTCCGAGGTCCCGAGGGGGCTAGAGATCGACCCTCCCCCTCCCCGGTCAGAGGCAGCGGAGAGGCGGGGCGATGCGGCGGGCCATCGGCCCGTCAAGGCGCAGGTCGGCGATCTCGATCTCGCCTTTCGACCACATCGCCTCCAGCTTCTGCTTGATGACGTCGTGATCCCATGAGCATGCGGGCTGCCAGTTCGACACATCCCAGAACAGGGCCATATCGCCCTTATGTGGGATGACGTGGTCGACTACCGTGGCAATGGTCGTCTCGCCGCGAGCCTGACACCCAAGACAGAGCGGGTTGAGCTGCAGGAAGACGGAGCGCTCGCGATCCCAGCGCGCATCGTAACCACGCTGCCGGGCGCTTCCTCGCCGCGCCTCATATTCCCGAGCGCCAGCAGCACGATCGGCGTCAGAGCCGAGGCCTATGGACGGTCGGAAAACAGGAGGGCGATAAGGCATGGCTCCTTCCAACAAAAACGCCGCCTCGGGGCGAACCGGGCGGCGGACACAAATCTTAGCGCATAAGGGCTACGTCAAGCGACTGTCGCAAGTCAAGCGCGTATTGCAGCCGATGCACTGGCCTCCCATGGCCGGGGCGGGGCAGCAGGCCCGATGAGCCTGTGCGCCTTGAGATAGCCGGGCGCATTGAGCACCTCGACCAGCATCCCGAGGGCCGCATGCCAGACCTCGTATTCCGCCCGATCGGCAGCAGCCAAGGCCGGGTCAGGGTCGAGCACCGTCTTGCGATAGGCGCCCGGATAGGGACGGCGGGACTTCGGATTGAAGCCATCCACCTCACGCTGATAGTCGATACCCCGAATGGTTTCCGTGATCATGCGGAACCACAGGGGCTTGCCATAGGCGCTGACGAAGCGGGCCTTCGGCACCTCGGCCTGCCAGACAGGCGTGTTGCGCATGATGGCATGGTGGCGCACCAGTTCGCCCGGCCGCTGCCTGTGCCGCATCTGCCCGCCGACATCGACGAGGATGCGCGGCAGCGCCCGCGCCACCGCATCGAGCCGCTCATGCTCGCCGAGCCCGAGATCGGTCAGCGGGTCCCAATCGTCGGGCATGTCGAGATCCCAGCTGTCGAGGCCGATGACAGCGGCATGGGCCGAAATAGCGTCCTCATGAGGCGCACTGACCGTAAAGCTCGTCGCCATCACGCCATAGCTGTTCGGCCTGCCGTCGCTGACGAGCGCGCCGAGCGAATCGGCCCAGCCGCCGATGGCGCCCCACATGGACGAGCAGCCCGGCCCGATATCAGCACTGGTCGCCAGCGCCTTCGGCAACTCTTCCCGATAGGCCCAGGTCAGGAAAGCTTCGATCCCGATCGTCTTCATGTGCCCTGATCCTGCAGGCTGCGAGGGTTGCGAGGGTTGTGCGAGGGTTTTTGCAACCCTCGCAACTCGAATTGCTCTATTAATTCAATCACTTGACTTGATATTTGCGAGGGTCGCGAGGGTTGAGATCAGGTATAGGCATTGTGAACACCGCTTATTCTCACCCCGGAGCCCCCATTTACATGTGGCGCGCCGGAACCCTCGCGACCCTCGCTCAGCCTTCCCTAACTCTATGATCTTGAATGGTTATTCGCCGCGCGAGGGTTGGCGGGAACCCTCGCAAGACCCTCGCAACCCTCGCGCCTCTGGACGCATGGCGTCAGCGTTGAAATCGCGCGGTTCATCGCTGGATGCATGGGGTTTGCGAGCATCGCACGTCACCGATCGTCATCGCGGCGGGGCTGCGGGGCTCGGGCCGCTCGGGCACGTCATGCAGTTTGATGCCCTCGAAGGTGCGGATGCGCCCGTCGCGCTTCACGAAGCCCTTCTTCACCATCGTCATGCTGAAGGCCTTTTCGCTCCAAGGCTTCATGGCGTTGGCGACGCACCACGTCTCGTAAGCCTCATAGAGCGCGCGCGTGGAAATCTGGCGCGGCTCGTCGGGTGGCTCCGGAGGGGGAAGGCGCGTGACGCAGGCGTCGATGAAGCCCTGCACCTGATCCATGTCGGCGCGGTAAGCCTTGGTGGCCGCCAGCACCTCCGGCGGCTCGACGAGCCCGGCTTCGAGATAGGTCAGCGCGCCCTGGATCAGCCAGTTCAGGATGCCCGAGCGCTCCTCCGCGAACTCGGCGAGCACGCTTTCCATCTCGCGCCGCTCGCTGTCCGCGATGGTCACACCCCAGACCACGAGCGCGATGCGCCGCCAGATGCCATGGTCGACGCCGTCGATGCGCGGCCGGTCATTGCCCGACATCGAGGCTTTGAAGGTCGGCCGGAACTCGAAGAAGTTCCCGTAATTGTGCCGGACCATCATCGGCTCGCCGCCGGTTAGCTGTTTCACCAGCGCTTCGCGCAGCGGCTCGCCGCGCGGCAATTCCGAGATGCGCACCATGCGCGCGCCGGGCAACTGGGCAAGATCAGGCGAGGCCTGGGAGCCCGAGCGCGCCTGCGTTCCCGTCAGCGATTCCGCGTTGAGCGAGCGGGCATAGGCGCCGAAAAGCCGGGCGAGCGCCTCGATCAGCGTCGACTTGCCGTTCGCACCCTCGCCATAGTGGAACACCAGCTTCTGCGCGCCGATGACACCGAGCAGGGAATAGCCGTAATAGACCTGCAGGAAGTTCTGCATGTCCTTGGACGGCTGGAACTTATCGAGGAAGTCGTGCCATTTCGGGCATTCGGCGTCCGGATCATAGGTCGCCGGCGCAAGCTTAGCGAGACGATCAGCCCGGTCATGCTGGCGCAGCCGCACCCGCCAGAACATCGCCTTGGCCGGGTCGGACACCTCCGGATCTCGCAAGCGCTCGAAGACGAGCGTCCCGTTCTCGACATTGACGAGATGCGGATCGGCATCCATCTGCTCGACGCCGATCGTCAGGTGCGGCGCCGCCTGGGCAATCATCTGTGCGATGCGCGCGCCGTTCCCGCACGTCACCGAGAAAGCCCGGCGCCGGCCGCGGCGCGTGGTCCAAGCGGCCATGGCCGTCTTGCCGTCAGCGATGGCCGCCTCGTCCGCCGCCTCGCGCCGGGCTTTCGGGATGGCGCGCGCGGCCTCGCCGGCATCGATCTGCCGCCGCTCGACCGGCGTCGGATAGATCACCTCGGCCTCTATGGCGATGTTGCGGGCGACGCGCTGTGCAAGGCGCTGCACAGCCTCGCCGCCCCCGAGAGGCTCCCAGACGCGCCCGGTCCAGACATGCCAGCCGACATCGCGCACCATGATGATATCGGCGCCGTACCAGCGGATCAGCCGCCGGCCGTTGTCGGTATCGTTCGGCAGCAGGTTGGCGAGCGCGATCAGCGCGTCGACATGCGCCCGGCCGATATCGCGAGCATCGTTAGAACCGCCATCATCCGACACGCGGGGCTGCGGGGCGGGGCCGGCTGCGGCGAGGGCTGAATCTATGATGTCCGCCGGCGAAGGATGATCTGACGCGCTCATTCCGCTGCCTCTTGGAAATCGAAAAGGGGAGCGCCGGCACCGGCCTTCTCACGCTCCAGGGCGGCAGCACAGGCCGGATTGATCCAGAGAACCTCGGTGCGCTCGCGGGCGCCGTCGGCAAGAGCTGCTCGCTCAACTCGAAGCCAGCCGTCGAGATTCTTGTCATAGAGCGGCGAGGGATAGCCGGAGAGCACCACCATGCCCTTCAGCGCGCGGAGCGCATCGAGGAGAGCGCCGTGATCGGCGTCGGTTAGTTCGTGCCGATACTTGTGCTTGGCGCAGTAGGGATTTCCGCCCGACCGGGTCTCATGGACATAGGGCGGATCGACATAGTGCAGCGTCTCCGCCCGATCATGGGCGCGCATCACGGCGACGGCATCTCGGCTTTCGATCACGACGCCGGCCAACCGCGCGACAATGTCCGGCAGCAGCTCGGGATAGTTCGCCCAATCATGCGCCGGCGTCGTGCCGCTCTTGTTGCTGTCGGCGCGGAATCCAGTCGAGCGACCAAGTGCGCCCGTATTGCCGAAACCCATCAGGCTGCGGATGATCAGGCGCCGCGCCTGCTCGACCGGATCGTCGGAGGGCTCATAAGCCGCCATGAACTCGGCCCGCGCGAAGGGCGTCAGAGCGAGATGCTCGCGCAGGCGATCGGCGTCAGGCCCACGCAGCACACGAAACAGGTTCACAAGCTCGACGTCGAGGTCATTATAGACCTCGGCATAGGCCGGGGCCTTTCGCAGCAACACCGAGGCCGCGCCGCCGAACGGCTCGACATAAATCCGGTGCCGCGGGAAATGGCCTATGATCCAGGGCGCCAGCAGCCATTTGCCACCGTGCCAACGAAGAACTGGGCGCGCAGGATCGCTCATTGTGCTCCCCGGACTAGATCGTTGAAGTCGTGCCCATCAGGCGCCATGGCGATGGCGATGCGCCGGCCAGGGCGCACGTAGCGGCGCCGACCACGCTCTAGCGTCTGCTGCGTCAGGAACGGCTCGGAATCTCCGTCACCGAGCAGCACGACGTCCGTCACGAAATCGGGAATGGCGATGGCCGGCCCGGTCGGGTCCGGATCAGGGCCGGGCACGCGCTGCGGACGGCCGGAAGGTCCCTTAAGCGTCGGATGCGCCACGGTTTCGAGATGCGGCCCGCCAAGATTGCCGAGGTCGCCCGCCGCCCAGAAGATATCGAGCGGATCGAGCCGCCCCTTGCGCTGCAGGTCGGTCGCGACCGAGCCGACCGTCTCGATACCTTCGCCCATCAGCAGCCGAATTCGCCGGCCAGCACGCGCCGCCTGCAGGAGAGCGTCGCGCGGCGGCTGTCGCACGCGGATATGGCAGCCCTTTTTCGAGCCGCGCATCTTTTTCGCTGGTAGCATCTCGCCCGTGTCAGGATCGACGATCGTCGCCTTGGACAGGCCGCCCGGCGCGAGATGGGTGATATGCAGCCCGGTCGCCCGGCCATCATTGTCGAGCATGAGCGCGAGCTGCGCCGGCGTCCTCGCAATGACACGGGGCTCGCTGCGCCCCTGCTCGTTCGTCACCTTGCCGTGGAAATAGGCGACGGAATCGGCCTCGCGCAGCAGCGCCGTGGAAGGCAGCAGCAGGCCGCGCCCCTGCCAATAGCTACCGATGAGGTCGGCAGGCGACCGGCCGGATTCCCAGATGCGACGGCACGCCGCGATCTCGCGCTTCCGATAGCCGTCCGCCTCGGCCTTTTCCTTGGCCTCGCGCTCGCGCCGCTGCTTGGTCAGCTGCTCGCTTTCCTCGCGTGACAGCACGCGCGGTCCGCCGAGGCGCTCGATAGCCCCGGCGAAGTCGAGGCCGAGCACCTGGCGCACCAGACGGATAGCGTCCCCACCATCCGGGCAGACGGCGCAGACCCACGCCGAGTTCTTGATCTCGAAGCGGTTCGATCGGGCGCCGCCTCCGCAGACTGGGCACGAACCGACATAGCGCCCGCCCGAATGGCGAAGCTTGGCGCCGAGATCCTGCGCCAGCGAAGCGAGGTCGACTCGCTCCTTCACGTCCGCAATCTGCTGTTCCGAGAGCAGCGTCATCCTGCTGCTGCCTTGCTGGCGCCGGACAACTCGGCGACGACGGCATCGAGCACGGCGCCGGCCGCGCCCTGCGGCGTTCCGTTCTCCTCGCGGGGCATGGCCGAAGCGAGCTCGTCGAGCGTCGCCCCATGCTGGAGCGCGATCGAGACCAGCGTCGCGATCTCGGTTCCGGCGGTCGCAAGCGCGGTCGTCAGCTTGTTGCACGAGATGAAGATCTCGCGCGGCGGGCTGGCAAGCCCGGACGGGAATCCAATGGCGACGTCGTAATGTACGGTCCAGCTACCGGGATGCGCCACGCTGATGACGAGGCTCTCGCGACGGTTCGGAAGGCGCTGACGGCCTGGGCGGTTCGTCTGCTCGGTCATTGCGCCCATCTCTTCAGGTCGTCGTCGCGCCAGTGCCGGGCCTTGGCGCCCGGCGGAATCCAGACGAGCTTCGTCTCGGGCAGCAGCGACGAGAGGTGCCAGACAAACCACGCATAGGAGGTCGCGCTTGCAGCGGCCGGGTCCCAACGGCCGGCGATCATCGGCACGCGCTCGCAATACTGGGCGATGACCCGCGGCGGACGATCACGAAACAGCCGGTTGTAGCGCTCGGCGCCTTCCATCCAGCTTGTGCGCAGCAGCAGCGCGGCGCCTGCACCGGCCTCGGTCAGCGCACGCTCGGCGAAATCGACGGCGAGGTTGAAGGGCGGATTCGTGATGATCCAGTCGACCGGCCGGGCTGGGGCGACATCGAGCCCTTGCCCGACGAAGCTGCCGACCTCAAATCCGCTACCGTAATCGGCGACATCCGAGGCCCGCACATGCTCGAAGACCTCGCCGAGCACATGCGCCATATGCCCTTCCCCCGCCGCCGGCTCCCACGCGCTCGACAAGCGAGCGGGGAACTCGGGCTGCAGGACATCGTGCAGGAAGGCGCGGGTAGCCCAAGGCGGGGTTGGGAAGAAGTCGAGGCCGCGCATCGGCGTCGCCCGGCTCTGCATCACGGCGTTCGGGCTGATCTTCACCGGCCCGCCTCCCGAAAAGCTGCCATATGCGCGGGCGACCAGATGCTTGCCGGCTTCTCCGCGACGATGCGCTCCGCCGTCGAGCGGCGGATGCGCAGCATGTGCGCGATGATCGAGGCCCTGAAGCCAAGCCGGGCCATGCCGCGCGCGGCGCTGAGACGACGCCGGCCGACGCGCTCGATCTGGACGCGGGTTTTCCAACGGCCGGACATCACGAACCCGCCTTGCGGAGCGGAGTGACGCCGGGCGGAACGGCCGGGCCCGTGCCGGCGGCATCGAGCACGTCGCCGATGCGTTCGCTGGCCGCGATGCCTTTGCGCTGGATCTTCGCCTGCTCGTTCGGCGTGATCATGCCGTCGCGCTTGGCCTCGATGACCTCGCGGCTCAGATCGAGCACGGCGAGCATCATGTCGTCATTGGCGTTGCGCAGGGTTTCCGGCGCCGGCAGGCCTTCCTCCGGCACGAGCGCCTGCTTGGCCATCTGCGCCATCAGGCGCGTCAGGATGGGCATGCCGCACTCGGCTTCGAGCAGCACCGCGCAGAAGATCGGCATCGTCTCGGGAAAGTTCGGGTCGCCCCAGCGCCGCACGGTCTCGTCTGAGCGCGAGACGACGGAGCCCGCGGCCTCGTCGCCGCCGCAGGCCTTGGCCAGCATTCGTGCGCCGCGCTTCAAGAGCAGCTGGCGCGGGTCCATTTGGTCGAGTTTGTCCACGTGGAAAATTCCCGATTTTCCAAGGCGACGAAGGGCGGCGATGTCAGGCAGTGTCAGGGCGTCAGGTCAGGAGGGCAGGACGCCATGGAGACTGAGGCCGAAAAGGCGGCGCGACTGGCGCGGACGGCTGCGGCCCGAAAGCGACTGCTTGCAGCGATGGCCGGGTTGGCAAAGGCGGAGCAGGATGTTCATGCTGCTGCCGATCCGCCGCGAGCGACATTGCCGCGGTCAACACGGGGAGGCGACGCGCCATGAGCCGCATGGAAAACGGGCTCGAAGACGAGTTGAGAGGCCGGCTTGTCTGTCTGGAGACGCTGCTCATGACCTTCATCGCGCACACCGCCCGCCATGTCGACGAGACCGGCGGCGACCTCCTCGGCTTTACGGCAACGGTGCTGGAGGAATCGAAGCGCAATCTTCTCCAGGCAGCCCATGAGGCCGCCGGCACAGATCACGACGCCGCCGCGCTTCAGGCCCTGCAGGATATCGAGCGCCTGACGGAAGCGGCGCTGCTGCACACACAGAGGTACTTGGCGGCGCGCTGAAGCCGCTCGCTCCTCGGCGAGCGCCCGGATCAGCGGCCAGGGACCCGGCTGCATCAGGGCAGCGCGGGGAGCGGGGCGAAACGCCGGCCGAAACACGAAGAAAGGTTCGCGGTCCATCACGACACAGCCTCGGGCTGAACGTGCGACCGTCGTCTCTCGATCGGACAGTCAGCCGCATATTCGCGCATGAACCGGCGAATTTGGGCAGCCTTGTCCAGGGTGATCGAGCCACCATCCCGCAGACGCGGGACGAGTTTTCCATCGTTGACGGCTTTGCGGCCGAACGTGGTTTCAGCCATTCCCGCCAAGCGCAGGAAGGCGTCGACTTCTTCCAGAAAATCGTGGGTAGCGCTCATGGACGCAAGCACTAATGGGCAAATGCCCGTCATGTCAATGGGCGTGATGGGCAAAAACCCAATCGACGATGGGCAAGACAGTGGGCAAGTTCCCACTATGGCATTCGATTGGCGCAAGCGGCTCCAGAATGAGCTGACCCTGCAAGAGCGGGATATGAAAGAGGTTTCCGTCACCGCGGGCCTCGGGGAGACCTATATTCGCGACGCGCTTAAGCGCGGGCGCGGCGGAAAGATCGAAAACCTGCAGAAAATCGCCCGCGCACTCAAGAAACCGGATAATTGGCTTATCGGACCAACCGAGCCTCTCATCTCAAGTTTCGATCCAGACGCACCGGACGGTGACGAATCACCGCATGATCTGGAGGCAGCAGAGGCTGCCCGCCGGGCTGCCAGGCGAGAGCTTCGGCCAGGAGAAATCATTGAGCGCGACGTTCGCGGCGGGCTGGGCTTAGGCGGCTTTGCCGATCAAGTCGTCGTTGATGGGCAAGCAGCTGACGGAGTTCGGGCAACTTGGACAATGCCCGTCGCCTTCCTGCACACGGAATTGCGAGTAAGAGAATCGGAAGTCGATATCATCCCCGTCGATGGGGATTCGATGATACCGACACTATTGCCGGGCGACCGCGTCATGATCCATCGTGGCGCCACGGCCCCAGCCCCAGACGGTATCTTTGCAATCGACGACGGAATCGGCGTCTCTGTTAAGCGACTTCAACTCGTTCGCGGTTCTGACCCTCTCATGATTAGGATCATCTCTGACAATCCTAGTCATGCCGAGGATAGGGTTCCGGTCGAGAACCTTCGTGTTCTTGGGCGCGTGATCATGAAGATGTCCCGTATGTGACAGTAGGGCGATAGGCAATTGCCCACTTGCCCATTGACGTAGGGCAATTGCCCATTCTATAAGACCCTCCATCCAACCGATGGAGGTCGCCTTGCGTACCCAGCTTCCCGAACATCGTCGCACCACCCAGGACGGCCGAATTTGGCCTGTCGACCGCTGCCGCATGCAAAGCGCCGAGATGATCCGGCGCCGCATGGTCGAGGATATCCGCTCGCTCGTGCATGACGGCGGCGAGGATGCTGTCGTGTCCCTCGATTGCGTCCGCCGCCTCGGCTGGACGCAGGAGCAGATCGATTGCCACGGCCAAACCGCCTTCAGCCTGTTCAACGCCGAGGAGCGCGCGGCCGAACAGATTGACGCCGCCGCCCGCTCTCACCGCGCGGCCAATCGCCCCGGCCGCATCGTGGCAGATGCCGCGGCTGTCCTCACCTTCCTTTGCATGGTCGGCGTCTGGGCCGGCCATTTCACCGGCGCGATCTGATGCGCATCGCGCCGGTATTTGCTGCCAATGACCCGGCGCCGGCTGAGCTGACGTCGGAGGCGGACACCATATGCCACCGCGTCGGCGACATGCTGATGAGCGCGAGCACACTGACCGTGCAGATGCGCAAGGGTTCGCCGCTCGACCGTCTCGAAATCGCGGTCGCAGCGCTTGCCGACGAGGCCCGCGCCACGCACGCGGCGTCGCTGAAGCTCGGCGAGGCACTCGCCGCTCTCAGGGAGAGGGCCGAGGCATGACCGCTTGGCTACAAACCGCCTCGGGCCGCGCGCTCGATCTGCTCGCGCCGATCCCGCATGACGGGCTCGACCTTCGCCGCGACATCGCAACCCCGCTCGGCCTGGCCGGGCGTTTTGCCAATCAGATGCCATCCGGCGTCGTGTATCCCGTCGCGCAGCATTGCTGCATCGGTGCGGACTTCATCTTTTCGGCGACGCACGACACCGAGGCCGCGCTCGCCTTCCTGCTGCATGACGGCCACGAGGCAGTGATCGGCGACCGCGCGACGCCGATCATGGATGCCATGCAGGCGATTGCCGACCGGCAGGCGCCGGGCTCCGGCTTGTCGATCAAGGCAATCAAGCGCGAACTCTGCGCGCCGGTCGACGAATGGCTTCACGCCCGTGCCGGCCTGCCCTGGCCACTTCCAAAGGCAATCGTCCGCACAGTCGCCATCACGGACGTGCGCCTGATGCTGGCCGAGCGGAATCACCTGCTTTCCTGCCCGCCCAAGCGCTGGGGCGCCGACAGCCACGAGCCTCTCAAGCTCAAGCATCGCATCGTTCCGATGCCGCCGGCCCGCGCCACCGAGCAATGGCTCTCCCGTTTCGAGCGCTGGAGCGAGGCCATCGCTGCTCGCGCGCCCCGCCCTTCCCTTCGTCCCGCAGCAGGCGTGCGCCACGCCACCTTGGAGGCCTGACCCCTCATGAAGAAGATCCGCGACGCTCAGACGATTATCGGCGCGCTGGAAGACGGTGAGGCCGTCGCCGCGCTCTCGAAAGAGCTCGTCGACACGCTGGCCGACCTGAAGGCGCAATGCGCCAACCGGCCCAAAGCCAAGGCGAAGGGCAAGGTCACCCTGACGCTCTCGCTCGAAGTCGAGGGCAACACCGCCAACATCACCGCCGACGTCGCCTCGAAGCGGCCGAAGCCGGTGCGCGGCTCCTCGTTCTTCTGGGTCCTCGACGATGGCGCGCTCAGCACCGAGCACCCCCAGCAGATGAACATGTTCGGCGGCCCGCGCGAGGCCGGCGCGGCGTCCAACGCCTGATCCCCTTCACCCGCAGCAGCAAGCAGAGGAGGCCAGCTTGGCCAAGAATGAACCCGCGAATACCCCGGCCATCGCCGGCGCCACCCTCGAACTGATGCACGAGGGTGCCATCCCGAATTCCGACAAGGGAATCGGCGCGATCATCGACCTGACGCGCAAGAGCCTGGGCTCGGAGGTCATCGAGATCGACGTTCCGGATCTCGGCCCCGGCCTGCCGAAGACGATCCCGCTTGTCCTCGACATGCGCACCGGCGACGTCGGCTCGATCAAGAGCCTGATCGAGGAGTATCGCACCGTGCCGGCCGCGAAGACCGGCATCGCGAAGGCGCTGACGCTTGCCTCCTTCATCGACATGGTCAACCGGCATAAGACCGAGCACTCGGCCGTGTTCGCCAATACCGACTGGAAAGCCCCGAATTTTCAGGCGGTGATCGACTACCACGCCAAGCAGAGCGCCGGCCCGGCCGACAACCAGCGCCACCGCATTCGCTACGAGTTCCCCCTATCGGAGGAATGGAAGGCGTGGGTTGCTGCCAACGGCAAGCCGATGGAGCAGGGCGAGTTCGCGGCCTTCATCGAGGACAGGATTGCCGACCTGTCGGCGCCGACTGTTGCCGAGAAGAATGGGCTGGAAGATCTCTTCAGCACAACGGTCGCGACCCCTGCCCAGATCGTGCAGCTGTCACGCGGCCTCTCGGTCAACGTCGCCAGCACGGTCAAGAACGTCGTCACGCTGCAGACCGGCGAGGCCCAGATCGTCTTCGACGAGCAGCACCTCGATAGCGACGGCAAGCCGCTGAAGGTGCCCGGCATCTTCCTGCTCGGCATTGCGCCGTTCTTCATGGGCGAGAAGATCAGCATCCCGGTGCGCCTGCGCTATCGCAAGGTCGACGGCAAGCTCGTCTGGTTCTTCCAGCTCTATCGGCCCGACCAGCACGTCACCGAGCGCGTCCGCGACGATCTCAACACCGTCGAGACGAAGGCCGAGCTGCCGACCTTCGAAGGTTCCCCCGAGGCGTAGAGACCCGCGCCTCGTACTGCGGGCGGGGCCTGGCCTCGCCCGCCCTTTCCCCGCCGCCCCGAACTTCGCTGGGACTTCCGCGCGATGACCGACAGACCCATCCTTTTCAGCGGCCCGATGGTGCAGGCTCTGCTCGCCGACCGAAAGACACAGACGCGGCGCATCCTGAAGCCGCAGCCCGGCAGTGACGGCATCTATCCCGACATATCGTCGGCCAAGAAGGCGCTGCGCATTGTCCGCGGCGACCGTCTGTGGGTGCGCGAGGCGTGGCGCACCAGTGCTGGCGTGGATGACGTGGCCCCGTCCCGCTTGGAGGTACCCGGCGGTGGATACGGCTGGCCAATTTGGTATGACGCGGACAGCGGCGAGGTGACGTGGCGCGGCTCCCAGACTGGAGGCCCGAGCTTCACGGCGCCGGGCAAACTCAGACCATCAATGTTCATGCCTCGCTGGGCGTCCCGTCTGACGTTGACCGTTACCGAGGTCCGCGTGCAGCGGCTTCAGGAGCTTAGCGCGGAGGATGCCGCCGCCGAAGGGTTGATCCAACTGTCGGCGTCGAAGCGTTGGGTGATTGAACGAGGCGAGCAATATTTTGGCTGCGCCCATCACGACCCCCGAGCCGTCTACGAGATGCTGTGGGAGCGGATCAACGGGGCAGACTCCTGGGCAGCTAATCCTTGGGTCGCGGCCTATACATTCACCGTCGAGCGCCGGAACAGCGATCATGGCTGAAACCTCGATCGAATGGACCGAGCGCAGCTGGAATCCGATCGTCGGCTGCACGATCGTCTCGCCGGGCTGCACGAACTGCTACGCCATGGGCATGGCCGACCGCTTCAAGGACGTCTATCGCGGCCGGAAATGGGCCGGGATGCCGGCCGAGGCGATGACGCGCCGGGTCAATGGCAAGGCCGTCTGGACCGGCCATCTGACGCTGGCGCCCGATCATATCCTCACGGAGCCGCTGCGCCGACGGAAGCCGACCACCTACTTCGTCAACAGCATGGGCGACCTCTTCCACGAGGACACGCCCGAGGAGTGGATCGACCTTGTCATCGCCATCATGGCGCTGTGCCCGCAGCACACGTTCCAGATCCTGACGAAGCGCGGCGAGCGCATGCGGAAACACATGTCGCCGACTACGAGCATTCCCATGCTCGGCCGGCTTCCGCTTGAGCGCGTGCACATTGCCGCTGCCGGCGATATCGAGGGTGAGAACGGCTTGTTCGAGGCCCTGAAGCGCTACGGCAACCTCTATTCGCTCTATTGCTCGGTGCCTTGGCCGCTACCGAACGTCTGGCTTGGCATCAGCGCCGAGGATCAGAGGCACGCCGACGAGCGGGTCCACGAGCTGCTTGCGACGCCGGCCGCCGTGCGCTTCGTCAGCAATGAGCCGGCCCTCGGCCCCGTCGACTATACCCGACTGCAGCTCGCCTATGGCCGCTGGCTCAACGCGCTGACGGGAGAGCTTTGGACGCCAGGCCATGCCGGCGAGAACAGCTTCACGACGCGCGGCCCAAAGCTCGACTGGATCATCGTCGGCGGCGAGAGCGGGCGGGACGCACGGCCGATGCACCCTGACTGGCCGCGCCGGATCCGTGACGCCTGCGTATCGTCGGGCACCGCATTCTTCTTCAAGCAGTGGGGCGACTATCTGCCGGCCGGGCAGACGATGGCGAACGGTCGCCCATGGAACCCCGGCTGCGGCTCGAGTCTTCGCGGCACCAAGGCCATCGTCGGGCGCTTCCTCGACGGCGTTGAGCACAACGCTATGCCGGAGGCGCACCGATGACCGTCTATGTCGACGACGCCCGTCATCAGTTCGGACGCATGGTGATGTGCCACATGTGGGCCGATACGCTCGATGAACTGCTTGCTATGGCCGATCGCATCGGCGTCGCTCGGAAATGGATTCAGGGACACCCGACCCTGAGCTTCGGCAAGCACCGCAACGCCTCATGGATACACTTCGACATCTCGCTCGGGATGAAGGAGAAGGCGCTCGCAGCCGGCGCGACCCTTACGGACAAGTATGGCCCGCTCGAACACTGCGCGAGGCTGCAGATCGCCTCCGGCATCGAGCGCGAGATCCAGCGCGGGCAGAATCGGCTGGAGCAAGTTGCCGCCTGCCGAAATTTGCCGGCTATGGCGCCACAGAGGCTCCTATGAGCACCCCTGTCCGCCTTCAACTCTCTCGCCGCAAGGGCTTCAACCTTCAGGCGCTGTCGAAAGCCACAAATGGCCTGACGGTCATCAACGTTGCGCGCCCAGGCAGGTGGGGGAACCCATGGTCGATCCGGCCGCCGGGCTGGCGCGGATCATGGGCTGTTCTGGGTCCCGGCGCCCCGATCGGCGGCGTCCAGTGCGGCAATCAGGAGGGCGCCCAGCTGCTCGCGGTCAAGGCCTTCCGGACCTTCGCCGAAGCCGGGCCGACCCAGAAGCACGAGCCGCTACGGGGGAAGAACCTGGCTTGCTGGTGCAAGCTCGGGACACCCTGTCACGCCGACGTGCTGATCGAACTGGCCAACCGCCCGAGATGCGAGGCGGTCGGCTGATGGGCGCCGCTCGCAAACTCGACGATGGCCTGTTCCCCTGCGAGGCCGAGGTCGCCCGCCGGCTGAGCCAGACGCTGACGGATTGGAAGGCGCGGGCCGTGCTGCTGGAGCGCCAGGGCCTGCCCCGCGTCGACCCGGTGATGGGCGGCCGATACTGGCCGGCCGTGCAGGCGTGGTTCGACAAGCGCCATGGAATCGCTAGCTTCGGCCCGTCCGCTATGGACGGAACGGAGAATTTCGATGCCCTTAAGTGAATACCTGACGCCGGGGTTGAAGCGGCGAAGGCGATCGACTGGCGAGGTCGCGCTCTACTGGGTTGCCCGCGCCGACATCGTGAAGGCCGGCTTCAAGCCGGAGACGGTGCGCCTGCACTACGCCGACACGCCCGCCGACCTTCCGCTCGTGTCGTCAGCTTGCCAGCGCTTTCAGGCTGAAATGCTCGATTGGTCGAGCGGCAACAAGCAGGACTACAAGACCTTCGACGGCACGATCGGCGCCCTTTCCCGTCGCTTTCAGATCGACGACGAGAGCCCGGTCAAGGAATGGAAATGGAACACGCGCCGCTCGCAGCTTCACGTCGTTGGCATCGTCGAGCAAGCCTTCGGTACGCGCGCCCTTGCCGCTCTCGGCCTGAAGGACTTCCGCCGCTGGTATGACGTCGCCAAGCAGCCGAAGAAGCCGGGGATGCCGGAGCGCATCGATCGCGCCTGCAAGATCATGAAGATGATCCGCGAGATGCTGCGGTATGGCATCGCAGCCGAGTTGGCGCAGGAGCAATGCACCCGCCTCCTGACGATCCTGACCTCGACCGAGTTCAAGGGGCCGAAGCGCCGCCGCGCCAAGCTGGAGCTTGGCCATGTGCAGGCTTTCATACCGAAGGCCGTTGCCGCCGGCCGCATGTCGCTTGCGCTCGGCACTGCGCTGCAGTTCGAATCGGGCATGCGGCAAAAGGACGTGATCGGCGAATGGCTTCCGGTCCCGGTCGGGGAGGAGCCGACCGGCATCATCCTGCGCGGCCGACGCGGCAAGGGCTGGCGCCGCTGGGCAAACGGCCTCACATGGGCGGACCTCGGCCGCGACCTCGTCATCTCTAAGGAGACGACGAAGACGGGCGCGCTCGTCTCGCACGACCTGAAGGAGTTCCCGCTCGTCATGTCGCTGCTGGCGCAGATCCCGGTCGAGCAGCGCATCGGCGGCCTGATCATCGACGAGACCGCCGGCCGGCCGTATGCCGAGTTCGCCTATGCGCGTGACTGGCGCATCATCGCGCGCGAGGCCGGCATCCCTGATGCGGTTTGGAACACGGATGCGCGTGCCGGGGCGATTACCGAGGCGGAAGATGCCGGCGCCGAGCTCGACACAATCCGCGGCTCGATCGGCCATGCCCAGGCGACGACGACGGCTAGATACTCCCGCGGAGCCATCGGCAAGAGCCGCAAGGTCGCAAAAGCGCGAGTCGCGCTGCGAGGCGAGCAGAACAACGGCTGAACAGGCTGGGGAACGCCTTGGGGAACGCTGGGGAACGCGGAGAAGCGAGAGTTTAGCGGCAGACCGCCATAACATGCTGAAGCTTCAAAGGTTTTTGGAGCGGGCGATCGGGATCGAACCGACGACATTCAGCTTGGGAAGCTGACGTTCTACCACTGAACTACGCCCGCGCTCCTTGCCCGTATAGCCGGGCCGGACTGCCCGCCGCAAGCCGGTCGATCCGAGATTCCGGCTGCAAAGGAAAAAACCGCGCCGAACCCCTGTCGTTCGGCGCGGCCTATGTCAGGCGCTCGGCGTCTTACCAGCAGCCGTAATAGCCGCAGCCATAATAGCCGTAGCTGCGGCGGGACGAGGCCGCGATGACCGCGCCGCCGACCGCGCCGGCGACGACGCCGGCCGCGACCGCATTGCTGGCCTGGGCGTTGGAGCGGCGGAAGCTCTGGAAGACCTCGCTGCGGCAGCGCTCGAAGGCGCGGGTGCCGGGCCGGTGGCCGGCGTTGATGCAGACGTCATCGGCTTCCGCGGCCGATTGCTCGACGGACTGGCAGCCGGCGAGGCCGGCGGCGAGAACTCCGGCGATGATGAGGGCGCGCATGAGAAATCCTTTCCCTGTAGACGTTTGGCCACGAAAGCCATGAAACGGGAAGCGGTCAACTGCCTCCCGTCGGTGACACAAGCATGAACACGCCGCAGACCGAGGCCGGCGTCGTCTCCCGCGCTTGCAGCCATCTGACATGGAATCGCCATTTTGTCGCCGGGAAGGTTGCCGAAAGGCCAATCTTCCTGCGCTGGCTGTCGATTTGCGGCTAAGGAAGGGTTGCGCGGGCTCCCAAACCGGCGCTCAGGCCGAACGGAAATGCTTGGAGAGCTTCAAGGCCTGGCCCTGATAGTTCGAGGTGCCGATCGCGCCATAGAGCGCATCCGGTTCGGCCGCCATGCGCTCGAAGGCGAGACGCCCGACCACCTGCCCGTCCTCGAGCAGGAAGGGCACCTCGTGGCTCCTGACCTCGAGCACGCCGCGGCTGCCGGGCACACCATCGGCACCGACGCCGAAGCCGGGATCGAAGAAGCCGGCATAGTGGACGCGGAACTCGCCCATGGCGGGATCGATCGGCGCCATCTCGGCGGCAAAGGCCGGCGGGATGTGCAGCCGTTCCTTCGAAGCGAGGATGTAGAACTGGTGCGGGTCGAGGATCAGCCGCTTGCGCTTGGCCGGGATCGGCGTCCAGAAATCGTCGATCTCGTAGCCACCGACACGATCGACATCGATCACATCGGTGAAGCGCTGGGCCTGATAGCCGATGATCTCGTTCTCGGCGTCGCCGAGATGGATGCTGAACAGGAGGCCGTTGCGGATCGTCGCGGGACCGTCGACTAGTGCCGTTCTGCGATGGACCTCGCGCAGCTCCCGGTCTGCGACGCGAAAACCCTCCGCCTCCTCCTGGCCGGAGCCGCGGCGGCGGAAGCGCAGCTGGTTGAGGCGGCTGCCCTTGCGCACCTTGATCGAGAAGCTCGATGGCGAGATCTCGGCATAGAGCTTGCCGGAATAGCCGCCGGCGACGCTGTCGAAGGCCTCGCTACGGTCGGCGATCAGGCGGGTGAAGACGTCGAGGCGGCCGGTCGAGCTCTTCGGATTGGCGAAAGCGGAGATGGTCGCGGGCAATTCATGCAGCGATTCCATCAGCTCGACGACATAGACGCAGTTCTTCTCGAGGATCGCGCCCTCTTCGAGCGAGACCTCGTCCTGGGTCAGGTCGGCGAGCATCTGGGCGACGCTCTTGTTCGGCCCGGGCAGGAAGCTGGCGCGGACGCGATAGGCCTTGTGACCGAGCCGAAGATCGAGGCTCGCCGGCTGGTACTGGCTTTCGGAGAAGGCGCCGGAGGTCGAGCGGACCATGCCGCGATGGACGAGCTTGCGGATGTCCTGGCGCGGCAGCACGCCGGAAGGGCCGGCGAGCGAAGCCGGCGCGGTCGCGATCTCGGCCAGCATGTCGGGCGATGTCGCCATGGCGCTATCAGACCACCTTGTTCGATGCGGCGCAAAGCCAACCTGCCGCGAGATTGATCGTTCTTCTTGCCGTGCCGGGATGCGGCTGGCGAGTCCGGCGTCAGGTTGTCCACATGCCCGCTCGCCCGCGCCGGTGCCGATCATACAACCCTCTGTCGGCATTGACGCTGCGCATCACCCGGTCATAACAAGGCCCTTGCCGCCGCCCCGGCGAGAGCCGCATGGAGACGGCACGGAGCTGCGATGATGTATCAGGCCGAAACCCATGGTGTGCGCGTCACAGCCTCGCCCAAGTTCATGGACTCTGAATCCACCCCCGATCAGGGCCGCTATTTCTGGGCCTATACGATCGAGATCGAGAATCTGTCGTCGCGGACCATGCAACTGATGACGCGGCACTGGTTCATCACCGACGGGCGTGGCGAGGTGCACGAGGTCCGTGGCGAGGGCGTGATCGGCCAGCAGCCGGTGCTGCAGCCCGGCGAGCGCTTCAGCTATACCTCGGGCTGCCCCTTGATGACCCCTGACGGCAGCATGCGCGGCGTCTACGCCATGCTCGGTGAGGATGGCGCGCGCTTCGATGTCGAGGTGCCGCTGTTTCCGCTCGACTCGCCCTATGTGAAGAAGGTCCTGCATTGAACACGACAGCTCCGACCGGGCAGCGCTACCAGCCGCTCGACATGCTCGCCCGCCTCGTCGCCTTCGACACGGTGAGCCATAAATCCAATCTCGACCTGATCGCCTTCGTCGAGGACTACCTCACGGGCTGGGGCGTGCCCTCCGTGCGCTTCCCGAACGCGACCGGCGACAAGGTGGCGCTGTTCGCCACGATCGGCCCGCAGGACAAGGGCGGCATCGTCCTCTCCGGCCATACCGATGTCGTGCCGGTCGAGGGCCAGGCCTGGTCGCGCGATCCGTTCACCCTGCATGTCGAGGACGGCAAGGCCTATGGCCGCGGCTCGGTCGACATGAAGGGCTTCGTCGCGCTGGCGCTGGCGCTGGTGCCGGATTTCCTCGCCGCCGACCTCAAGACGCCGATCCACCTGTTCTTCTCCTATGACGAGGAAGTCACCTGCCTCGGCGTCGTCGACGGCATCGCTGCGATGGGCAAGAGCCTGCCGAAGCCGCGCGCCGTCATCGTCGGCGAGCCGACCTCGCTCGAACTCGCCGATGCGCATAAGGGCATCCGCACCTTCTTCACCGCGATCACCGGCTTCGCGGCGCATTCCTCGAAGCCGCATCTGGGCGCCAGCGCCGTCCATGCCGGGACACGGCTCGCCGCCGGCCTCGTCGCGATGGCCGATGAGTACGAGGGCCTGATCGACGAGAGCGGCCGCTTCGACCCGCCTTACGACACCATCCATATCGGCAAGTTCCATGGCGGCATCGCCCGCAACATCCTGGCCGATCGTGCCGATCTATCATGGGAGGTGCGCACGCTGCCTGGCTCCGACCCCGAGGAGGTGCCGGCCCGTTTCGCCAAGCTGTCGGACGAGGTGCTGGCGCGCATGCGCAGGACGGCTCCGAGCGCCGCGATCGAGACGGTGATGAGCTCGGACGTGCCGGGCCTGGCGCCCGATCCCGGCTCCGAAGCCGAGACGCTGGTAATGCGGCTCGCCGGGCGCAACCGCACCATCGCCGTCGCCTATGCCACCGAGGCCGGGCATTTCCAGCGCGCCGGCCTGCCGACCATCGTCTGCGGCCCGGGCTCGATCGACCAGGCGCACCAGCCGGACGAGTACATCACGCTGGAGCAATTCGCCGCCGGCGAAGCCTTCATGCGCAAGCTGATGGCGGAGTGCCGGGTGGGCTGACGCGCCGTCATTCTCGGGCGAAGCGCAGCGCAGACCCGAGAATCTCCCGACAAGAAGGCGCAGGCCGGAGCCTTCTCCGGCCTGCGATGCTCGGGTCAAGCCCGAGCATGACGCGCTGGGCTCACTCGCCCGCCGAGATCTCCACCTCGACCTCGGCCGGATCGAACTGGTAGCGGCGCGAGCAGAATTCGCAGGTGACGCCGAGCGTGCCGTCATCGGCGATCATCGCCTTGCGGTCGTCGGCCGAGAAGCCCTTGAGCATGCCGAGCACCCGCTCGCGCGAGCAGCGGCAAGCCTCGTGCACCGCGACCGGCTCGAAGACATGGGCGCCGCGCTCATGGAAGAGCCGGTAGAGCAGCTGCTCGCTCTCCAGCAGCGGGTCGAGCAGCTCGTGGTGCTCGATCGTCTCGACGAGAGAACGCGCCTCGGTCCAGGCGTCGTCGCTGACGCCGTCATCGTCGCCGGCTGCGAGGATCTCATGGCCCTCGGGCGCATCGCCGGGGTGGAGATCGGCGGCGCGCATGCGCTCGGGCGAATTCGGCATGAATTGCACGATCAGTCCGCCGGCGCGCCAGGCGAGGCCGGCGCCGGTCAGGACCGTGCCGACGCCAAGGCGGATACGGCTCGGGATCTGCTCGGACTGCCGGAAATACTGATGGCCGGCCTGCTCGAGCCCTTGGCCGTCGAGCGCGACGATGCCCTGATAGCGCGTCGCCTCGGTGCCCTGGTCGACGGTCATGGCAAGATGACCCTTGCCGAGCAATTCGCCGGTCGAGACCGCATCGGCGTCAATCGCCGCCGCCAGGCGGTCGGCGTCGTAGCGGGCCATGGCGCGGTAGTTGTCGGGCGCGTTGAAGTCGACGACCAGCATCGAGATCGGCCCATCGCTCTTGGTCTGGAGCTGGAAACGCCCCTCGCCCTTCAGCGTCGTGCCGAGCATGACGGTCAGCGCCGCCGCCTCGGCGAGGACGCGCGCGACAGGCTCGGGGTAATGATGCCGTTCGAGGATCTGGTCGAGCGAAGGGCCGAGCCTGACGACCCGGCCGCGCACGTCGAGCGCCGGCACGGCGAAGGGCAGCACCCGGTCGTCGGGCGCGCCCGCTGGCGAGGCGTCGGCCATCAGGCCGCCACTCCGCCGAAGCACCAGGCCAGGATGCCCTTCTGGGCATGCAGCCGGTTCTCGGCCTCGTCGAAGACGGCCGATTGCGGGCCGTCCATGACCTGGTCGGTCACTTCCTCGCCGCGCGAAGCCGGCAGGCAGTGCATGAAGATCGCATCCTTCTCGGCGCGGCCGAGCAGGCGCTCGTCGACCTGGTAGGGTCGCAGCAAATTGTGGCGCGTGCCTTCCTCGTCGCCCATCGAGACCCAGCAATCGGTGATGACGCAATCGGCGCCCTCGACCGCGGCCTCGGGCCGGCTGGTCAGTTGCAGCTTGGCACCCTGCTTGCGGGCCCAGTCGAGCAAGGCCGGCGGAGGCGCGAGTTCCTCTGGGGTCGCGATGGCGAGCTCGAAATCGAGCCTTCCGGCGGCATGGACCCAGGAGGTCAACACGTTGTTGGTGTCACCGGTCCAGGCGATACGCTTGCCCTTGATCGAGCCCTTGCGCTCCTCGAAGGTCATGACATCGGCCATGACCTGGCAGGGATGCTGGCGCTTGGTCAGGCCGTTGATCACCGGCACGGTGGCGTATTTTGCCATCTCGACCACGGCGTCGTGGTCGAGCATGCGGATCATGATCGCGTCGACATAGCGCGAGAGCACGCGGGCGGTGTCGGCGATGGTTTCGCGCTCGCCGAGCTCGATCTCCTGGCCGGTCACCATCATCGGCGAGCCGCCGAGCTCGCGGATGCCGACGTCGAAGGAGACACGGGTCCGGAGCGAAGGCTGCTCGAAGATCATGGCGATGACCTTGCCCTCGAGCAGGCGGTCGCCGGCGGCCGCCGGCGTGCGCCGGCGGGCCTTGATGTCCTCGCCGGCCTTGAGGATGGACCTCAGCTCCCCGGCTGAGAAATCCGAAAGATCGAGAAAGTGACGCGTCGCAGACATCATGCTCACTCCGCCGCCGGCCGGGCGAGCTCCGCCTCGACCGCGCCTGCCGCCTTGTCCAGCCGCGCCACCGCCTCGGCCACCTCGCTCTCGCCGATGATCAAGGGCGGCAGCAGGCGCACGACATTGTCGCCGGCCGCGACCACGAGCAGGCCGGCGGCGCGGGCCTGGGCGACGAAATCGGTGTTCGGGGTCTTGAGCTTGAGACCGAGCATCAGACCCTCGCCGCGGATCTCCTCGATCACGTCAGGGTGGTGGTCCTTGAGCTGGGCCAGCGACTGGCGCAGGCGCAGGGCCGTCTTCTGGACATGGTCGAGGAAGCCCGGCGCCAGGATGACGTCGAGCACGGCGTTGCCGACCGCCATGGCGAGCGGGTTGCCGCCGAAAGTGGTGCCATGCGTGCCGAGCGTCATGCCGGAAGCCGCCTCCTCGGTGGCGAGGCAGGCGCCCATCGGGAAGCCGCCGCCGATGCCCTTGGCGATCGACATGATGTCGGGGGCGATGCCGTTGTGCTCATAGGCGAAGAACTTGCCGGTGCGGCCGACCCCGGTCTGGATCTCGTCGAAGATCAGCATCAGGCCGTGCTCGTCGCAAAGCTCGCGCAGGCGCTTGAGGAAGCGCATCGGCACCAGGCGCAGACCGCCCTCGCCCTGGATCGGCTCGATCATCAGCGCAGCGGTCTCAGGGCCGATCGCCGCCTTCAGCGCCTTCTCGTCGTCGAACGGAACCTGGTCGAAGCCATCGACCTTCGGGCCGAAGCCGTCGATGTATTTCTGCTGGCCGCCGGCGGCGATGGTCGCGAGGGTACGGCCGTGGAAGGCGCCCTCGAAGGTGATGATCCGGAAGCGCTCGGGGTTGCCCTTCGCAGCATGATACTTGCGCGCCATCTTGATCGCGCACTCGTTCGCCTCGGCGCCCGAATTGGTGAAGAAGACGCGCTCGGCGAAGGTCGCCTCGCAGAGCCTGCGGGCGAGCTTCTCGCCCTCGGGCATCGTGTAGAGGTTGGAGGTGTGCCAGATCCGCTGCGCCTGCTGGGTCAGCGCCTCGACCAGATGCGGATGAGCGTGGCCGAGCGAATTGACGGCGATGCCGGCGCCGAAATCGAGATAGCGGGTGCCGTCGGCGGTGATCGCCCAGGCGCCTTCGCCACGCTCCAGCGCGATCGGGGCGCGGGCATAGGTCGGCAGGAGGACGGAGGACGTGGTGGAAACGGAAGCGGTGCTCATGGAGCGAAATCCTTGCGGCGAGACAGGAAGGTAGCGCGGAATCTCAGGCCGGGAACGGCAGGGCGGGACGCAAGGCGGCATGATGCCGGCATGATGCGACCCACCGGCGACATTATCGTCGCTGGCCGTTCCCGCCGTCTCGTCGCGCGTCAAGCCGCATCGAAGGAAAATCCCGATCGCTCAAAAACATAAGCGCCGCCCGATAGGGGCGGCTGCGTTGGGCGACTATGCAAAACCGGCTCCGTCCTGTCAATTGCGGCTGACCTGGAGCCCGTCCCCAACGGCTTGCTCCGCAAGGCGTTGGGGTAAAACGGTCTCCGTTCTAAAAGTGAGAGACGGATTCACCGATCAGGGTGCGCCACCCTGATCGGATCCGGCTCTCGCGGCAGCGTTGCCGATTAGACTCACTGCTCGACAGTCTGCGGCGATTGGCTGGGGAAAAGCCGGATTACGATTCGGCGACTCTTGTGGCCGAGTCAGGCCATCTTGTATGGTCCTCTTCGTCAGATACGACATCTCGTGCGGCGTCTCCAGTATCGTCAGTTCCGGGCGTAACGGCTTCCGTTTAGCGACGGGCGCTGCCGGTATCGGATTCCGCCATGATCTCTCCCTATGCCTCGCCGGCAAATTGGCGAAGCATGACGAAGACAGGTGCCATCCATGAGCGAAGCCGGAGCCTGGACCGACGAACGCGTCGAACTGCTGAAGAAGCTCTGGAATGACGGCCTGAGCGCAAGCCAGATCGCAGCAGAGCTCGGCAATGTCACGCGCAACGCCGTCATCGGCAAGGTTCACCGCCTCGGCCTGTCCGGCCGGGCCAAGAGCCCGGGCTCGGCCACGCCGCGTCCGCGCAAGCCTGCCGCCCGCCCGCCGAGCCATCCGGCCGGCCATCAGAACGGCGGGGCCGGGCTGACCCGCGGCAACACCGCGCTCGCCCCGCAATTCTCGCCGCAGATCGAAACTGAGGCGCAGGTCGAGCGCGCGCCGGCGCCGGCCGAGGACGTGGTCGTGCCGTTCTCCGAGCGGGTCACGATCATGGACCTGCGCGAATATATGTGCCGCTGGCCGATGGGCGATCCGACCACCCCGGAATTCCGCTTCTGCGGCGGCCGCAGCGCGACCGGCCTGCCCTATTGCGCCTATCACGCCCGCATCGCCTACCAGCCGGCGGCGGATCGTCGGCGCGACCGCAGCAAGGTCGTCCGCGCCTGACGACAGGCGCTGGCGAAACGCTCACGGAAGCCGGCCCTTGGGCCGGCTTTTTCATGACCAGGGCTGGCAGGAGAACGTGATGGCCACGATCGCGATCTATGCAGGCGCTGCCTTGGCGGAGATCGCCGGCTGCTTCGCCTTCTGGGCTTGGCTGAAGTTGGACAGGCCGGTCTGGTGGCTAGTTCCGGGCATGGCCGCACTCGCAGCCTTCGCCTGGCTGCTGACCCTGGTCGACAGCCCCGCGGCCGGACGCGCTTTTGCCGCCTATGGCGGCATCTACATTCTCGCATCGCTGGCCTGGATGGCGCTGGTCGAGAAGGTCCAGCCGGATCGCTACGATCTCGCCGGCGCGGCGCTCTGCCTCGCCGGTGCGGCGGTCATCGTCGCCGCGCCGCGCTGACGCAAGCGATCAGCTGCGCGCGAAGGTCTCGTCGAAGGCATAGCCGGCGCCGCGCACGGTGCGCAGCGGGTCCTTGGAATTGGCCGGGGTGATCGCCTTGCGCAGGCGGCCGACATGGACGTCGACGGTGCGCTCGTCGATATAGACGTCGCGGCCCCAGACAGCGTCGAGGAGCTGGGCCCGCGAATAGACCCGGCCCGGCGCCTGCATCAGGAATTCGAGCAGGCGGAACTCGGTCGGGCCGAGGTGGAGTTCGGCACCGGCGCGGCGGACGCGCCGCGTCGTGCGGTCGAGCTCGAGATCACCGGCAGCGAGCAGGCCGGCGACATGGCCGGGCTTGGCCCGGCGCAGCAGCGCCTGGATGCGGGCGATCAGCTCGGGCAGCGAGAACGGCTTGACGACGTAGTCGTCGGCGCCGGTGGCGAGGCCGCGCACGCGCTCGGTCTCCTCGCCGCGCGCGGTCAGCATGATGATCGGCACGCGCTCGGTGTCGCGGCGCGTGCGCAGGCGGCGGCAGAGCTCGATGCCGGAAAGGCCGGGCAGCATCCAGTCGAGCAGGACGAGATCGGGCGTATGGTCGCGCAGATGCAATTCGGCGTCGTCGCCGCGCGCCACGCTGTCGACCTCGAAGCCCTCGGCTTCGAGATTGTAGCGCAGCAGCAGCGTCAACGGCTCCTCGTCCTCGACGATCAGGATGCGTGCAGGCATTGCGTCTCGCTTTCGCTCGGAGCACGTTCCGCAAAAGTGGAAACCACTTTTGCGATCAGAACATGCTCCAACTGTTTTGTTGCGCGAATTCTGATCGTTCAGCCGTCTCCGGCTGAACGGAAAGCGCGCCGCTCGCCGGTTCAGCCATTGGCCGCCGGCAGGTCGACGAGGATGTTGGTGGTGTCGAGCTTCGGCCGGTTCTCGTCCATGGACTGGCCGGTGACGAGATAATGGATGGTCTCGGCGATGTTCGTGGTGTGGTCGCCGATGCGCTCGACATTCTTGGCGCAGAACAGGAGATGCGTGCAGAAGGTGATGTTGCGCGGATCCTCCATCATATAGGTCAGGAGCTCGCGGAACAGCGAGGTGTAGAGCGCGTCGATCTCGTCGTCGCGGCGCCAGACCTCCATCGCCTTCTGCTCGTTGCTGGCGGCGTAGGCGTCGAGCACGTCCTTGAGCTGGGCCTGGACCAGACGGCTCATATGCTCGAGGCCGACGACGGCGCGATGCGGCGGCGAGAACTGGCCGGAGATCGCGACGGCGCGCTTGGCGATGTTCTTGGCGAGATCGCCGACGCGCTCGATGTCGGCGGCGATGCGGATCGCCGAGATCAGCTCGCGCAGGTCGTTGGCGAGCGGCTGGCGCCGGGCGATGGTCAGCACCGCCTTCTCCTCGACCTCGCGCTGGAGATTGTCGAGGCGCTGGTCGGCGGTGATGATCTTCTGGGCGAGCGCGGTGTCGCGGCGCACCAGTGCGACGGTGGAGTCGCCGAGCATGCGCTCGGACATGCCGCCCATCTCGGCAAGGCTGCGGCGCAGGCCTTCGAGATCGGCGTCGTAGGAGCGGACGATATGTTGATCCGACATCGGGCGTATCCTTCGGGGCTGGCCGACGACTGCGTGGACCTCAGCCGAAGCGGCCGGTGACGTAGTCCTGCGTCTGCTTCTTGTGCGGGTTCATGAAGATGGTGTTGGTGGCGTCGAACTCGATCACCTCGCCGAGATACATGAAGGCGGTGTACTGCGAGATGCGCGCCGCCTGCTGCATGTTGTGGGTGACGATGACGATGGTGAAGTCGGTCTTGAGCTGCTCGAGCAGGTCCTCGATCTTGCCGGTCGAGATCGGGTCGAGCGCCGAGGTCGGCTCGTCGAACAGGATGACCTCGGGCTTCTGGGCGATGGTGCGGGCGATGCAGAGGCGCTGCTGCTGGCCGCCGGAGAGGCCCATGCCGGAGCTCTTCAGCTTGTCCTTGACCTCGTCCCAGAGCGCGGCGCGGCGCAGCGCGCCCTCGACGCGGTCGTCGAGCTCCGACTTCGGCGGCTTCTCGTAGAGGCGGATGCCGAAGGCGACGTTGTCGTAGATCGACATCGGGAAGGGCGTCGGCTTCTGGAAGACCATGCCGATGCGCGAGCGCAATTCGTTCACGTCGACATTGTTGGAGATGATGTTGCGGCCGTCGAGCAGAATCTCGCCGGTGGCCCTCTGCTCGGGATAGAGCGAGTAGATCCGGTTGAAGATGCGCAGCAGGGTCGACTTGCCGCAGCCCGACGGGCCGATCAGCGCCGTGACGTGCCGGTCACGGAAGTCGAGGTTGATGTTCTTCAGCGCCTTATGCTCGCCGTAGTAGAAATCGAGATTCTTGACGGCGATGCGGACGGGAGCGTCGGCGTCCAGCGTCTGTGGGCTCAGTTCCAGGGTCGAGAGCATCTTCATGGTCCTTCCGATCGGACGCTACTTGGATCACTTGCCGCCGCGCACGATGCGCCGGGCGATGATGGAAAGCACGAGAATTGAGACGGTGATGATCAGCGAGCCGGCCCAGGCGAGCTGCTGCCAGTTCTCGTAAGGGGCGGAGGCGAACTGGTAGATCGTCACGGGCAGGTTGGAGACGCCGCCGAACAGGCTGGGCGAGAACCAGAAATTGTTGTTCAGGGCGGTGAAGATCAGCGGCGCGGTCTCGCCGGCGATGCGCGCGAGCGCCAGCAGGATGCCGGTGACCATGCCCGATTTCGCCGCCCGCCAAGTGATCGAGGTGATCACCACCGAGGGCGGGGCGCCGAGCGCCGAGCCGGCCTCGCGCAGCGGGCCGGGCACGAGCCGCAGCATGTCCTCGGTGGTGCGCACGATCACCGGGATCGCGATGATGCCGAGCGCGACGCCGCCGGCCCAGCCGGAATAGCCGCCGAGCGGCTGAACCATGATCACGTAGACGAAGAGGCCGATCAGGATCGAAGGCGCCGAGAGCAGGATGTCGTTGATGAAGCGGATCAGGTCGGCCAGCTTCGAGCCCTTGCCGTATTCGGCGAGATAGGTGCCGGCCAGCACGCCGATCGGCGTCGCCACCGCGATGCCGAGGAAGGTCAGCACCAGCGAGCCGACGATGGCGTTGGCGAGACCGCCGCCTTCCGAGCCGGGACCAGGCGTGATCTGGGTGAAGGTCGCGACCGAAAGGCCGCCGATGCCTTTCACGATCAGCATGCCGAGGATCCAGAACAGCACGGAGATCGCCAGCAGGGTGAAGGTGGTCGCGATGATCTTCATCGCCCGGTCAGCGGTTCGGCGCGACTGGCGCACGCGCCCCCAGGTCGCAGGCGGCAGGGCACGAACGGTCGAGGGGGTGGCGAGAGTCATGGTCTTTCCATCCGCTCAGTAGGATTTCACCCGCGCAACCAGGATGCGCGCGATCACGAGGACGACGAAGGTGACGAAGAACAGGATGCAGCCGAGTGCGATCAGCGCGTTGAGCTGCAGGCCAAGCGCTTCGTTGAACTCGTTGGCGATGCGCGAAGCGATGGTCGAGCCGGGATCCATGATCGAGCCGGACAGCCGGTTGGCGTTGCCGACGACGAAGGTCACCGCCATGGTCTCGCCGAGCGCACGGCCGAGGCCGAGCATGATCGCGCCGATGATCGAGACGCCGGCCTGCGGCACAAGGACATGGCGCACCACCTCCCAGGTCGTCGCCCCGATGCCATAGGCGCTCTCACGCAGCACCGAGGGGATCTGGTCGAGCATGTCGCGGGTGATCGAGGCGATGAACGGGATGATCATGAACGCCAGGATGAAGCCGGCGGTGAGGATGCCGAGGCCGGACGGCGAACGCGAATAGAGGATCGTACCGAGGATCGGCATGCCCTCGACGATGTTCGAAAGTGGCACCTGCACATAGGCGGCAAAGAGCGGCACGAAGACGAACAACCCCCACATGCCGTAGATGATCGACGGCACGGCGGCGAGCAGCTCGATCGCGGTCGAAACCGGCTGCTTGAACCAGGGCGGCGCGAGCTGGGTCAGGAAGACGGCGATGCCGAGCGAGAGCGGCACACCGATGACGAGCGCGATCAAGGCGGTCGACAGGGTGCCGGCGATGGCCGGCCAGGCGCCGTACTGATCGTTCTGGGTATCCCAGACGCTTGAGGTCAGGAAGCCCAGGCCCATCTCGCGGAAGGCGGGCCAGCCGCCGATCACCATCGAGACCATGATCCCGGCGAGCAGCAGGAGCACGAACAGGGCCGACAGGAAGCTGGCGTTGCGGAAGACGATGTCGAACGTGCCCTTCGGAGTCTTGCGGGCAACATGCGCGCCGGGCGCCATCTGGTCAGTCACGGCAGCCATCCGTGGAACTCCGATCACGTGAAGACGGAAAGAGTCGGTCTCGTCGCGCAAGGCAGCGGGGGCCGGTGACGGCCCCCGCCGGTCGTTATAGGGGCGGGCGCGATCAGAAGATCGGCTTGCCGGCCGGGTCGGTGACGCCCTTCCAGGCGTTGCGGACCTGATCCTTGACGTTGGCCGGGAGCGGCACATAGTCGAGGTCGAGGGCGAGCTGGTCGCCGTTCTTGTAGGCCCAGTCGACGAACTTCAGCGCGGCCTGCACCTCTTCCGGCTTCTCCGGCTTGGCGTGGACGAGCAGGAAGGTGGCAGCGGTGATCGGCCAGGCCTGAGCGCCCTTCTGGTTGTTCAGCGAGATGCCGAAGCCGGGGGCCTCATTCCAGTTGGCGTTGGCGGCGGCGGCCTGGAAGGACTTGTCGTCCGGCGCCGGGTAGTTGCCGTCGGCATTCTGGATCAGCGCGAAGTTGAGCTTGTTCTGCTTGGCGTAGGCGTACTCGACATAACCGATCGAGTTGGCGACCTGCTTGACCGAGGCCGAGACGCCCTCATTGCCCTTGCCGCCGATGCCAACAGCCCACTGGACCGAGGTGTTGGCGCCGACCTTGGACTTCCACTCGGGCGAAACCTTGGAGAGGTAATCGGTGAAGACGAAGGTCGTGCCCGAGCCGTCCGAACGGTAGACCGGGTTGATGTTGGCGTCCGGCAGGGTGACGCCGGTGTTGATCGCCGTGATCTTCGGGTCGTTCCACTTCTTGATGGTGCCCATGTAGATCTCGGCAACGATCGGGCCGGTCAGCTTGAGCTTGCCCGCCTCGATGCCGGCGATATTGATCGCCGGGACGACGCCGCCCATCACGGTCGGGAACTGGATCAGGCCGTCCTTGGTCAGATCCTCGCCCTTGAGCGGGGCGTCGGTGGCGCCGAATGCGACGGTCTTCGCCTTGATCTGGCGGATGCCGCCGCCCGAGCCGATCGACTGATAGTTGAGACCGATATTGGTCTCCTTCTTGTAGGCCTCGGCCCACTTCGAATAGATCGGGAAGGGGAAGGTCGCGCCGGCGCCGGTGATGTCGGCAGCCTGGGCGGCGCCCGTAAGGCCGATGGCAGCGGCCGTGAGAATGAGAAGTTTGCGCATCAGATGTCCTCTCTGGATCGCAAGTGCAGCGGCCCTGCTAGAACACCGGCTATATGACAGCTGGATGACATACAGTCATGAAAGCGCACGAACCGTCGTCACAAATCGTTAACGGCTCGGCTCCGGCAGACGTGGCAGGATCGCCCGGAAGGTCGCGCCCTGGCCGACGACGCTCTCGATGGTCA
>DASYHC010000019.1:0-22009 GCA_035998995.1 Allobosea sp.
CTGTCGCAGCGGCCGCAGACCCTGCTCGGTATCGCTACCGGCAAGTCGCGGCGCGGCGCCGACTACATCGTCGAGCGCCATGGCTGGGCGCCGATGTTCACGACGATCCAGACGGCCGACGATGCGATCTCGAAGCCGCACCCGGAGATGATCCTGCGGGCGATGGCCGAGACCGGTGCTGCGCCGGAGCGGACGCTGATGGTCGGCGACAGCACCTTCGACATGGAGATGGCGGTGGCGGCCGGCGTGACCCCGGTCGCGGTCTCCTGGGGCTTCCAGCCAGTCGCTGCGCTGCGGGCGGCCGGGGCGCGGCATGTGATCGAGAACTGCGCCGAGCTGACAGGGATCGTCGACCGGCTGGCGGTTGCTGAGCCGGCCTGAGCGGGAGCCGCCCTGACGACGTCAGGACGCTTCGAGCTTGCCGAAGGACGCTTCGAGCTTGCCGAGTTCGTGCAGCAGCGCCGCGCCGGTGCGTAGTCCGCTATAGAAGCAATCGAGCGTCATATTCTCGTTCGGCGCATGGTTCGCTTCGTCCGGATTGGCATAGGGCGTGACGAAGGCGGGAATGCCGAGGATTTTTGTGAAGACATAGCCGGGCAGGCTGCCGAAGCCGGCGGGGATCAGTAGCGGCTCGACGCCCTGCGCTGCAACGAAGGCCCGGCGTAGGGGTGCGGTGAAGGGCGAAGCGATCGGCGTCTTCGATGGCTGCATGCCGGCATCGGCCGCGATGAACTCGACCTCCGGCGCATGCTCAGCCACATGCGCAGCGACCTTGCGCAGGATGACCTCGGGGTCCTGCGCCTCGACCAGGCGGATATCGCATTTCACCAGGGCTTCGTTGGGCAGGACCGTCTTGGTGCCGGGACCGCCATAGCCGCCATGGAAACCGTTGATGGTCAGCGTCGGGCGTAAGCAGAGGCGCTCATAGAAGGGCCGGTCGGCCGGCGCATCGAGCCTGGCCAGGCCGAGACTGCTCTTCACCGCCTCGATGTCGAGAGGCAGCGCCTCGATCGCGGCGAGTTCCTCTGGTGTCGGCGCTTCGATGTCGTCATGCAGCCCGGCAATGGTGATCTCGCCTTCGGCGTTCTTCATCGTGCCGAGCAGATGCACCAGGGTCCAGATCGGGTTCGGCACGACGCCGCCGAAATTTCCGGAATGGACGTCGCGGACGGCATGGCGGCAGCGCAGGTCGAAGGAGACCACGCCGCGCGAGCCGAACTTGATCGCAGCCGCCCCGCTGGCATGGCGCGGCCCGTCGGCGGTGACGGCGAGGTCGGCCTTCAGCATCGCCTTGTTGGCGCGCACGAAGCCGGCGATGTTCGGGCTGCCGATCTCCTCCTCGCCCTCCAGCAGCAGGATGACGTTGCAGGGCAGAGTGCCATGCACCTTGAGATGCGATTCGATCGCGAGGATCTGGGCGAAGTGCTGGCCCTTGTTGTCGCCGACGCCGCGCGCATAGATCCGGCCGTCGCGGATCGTCGGCTCGAAGGGTGGTGAGAGCCATTTGTCGAGCGGGTCCGGCGGCTGCACATCGTAATGGCCATAGAGCAGCACGGTCGGCTTGCCCGGCGCCTTCTGCCAGCGCGCCACGACCATCGGATGCCCGTCGGTCGGCACCAGGCTGGTCTCCAGCCCGATTGTCGTCAGCATCTCGACCAGGAGGGCGCCCACTTCGGCGATGCCGATGTTCTCGGCGCTGATGCTGGGATGGCGCAGATAGGCGAGCAGTCGGTCGAGGAAGGCGCCGCGGTTCGTTTCGATATGCTCGAAAACCGCGGCAAGAGAGTCCGAAGAAGCCATGGTCGCGCTGCCTGCTGCGGTGATGATCGAGGGGCACGGTAGAGCGCTGCGCGCGCTTGCGTCCAATGCTCCGGACGCAGGCCGGAAAAGCGCCTGTGGGCATGCGGGATTAGTCGGCAGTAACATCCTCGCAACCACGCTGACTCAGGACCGTTTAACCTGAACGGACGTTCAGATTTGCGTGTTAACCACCTGATGACTGGCCCGGCCGCATCGTCTTCACACGACAGGGACAAACCGACACACAACAACGTCGGACAGGGGTTGAACGATGATTGGCCACGAACTTCGCGAATTCGTCGATCATGTGATGGACAGGCGCGTGATCGACGATGAAGACGTCCGAATTCTTCAGCGCGAGATCTTGCACGAAGCTGTGCTGACCCGCGACATCATCGATGTGCTGGTGGCGCTCGACCGTGCCGTCGCCGACAAGTCTCCGCTCTTCGCCGATGTGCTGCTGGCGTTCTGCGTCGACTTTGCGGTCTGGGAAAGCCGCCCGACCGGCCGGATCGACCGCGACAAGGCGCATTGGCTGGTGACGACGCTTTCGGCCGGCGACGGCCCGACGCCGCTGGCGCAGAAGATCGCCTTCGAGGTCGTCCGCGAAGCCGAATCCTGCGACGAAGCGCTGGTCGGTTTCGCCCTGCGCAAGGCCGATGCCCGGATTTCCACCGCCCCGATCGCCCAGCGAGTCGTGCTCGCGAGCTGAGCCGGAATTCTCGTCATTGCGAGGAGCATAGCGACGAAGCAATCCAGGGGGACGTAGAGCACTGCGGCTCTTGGATTGCTTCGCTTACGCTCACAATGACGATGAAGTCAGGTGTTCGGGCGCTCACGCCCGGCCGCGGCCGGGCCTTCACGCACGTTACAAAACTTTCGCATCAGTGGACGGATGCGCTTGCCTCCCGTAAATCCCGCACTGCACAGTGAAGGCACCGGGTCTGGGGGAAGCCACGCATGTTCTCGAAGATTCTGATCGCGAACCGTGGCGAGATCGCCTGCCGCGTCATCAAGACGGCCAAGCGCATGGGCATCAAGACGGTGGCGGTCTATTCCGATGCCGATCGCGATGCGCTGCATGTCGAGATGGCGGACGAAGCCGTGCATATCGGCGCAGCCCCAGCCGCCGAATCCTATCTCCAGATCGACAAGATCATCGCCGCCTGCAAGCAGACGGGGGCTGAGGCCGTCCATCCCGGCTACGGCTTCCTCTCTGAGCGCGAGGCCTTCGCCAAGGCGTTGAAGGAGAACGGCATCGTCTTCATCGGCCCCAATCCCGGCGCGATCGCCGCGATGGGCGACAAGATCGAATCGAAGAAGGCGGCGGCTGCCGCCAATGTCTCGACGGTTCCGGGCTATCTCGGCGTGATCGAGAACCCCGAGCATGCGGTCAAGATCGCCGATGAGATCGGCTACCCCGTGATGATCAAGGCCTCGGCCGGCGGCGGCGGCAAGGGCATGCGCATCGCCCACTCGGCCGGCGAGGTCGCCGACGGTTTTGCCCGGGCGAAATCAGAGGCGGCGTCCTCATTCGGCGACGACCGCGTCTTCGTCGAGAAGTTCATCGTCGATCCCCGCCATATCGAGATCCAGGTTCTCGGCGACAAGCACGGCAACGTTATCTATCTCGGCGAGCGCGAATGCTCGATTCAGCGCCGCAATCAGAAAGTCCTGGAAGAGGCGCCGTCGCCGCTGCTCGACGAGGCGACCCGCCGCAAGATGGGCGAGCAGGCGGTCGCGCTGGCCAAGGCGGTGAACTATGACAGCGCCGGCACGGTCGAGTTCGTCGCCGGCCAGGACAAGTCGTTCTACTTCCTGGAGATGAACACCCGCCTGCAGGTCGAGCATCCCGTCACCGAGATGATCACCGGCATCGACCTGGTCGAGCAGATGATCCGCGTCGCCTATGGCGAGAAGCTCGCGATTTCGCAGGCGGATGTAAAGCTCAATGGCTGGGCCGTGGAGAGCCGGGTCTATGCCGAGGACCCGACCCGCAACTTCCTGCCCTCGACCGGCCGGCTCGTCACCTATCGCCCGCCGAGCGAGGGGCCGGACGGCGATGCGACCGTCCGCAACGACACCGGCGTGTTCGAGGGCGGCGAGATCTCGATCTACTACGACCCGATGATCGCCAAGCTGGTGACACATGCCCCGACGCGCGAGGCGGCGATCAAGGCGCAGGCGCGCGCGCTCGATGCCTTCGCCATCGACGGCATCCGCCACAACATCCCGTTCGTTGCGGCCGTGATGCAGCATCCGCGCTGGATCTCGGGCAATCTCTCGACCGGCTTCATCGCCGAGGAGTTCCCGGAAGGGTTCTCGCTGCCGCAGCCGGAAGGCGAGATCGCGCTGCGCATGGCGGCGATCGCGATTGCCTGCGACCACCGGCTCAACAGCCGCAAGCGCAACGTCTCGGCGCAGATGGAAGGCTGGCGCAAGGTCGAGTTCGAGCGCACCCGCATCGTCTCGCTCGGCGGCGAGCGTTTCGAGGGGCAGGTCTCGGAGCAGGGTGGGGCGGTTACGATCGCATTCCCCGAGCGCAGCCTCACCATTGCGAGCGACTGGCGGCCGGGCGAGCCGGTCTGGCGCGGCACGCTCGACGGGGTAGCGATTGCGGCGCAGGTCCGGCCGATCCTCAACGGCGTTTCGCTCGGCCATGCCGGCGCCTATGCCAACGCCCATGTCTACACGCCGCGCGAGGCCGAGCTGGCGGCGCTGATGCCGGAAAAGGCCGCGGCCGATACCGGCAAGGTGCTGCTCTGCCCGATGCCCGGACTGGTCAAGGCGCTGCTGGTCAGCGTCGGCCAGGAGGTCAAAGCTGGCGAGCCGCTCGCCATGGTCGAGGCGATGAAGATGGAGAACGTGCTGCGCGCCGAGAAGGACGTCACCATCGCCAAGATCTTGGCGAAGGAGGGCGACTCGCTGGCCGTTGATGCCGTCATCATGGAATTCGCCTAAGGCGCTTGCCTTCGCAGGACCGCCGGATGATTGTCGCCGCCCTATCACGCGAAGGTGGCGACCATGCTGACGATCTGGGGACGGATCAGCTCGATCAATGTGCAGAAGGCGGTCTGGGCCGCCGGCGAGGTTGGCCAGCCTTTCGAGCGCATCGATGTCGGCGGCAAGTTCGGCGGCAATCGCGAGCCGGCCTATCTCGCCAGAAACCCTAACGGACTGGTCCCGACGCTTGAGGATGGCGAGGTCGTCATCTGGGAATCGAACAGCATCGTGCGCTATCTCGCCGCCCGCTATGGCGCCGGCTGGATCTGGGAGGAGGAGCCCGCAAAGCGGGCCGAGGCCGATCGCTGGATGGACTGGATGAATACCTCGCTCCAGCCGGCATTGACGCCGGCTTTCTGGGGGCTGGTCCGCAAGGACCCGGCGCGGCAAGATCCTGCCGCGATCGCGGATTCGATCGCCAAGACCGAGGCCAAGCTCGACATTCTCGACGCGCATCTGGAGGGGCGTACCTATCTCGCCAATGAGCGCTTCGGCATGGCGGACATCACGGTGGCTCCGGGTGCGCATCGCTGGTTCAATATGCCGGTGCCGCAGAAGGACTGGCCCAATATCCGGCGTTGGTATGCGCAGGTTTCGGTGCGCCCGGCAGCAGGGCCGGCACTGCCGTTGCCGATCTCGTGAGCGAGGTGGGCTACGCTTGACCCGGCCGATTTGGCCGTCATGATCGCTGCCATGCGCAGTTTTCTCGTCATTCCGGTCCTGATGGTGCAGCTTGGCTGCACGGCGGCGCTCGCGCAGGTGCCAACCAATCCGGTGCAGTCCGCCGACCGCATGCAGGTGGCGAATTGCGTCCGGCAGGGCCCCACCGCGAGCCCGGCTTGCATCGGCCTCGTCGCGGTGCCCTGCGTCAGCGCCGCCTCGGTGAATGATCGGCCCCAGGCCGAGATCAGCTGTGCGCGGCGCGAGGAGGCGGTCTGGCGCGAGCGCTTGACGCTGGCAGGCGCGGCGCTGGGGCGGACCCTCGATGCCGGGGCGCGCAGCCAGTTCGCGGCGCTGCAGCTCGCCTGGCAGAGCTATGCCGTGCAGAAATGCGCCTTCTACGGCGCCGCCCAGCCGCCGGCGCGTTCGGCCGGGCTCCAGGCCGGCTGCGAATTGCGCGAGGTCGCCGAGCGGGCGCTTGAGGTCGAGCGCTTCGCGGCGCGGCAGACCCGCCGCCCGCCGGCGCAGCCGCCGCAGATCATCAGGTAACATTTGCCTCGTCATGCTCGGGCTTGACCCGAGCATCTCTGACCGGAAGAAGCGCCGGCCAGCGCCTTCTCGTCACGAGATTCTCGGGTCTGCGCTTCGCTCAGCCCGAGAATGACGGCACGGCGGTCATTCACCGCAACGTGAACGCAATCCCGCACCGAACCCCGACCGCGCTGCGCCGTTTCCTAACGGCCTGTCAGCTTTCTCAGCGTAAGGGAGGCGGGTCTGTTCAAGAAAATCATGTTCTTCGCCCTCTCAAAGATCCTCTGGTTCCTGGCCTCGCCGGTGAACCTCGCCATTGGCGGGCTCGTGCTGGCGAGCCTGCTCGCCTTCACGCGCTTTTCCGGGCCAGGACGCTGGCTCGGGCTGATCTGCGTGTTTGTGCTCGGCCTGCTCGCCTTCAGTCCGCTGCCGCGCATCGTCGTCAGGCCGCTGGAGGATCGCTTTCCGCAGCAGGCGGTGAATTCCGGCAAGGTCGACGGCATTATCGTGCTCGGCGGGGCGATCGGCGTGGCGCGCGAGGACATCGTGCTCAACAATGCTGCGGCGCGGATGACCAAGGCGGTCGAGCTCGCGCGAGCCCATCCGGAAGCCAAGCTGGTCTTCACCGGCGGCGGTGCCAATCTGCTCTCGCCGGTGGTGCGGACCGAGGCGGATGGCGCTCGCCTGCTCTTCCTCGGGCTCGGGCTGCCGGAGAACCGCCTTGTCCTCGAGGACAAGTCGCGTAACACCGTCGAGAACGCGGTGTTCACCCGCCGGCTGGTCGATCCCAAGCCCGGCGAACGTTGGCTGCTGGTGACCTCGGCCTGGCACATGCCGCGCGCCATGGGCGTGTTCCGCAAGGCGGGTTTCCAGGTCGAGGCCTTTCCGGTCGATTTCCTGTCCGCAGGCACACAGGCTGACTACCTGCGTCCCTACCGCAAGGCGGCGCGCGGGCTCGATATCTCGGACGACGCCTTCAAGGAATGGGCCGGGCTCGTCGCCTATTATCTCGCCGGCTATACGGATGCGCTGTTCCCCGGGCCGGCGCAGGCGGCGATGCGGCGCTAGGAGAGGGGCCTTTCCCGGCTGATCGCGTCGAGCAGCAGTTTCGCAGCCACCTCCGCTCCATCGCTGCGGATCGTGCGCGCCACGGCGGGCGCGCGTGTTCCGGTCCCGGGTGCCAGCGCCGTGGCGAGGGCAGCCGATAGCGACTCGAAGCTGGGCGTCGGACCATCATGAGCCGCGCCGATGCCCAGCCCCGCCACCCGGCCCGCCCAGAAGGGCTGGTCGACGATCTGCGGGACGATCACCTGCGGTGCGCCTGCTCTGGTCGCCGCCGTCGTCGTGCCGGCGCCGCCATGGTGCATGACGGCCGCCATCCGCGGGAACAGCGCCTGCTGGTTGACGTCGCCGATGACGAAGCAATCGTCGGCATCGTCGATCGGCCCCAGCTCGGCCCAGCCCCGCAAGAGCACTGCGCGTTGTCCTTGGGCACGGAGCGCCGCGACCGCCACCCGGGCGGCATCCCTTGCAGCATCCATGGCCATGCTGCCGAAGCCGACATAGACCGGTGGCGCGCCGGCCTCGATGAATGCCTGCAGCTCGACCGGGAGTGGGCGAGCATCCGGCAGGACCCAGGCGCCGGTCTGCACGGCGGCGCAGAGTTCCGTCGGCCGCCAGGGCCAGAGGACTGGGTCGGATGCGAGCAATGGCCGCTCCGTGAAGAGGTGATCGCGGATGTTCGAAACCTCCGGCAAGCCGATCGCCGTGCGCTGTCCGTTGATCGCGCCGCCGAACAGGGCGTTCATCACCGCGATGTTCAGGTCCCACAGGACGCGAGTATCGGTCACGTCCGGCGGCAGGGGATGGCCGGGGTAAGGGTAGGGCCGATGGTGCTCCGAGGGCAGGAAGAGCGGACAGAAGCTCGCATGCAGATAGGCGATCCCGCGCATCTCGGCGACGCATTGCGCGGCACCTGCCGAGGGCATGAGACCGGTCGCGACGATCGCATCGCAGCCCGCTGCGGCTGCGTCGATCGCCTCGTATTGCGCTGCGACCATCCGGGCCGCGAATGCGGGCAGGTCGATTGGCGACCGCTTCGCTGACTCGATCCATTGGCGAACCGGCGTGAAGGCCGGCGCGAGTGGCACCTTGGCCCGCGCCGCGAGGTCGATGAACTCTTGGTCGGGCGGAGCGGACACCACGGCTTCGACGCCGAGCGCCTGCAATTGCACGGCCAGCGCCGCCATGGGCTCGACATCGCCGCGCGAGCCGTAAGTCGATAACAAGACACGCATTTTCCTACTCCCTTTGGCCTGAGGTTCAGGCTGAGGGCAGCGTTCCTAGGCCATGGAGGGGGGCTTGCCGCAAGCCCGGCGGTGCGTTAGACGATGATAGTGGCAAGAGGCAGGGGCGTTCCCCGGCCTCTTTTTTGTTGCAGTTGAAGCAGCTTGGTGCGGGCTGGCAGCGCAGCCGCCGACGGCGTCCTCGACCATTCTAGGCTGCTTGAAGCAGGGGCGGGCAATCGCTGCCGCAGACTGTGGCCGCGGTTCCTGGCACGCTGATTGCCGCAGGATGCCTAGTTCTGGGCGGCCACATCATCGCCCGGCAGGCGCAGGCGATAGACGCCGCGGAACTCGTCGGGATCGACCGGGCGCCCTTTTCGGGTTATCACCAGCCTGCCGTCCTTCATCAATTGCACCGCGACTCGGCGGATCGGCTGCATCAGCGGGCCCCAGCCATCGGGGTGGTCGCCGCCGATGGCGCGGGCGATATCCATCGGCGAGGTTGTCCGGTCACCTCGCTCGTTGGTGAGGCGCAGGATCGTCTCGGCAAGCTCGTCATCTGTCGGTGTAGTCATGCCGCTTGCTGAGCGCGGCGACGGGTTTCGTCAAGCGGCGCGACGTCCCGCGCCGACCGCGGCCGCTGAATCCGAGGCGAATTGCCGGCGCCACATCACCGTCAGCACCGCTGCGGTCGCGATCAGGAAGAGCCAGGGCGAGATGAACCAGCCGAGATAGGCGAGCGCGAAGAAGAAGGCGCGCTGGCCGCGGTTGAAGTGCAGCCCGGCGGCGATGTTCATCGCGACGGCCTCGCGCGCGGCAGCGACCGTCTCCGGCTTGTCGGCCTCCGTATGCGGCGGGATCGCGCCGATCAGGATGGCGCAGTAGTTGAACAGCCGGTAGCTCCAGCCGAACTTGAAGAAGGCATAGGCGAAGATCACCGCGAGGCCGATCACCTTGATTTCCCAGGCGGCACGGGTCGTCGTCGTGGCGAAGGGCAGGTCGGCGAAGATCTGGACGACGCGGTCGGCCGATTGCAGCAGCGTCAGCGAGCCGCCGATGGCGATCAGCGAGGTCGAGGCGAAGAAGGCGGTGCCGTTCTGCAGGCCGTTCATCACCTGTGTGTCGATGATCCGGTTCTCGCGCTTGACCGATTCCATGATCCAGCGCTCGCGCCGCTCGTTCATCAGCGTGTTGAGGCTGCGCTTTGCGTGCGGGCCGATCTCGACCGCGAGAAGATAGCCGATCCAGGCGGCGGCGAAGAAGGAGATCGCGATCAGGTCGAGCAGTCCGAATCCAGCCATGAGCCCCTCCGGCCGGCAGATTGGCGAGGCCGGTGCGCGCCCGCAAGCCTGTCGATTGACGCCAGCCACGGCAGCAGCCACCTTGCCGGCCTCGCAAGGGAAGGGCCGGCCATGCCGCAGACGATCACCAAGGGCTACAAGGCGCTGCTGGCCGAGGCGGAAGCCGCGGTGACGACGCTTTCGGTCGAGGAGGCGAAGACGCTGGTCGGTCGCGACGATGTCGTCTTCGTCGATCTGCGCGATCCGCGCGAACTCGAGCGGGAAGGGCGCATGCCCGGCGCCTTCCATTGCCCGCGCGGCATGCTCGAATTCTGGATCGACCCGGAAAGCCCTTATGCCAAGCCTGTCTTCCAGGAGGACAAGCAGTTCGTGTTCTTCTGTGCCGGCGGCTGGCGTTCGGCGCTCGCCGCCAAGACGGCGCAGGATATGGGCCTGAACCCGGTCGCGCATGTCGAGGGTGGTTTCGGCGCCTGGAAGAAGGCCGGCGCGCCGGTGGATGCGCCCGCGCCGAATCAAGGCTGAGCCCGGCGCTTGTCTCATTACATCGTCGTTTTCCTGGTCGTCTGCTTCGTCTTCCGCAAACCGCTTGGCCGCCTGCTGGCGAAGCGCCTTCCCGACCGGGCCAAGCGCCAGCGCGTGCTCGGCACGGTCATCGCCGCCTTCCTGCTGGTGATCGGGATGAGGCTGCTGGCGCTGTTGTGGTAGCTGTTCGTGGCTGATCAAGCGCCCAGACGCTATGATCGCCGCGAAGATCGCAGGAGATCACGCCATGTTCGGTGCTTCCTGGCAGGCCATGCGCGCCGCGGCGCTGTCGCTATCGCTGGCGGCCGCTGCTTCGGCCCATGCCGAAGCCTGTACGCGGGCAGTCTATCTCGGCCGGGACGGGATGGTGATCACCGCCCGCTCGATGGATTGGCGCAATGACATCGCGACCAATCTCTGGATTTTCCCGAGGGGCATGGAGCGGAGTGGCGAGGCCGGTCCTAACTCGCTGCGCTGGAGGTCGCGCTATGGCAGTGTGATCGCCTCCGGCTACGACATCTCGACGACCGACGGTCTCAACGAGGCGGGGCTGGCCGCGAATGTGCTGTGGCTGGTCGAGTCGCAATATCCGGTCTTCGACAGATCGAAGCCGGGGCTCAGCATCGCCGCCTGGGCTCAGTATGCGCTCGACAACTTCGCAACGGTCGAGGAAGCGGTCGCCGCGTTGCGCGCCGAGCCGTTCGTCATCGTGACCGACAAGGTTCCGGGCGAGAACCGGCTCGCCACCCTGCATCTGTCGCTGTCCGATGCCAGCGGCGATAGTGCCATCTTCGAATACATCGCCGGCAAGCTCGTCATCCATCACGGCCCGGCCTATCAGGTGATGACCAACTCGCCGATCTTCGACGAACAGCTGGCGCTGAACGCATACTGGAAGCAGATCGGTGGGACGGTCATGCTGCCGGGGACCAATCGTGCAGCTGATCGTTTCGCGCGAGCTTCCTTCTACATCAACGCCATTCCCAAATTCGAGGATCCCACCATTGCGGTCGCCAGCGTCTTCAGCGTGATTCGCAATGCCTCGGTGCCGTTTGGGATCACCACGGCTGATGAGCCCAATATTTCCTCGACGCGTTGGCGCACGGTGATCGACCACAAGCGCAAGCTCTACTTCTTCGAATCCGCGCTGACGCCGAACACGTTCTGGGTCGATCTGCGCAAGATCGACTTCTCGCCTGAGCGCGGCAGAGTGATGAAGCTCGATCTCGGCGAGAACCAGACCCGCACCTTCGCCGGCGAAGCGAGCGGAAGCTTCCAGGTCGCCGTTCCGTTCCAATTTCTCGGATTGCCATAGTCGAAACTGCGGCCCGATCTTTTGTGACCGCAATGCGGAGCCTGATCGGTTTCGCCTGCAACCACGCCATGCATCCGACGCGGCTTGCACAATAAGCGGGCGTCAGGCATCTTGCTTGCCTTGGCTCCAACTCAGGAAAGGGAGGGCTGAATGGAATTCGCAACCATCGTCGCTCCCGCCATGCGGTCCCGCCACCACTAGGTCGGATCAGCACGAGGCCCGCCTTTCCGGCGGCCCGAGCCATCATTTCCAAACGCGTTTTCTGAAGCCGCGACCCTTGTCGCGCTTCGCCTGAATTTGGAGCCGGTCTCTCGGGACCGGATGCTTTCATGTCTCTTTCTCCCAAGACGGAGCGGCAGGAGCCGTTCCGGGCCGTTCTCGGCTTCACATTTTCGCATTGGGGTCGCCAGCGCTGGCGTGTCGCAGGAGTCGTCTTCACAGTGATGGCGGCGACCGCCGCCGACCTCTTCATGCCGCTCTATGCCGGGCGGCTGGTCGATGCTGTCGCCGGCGATAAGGCGAGCGGGCTTGATGCCGCGCTCGCGGCGCTCGCCATGATGATCGCGCTTGGTGCGGGCACGGTGTTCTTCCGGCATCTGTCCTTCATCGGCATCACCACGATGACGCTGCGGACCATGAGCGATGTGGCGCGCGAGGCTTTCGCGCGCCTGCAGCGCTTCTCGACCGACTGGCACGCCAACAATTTTGCCGGCTCGACAGTCCGGAAGATTACGCGTGGCATGTGGGCGCTCGACCTGCTCACCGACACGATCGTGATCGCGCTGCTGCCGTCGCTGATCGTGCTGCTCGGCACCACGATGCTGCTGGCCTGGCATTGGCCGGCGATGGGCGCAGTCGTCTTTGCCGGCGCGGTGATCTACTGCGCCGTGACGATGGTGCTGTCGCTGCGCTTCGTCGCGCCGGCGGCGACGCTCGCCAACAGCTGGGACACGCGGCTCGGCGGCGCGCTGGCTGACTCGATCTCGTGCAATCCGGTGGTCAAGGCCTTCGGCGCCGAAGCCCGCGAGGACAGCCGTCTCTCGGGCGTGCTGGCGAAGTGGGCGGGGCGGACGCGGCGGACCTGGGTGCGTGGAACCTGGTCGGGCACTGCGCAGCAGTTCGTGCTGTTGGCGCTGCGGGCCGCGGTGATCGGCTTGGTGATCTGGCTCTGGGCCAATGGCCAGGCCTCGCCCGGCGACGTCGCCTTCGTGCTGACCAGCTATGCCGTGGTGCATGGCTATCTGCGCGATGTCGGCCAGCACGTCCACAACCTCCAGCGTTCGGTGAACGACATGGAGGAGCTCGTCGCGATGCATTCGCTGCCCTTCGGCGTGCCGGATCGTCCGGGTTCTACGGCGATGGACGTGACCGCCGGCGAGATCGCCTTCGAGCGGGTGACCTTCCACTATGGAGGCCACATCGAGCCGCTCTATCGCGATTTCTCGCTGACGATCAAAGCCGGCGAGAAGGTCGGCCTTGTCGGGCGCTCCGGCTCCGGCAAGACGACCTTCGTCAAGCTGGTGCAGCGTCTCTACGACGTCACCGACGGGCGCATCGCGATCGACGGGCGTGACATCGCCTCGGCGACGCAGGCCTCCCTGCGCGCGCAGATCGCGATCGTGCAGCAGGAGCCGGTGCTGTTCCACCGCTCGCTGGCGGAGAACATCGCCTATGGCCGGCCCGGCGCCAGCATGGCGCAGATCGAGCAGGCGGCGATGCTCGCGAACGCGCATGAGTTCATCATGCGCCTGCCCAAGGGCTACGGCACGCTCGTCGGCGAGCGCGGCGTCAAGCTCTCGGGCGGCGAGCGGCAAAGGGTGGCGCTGGCGCGCGCCTTCCTGGCCGATGCGCCGATCCTGATCCTGGACGAGGCGACCTCGAGCCTTGATTCGGAATCGGAGGCGCTGATCCAGGAGGCGATGGAGCGGCTGATGGAAGGCCGCACCACCATCGTCATCGCCCACCGGCTCTCGACGGTGCGCGCCATGGACCGCATCCTGGTCTTCGACCGCGGCAAGGTCGTGGAAGAGGGCCGGCATGAGGCGCTGCTGAGCCATGACGGCGGCATCTACCGGGCGCTGTTCGAGAAGCAGGTCAGCGAGCTGGCCAAGGGACTGGTGGCCTGAACCCACGCAAACGGAAAGGGCCGCGCGAGCGGCCCTTTTTCATGTCGAGATCGTTGCGATCAGGCGGCCTGTTCTCCGCTGTCCGAGCGACGGCGACCGAGCAGGAAGAACAGTCCCGAGCCGAGGATGCCGATCGCGCCGGCTCCGGCGCCGACATAGATCATCTCGCTGTCCTGATCGGCCTGCTTGGCTGCGTCCTCGGCGATGATCACCGCATCCTTGCCGGGCTCGTCCGGCAGGTATTTGATCTTCAGCATGTCGACGGTGAGCTTGTCGTTGCTGATGATGCGATTGGCAAACTGGGTCGAGACCGAGATCTTCTCGGCGGTGCGGTCCTTGCCGGCGGCATCCTTCCAGGCGAGGTCGACGGAATAGCTGGTGCCGCCGCGGCGGCGTTTGGTGCGGGTCGCGCCCTCGACCGAGGCCTGGGCCTCGATGCCCTTGGCTGCGATCGTCCTGACGCGCTCGCCATCCTGCCAGCTGAAGAAGGCGAGGACCGGTCCTCCAATCGCTGCGATCAGCAGCAGCCATTTGATCTTGCCGGTGATCCAGCCGACGATTCCGCTCATTGGGGCCTCCATCGAGACAGTTCGGGAAAGGAGCCCGGATCCTGTCCGGACGCCTCCTGCCTGTCCCGGCCAGCGCGGCTTTCGCTGCCGGGGAGGGCTCGCGCATGGCGCGCATGCGCCAGCGTCGCTCTTTCGAAATTCGAACTATTCGGAGGATTTGCCGGTGCGATTTGCCACGTTCGGGGCTGCGGCACGCGGCCTGACGCCAGCGACCGGGCCGGCCGTTAGCGGCTCGCTCAGATCTCGATTCATCGGCTCGCCATCCTGAATCGGCTTGTTCAGAAAGCGATTCATGCCGGCGAGGTAAGTCTCTGGCAGGGCCCAGCTTCTGGCGCTGGCGACGATGTCTTCAAGGTAGCCCGGGCGGGGCCGGCCGATCTGCCCGCTGCGCCCGATATAGATCAGCGCCCGCTTGGCGCCGCCCTCGACGATCACCGGCTGGCTGATCTTGACGTAGAGGCCGCTGGCGAGCTCCTCGAACTTGTCGAGCGTGCGGATGTCGCCGAGCGCGCAATCCCAGAGCACGCCATGGACGCTCTCGCGCGGATCGCGGATCACCGAGGCATAGCCGTCGGTGGTGATGATGAAGCGGTGGCGCGGCAAGCGGGCGAGGCCGAGCGCCGTCGAGCGCGGGCAGCGCTGGCGCATGGCGGCGACGTCCATATTGGCGCCATAGGCGAAGTAGAGGGGCATGTCGGCACCACGTCATTCTCGGGCGGAGCGAAGCGCAGACCCGAGAATCTCAGGACGGGAAGGCGCTTGTTCTCTGCGCAGGCTTCTCGTCCCGGGATGCTCGGGTCAAGCCCGAGCATGACGCGCTCTGCGAGCCCCTCACTTCGTCTTGTTGAACAGTTCCCGGCCGATCAGCATGCGCCGGATCTCGCTGGTGCCGGCGCCAATCTCGTAGAGCTTGGCGTCCCTGAGCAGCCGCCCGGTCGGATAGTCGTTGATGTAGCCGTTGCCGCCGAGCAGCTGGATCGCGTCGAGCGCGAGCTGGGTCGCCTTCTCGGCTGCGATCAGGATGGCGCCGGCTGCGTCCTCGCGGGTGGTCTCGGCGCGGTCGCAGGCCTTGGCGACGGCGTAGACATAGGCCTTGCACGAGTTCATCGCGACGTACATGTCGGCGACTTTGCCCTGGACCAGCTGGAACTCGCCGATCGACTGGCCGAACTGCTTGCGCTCGTGGATATAGGGCAGGACGATGTCCATCGCCGCCTGCATGATGCCGAGCGGGCCGGCCGAGAGCACGACGCGCTCATAGTCGAGCCCGCTCATCAGCACGTTGACGCCGCGGCCGACCGAGCCGAGCACATTCTCCTCGGGAACCTCGCAGTCCTCGAAGACGAGCTCGCAGGTGTCGGAGCCGCGCATGCCGAGCTTGTCGAGCTTCTGATGGGTCGAGAAACCCTTCATGCCCTTTTCGATCAGGAAGGCTGTGATGCCCTTCGGGCCGGCCTCTGGATCGGTCTTGGCGTAGACCACCAGGGTCTCGGCGATCGGGCCGTTGGTGATCCACATCTTGTTGCCGGTCAGGACATAGCGGTCGCCCTTCTTCACCGCCCTGGTCTTCATCGAGACGACGTCGGAGCCCGAGCCCGGCTCCGACATGGCGAGCGCGCCGACATGCTCGCCCGAGATCAGCTTGGGCAGGTATTTCTTCTTCTGCGCGTGATTGCCGTTGCGGGCGATCTGGTTGACGCAGAGATTGGAATGGGCGCCGTAGCTGAGGCCGACCGAGGCCGAGGCGCGCGAGACCTCCTCGATCGCGACGCAATGCTCGAGATAGCCGAGGCCGGCGCCGCCATATTCCTCAGGGACGGTGATGCCGTGCAGGCCGAGCGCGCCCATTTCCGGCCAGAGATCGCGCGGGAACTGGTTGGTCCGGTCGATCTCCTCGGCGCGCGGGGCGATCTTCTCCTGCGCGAAGGCATGGACGGTGTCGCGGATCGCGTCGGCGGTCTCGCCGAGGTCGAAATTGAAGGGGCGGGGCGCGTTGGCGAGCATGATGTCCTCCCGGCTCGGATGAGGCCTTTGCCCGGTTATAGCGCGGTTGGCCCTCAAGTCAGCGGGCATGCGCTGATAGTCGGTTCTGCACCGATGCGCAGGCTTTCGAGGCCGGGACGCGGCAAATCCGCCACACCGGATCGATTTGCCGGGTTGTGAATGGCCGTTCATTGCCTTGCCGGTGCCCTCGCGTAAGCCTTCTGCAGCGGCCGGGGAACAAGACGTGGCTATACCGCTTCTCGATGGAAAATGGGGCAGCTTGGCCCTGCGGCTGGCGCTGCTCGCCGGTACGGCGCTCGTCGCCCCTGCTCACGCGCAGGACGCAACCTGGTTGACCAATCCGGGGTCGGGCGACTTCTTCGACGCGAACAACTGGAGCGCAGGCGTGCCGACCGGCACGGCCACCTTCGGCACCTCGAACACGACCGCTCTGACGTTGGGCTCCGACGGAAGCTCCGGTGGCTGGACGTTCAACGCCAATGCCGCGAACTACAGCTTCAGCAACACCCGGAGGCTCGAGTTCACCGGCGCAGGTATCGTCGTCAACGGCGGCAGCGCGACCATCAGCAACAGCGGCGAGCTCTATTTCTGGAACGCCAGTTCAGCGGGCAGCGCCTCGATCACGTACAACCTCTACCTGGTGTTCCACGACAGCAGCTCGGCGGGCAACGCGACCATCACCAATTATGGCACGCTGAGCTTCTACGACACGAGCAGCGCGGGCAACGCCACCATCTTCAACCCCAGCGGCGGGGTGGCCTTCTTGAACGCCAGCACGGCCGGCAGCGCTACCATCTTCAACGACAACGTCATGGCTTTCGTCGATGTCAGCACGGGGGGCAGCGCCGCCATCACCAACAACAACCGTTTGTATTTCTATAGCAACAGCACGGCCGGCAGCGCCACCATCACGAACAACGGCGTGCTGGAATTCGACGGCAGCAGCACAGCCGGAAGCGCCACTATCACCAATAACGCTTCTCTGATTTTCCGCGGTACCAGCACGGCGGGCAGTGCCTCCCTTGTCAACAATGCCGGAGGCACGGTCGACTTCTCGAACAGCACCGGACCGAACGGCGACGGCAAGCTGAGCGCTGGATCAATCGCGGGGGCCGGCAATTACCTCCTCGGCGCCAACGAACTGACGGTCGGCTCGAACAACCTCTCGACCGAGGTGAGCGGCGTCATCTCCGGCACCGGCGGCTCGCTGGTCAAGACCGGCACGGGCACGCTGACCCTGGCCGGCGCCAACACCTATACCGGCGGCACCACCATCAATGGCGGAACGTTGCAGCTCGGCACTGCCGGTGGGACCGGAGTCATTCTGGGGACAGTCACCGTCGGCAATGGGGCGACATTCGATATCGTCAACGCCGGCACGAGCGGCATCACGACGATCTCGAACAATGGCTCGACGCATTTCCGCAATGCCACGAGCGCGGGCAGCGCAACCATCACCAGCAACGGCGGCAGCCTGTCTTTCCTGAACACCAGCACGGCGGGTAATGCCACCATCACCAACAACAGCGGCGTTCTGCATTTTTACGGCAGCAGCACGGCGGGCAGTGCCACCATCACCAACAACGGCACGGTGAATTTCCACGACACCGCCACGGCGGGCAGCGCGACCATCAGCAACAGCGGCGACCTCTATTTCCGGAACGCCAGCTCCGCGGGCAGCGCCTCGATCACGAACAGCTTCTTCACGCAGTTCCACGACACCAGCACGGCCGGCAACGCCACCATCACCAACACGGCTTACCTGCTGTTCTATGACGACAGCACGGCCGGCAACGCGACAATCGTCAACACTGGTGCCGGCCTGATCAACTTCCACACGTCGAGCACGGCTGGAAACGCGTCCATCACCAACACTGGCAGCCTGAGCTTCTACGACACGAGCAACGCCGGCAGCGCCACCATCACCAACAAGAACAGCCTGATCTTCTATGACAGCAGCTCGGCCGACAGCGCGACCATCGTCAACGAGAGCAGCCTGATCTTTCGCGGCTTCAGCACGGCTGGCACGGCGACGATCACGACGGCCGCCGGGGCGACGACCCAGTTCATCGCCGGTAGCAGCAGCGCCGGAGCGCGCTTCATCACCCAGGCCGGTGGCACGGTGGATATCTCGGACCCCGCCGGATTGGCCGCGATGACGGCCGGCTCGATCGAGGGCGCCGGCAACTACGTCATCGGCGCCAAGCAGTTCACGGTCGGCTCGAACAATCTCTCGACCGAGGTGAGCGGCGTGATCTCTGGCAGCGGCTCGCTGGTCAAGACGGGCGCGGGCATGCTGACCTTATCGGGGACCAATACCTATAGCGGCGGCACGACGATCTCCGGCGGAACGTTGCAGCTTGGCACGGCCGGCAGCACCGGCACCATTCTGGGAACAGTCGCCGTCGGCAATGGGACGACATTCGATATCGTCAACGCCGACACGAGCGGCATCACGACGATCTCGAATAGTGGGCGCACATATTTCCGCGGCACCAGCAGCGCCGGCACGAGCAGCTTCACCAACAGCGGCTCCGGCCTGACGCTGTTCTACGGCACTAGCACGGCGGGCAGCGCCACCATCGTCAACCACGGCTCCTGGGGGTTCAACGACACCAGCACCGCCGGCAGCGCCAGCATCACGAACACCTACAGCATGGCTTTCGCCGGCAGCAGTACGGCGGGCAGCGCCACAATCTTCAACAGTTATGGATTGTCTTTCGACGGCAACAGCACAGCCGGCAGCGCCACCATCACAAACAATTCCGCTGGAATTCTTACCTTCTCTAGCAACGGTACGGCAGGCAGTGCTGTCATCACCAACAACGGGAGCATGTCGCTCTCCGCAACCAGCACGGCGGGCAATGCTACCATCACCAACAACGGCACTCTGCAATTCTACGCCAACAGCACAGCCGGCAGCGCCACCATTACCAACAACAGCGGCAGAGATCTGAATCTCTACGACGCCAGCACGGCTGGCGATGCCGCCATCACCAACAGCGGCAACCTGCGATTCTACGGCACCAGCACGGCGAGCAGCGCCGCCATCATCAACAACGACGCCCTTGTCTTCTTCGATGCCAGCACGGCGGGCGATGCCGCCATCACCAACAACGGCAACCTGCGCTTCAACGGCACCAGCACGGCGAGCAGCGCAGCCATCACCAACAACGACGCCCTTGTCTTCTTCGACGCCAGCACGGCGGGCAGCGCCACCGTCACCAACAACCACAATGTGTACTTCTACGGTACCAGCACGGCGGGCAATGCCGCCATCACCAATAGTGACTACCTGAGCTTCAACAACGCCAGCACGGCCGGCAGCGCCACCATCACCAACAACAACAATCTGTACTTCTACGATACCAGCACAGCCGGCAATGCCACCATCTTCAACACCGGCCAGGTGGAATTCAACGCGGCCAGCACGGCGGGCAACGCTACCATCACCAACGACGGCACGCTGAAATTCTACAACACCAGCACGGCGGGCAACGCCACCCTTGTCAACAATGCCGGCGGAACGGTCGATTTCTCGGGCAGCACCGGTCCGAACGGCGACGGCAAGCTGAGCGCGGGATCGATCGCCGGGGCCGGCAATTACGTCCTCGGCGCCAATGAGCTGACGGTGGGCTCGAACAACCTCTCGACCGAGGTGAGCGGCGACATCTCCGGCGCTGGCGGCTCGCTGGTCAAGACCGGCACGGGCACGCTGACCCTGACCGGCGCCAAAACCTATACCGGCAGCACGACGATCTTGGCCGGCACGCTCCAGTTCGGCAACGGCGCGTCGGGCGGCGGCATCAACCTGGCCGGCAGCATCAACGTTACCGGCGGCACGCTGGCGATCCAGGCGCCGACGACCCTGACCGTCGCGCAGACCGTGACCTTCGGCAACGCCACCACGCTGTCCATCGCCGTCGGCCCGAGCAGCCCCGCGCTCTCCGCCAACAGCGTCACGATCGGCAATGGCGTCACCTTCAACCTCAGCGGCATCAGCGACGCGAGCCAGCTCGACATGGTGCTGATCGATACCACCTCCGGCATAAGCGGCGACTTCGCCAGGATCAGCGTCGGCGGCTTCAGCGGCACGGTGGACTACCTCACCCTCTCCACCCGTAAATCGGCTGACGGCCTGCAATATCTCGCCAGCTATGGCCTGGCCTGGAGCGCCCACAACAATCTCGCTCACGGCACCTTCACGCTGACCAACGCCACCGACAGCTTCACGGTCGGGGCGGTGCTGGCCGATCAGGCGGCGAACCCTGCGACCGGCTGGAACGGCACTTCGCTCACCAAGGCCGGCGCCGGCACTCTGATCCTGACCGCAACCAACACCTATAGCGGCGGCACGACGATCTCGGGCGGCACGCTCCAGATCGGCAATGGCGGTGCGACCGGCTCGATCCTCGGCGACGTCGTCAATCATGGCCAGCTCGTCTTCAATCGCAGCAATGCGATCAGCTTTAACGGCGCCATCAGCGGCACGGGCGGCCTGACCAAGCAGGGCGCCGGCACGCTCACCCTGACCGGCGCCAGCAGCTATTCCGGCGCGACCACGGTCGAGGCCGGCACGCTCTTCATCGATGCCGCAAGGGCCATGTCGGCGGCTTCGGACTACAACATCGCCGCTGGCGCGGGGCTGGAGATCAGCGATGGGCTGGGCGCGGTGACCGCCGGTTCTATCGCCGGCGCGGGGACGGTCCAGATCAGCACCGGCACGAAACTGAGAGCAGGCAGCAACAACGCCTCGACGACGTTCTCGGGCACGATCAGCGGCAATGGCTCGCTCGACAAGACCGGCACCGGCACGCTGACGCTGACGGGCACCAATACCTATACCGGTGCGACGACGGTCTCCGGCGGCAAGCTTGTCGTCAACGGGTCGATCACCGGCTCGGTGAGCTTGAGCGGCGGCACGCTCGGTGGCTCCGGCACGATCGGTACACTCGCGGTCGCGAGCGGTTCAACGGTGGCGCCGGGCAACTCGATCGGGACGCTGAGTGTCTCGGGCAATGTCGCCTTCGCGAGCGGCTCGACCTATCAGGTCGAGGTCAACGCCGCCGGACAGGGCGACAGGATCGTCGCAACCGGCGCGGCCACGATCGCGGGCGGCAGGGTCGCGGTGCTGGCCGAGGCCGGCAATTACGCGGCGGCGACGACCTACACGATCCTGACCGCGGCGGGCGGTGTCACCGGCCGTTTCGCCGAGGTGACTTCGAACCTGGTCTTCCTGGAGCCGTCGCTGGCGTATGGCAGCAACAATATCACCCTGACGATGACCCGCACCGCGACCAGCTTCGGCCCTAACGGCTCGGGACGAGCCTTCGTCGCTAAAACCCGCAACCAGGGCTTCATCGCCAACGCAGCCGAGGCGCTCGGCGCCGGCAATCCGGTCTATGACGCGCTGCTCTCGGGTACGGCGGCCGAGGCCCGCGCCGGCTTCGACCTGCTCTCGGGCGAAGCCCATGCGCAGGCGGTCAGCGTGATGATCGACGAGAGCCGGCTGGTGCGCGACACGATCCTGGCGCATCTGCGCGGGCCGCTGCTGACGCAGGCTCCGGGGCAGGTCGCGGGCGACTTCAGCGCCGATCTGCCCGGTCGCAAAAGCGGGGTGGTGATGCCTGCGCCAGTGCCGCAGCCGCGCGATTCCTTCTGGGGCGAGGCTTTTGGCGGCACCGGCAACACCAACGCCGACGGCAATACCGCGAGCCAGTCGCGCCGCACCGGCGGCGCCCTGCTCGGCGCGGATCTGATGCTCTATGAGGCGCCAGGCTCCTCGCTGAAGGTCGGCGTCGCCGGCGGCTACAGCCAGTCGCGCTTCGACCTCGATGCCCGCCTGTCCTCGGGGCGCCTCGAAAGCGGCCATGCCGCGCTCTATGCCGGCGCC
>DASYHC010000055.1:0-48002 GCA_035998995.1 Allobosea sp.
GCCGCCTCAACGGCAATCATCAATCAGACCCAAAGGCACCCTGCCGCGGCCGGCTTCAGATCGGAACAGCGTCCGGCATCAAATTGGAATGCCTGTCCGGCTTCGCGTCGGAATACCCGTCCGGCTTCATCGGAATACGCATGCAAAAGGAGGCGCAAATGCGCGAGGCCGCTATCCCATCCAGCTCCAAGGCCCGAAAAGATCGAACACCGGATTGAGCATCGGGCCCATGTGACGCGGTCGCGGACCACCAGGCTGAACCTTCAGCGCGTCACAACCTCCAAACGCGGTCGCTTCTCCAGGACACGGCGATCATTGCGGCGCGCGACGAATTCATCCGAGGCTCGCAGAGCAGCCAGCACACACGGACGCACATAGGCGCGCATCTCGACACGCCACTGTTCGGTCATGGCGTCCCAACGGAACTGTTTTGGATCGCGCACCGACTCGTGCAGCGCCTTCGCAGCCGCCTCGACGGCTTCTGAAACGCGAAGCTGATCCATAACCGCCCCTTACTCAACCCGACCGAAGCACTATGGAGTGCGTGCCCATTTCAGGAAAGCGCAAGACGCTGACCCCATCCGATTGAGCATCGCGTTGAGCGTTCTTGCGTCGACGATCTCGCATGAGTGACTAAGCTCGCTGCTTCTCGCGTTTCCGGCTGCCAATCAGCGCCATCAGCATCGGTCCGAGCGAAAACTCCCCGACCTCGGCCTTTCGGGTCAGCCCGCGCAGATAGCCGCCGGCGCTGTTGATCGCCTCACCCCGCTGCAGAATGGCTGCTACGACAACCGCAGCTTCGGTCTCGCCGAGTGCGCGTTGCGCGTCGTACCAGGCGCTGGGACTGATACCCAGCATGGGCCGAACGACAGCAACAGCAGCGGCGAGATCGCGCCAGTTCGCAATTCCCCCGCGGGAGTAGTCGATGATGTCAGGGCAGGCGTCGAGGACCATTCCCAGCGGATAGATCCGCTCTGGCATCCTCGATGGTTCCGGTTCAATCTCGACAATCGCCCCCCTGCTTTCTGGAAAGCGAGGTTCAAGGTCAGTAAGGGAGTCTGGATTTGAATTCTGTATGTGACGCTCAGAATGAGACTCATTGCCGCTCATATTTTGAGCTTTAGTGTGATCTTCCAACAGGATGAGCACTTCATCAGCCAACAGCGAAAGCTCCTGGGCAATCGGCTCGAGAACCTGCCGCGAGGCAGATCGCGGAATCCGCCCGATAATGCTCCTGTAAAGCCCATAGACCTCCGTCCAGTCGGCCGGTCCCTGCCCTCCTCGGCGGGTCGGTACGCCCTCTTCCAAGCCCACCGCGATCATCTTGGCGATGTCGCGCCGGCAGATCGTGATCCGCTCACGAACCAGCTTGAGCGCCCGATCCTCGGCCAGGACCTCATCGGCCAAGGCCTCGAACTCCTCCGCCCGAACGACCAGCGGCGAGAGGTCGAAGCCAAAAGCGAGCTCGATCTCCCCGGCCCTGTCCTTGCGGGCGTAGCGCTTGCCGTTAGGGCTATCGCGACGGACGATCAGCCCACAATCCACCAGGACAGCGAGATGTCGCCGCAGCGTCGCCGGCGGCATACCATGCGCGCGCAGACACAGCTGCTGGTTCGAGGGGAAAACCACGAGCCCCTCGCCGGTCAGAACGGTCTCGGGGTGAAACGTCAATAGTGCGTCGAGCACAGCCAACGCCCGCTCGGTTACCCCGATGCGAGCCTTGGCCGAGCAGATCGCCCGGAAGACGTTCCATTTATGAACTGCCTTCTCCGGCGGCCGTGTTTTCGCAACCATCTGACTCGCCACATGGGCAAGCGTCAGCGATCGGCGCCCAAAAGGCGTCGTTGAGAGTCGTGGGTCCATTTCTTTGCCTCGGTTCGGGCAAAGGAAATCCGCTCGCCGAAACGGCGCTAAATCTCTCGCGAGACTCTTGACGGTGATTCGTGGAAGTGCGATTCTCTCAGTCGCCAAACTTGAAGAGAAGGCTTCCGGAACGTCCCGTTTCGGGGGCCTTTTTCTTTTGCCACCTACCTCCTGACGTCGGTTTCAGTTGCGAGGCTCACGTCTCGCGGCGATCCTCCGGATCGACTGTCGCGGCATAGGCCTCGAACAGGTCCGGAAGCTGGTCGACGAGGTAGGCCGCAAACCCTTCGGTCGCGGCAGATTTCATCGTCAGTTTGAGTTTGGTGCCCGACAGGGTCACCTGTGCGATCTCGGCGCCGTCTCGAGACGTTACCGATCGCCGAGGAGGTGATTGGGGCGGCATGCCAGTCGCCTTGTTGGCAGCTGACAACACGGTTAGAAACCGCTCGTCGGTTGATTGCCCGCCGAAATCATTGGTTGCCGCCTTTGTCCTGGCGCGCTTGAGTGCCGCCGCATTCTTCAAGGCGTCTGCGAGAGTGAGCCATCGACCGCGTCCGATCTTTGGGGCACGCCCGATGGCTTCGACCAAGTCAGACGGAATGCTCTTCGCGACCGCGACAAGCTTGGAAACCTCAGCGCGGTCGATCGAGAGAGCGGTTTGGATGACGCCGCGTTCGAATCCCGAAGCCTCCAGCCGGGCAGCAAAGACTGCCCGTTCCACGAAGCTCAGATCTTCGCGCGCCGAATTCTCCACACCTTGGGCGATAACAAGCTCTTCATCGCTGAGGTTTCGGACATAGGCCCGCACAAGGATGCCGAGAGCTCTAGCGGCCTGGACGCGCCGGTGTCCGTAAGCGCTCTGATAACGTCCAACGAAATCAGGGTGCTCCCGAACGAGGATCGGTATCTCCTGGCCTCGTTCCTGGATTGAAGCCTTCAGGGCCGCGAATGACGCCGCATCTTGCTCGACAAACCGGTCGGCCAGCGGCGAAGGATCAATCAGATTCGGATCGAGCTCGATCGCGACCTGTCCGGCTGCAAGCTGAGCGCGGAGTTCCTCATTCTCGCGTTCCACGCCTGAGAACGTATCCTTCAGCGACCGGACAGATCCGGCCGACACGCGGGCAAGCCGAGGCGGCTCGTTGTCTGCAGACAACATGTCGCTGGGCTTGACTGCAAACATCGAGCGGATGGCGTCGGTTCGCTTGCTCATCGGCCCCACACCCCTTTGATGAGCTCGATGATCTCTGCATTCACCGTATTCACCGACTCGAGCGCACGATCATATACGGTTCGGCCGAACGCGCCGCGGGGAAGCTCGAACAACGACTGCTTGCTGAGACCGGCATTTGCAATCGCAGTGGACTTCCAGGCAGTCGATTTCAAAACATCATCCCCAAACAGGTCGCGCAGGAGTTTCACAATCTCAAGCTCCGGCACGTCGCGAGGATCGTGGCGGGTGACCACATAGCGGACGAAGTCATATTCCAGCGCGCCTCCGGCCTCCTCGATCACTGACATCAAGTCCGACGTCATGAGCAGAAATTGATTCATGGACGCGATATCGACCATCTGAGGGTGGACCGTGACCAGCATTCCCGTGGCGGCATTCAGCGCACCCATCGTGAGAAAACCCAACTGCGGCGGGCAGTCGATTACGACCACGTCGAAATCGTCCGCCACCTGGTCTATCGCGCCAGCGACGCGACGAAAGAAAAGGTCATGCCCCCTCGCGCTCCGATCCATCATCGCACGCGGCGTCTGGTGCTCGAACTCCATCAATTCGAGATTGCCTGGAACAAGACCGACGCCTTCGAAATAGGTGTCGCGGATAACCTCCCGCATCGGGCGACGGTGTTCGTCGTACCGAATTGCCCCGTAGAGAGTCGTATTCTCGGCAATGTCAAATTCGGGCTGAAACCCAAACATTGCTGAGAGTGAGGCCTGCGGATCGAGATCGATAGCCAGGACCCTCAGACCTCTCAATGCCAGCCCTTGTGTGAGGTACAGCGCCGTTGTTGTCTTGGCCGAACCGCCTTTGAAATTGGCCACCGTGATAATCTGAAGCTTGTCGCCAGGTCGGCGCCGAGGCCAGAAATTCAATGCTTCTTTTGGTCGGGCAGAAGCGAGATAGGATCGAAGTTCGGTGACATGCTTCAACGTATAAGATCTGCGCCCGCCCGCCCCCACCTCGGGCGACGGGCCAAGACCGTCGAGAGACAGTTGCCGCAAATACCCATCGGACACGCCTACGATTTCCGCGACCTCACCGGAGGTAAAGGAGCGCAGCGATTTCGAGGCCGACGGTGGGAAGACCCGTTCTCCCACAGCCCTCAAATGCGCGGACAAGGCTGCCGCCTGGCGCGACACGCGAGAGGAAGCACTCTCCTTCCTATCGACGAATGCTGTAGCATGTTCCATCGGTGTGCCTGCCTGAAACGGATCTAGCGCGTCAGACGCGCTCTGACCGTCTCCAATTCAGACACGATTCTAGTGCCATGGGCAAGGAATTAAGGGTTAATGAATCCCTAACGCATGAGCGACTGAGAATGTTGTCTGCTGACAACAAGCCCGGCCGGAGCCTCTCCGTTGTCCGCAGACAACAATCCTCAAACTTGGGTTCGAAGCCCCCTCCCCTCCGATCGGGCAAGGCACGGGTTACAACGGTCATGCGATCGGCCCAGGGGCGCCCAAAATCCGCAGCAGTGATCGACCATTAGGCCTCGTCGTGGCGAGCGCTGCACAAGTGCCCGGGAAGCCAGCAAAAAGGGAGTTCCGGGGGCCGTTCGTGATGATCGGCAGGTTTGCCAGTGCCATGCCATTCTCCGCGGCCGACCGACCGGGAGCCCCGCTCCCCGCTTTGTGGTCCACTGCGAAGTGACCCAGCCCCTCAATCTCGCGGCTCCGGCCCGTCGCGCGGTTGCCCAGCCGATGCGCGCCGAAACAACAACGGACTGGCACGCCGCCGCGCGACTCGGTATGAACGCTATGGGGCAGTACGCGCTGCCTCGGGGCGTCGAAACCCCTGGTTAGCGGTTGGTGCCGGCCGTGACGGCACCGCACTCCTAGACCTATGGTCGGGGAGCCTGTGGCGCATGCAACAGGTTCACCCGAACTAAAGGCCATGGGGCCGTCTAACCACGGTTTCGAACTCCCCGATCACCAGGCGTCAGCGAGAGGTTGTTTGCGGGGGCGTACCGCAGACTTTGCTCTTCGGGGAACGAAGACGTGGGGTACAGCCGGTCATCGGCCAGTGAGAAACTCGCGATCCGCACGATTGCAGCTCACCGAGCCTATCTCGACGCACTCGGCGCATGGGAGCGCGCGCTTCATACGATATCGTGCGAACGATGCAGGCCACAGGACGTATCGACAGAAAGCCTGAACCGGATCGCCGAGCAAATTGAAGCCGAAAAGGAATGCCGGCGCATCGCCTTCCGAGATCTGGCGAACGAGCTCGGATATGTTCCGACAGGGGAGGGGATCGCACTCCCGGAACAAGAGCCGGGCTGCCCCGGTCACGCCGGCGCCTCGCCAGACCTTCATCCATCATCAACGTGAATCGGTCGCTTCAGATCGATTCAACCATTCAATTGGACCCATCATCCAATGGATCGGAGGCTTCAGCCGACGCAACACCCCCGGGTCGGCCATGTCTCTCCTCCACATCCTCCTCGAGCGGATCGACCCGTCCCAGAACATGGCCCGCTTCTACGTGCTGTCGATCGAGCCGACACTCTTCGGCGATAGCGCCCTGGTTCGCGAATGGGGGCGTATCGGCTCGTCGAGCCAACGGCGCAGCGAACTCTTCTCGCAGCAAAGCGAGGCCCATCTCGCGCTCGACGCCTGGCTGAAGCGCAAACGTCGGCGCGGCTATCAGCAGCGATAGAGTGCCCGCTCGCGGGCTCCGGCCGGCGGCACGCTTTCCGCCCGCAATGGTCATTTCTGACCATACCGCAAAGTGCTTCTGTGAGGCGAACTCGGCGCCAGCATTTCCAGCCGAGGAGTCCCGCGATGCTTATGGTTATTCCGGGCTCGGACATCAGTCGGCACGCTGGCCTGATGGATCGAGTCTTTCGCTTCCGCCATTCCATCTTCGCCGAAGAGAAGGCCTGGACCGATCTGCGCCGGCCCGACGGCCTCGAGCGCGATCAGTTCGACGACGAGAACGCCATTCATCAAATTTGCCTGCGCGACGACGAGATCGTCGGATATCAGCGGCTGCTGCCGACCACGCGTCCACACCTGCTGTCCGAGGTGCTGAGCGACCTGTGCCGTGAGCAGCCCCCGACTGGGCCGCGCGTGTTCGAATGGACGCGCTTCTGCGTCGCGCCGGGCTGGCGCGATCTGCGCCCCCGGCCGGGCGGACCATTCCTCGAGCTCACGCAGGGAGTTGTCGAGTGGGGCCTGGCCCAGCAGGTCGACACCGTCACCGTCGTCATCGACTGGCGTCTCATGGTCATAGCCATGCAATTGCGGTTCTTTGTACGACCGCTCGGCTTTCCGAAGAAAATTGGACGGGATGAAGTCGTGGCGCTGCGGATGTCATTCAATCGCGAGACTCTCGAGACGATCCACCAGGCCCGCGGTTCCGAATCCTCGGTGCTGTCCGGAACCCCGCTCTCGACGGCAGCTTGAGCTCCGGCCGAGAGACAGCACGATGATGATCCGGATGTCCGATGCAAAGGTCGTAGCCGGCGAGTTGCGCAGCCGGTACGATCATGCGCGCGCTATCACGCTCATAGGACGGACAATGCAAAAGGCGTTGTTCGCCGGACGGCCGGACGACGTCGTCTTCTGGTCTTTGGTCTACGCCCACTATTGCGGCGGGGAGATCTGCCCCACCGTGGACGAGCAAATCGATGGCTTGCCGTTTATCCTCCGCGATCGGTCCGGGTTCAGCTAAGCCACGACAGATCGAGGAAAGTCTGGGTCGAAGCCCCGGTTTTCGGAGCCACACTTTATTCGCAGCCTCTCTTCCGCTATTTGCCAATCCTGCACAAGCGGCGAGGACATAGTGTACCAGGTGAAGGCCTTCACGCGGATCTCCAAGGAGAGCAAGCGCGCAGCCACGGCAGGCGAAGCGCTCCGGCTTTTTCGCGAGATGCAGGCTCGTTCCGGCGTGACGTCGTGCGCGGTCTTCCAGAGGGGCGTGCTCGTGAGCCAGTCCGAACTGGAGCGGGCGGCAGGTCGCGAACAGAACCTGCGCACCTGATCTGCTTTGCCGCAATGCCCTAGCCATGCGACGAGTGCATGGCGAAGTTCTACGCTGCTGCATTGCAAAATGGCCGGCGCGAGCCGATATCGGCGGGACGGTTGTTCGGAACGGGTTCCGCCACCTCCTCCCGGCGTCGACCCTGTTTCAACCGTTCCCCTCTGAGATATTTGGCGTGTTGCCGAATGTTTCAAACTTTCAAGGCCGGCTCCCGACAGGGCGTCGGCCTCTTTTCTTCGCGTACCTGGGTCTCGCGCCGAGCTGCCAATCAGCCCGACCACCATGGTGGTCGGTGGGCTTTCGCACCCGCACGAAACCGTGCCGTCAGCAATAGGAAACGATCAAGAAAAAGGGCCCGGAGGGCCTTTGGAAGTTGCCTGAGCACCAGGCTCTGGGAGGTTTGGAAAGGGTCTCGCTTTCCGCTGGGTCAGGTTACTTGAACGAAATAGCAACACAAGAGATGGCGACCTCCTTCTGGGAGGAGATTCCGCTATCAGGCAAACCGCTATACGTCCGTCGCCCGCACGATGATCGACGCGTCCGAAGAGGACGGTGGATTGGCGGCGATGCCGATCGAGGTCGGAAAATCGCCTGGTCCGGACGGCGTGGGCGTGCAGGTCGTCGATGCATCCCCCGTAAAGCAGGAGGCATCGTAGCCCGCGCCTCTTACGAGGTATGAGCAAACGCTGACGCCATTGCCATCCTTGACATTGCGTGCGTCGCAATCGCCGCTCGCGGCAAAGTTGGCGAGCTTGCCGTTCTTGCCGCAGCCAAATTGGCAGGCCATCAGGATGGCCGACTGATCGATCGTCGCGCAGCGTCCACCCGAGCAGACCTGCTGACCGACAAGAGAGCCCATGCCGTTCTTTTGGACTTGCGACCAGGAATTCTGCTGGTAGCGCGTCCAGGCGGCGACCTGAGCTTGCGGGTCGTTGAGAAAACTCTGGGCGCTGCCGCTGTAATAGCGCTCGAATGTGCCGGGGCAGAACTGGAAGGCTCCGAGACAGCCAAACTGGTTCGTCGTGCCGAAATTCCCTTCGGCGGCCGAAACTTTCGCCGCGAAGGGCGCGCAGTTCGCAGGGATGCCGGCAGCGGTCAGGCTCGCCGCCGATTCGCCGGCGAACGCCAGCGCCGATGAAAGGCAGAGCGCGATACCGGCTCCGAAGAGGGCAGGGCGCTTCCTCATTGCCTGCCCTCGCCGAGATCGAAGCGGAAATCCCCGTTCAACAGCGTCTTCCCGTCATCACTCAGCCGGAATGGACTGCGCGCGAACGCAGCCTGCGGCCCCGTCGCCGACAGGGCGGCGAAACGAGGATCATTCGGCGGAATGATCTGGCGCATCATGTCATCGACGAGCACGGCACGCCGTCCGCCGGGCTCAACGCGCAGCAACCGGGTCGGGCAGGTCGCTGCCGCACAGTCGTCGTTCCAGATCTGCGAGATCAGGAACTCGCCGCTTGCCGTTCGCAGCTGGTATTCGTGGATCGTCACCGGGCCACCCGCGAAGGCATCCCCGGTCCAGACCCCGTCGGGGTCGGTCGCGACATTGCGATAGCTGGCCTTGAAGGTGAAGCTCGCCTCGGCCGCATGGGACGGATTCGCGATCGCGCTGGCGACCACCATCCAGGCCAGGGTTCCGAACTGTGCTGGTCTCATCGATACCTCCCCGGGCTATGGGCGCTCATGGGCGCGTCAGTGGAATGGTGAAGGAGCAGCCGTCGACGACCTGGTGGTTGACCACCATGCCGAGCTTCAGGCGCTTCGATCCGACTTCATACGATCCGTAGGCGGCCGATGCGGATGGATCGATGCTCGCGCCCGCTTCCGGCTCGAGATAGCAGCCGCGGCCGGCATCGAGGGTCTCGACGCGGATACCGTTGTAAATCGCGATCCGCATCGGGCAGAGCTTGACCACCGCGCGCACCTTCCCGTCGCGCAGTTTGGGAGCGCATCCGAGCGCGGTGTTCAGTAACGTCAGGACGACGGAGCGCTGCTCGCTCCAGATTACGAAATGCGCCGCTGCCGCCGGCGCATTGCCGTCCACGAAACGCCGATCGCCGCGGGCACGATAGGCCTCGTTGTTGGCATCGATCTGATCTTTCCAGATATCAGCATAGGTGGCGCTGCGCGCTGTCGGCCGCTGCAGATCGGAATAGGCGAGGGGACGCCATGAGCCGGGATCCGGCGTCAAAGTCTGGGTACGAGCTGGGGCGGTTTCCGCTAGAGTCGCCACGAGCGCGAACAGGAGCGGTATTGCGTAGCCGCAACGGCGCACCCGCGCGCCGCCCCCGCATCCACCATTCCCCTTTCTGGAAGAAACCCAGCCAACCCCTGCCACCGCCGCCTCCTAGCGATACCGGGAGCGGCCGGGCACCCACCACCAGAAATCGCGCGGCGAGCCTTCGCGATCCCGCCAGGCGACGGGCGCGCGCGGCGGATCGACCGGCTGCATCATCCAGAGCGAGCGATGATAATAGAAGTTCGCGACCGCGCGCCCGAATTGGCGCCCCTCTCCGTCGAGAAAGTCCACGGCGCAGTGCACAACGGGACCTCGATAGCGCAACACCCGGGCCGTCCGCCCGTCCAGCGCGCCCGGCTTGCAACCGAACAGGCGGATCGCCGGAGCATAGGAGGCGCTGGCACCGCCCGCGCTGATCATACGGAGATAAGCAGCATTGGCATCGGACTGAGTGGGATAGGCGAAGCGCTCGGTCAGGATCGGGGCAAAGGTCGATCCGTCCGGTGCATATTCCAGCCGCCCGGGGACGACACGCTCCGGCCTACGCAGGGCTTCCGCTCCGGTGATCGAAGCCACGGCGACTGGTACCGGCAGTTCCGGAGCCGTCGCGGAACAGCCCGAGAGCGCGACGGCAAAAGCAAGGACCCACCAGGTCGAGCGCAGGATCATGGAGCAATCTCACTCGCGGTCGCCGGCGCGACCGAGGACCGATGTGCCCGCCAGTCCCAGGGCATCTCGAAGGTGCTGGACCAAATGCCGCGATAGGCTTTGCGCGCCTGCTGTTCGGCCTGCCCATAGCTTTGCGGTGTCGCCTGATCGTCAGCGGCTGCGGGCGCCAGCACTGCGATACCCTCGCGCAGCATCGAAGCCGCAATATCCGGGTGGTTGGCCGTGGCACAGCGCGCCAGCTGCTCGTCGCCGTTCTCACGGATCACGGTGCAGGCCAGCCAGCGATTCAGCGTCGCGGTCACCAGCCAGGCGGTCGCCATCGTGCCGCAGGGCCAGGGCTGACGACCGAGCGTCGCCGTTTGGCCGGGCGCGCACGCCTCGATGCCGTAAAGCCTGAAGACTGCTTTCGTTTCGATATCGCGGAAGCGGATGCCATCGATAACCTCGACGCGCAGCGGAGGCGACTGCGCGGGCAGCTTGGGACGATAGGTTCCGGGACTCGAGGCTTGCGCCAGGCATGGCACCACGAAGGTGATCATGCCGAGGCAGCCGATGAGCCCGGCTTCACGCAGCCGCGTCATTTCAAAGTCCTGGGTCGAGCTTGAGAGGGCAATCGGAATCTCCTGAAGGACCGGTCAGCGTGGCGGCGCGGCGGCAGCGGTTCCACGTCCCTCACGCAGGGCGCGCAGGATGATGGCATTGGGGTCCGGCAGATCGGCAAAGGCCCAAAGCCCGGCCCGCGCCTGCTGCGCGACGCTCTGGGCGACGAGATAGGGCTCATGCACCGGCTTGCCGTCGGCTTTGAGCGCCGCGAAAGCGAATCCCGTCGCGATCAATGCTGTGCCGAGATCGATCCGTGAGCCAGCTCCCGCTCCGTCTCGGCGTAGGGCGACGCAGAAAACGAAGACGGAGCGGTTCTGCGGCAATGATGCGGCGTCATAGCATTGTGGTTTCAGATCACGGATCAGCGCGATCAGCATGGCGAGCGAGGCTTCGCCGCAGTCGCGTCGGACTCCATGCGCATTCGTGAAGCTCGTGCCGCGCAGGCAGGATTGAACGCCGTAGAGGCGGTAGGTCGTACCGGCATCTGACCAGCTATCGCCGGTGAGATAGAGCGCCTGCGCCGGGACCGGAAACCAGCGCGAAGCGACCGCCTGCGCGAGAGCCGTTCGGCCGGCCACCATCGCCACGACCGTCAACGCGAAGAATCCGACACCGCGCATCTCAATAGCCCTGCAGAGAGAAATAGAAGCGCTGGACGCCGTTGGCGGTGGTGATGTCGACGAAATAGGGCTGGTCCCGGGTCGCACGTGGCGTGGTCGCATAGGTCATCGCGCAACCAGAATCCCCCGAGCAGGATTGCTGCGGCTTCGCCAAATCGGCGCAGAGATTGCCGCTAGGCGATTCCGTCAGCGTGTTTCCACCGTCGCCGCCCGCCAGCACCGGCGTCTGGCCCGCAGGGCAAGCCTGGTAGGGCTCATGGCCGAGCCCGCTCGTGCGACCTTCGGGACAACTCGGCCAACTGCCCCCCTTGGCGAGGATCCGGAACAGCGTCTGCATCACCGGCACGCAGTACGGAATGCTCGGCCATCCCGGCGAAGTCGCCGCCGAGCAGAGCAGCACCTTGCAACCGAAGGACGCATCCTGCGCCACGGCGCGTCCGGCCGAAGGCGGGCCCAGCAGGCACATCACGACGATTCCCAGAGCAGCTCCGTGTCTCATTGATCCTCCATGATCGGGGTTGACCGACTCGCGCCGAAGCAGCTACGACACGTCTAACATCTATTCTAATAGATATTAGATTGGAAGAGCACACGTATGCGGATTCGGAGCCTGACAGTCGGAATTTGGATCGCCGTGAGCGCCTTTCAGGGCGCTTACGCTCAGGATCGGTCGCCCTCGCGTTTCGCCACTGTCGACGAATCCGGCCACGTTTTGCCGGTTCCGCCGGCGCCAGTTCAGCTCACGCGACCGGAGAAGGCTGGCAGTGCCGCGGCATGCGCGACCGACAAGGCCCTGCCTCCCGACGAAGCCCGCGCGCTTGTGACCCGGGTCGCCACCGAGGAGGATTTCTATCCCGACTTCGTGCTCTCGGTCGCCAAGATCGAGAGCCGGTTCAATTCCGTCGCGGTCTCCGAGAAGGGCGCGTTCGGCCTGATGCAGCTCATGCCGGCCACGGCGAAGCGCTTCAAGATCGATCTCTGCGATCCAGCCGCCAATGTGCTCGGCGGGGTGCGCTTCCTGCGCGCCCTGTACGAGAAGTATCGCAACCCCTTCTATATCCTCGCTGCCTACAATGCCGGTGAGGATGCGGTCGAAAAGAACCGCGGTGTCCCGGCCTTCCCCGAAACGGTCCGCTACGTCGCAGAGGTCATCAACGACTTCTACGCATTGCCAGCACCTGGCCACGCGGCCGCCCGCACATCCCCGTCAAGAGCCGGGCTAGCTGCTGCCTGGCGCGACGGCTTCGTCATGCACATCGACTGAATGGAGCTCCCGATGATCGTCTCGCTTTCCCGTCGCGCCCTTGCCGGCACCTTCCTTGCCTTGAGCGCTTCCGCCGCATCGGCTCAGTCCGGGGGTACGCTTCAGCCTGTGCAGTCGACGCTGCAGCAGCTCGTCTCCATGTTGACAGGACCGATCTCGACCTCGCTGGCGACGCTCATGGTCATCGGCTGCGGCTTCGCCGCCTGGGCCGGCCGCCTGACCTGGGGACTTGCCGGCGCCGGCATCTTCGGCATCGTCCTCGTCTTCGGCTCTGCCCAAATCGTCCAGTTCTTCCAGTCGGCTGTCGGCCAATGACAGAGGACGAGCTTGAGGACCCGCTGATCACGCCACTGGTCAAGGCGCTGACTCGTGCACCGACGCTGATGGGCGTGCCCTACATGTACTTCATGTTCAACGGCGTGGTCTCGAGCGTCTGCTTCCTGGTTACACATAACCTCCTGATGCTGCTGGTCGCGATCCCACTGCATCTGCTGGGCTACGTGCTGTCGCTTCGGGACGACCGCATCTTCGAGATCCTCTTCGTCCGCTCGGCGAGATGCCCGCCGCACTCACGCGCCTTCTGGGCCGCCGACAGCTATCGGGTCTGACGTCGACATGGTCGCCCGCGCGCTCCTCAATGAACTGACATTCGGTGCCGTCTCGCGACGCGAGCGTCCGGTCGCTTCGCATGTGCCCTACACCCGCCATGTCGACGACCACATCATCCGGACGCGTGACGGCCTCGTCCTGACGATCTTCAAACTCGACGGCTACTCCTTCGAGACCGCCGATCTCAGCGAGGTGAACGGCCGCCTGCTGGGCCGCAACGACATCGTTCGGACGCTGGCAAATTCTCGCTTCGCGCTCGTCAGCCACATCATCCGGCGCGAGGTCGAACCCAGGATCGAGTCGACCTTCGGCAACGCGTTCTGCAGCGAACTCGACGCGCGCTACAACGCCGCGCTCTCGCAGCGGCGGATGTTCGTGAACGACCTCTATGTGACGATCGTGCGCCGGCCCCTCCAGGGCCAGGCCGGCACCTTCGACGCCGTGCTCGGCTCCCTCCTCGGCCGCAAGGACCAGACTGGGGAGTCCGTCTCGCGGCAGACCGCGCTCACGGAATTGCGTGATGTCGCGACCGCGGTGAAGGAGTCCTTGAGCGGTTATGGCGCCCGCCAGCTCGGCGTCGTCGATCGCGACGGCACCTGGTTCTCCGAGCCACTGGAGTTCCTGGTGCAGCTGCTGAACGGCGGGATGCCGCGGCCGATGCACCTGCCGCGCATGGATCTCGCCGACGCGCTCTCGCTGAAACGGCTTTTCTTCGGGCGCAACGCGATCGAGGTGAGAGGCGCCGGCCCCGCCGACACCCGCTTCGCTGCGATGATCTCGATCCGGGAATATCCGGCGCAAACCGGCCCCGGCTCACTCGACAATCTGCTCCGCGTTCCCCACGAGTTCGTCGCGACGCAGAGCTTCGCCATCGTCGATCGGCCGGAAGCAGCGAAGCAGATCGACCGCGTCTCACGACAGGTCGACATGTCGGATGAAGCCGGCTCTATCGTCGCCGATGATCTCGATGCCGCGCGCGACGAGCTGCTCGCCTCCGAAGCGATCTATGGCGAGCACCATATGACAGTGATGTGCCTCGGCCGCGATCTCGCCGAGGTCGGGGCGGCCGTCACCGCAGTCGGCGCTGCGCTGACCGATCGCTCGGTGATCTGGGTGCGCGAGGATCTGAACTGCGAGCCGGCCTTCTGGGCCCAGCTTCCCGGCAACTTCGCCTATATCGCCCGCAAGGCGGTGATCTCGTCGAAGAACTTCGCCGGGTTCACCTCGTTGCACAATTATCCGAGTGGACGCCCGATGGGGAACCATTGGGGGCCGGCGATCTCGGTCTTCGAGACGACCTCACAGACGGCCTATTATTACAACCACCACGTCCGCGACATCGGCAACTTCACCGTGGTCGGCCCGACCGGCTCGGGCAAGACGGTCTTCCTCTCCTTCATCGCCGCGCAGACGCAGCGCGTCGACCCGCGCCCAAAGCTGCTCTTCGTCGACAAGGATCGCGGCGCAGAGATCTTTATCCGCGCGCTCGGTGGCCAGTACGAGACCCTCGTGCCGGGCGAGCCGACCGGGTTCAATCCGCTCTCGCTCCCAGATACCGCGCCCAATCGCGAATTCCTTTACCAGCTCTTCGGCTTCATGCTGCGGCCGGCGCCAGGCGGCGAGCTCTCGGCCTCGGAAGAACAGGTGATCCGCAACGCGATCGCCGCCTCGCTCGGGTCCGGGCCGGAGGGGCGCACGCTGCAGGCCTTCTCCACCTTGTTGCGTGGGCGGATCAGGGCGGGGGAGGGCGATCTGCTTGCGCGCCTCGAAAGCTGGATGCGGCCCGATCAGCGCGGCTGGCTCTTCAACAATGACAAGGACCAGTTCTCGCTGTCGTCGATCTTCGGCTTCGACATGACGCGGGTGCTCGACGATCCCGTCATTCGCACCGCCGCGCTCATGTACATCTTCCACCGCATGGAGGAGCTGTTGACCGGCGACCCGGTCATGATCTTCCTCGACGAGGGCTGGCGTCTGCTCGATGACGAGGTCTTCGCCTTCTTCATCCGCGACAAGCTGAAAACCATCCGTAAGCAGAACGGCATCATTGGCTTCGGCACGCAATCGGCCGCCGATATCGTCCGCTCGAAAACCTCCAACACGCTGATCGAGCAGACCAGCACCAATATCTTCTTCCCGAACCCGAAGGCCGATGACGAAAGCTACCGTCAGGCCTTCCGCCTGTCGGGCCGCGAGGTCGCCTGGATTCGCGCGACAGCACCCGAAAGCCGGTCCTTCCTGATCAAGCATGGTCGCGACAGCGTCGTCGCGCGCCTCAATCTCTCAGGTATGCCGGACCTAATCAGGGTCCTGTCTGGTCGGACCGAGACGGTGGCCGAGCTCGAGGCCCTGCGCGCCCGCGTCGGCGACGATCCCGCCATCTGGCTGCCGATCTTCCTCGAAAGGGGCGACACATGAGGGCGCTGCCGATCGTCATTGTGATCGCGATCGCGTCACTTGCGGCGCCGGCGCGCGCCAATGTCCCGGTGAACGATGCCGCGGCCCTGACGCAGCGCTCGGAGCAATCCGCGACGACAATCAAGCTCGTGCCGGTCACGACCAAGCGCCAGGACGCCAACAAGGGCGTCAAATGCGCCGTCACGACCGGCAAGAAGGCCAACGTCACCAATCCGACCGTCGAACCGCAGAGCGGGGCAGGCGCGAAGACGATTCAGTCCTATGCGCCCGACTTGCCGGCAACTGCCGATCCGGAGGCACGCGGCGGCAAGCTCAATAGCCAGACCCGGTTCCAGTCGACGGCCACCGTCGTCGGCGGGGTCGAGGCGAGCCGTTCGACGATCAGTGCGGCCCGGACCGGCTTCCAGTCGGCAAGCCAGGAGGCCGGCAAGGCCGAGACAGTCATCGGCGCGCTCGACATGAACAGCGCCGCCCGCATCCAGAACAACCTTGGCTGGAACGGCGTGATCTCCTCCACGAATTTATGGGTCACTGCACTCAATGCCCTCAATCTGGCCGCCAATAGCGAGATGAGCCAGGCGAGTTCAGGCATGCGCGCGCCGGTGCCTCAAAACCAGGCGCCATCGGTTTCGGTCTGCCCGATCGGAATGATCGGGACCGGCACTGCTGCTGATCCTTGCCGCGCGCCGGCCCGCTGCCAGACCACGGAGCCGGGGACCACTCCCGATCCAGCCTGCGTCGCGGCTCGCACCACCGACAGCAACGGCAATGTCCTGTTTTATCTCGCCGCAATCCAGAACGCGGCGAGGGCGGCCAACGCCGCGCTCGACAATCGCTAAGGGAGGTCGCAATGCGCCCACAGCTCTTGTTAGTCCTCATTGTCTCAACTTTCGGCGGCGTAGCCTCGACGCTGGCGCAGGTTCCGACCCGTGATGACGCCAATCTGACCAAGGCGCAGGAGATCGCGACCAACACCCGCGCGATCCTGACCGCCGATCAGGAAATCCTGCAATTCACCCAGAAGACATTGACCGCCGTCACCGGCGACCGCTCCTCTCAAGCTCAGGGGACATTGGCCCAGATGGCGCTCGGCGGCGGCTTCTCCATGGGCCAGGCGCCCTCGCTCGGATCGGTGATCTCGGGCGGCGCGCTTTCCTTCACCGGGATGGGCTCCGGCTCGCAGAACATCGTCTCGTCGCTGATCAACGGCTTGCAACTCGTCCAGACCATCACCGGAATCACCAGCGGCCAATCCCATCCCGTCGACACCGCCTACAAGAACTCGGTCAATCTCGCGGCGACGCTGTCGGGACTGATCGACTCGACCCAGAACGCGGTGAAGCAGCGCACGCAATCCTTCACGCAGGGCGGCCAGCAGATCGGCCAGGCGCAGGATCTGAAGGGCAGCGTCGACCAGAACACGCAAGTCCAGATCCAGACCGGGCAGACGATCAACGAGCTCAACGGCGTCGTCAATAACGCTGCGGCGGCCGCTAACCAGGCCAATCTCGATCGCCTCGCGGCGGAGTCGGCGGCCGCACGCGCCATGCGGTTCACCCAGTGATGCGCGAGAGCCACAAGATTTTGATCACGCTAATCGTCGGGCTCATGGCGGCAGTCGCGGCAGCCGTCATTGGCATCATGCTCGGGCGTTCGCCGGCACCGCGCCCGCAGCCATCGGCCGCCGGTGCGGATGCGGAGGCCGCCAGCCGGGCGATGACCTTCACCCAACCGAAAGCGCCGACGCCTTGAAGACCTGCTTGAGATGTATCGCGCTCGCCATCCTTGCAGGCCTGCTCACAGGCTGCGGCCACACGCCATTGAAGGCGCCTTGCGGGCCTGACGAATCGGGCACGCCGTTGGCCTTCATGGAAACCGCGACGCCTCGCATGCCGGAAGCCTTTGCCGGGCTTAAGCCCTGCGGTCCGTTGCAGCCAATCTGAGCACGCCGATGGCCCAGAACTTCAGCATCACCAGCCTCCTGCAATCGGTCGACCAGATCGGCCAGACCTACGTCTCGAGCGCCTATCAGGCATTGTCGAGCGCGGCGACCTCGGGCGGGGCGACGAGCCCGGCCGGGTTGATGCTCACTCTCTACGTCATCTTCTGGGGCGTTGGCATCTGGCAGGGCACTGCGACGGGCGGCCCGGCCGACCATGCCTTCCGGCTGTTTCGGGCCTTCCTGATCTATGCACTGGCGACGAGCTGGAGCGATTTCCAGACCTTCGCCTACAACGCGCTGAACCAGGGGCCCTCGGCGATCGGCAACGCGTTGCTGAGCTCGGTCACCACGGCGAACAATACCGGGACCGCGGCCAATCTCACCTCGGTCAACGGGGTGCAGAATGCCCTGCAGAACATGTGGGACACCACCAACAGCGCGACCGAAGCCTTCCTGCAGAATGCCGGCATCACCAACTGGGGACCCTACATCTTCGCCGCCATCTTCTATCTCGTGATGGCGGTGCTGATCGGCTTCGCGCTCTTCCTGATCATGCTGTCGAAGCTGTTCATGTGGCTGCTGCTCGCGCTGGCGCCGATCTTCATCATCCTGCTCCTGTTCGGCGCCACGAGCCGCTTCTTCAGCGGTTGGCTCAGTGCGGTCGCGCAGTACTTCGTGGTGCAGGTCCTCGTCTACGCCTTCCTCGCCTTCTACGTCTCGCTGATCCAGCAATCGATCGACGCGCTGAGCGGTGTCGCCGGCTCGAAATCCGCGACCTGGGCGACGATCGGCCCGGTCGTCCTGCTCGCCATCATCGGCATCCTGCTGCTCGCCCAGATCAACAATGTTGCCGCGGCGATCGCCAGCGGCGTGCCGATCCACGCGCCCCGTCTCGGCGCGGTGTTTGCAGCAGCAACCGGGTATCGACTTGGCCGGGCCGCCAATCGGATGCGCCTCGACGTCCGCAATCCCTTCAACCCAGCTGCGATCTCGCGGCGGGAGGAGCTCACCGCCCGGCAGCGCACCAGGGTCGGCATGCGGGCAAGCGCCTGGGCACATAGCCCCGAATTCAGACATCTCGCCGAGCAGCTGCGCAATCCAGCCAACACGAGGCCTCAGGCCGGAGGAGCGCGGCCATGACCGAAGTGACGGCTGCCGAACCAAAGCGCCTCGATCCGCGCTACTATGCCGATGGCGCGAGCTGGGAGCAGGATATCGCCCGGCGCAACCGCAATTCCAGAGCGCTCGCTTGGATCGTCGCGACCATCATGAGCCTTGTCGCGATCGTGGCGCTCGGCGCACTCGCCCTGCTCGTGCCGCTCAAAACCTACGAGCCCTATATGGTCGTCGTCGACAAGACGACGGGCTTCGTCGAGGTCAAGCGCCCGATTGCCGAGGGTGCGCTGTCCCAGGACGAGGCGGTCACCATGTTCAGCGTCGTGCGCTACATCAAGGCCCGCGAGACCTATGATCCGCGCGCGCTCAAGGACAATTTCGATCTGGCGCAGTTGCTCGCTGCGGGCGACGCCGCCCGCGAGCTCGCCGAGATCTATTCGCCGGCGAACCCGAAGAACCCGGTCAAGGTCTTCGGCATGAACACCGAGGTCGCGGTGACCATCAAGTCGGTGACCTTTCCGAACAATCGCACCGCGCTCGTCCGCTTCGCGACCGAGGAGAAATCGGCGACCAACGTCGTGACGCGGCACTGGGTCTCGCTGCTGCGCTTCCGCTACACGGGCACGCCGATGCGCAACCAGTGGCGCTTCGACAACCCGCTCGGTTTTCAGGTCCTCGAATATCGCCGAGACCAGGAAACTGCGCCCGCGGCGGGCACGTCGGGTGCGCAGCCGTGATCCGCCCAACCCTCATCACTCTCATGCTGTTGGCCTCGACAGCGGCAGCAGTTGCTGAGGCGGTGCCTCGGCCCGGCCGCGTCGACTCCCGGGTGCGCGACATCACCTATAGCCGCGACAACGTCACCGCGATCGATGCCAGCTACGGGACTTCGACGATGATCGAGCTGCAGCCGGGCGAGAAAATCGAGACGCTGGCGCTCGGCGACTCCATCGCATGGAAGGTCGAGCCCAATCGCAAGGGCGACATCATCTTCGTCAAGCCGATCGAGAAAAATGCCCAGTCGAACCTCAATGTGGTGACCAGCAAGCGCGTCTACGCCTTTATCCTGCGGTCGAACAACCATCCGCCCCAGAGCCAGATCTATGCGGTCCGATTCCGCTTCCCCGATGACGAGGCCAGCGAAAAGCTCCTCAGTGAGGCGCGGCAGCGTGCTGCCTTCCCGAACCTCAAGAGCCTCAACATCGCGAATGCCAATAGCGACTACGGCTACAAAGGCGCGTCCGCCAACAAGCCGCTGACCATCTTCGATGACGGCACCAAGACCTGGTTCCGCTTTGAGGGCGAAACCCCGGCGATTTATATCGTCGACGCCGAACGCAATGAGAGTCTCGTCAACTTCCGAACCGAAGGACCCTATGTCGTCGTCGACAAGGTCTCGGCGCAGTGGACGCTGCGCAATGGCGAGGACGCGACCTGCATCTTCAACCGCCGGCAGAGCAATGTCCGCGAGCCGACGGGGCTCGAGCCTTACGCGCCGCAGCGCGTGGGCGTCACCACCAAACCGAGAGGGTGACCAACGATGCCGACGCCTGACGATTATCGCTCCTTCGAGCTCGAGGCGGCCGCCGCGAGTTCCGTCGCGCGCGGGCGCACTGTTTTCGGCCGAATTCTAACCATCGGAATTCCGCTCGGCGCCGCCGCGGTTGCCGGCTGGATGATCTACAGGTCGACCAGTCAGCTTGCGCCGAGCATGACCGCGCCCGACAAGGAGGAGTTCACAACGACGCAGTTTCCGGCGCCGTCATTGTCCGCTCCACGCCCGCAGACCGACCAGGGCACGATCTTTATCCCGCCGGCGGCACCGGAACCGCCGCCTGCACCAGCCGCACCACCCCAGACCATTCAACCCCCACCGCCACCAGAGCCGCCTCTCGCCGTTCCCCTCCCGGATGATTCGGAAGCACGGCGCCTCGCCGAGCTCGAACGTCAGCGGCTCGAAGCCGAGGAACGCCGGAAATGGGAACGGCTTCGCGCGCCGCAGGTCATCAGCGACAATGCAGCGGCCTCCGCTGGTCCCAGTGAGCCAGCAGGGCAGGGCGGGGCAAACACCGGCCAGGAAGACGATCCGAACCGGCGCTTCCTGGCCTCGGTCTCGGCGGCCGGCGTGGAGATGGCACGCGCGACCAAGAACAACCGGATCGATGCGCTGGTCGCTCAGGGCACCATGATCCGCGGCGTGTTGGAGACCGCCGTGCAGAGCGATCTGCCCGGCATGATCCGCGCCGTCGTTACTGAGAACGTCTGGTCCTTCGACGGCCGCCGAGTTCTGATCCCAGCCGGCAGCCGCCTCGTTGGCGAGTACAAATCCGGGCTCGCTCAAGGTCAGACCCGTGTTTTTATCGTCTGGACACGGTTGCTGCGCTCGGACGGCGTGTCGGTGCAGATCGGCTCGAACGGCGCCGACGAACTTGGCCGCGCCGGCAATGCCGGCTTCGTCGATAACCACTATGTCGAGCGCTTCGGCGCAGCGATCATGCTGTCGCTCGTCGGCGGCGCATCGCAGTTCCTGAGCGCTCTCGGGCAGAACAACAACAGCACCGGCAACGGCACGGTGATCACGATGACCGATCCGGTCACGGGCGTGGTGACCCAGACCCAGACCGGCATGAACCAGAATCAGCTCAATATGCAGGCGCGCCAGATCGCCGCTCAGAACGTTGCGCAGACTCTGACGAATATTGCGCAGGATGCGCTGAGGAACACGATCGCCATTCCGCCGACGATTCATCTCGATCAGGGCTCGCGGATCATTGTCTTCGTGCGCCGCGATCTCGATTTCGCGGCGCTCTATCCCGACCCGGTCAGGGAAGCTCTCCAGGAGATCAAACGTGAACGCGCTGGCGCGAAACCTGACGGTCTTCGTTGATCGCGCGCTCGAGCCGATCCGACCCTGGCTCGATGACGACCAGGTCGTTGAGATCTGCGCCAACGGCCTGGGCGAGGTCTGGGTCGAACGTTTCGGTGAGGCGGTGATGGAACGCCATGCGGTCCCGACTCTGACCGGGCAGGCGATCCGCTATCTCGCAGAGCGGGTGGCCGGGCATTCCGGTCAGAGCGTCAACGAGGAGCACCCGTTGCTCTCGGCCGCACTGCCGAACGGCGAGCGCTTCCAGGCCGTGCTGCCGCCGGCAACGACGGGTGGTGGCGCCTTCGCTATCCGCAAACAGGTGATCAAGGAGATGCGCCTCGACGACTATCGGCGCCTGGGCTCCTTCCGCAAAGTCGACACGGCCGACGAAGGCACACTCTCCAACGTCGACCGGCAGCTTTGCGCGCATCTCGAGGCCGGGCGGATCGAGGACTTCATCCGGCTCGCCGTCGTCAGTCGCTATTCGATCCTGCTCTCGGGTGGCACCAGCTCGGGCAAGACCACCTTCCTCAACGCAATCCTGAAGGAGGTTCCGACCGAGGAGCGCATCATCACCATCGAGGACACGCGCGAAGTTCGGCCGATCCAGCCGAACCATCTACCGCTCGTCGCCTCGAAGGGCGACCAGGGCGAGGCGCGCGTCACGGTCGAGATGCTGCTGCAGGCGTCGCTGCGTCTGCGCCCGGACCGGATCTTCCTCGGCGAGATCCGCGGCGCGGAGGCCTATTCCTTCCTGCGAGCCATCAACACCGGTCATCCCGGGAGTATCACCACCGTCCACGCCGACAGCCCCGCTGGCGCGTTCGAGCAGCTCGCCCTTATGGTCATGCAGGCAGGGCTTGGCCTGAAGCGAGAGGAGATCGTCGCCTACATCAAATCTGTCCTGCCGATCGTGATCCAGCAAACCAAAATCGGCGGCTGGCGCGGGACTTCTGCCATTCACTTCGCGCGGATGGCCGAGTGGCAGCAGGAGCGGGCAGGGGAGAAGCGCCGTGGCGCGCGTCGTCGCCTATAGGATCGGCATCGCCATCCTGGCGTTGATCGCCTTCTGTCTCGTGTGGAGTCTCGCATACGAGATCATCGTCGGCCTGCGCTGGGCGCCGTCGCGCTTTCCAAGCGAAGGATCCACGCGGTGGGCGCTGCTGCGGGCGCAAAATGCCGATCGGTCGGCAGGATCACTCCTGATCGCCTGGCAGCATCTCCATTCCCGTTTGCTCTATCCGCCGACACGCATGGAGACCCTGATCAGGGCGGGCTTCGCGGTGGCCGCAGTCGGAGGTCTGGCGATCGCTGTGTTCATCGTCGCGATAGTCAATCGCCGGCAGATGCCCTACGGCGCGGCGCGCTTCGGCACGCTGATGGAAGCAGCGAAGCAGAGGCTAACCGGAAAGCAGGGCATTGTCCTCGGCACACTCGGCGGCGTCACAATCCGCTCCGACGAACCTGCCCACATCCTCGTCGTCGGCCCATCGCGCTCGGGCAAGGGTACCGGCTTCGTCCTGCCGAATGGCTATCTCTGGCAGGGCTCGGCCGTGTTTTTTGACCCCAAGCGGGAAAATTTCGAGGCGCTGGCAAGTCATCGCACCAAGATGGGCAATCAGGTCTTCATGTTCTCGCCGGGCTCGCCCGACACCCATCGCTACAATCCGCTCGACTTCGTCCGGCGCGACGAGCGCATGGCGACCGATTGCCTCGTCGTCGCCTCCTTTGTCATCCCGGAGAAAGCCGACGACACCTGGGCGGGCGCCGGGCGCCTGCTGCTCTCGGCGCTGATCGGCTACGTGCTAGCCTCGCCGCTCACCGCGAGCGCGCAGCACATGCGCACCGTCGCCCGGATGACCACGACCGGCAAGGACATCTCGACGGTGTTGCGGGCGATCGTGAAGACCGAAGCCCAACATCTGCCGACCTGGATCGTCGACAGCTTCAACCAGTATATCGCGCTCGAGCCGGAGACCCGCAACAGCGCTGTGTTCAACGTCAATATGGCGATGAGCTTGTGGAACAACGGGCTGATCTCCGCCGCGACGGAGACCTCCGATTTCGATATCCGGGAGCTACGGCGGCGCCCGACGACGATCTTCATCGGCTGCACGATAGCCGAGCTCTCGATCTTCCGGCCGCTGATCCGCATCCTGTTCCAGCAGATCCATGACCTGCTGATGGAAAAAATCCCCGGCTCCGATGAGCCGCATCAGGTCCTGCTCATGCTCGACGAGTTCTACCATGTCGGGCGCATGGACTCGCTGATCTCCAAGATCACGATCAGCGCCGGCTACGGCTTCCGGATGGCCATCATCATGCAGGACATCGCCCAGCTCGACGAGCTCTATGGCAGGCATACGCGCATCACCACGGTCTCCGGCTCGCAGATCAAGCTGTTCATCCAGATCAACGATCTGGAGACCTCGGAATTTGTCTCGGAGATGCTGGGCGAGACGACGCAGGTCTACAAGACGCCGGTGGTTCGGCCGGGACAGGGGATATTCGCGCCGCGCGTCTGGACACCGCATTATGCGGCGCGCCCATTACGGAGCCCGCTCGAGTTGCGCGAAATGACGGCGCGGCTCTCGATCCTGATGGTGAAGAACTCGCCGTCCTTCGAGCTCACCAAGATCCGGCACTATCGCGACCGCCCCTATCGTCGGCTTTACGAGACGGGCAAAGGCTCCCCGCCAGCACTGCCCCGGCTGCGTGCCTGGCGCGACGAGGCGCTAGGTGGAGCGATCAGTGCGGCAGATGCAACGGTTCCCGGCGCGGGAGAGATGAACGAGGCGATAGCCTCACTCGCCGAAACGACCCACAGGAGCGAGAATGTCGAAAGGCCCACAAGGGGCCCCAGCCCAAACCGCCCTACCGAACAGGAGCCATCGAAACTGCGCAAGAAGCTGTCGCTCGGGACGGCTCCGACTGCGGTGGGGGAAAGCTGCGATATGAGGGATATTCTGGCCTCGGCCGAGAGCCATCAGAACGAGGCCTTCAAGACGATGGTGGGTGTATTGCAGTCCGAAGCGGGCACATCTAGCGCGGTGAAGCAAGCAGCGCAAGAACTCACGCAACTGCTGAGCAGCTTTGGCGATGAAGCGCACGATCCAGGCTAGCGTCTTCGAACATCGCTGACAGGTCGGTCGAGCTTCAACCGTTCGAACTCTATCGCCTCATCGGATCAAACCGGTGCGGAAACCGATTGCCACCGCATGGAACTTGTTGACGGCCTGGAGCTTGTCGCGTGCCGACGCGAGATGCTTGCGGACGGTCGGCATGGAAATGCCGAGGATTGTCGCAATCTCCCAATCCGTCTTGCCCTCGGCGGCCCATGCCAGGCAGTCGCGTTCTCTCCCACTCACCATTCCTGGCCTGTTCAGGCGCGCCGATACTGCGAAGTCGAGGTAGTGGCCTGCCGCCAGACTGGTCGCGAACGCAAGAGTGCCAAGCGCCTGTGGATCAGCATCGAAGTTCCTTGTGCCAAAGGAGAACGCAAGCTGCAGGCCACCGAGTAAGGTGACCGGAACAACGAAACCTTCGCGCAGGCCGAACTCGCCGGCTTCTCCTTGGATGAGCTTTACATTGGTCAGATCTCGGCTGTGCGCGTAAGCTTCATCCCATGTGAACGGGGCGTTCTCGGATCGCAAATGTTGAACGATCGGATCACGCGCGATGTACCGTTGCTCAAGGTAACGCGACCACCAGTCCTCGGGCATGGTGCTCACCACCACCTGGTTGGCAACTGCCTCAGCCTCAGGCGCGGCGTCGATCGGAGGCACCCAGCCGGCAAAAATCGAAGTGAATCCGAACCGCTCTCCAATCTCGATCAAGCTGGTTTCGATTGCCCGCAAATCCGGAGCGCGCTCAATTCCTCTTAAAATATCCCACGCCGTAGTGAGCAAAACGGTCGGGATCGAAGATCTCGGAAACCTCCTGCCAGTCATATCTGGACACACCTATCCATAACTTTATAATATTAAGCTTACTCCATATATCGGTCGACATTACTGCAATATTAGCTGTTTAATATTCTATTCGCCGCTTAGTATTGTAGGAATATTCATCGAATTTCTACGAAGAACGTGCCTTCTTGAGCGCACAGTGGAGAACAACATTCGGCCAACCCTCTTTCATATCGACAATCAGAGCTATGCCTCGAGGGCGAAATAGTCCGACTGCTCGCATCCATAGACCGAGCCGTTAGGCCGGCCAAAGTGACGAGTGGCCAAGCCAGACGGCAAATAGTTCGAACGATTGAGGACAACAGGGGTTGTCTGCAAGCTTGCTTGATCCGAAGCAATATAGCATCATGCAATTCACCGCCGTAATATTACAATGCTGCTCAGCAGCCGAACTCGCCTCTATTCAAGGTACATTCAACATCATCAACACAGATCGATTCCAACATACGGGCAGGCCGACCTGCATCTTGAACCGTGATATATTGAGAGAAGGCAACTGGCGTGATTTTAGCTTCTCGGCTTCCGATTATCTGGATCGTAAAGCGGTCGATAACCGACGCTAGCTACTTCGACCGGGTACTTCTCTGCGAAATACTCGACCGCCAACTTCCTGCCTTCCTGACAATAGGACCAAGGCAGATAGGCCAGTGCAATGTTCTTGCCGATCGTAGGCCCATAGACGATAGAGGTCGTAAAGGAGCGGCGGCCGAGTTCGTCGACGAGCGTATCTCCAGTCTCAGGATCCAGCACCGGCAAAGTGCCAACCGGATACCGTGCGACCCCCTTGCTATCGATGTTGTCCGTGAGGACCAACGTGCAGAGCATCGCCGGCTGGTGTTCGCGTGCGCGATATTCGAGATGCTTTGCCTTGCCCCGAAAATCCGCCTCCTTAACCTTCGGACGAGCCAAGTCCACTTCCAGCAGATTGTATTCCGTGAGTAGATCGGCATTCTGCAGACGTAGGCTCTTTTCCAGACGTCGGCTATTCGCATAGGTCTCGACACCAACCGCGATGACGCCGGTCGAGCGCAGCGCATCCCAAACGGCAAGACCGTCCTCATAGGCCATGTGCAATTCCCAGCCCTGCTCACCAACATACGAGATGCGGAATGCCGTCACCGTCTTATTGGCGATGCTGATCGGCCGGATTGCCGCAAAGGGAAAGTTCTCGAGCAGCAGGGCATCCGGATCCGCGACGACCTTCTGCAAGTTGATCCGTGCGTTCGGCCCCCATATGCCGATGGTAACGTACTTCTCGCTCACGTCAGTGATCGTGACCTCGAACTTCTTGTCTTGGGCGACGCGGCGCATGTAGTGCAAATCGCGCGGACCAGCATCGGCGCCATTGATCATGCGGCAACGATCAGCCAAGCGAAACACTGTGAAATCGGCGCGCACCATGCCCTCGTCGTCGAGGAAATGCGTATAGATGCCCTTGCCAATATTGGCGTCGCCGCCGATCTTCGCCGCGCAGAGCCATTCCATCAGCTCGACATGGTCGGGCCCCGCGATGTCGCAAAGGTGAAAATGCGACAGGTTGATGATCCCGCAACTCTCGGTCAGCTCGAGATGTTCGGCGTTGGACACGCGCCAGAAATGGCGATTGTCCCATTCGTTCTCGCGGACCGGCACGCGGTCCGCGTGTGTCTCTAGGAGATGCTCGTTGGCGGCATAGCCATGAGCGCGCTCCCAACCGCCCAGCTCCATAAAATAGCCGCCGAGTTCCTTCTCGCGCTCATAGAATGGCGACTGGCGAATGCCACGCCCGCCGGCGAAGGGCTCGCGCGGATGCACTGGCGGATTGTAGATTTTCATCGCCGTTTCAGTGCAGCGGTCCTCGATAAATTTCTCATCCAGTTGAAATGCATTGAAGCGGGAGAAGTCGATCCGGCTGTGGTCGATCGCCGTACGCCCATCGGTCATCCAGTCGGCGATGAGCTTGCCCATGCCGGGGCCGTCCTTAACCCAGATGCCGACAGCGTACCACAGTCCCCTTACTTTCTGGCTCTCACCCATGGAGGGACCGCCATCGGTGGTGGTCTGTAGCAGGCCGTTGAAGGAGTGACCCGCATTGTAGCCGAGCTCCCCGAGGATCGGCGTGAGCTCGATCGCACGTTCCAGCGGCGCCAAGATTTGCTCCATATCGAGATCGCGCTGGGAGGGCGAAAGCCGCGCCTCCTCCTTTTCCAGCAGATCGCGCGGATGCACGAGTCGAGGCTTCGTCTCCTCGTAATAGCCCCATTCGATCTGGCCGCCTTCGGCCGTCTTGGGGTCTCCAGTGTCGCGCATATAAGCCGAGTTGCCTTGGTCCCGCAGCAGCGGCCACCCGATCTCGACGCCGGTGTCGGCGAATTCGTTGTACGGGCCGAAGAAGGTCAGCGGATGGTCCACCGGCATGACGGGCAGGTCCTCACCTGCCATTTCCGCGATCAGGCGGCCCCACAGCCCGGCGCAGACGACAACATGATCGGCATAAATGGTGCCGCGGCTAGTCACGACGCCCTTGATGCGGCCATCCTCGATCACCAGCGATTTCGCCGAGGTATTGGCAAAGGCCTGCAGCTTGCCGGCGGCGGCCGCCTGGTCGACGAGCTTGCCGGCCACCGTCTGCGAACGCGGAATGACGAGGCCGGCATCGGGATCCCAGAGACCGCCTTGGACCAAGCTCTCCTCGATCAGAGGAAACTTCTCCTTGATCTCGGCCGGCTCAATCAGACGGGCCCGTGTCCCGAAGGCCTTGGCCGAGGCGACCTTTCGCTTGATCTCGTCCATACGGACATCGTCGCCAACTCGCGCCACCTCAATGCCGCCGATCCGGGCATAGTGCCCCATCTTCTCGAAGAAATCGATCGAGTAGAGCGTCGTCCAGCAGCTCAGGAAGTCGTGGCTGGTCGCGTAGCAGAAATCGGAGGCATGCGCCGTCGAGCCGATGTCAGTCGGTATACCGGACTTGTCGATGCCGACGATGTTATCCCAGCCGCGCTCGATCAAATGATGGGCAACGGACGCACCGACGATACCGCCCAGACCGACGATGACCACCCTGGCCCGCTCGGGAAATCCAGACATTTCTTCACTCCTCCCTTTGGAGAAACTATCAATCAAGTGGTCCCGCTCTGGTAGACTTGTGACGAACGGCGCTCTGTCACTCCCGCAAACGCGATAGGCCGTTGGCCGGTCGTTCAATGGCGAACCCCCGCATGACCGCAGCTACCAGAGCTCAGGCCCGGGAAAGCCCTCGCGCAGATGCGCCGCGATGAGAGTGTTATGCATCAGACTCATGATCGTCATCGGGCCGACACCACCTGGAACAGGGGTGATGGCGCCGGCACGATCAGAGGCACTCGTGTATTCGACATCGCCGACTAGCGTCGTCCTGCCATTCCGGATGACCCGGCTGGTGCCCACGTCGATAACCGTCGCGCCGGGCTTGATCCAGTCGCCTCGGATCATCTCGGCTTGGCCTATGCCGGCGACGACGATGTCGGCCCGGCCGATCTTCGCCGCAAGGTCCCCAGTGCGGGAATGCGCGACCGTGACCGTGCAGTTCTCGGCCAAGAGCAGTTGCGCCATCGGCTTGCCGACCAGAATCGAGCGCCCGACCACGATGGCATCAAGGCCGGAGAGGTCGCCCAGAACTGACCGCAGCAGCATGAGGCAACCGAGCGGCGTACAGGAGACTAGGCCCGGCAAGCCCGATGCGAGACGACCGGCGCTAAGCGGATGCAGCCCGTCGACGTCCTTGGCGGGGTCGATCGCCGCGATCACGGCCAGGGAATCGAGCCCGGACGGAAGCGGAAGCTGGACGAGGATGCCGTCGACCCTGTGGTCGCGATTGAGCGCGGCGATGAGGGCAAGCAACTCTTCTTGGTTCGCGTTGGCAGGCAGCACGTGCTCAAAGCTCTCCATCCCGAGCTTGCGGGCCATCTTGCCCTTGCTGCGCACATAGACTTCGCTCGCCGGGTCGTCGCCGACCAAGACGACCGCGAGCCCCGGCGCGCGCGCCGTCAGCTCCCTGAATGCGGGAAGGGAGGCGGCGATCCGCTCACCCAGGCCGTTGGCATAGGCCTTTCCGTCGATCAGCTTCGCGCTCATCGCCTGCTCCGCTCCAGCTGCGACAGACTCATGAGGTGAACACGACGGTTCGGTGATTGTTGAGCATCACCCGTCCTTCGAGATGATATTTGACGGCCCTGGCCAGAACCCTCGACTCGATGTCGCGCCCAGTCGCGACGAAATCGTCGGTGGTCAAAGCGTGGCTGACTCGCTCGGTTTCCTGTTCAATGATCGGCCCCTCATCAAGATCTGCCGTTACGTAGTGCGCGGTCGCGCCGATGAGCTTCACGCCGCGTTCATGCGCTTGATGATAGGGCTTCGCGCCCTTGAAGCTCGGCAGGAAGGAGTGATGGATGTTGATAATCATTCCGAACAGGCGGTTCGACAGATCGTTCGAGAGAACCTGCATGTAACGCGCTAGCACGACCAGCTCCGCACCTGTGTCTTTCACCAGCTCGACGAGCTTCTCCTCCTGTTCAGCCTTGTTGTCCTTCGTGACCTTCCAGAGATGATACGGAATGCCCTCATGCTCGGCCGAGCGCCGCGAATCCTCATGGTTCGAAACGATGGCGACGACCTCGGCATTCAGCCAGCCGACCTTGATTTGGTAGAGCAGGTGTAGCATGGCATGGTCGAACTTCGAGACCATGATGATGATCTTCTGTCGCCGGGAGAGATCCTCGACTTTCAGCTTCATATCGAAGCGGTCGATCGACGGCTTCAGCGCCAGCTCCAGCCCCTCGCGATCGACATTCTCGGGCGTGCTGAACGCGATCCGTAGGAAGAATTGGTTGGTCTGACGATCCCAGAACTGGTTCGACTCGACGATGTTGGAGCCACGGGAGGCCAAGGCGGTCGTCACAGCGGCAACGATGCCGGGCTTGTCGTGACAACTCAGCTTCAAGATATACGCGTTCTCGCTCATTGATCGGGTCCCTCCCTCTAGCCTCGGCCCAAGCGTGTCAAAGCTGGCGTTCCAGCTCGGGGAGCAGCTCAAAGATGTCTCCGACGAGGCCGTAATCGGCGACTTGGAAGATCGGCGCCTCCTCGTCCTTGTTAATCGCGACGATGACCTTGGAGTCCTTCATGCCGGCCAGATGCTGGATAGCGCCGGAAATCCCGCAGGCGATGTAGAGGTCGGGCGCAACCACTTTGCCGGTCTGGCCAACCTGCCAATCGTTCGGGGCGTAGCCGGCATCGACCGCCGCGCGAGAAGCGCCAACGGCTGCTCCGAGCTTGTCGGCAACCGGCAGGATGACCTCCCGAAACTTGTCCTGCGACCCCAGGGCGCGTCCGCCAGAAACGACGATCTTGGCCGAGCTCAGTTCCGGACGATCGCTCGTCGACAGCCTATTCGCGACGAAGCTGGAGAGGCCCACTTCGACACTGTCGGCGCGGACGGCTTCGATCGGCGCGGCTTCGATTTGCGAGACCGCGGCAGGGAAGCTAGCGGTCCGCACGGTGACCACTTTCCTCGTGTCTGTCGACTGGACTGTCTGCAGCGCGTTACCGGCGTAGATCGGCCGCTTGAAAGTATCCGGAGTGACAACTTCGACGATCTCAGAAACCTGCATTACGTCGATAAGTGCTGCGACCCGCGGCAACACGTTCTTGCCGGTCGTCGTCGCAGCAGCAACGATCGCATCATAGCCATCGCTCAGCGAGACGATCAGGGCGGCGACCGGCTCGGCGAGACGATGCTCCAACACATCGCCTTCGGCGAGCAGCACCTTGCGAACGCCTGCGAGTTGCGCCGCCGCCGCCGCCGCGGCTCCGGCCGCCTTGCCGGCAACGAGGATATCGATCTCACCCCCGATCTGGGACGCGGCGAACATCGCTCGAGCCGTCTGATCGGAAAGCGTGGCATTATCGTGTTCGGCGAAGAGAAGAATTGCCATTCGCGGGGTCCCGATCGCTGTCAAAGCACGCCGGCTTCGTTCTTGAGCCTGTCTAGCAATTCCGCGACGCTGCCGACCCTGACACCGGCCTTGCGCGTGCCCGGCTCCTCGGTCTTCAGCACCTTGAGCCGGGGCTCGACATTTATGCCGTAGTCGGCAGGGTACGTCTCATCGAGCGGCTTCTTCTTGGCCTTCATGATGTTGGACAGTGAGGCATAACGCGGCTCATTGAGACGCAGATCGGTGGTGATGACCGTCGGGAGTAGGACCTCGATCGTCTGGAGGCCGCCGTCGACCTCGCGGGTGACCATGGCCTTGTCGGCGTCCAGCTCGATTTTCGAGGCGAAAGTGGCTTGCGACCAGCCGAGCAGTGCGGACAGCATCTGCCCTGTCTGGTTAGCGTCGTCATCGATCGCCTGCTTGCCCAGAATGACCAGCCGGGCCGTTTCGGCCTCCACCACTCCCTTGAGCAGCTTGGCGACTGCCAGCGGCTCAACGATGCCGTCGGTCCGGACTAGAATGGCGCGGTCGGCGCCCATGGCGAGCGCGGTCCGTAGAGTCTCCTGCGCCTGGACGGGGCCGATCGAGACGACGATGATCTCGCCGACCTTGCCGGCCTCCTTGAGGCGGATCGCTTCTTCGACAGCGATCTCATCGAACGGATTCATCGACATTTTGACGTTCGCGAGCTCGACTCCCGAACCGTCCGATCTCACCCGGATTTTAACGTTATAGTCGACGACCCGTTTCACGGGCACCAGGACTTTCATGCATGATCCCCATTGCGTATCTTTTGGAACTAATCCTTGCCGCTGAATCTCCCAGCCGCGTTTTCTCGCGCCCCACACGCTCTCCACGTACAGCCACGGCATCAAAGACTGCCCGGCGGCACCGATCCGCCCGAGCAATCGCGCTAAGAGGCGCTATCAAGCAGTCCGGTGCAGCTTGGTGAGGATTATTGTGACAATCGCCGACGCTGAACAGAATATTTGCGTCAAATAAGGATTATCGCTACGACATTGCACGCCCGACGAAACGATTGGGGGAACGATGAGAACCATCAAACACGATGTGGGAAGCCTACTTGCTGACCTCGAAGGAGCGGCGCCTCGACCGAGAGGGAGCGGGTCGCGCTTGTCCGTCGGGTTCATCCTCGCCAAACGCTTTACCTTGTGTGCATTCGCCAACTTCGTCGACGTCCTGCGGCTTGCCGCCGACGAAGGCGACCGCAGTAGACCGATCATGTGTGACTGGAGCGTGCTTTCCGACACACTGAACGTGGTGCCTTCGAGTTGCGGCATCACAGTCCAGCCTACGGAAAGGCTCGGGGACCCGACGAAATTCGATTACATCGTAGTTGTGGGCGGTCTCATCGATGAGATTCCGAACCTCAACTCCGTTTACACGCAATATCTGCAGCAGGCTGCGTCAGCCGGAGTGCCGCTTGTGGGGCTATGTACGGGAGCCTTCATCTTGCATCGTGCGGGGCTGATGGACGGATACCGCTGCTGCGTGAGCTGGTTTCATCATACGGATTTCCTCGAGCAATTCGACGGCCTCAAACCGATCTCCGATCAGATCTTCGTGGTCGACCGCAAGCGGCTTACCTGCTCGGGAGGCGCAAGTTCCGCCCATCTCGCAGCCTATCTGGTCGAAAAGCATGTCGGGCGGGCGCAGGCTAGCAAGAGCCTGCACATCATGATCATCGACGATGCTTTGCAGCCGGAGAAGCCTCAACCGGGTATCCCGCTCGACCTCAAGACCAAAGATCCCCTGGTGAAGAGAGCTCTCCTGATCATGCAGCAAAACATCGACACGCCGCTCTCGATAACTGAGGTCGCCCGGAGGATAGGTAACAGCAAGCGCCTCGTCGAAAGACACTTTCGGACCGCGCTCGGCAGTTCTCCGCAGGCTGCTTTTCTCGGAGTGCGCCTCGCCTTCGCCCGCCATCTTGTCGAGACCACCGAGAAATCGGTCGCTGCGATCGCCGTGGAATGCGGGTTCTGTGACTCCTCGCATCTCAGCCGCATGTTTCGCCGCCGCTTCGAACGCACGCCGAATGAAATTCGTAAGTCAAAGCCGAGCGCGTTCCAGCAAAAGATCGTCGAAGCATCGATGCATGCCTGAAGGGCGGGCTTCCGTCTTCGAATACAGAATTTACATAGCAGCGTCTGACCGACCGTATTGTCGAGGCATCTTTTATGTGCACGGCGCCTGGCGTCGAGGTCGCCATGATCGTCGCAGTGGCTTCAGCAGAGCACGCTCAAACTGTCAGCCTGGCGACAGATTTGCTTGTTAGGCCTCCTTCTCTCTGCCGATGTCGTTTAGCTGCGGCCTGTTTGACGCAAACATTCTGTCCACCAAGAGGTGATGTCGCAATACTCCGACGATCATCATCGTCGGAGTATTGCAATGGGCCGTTTTTCTTTTCCGGCACTGCTGGCCAATGCACTGACGGGGCATAAGCACTGGCAGCCGCAATGGCCGGAAGCGGAGCCCAAGGCGGAATACGACACCGTCATCGTCGGCGCCGGCGGCCATGGCCTCGGTGCAGCCTATTATCTGGCTAAGGAACATGGCGTCCGGAACGTCGCCATCATCGACAAGGGCTGGCTGGGTGGCGGCAATACCGGCCGCAACACCACCATCATCCGCTCCAACTACCTCTACGACGAAAGTGCGATGCTCTACGAGCACGCGGTAAAGCTGTGGGAGGGCTTGAGCCAGGAACTCAACTACAACGTTATGTTCTCGCAGCGCGGAGTGATGATGCTGGCGCATAGCGTCCATGATGTGCAGAGCTTCAAGCGCCACATCCATTCCAATCGGCTCAATGGCATCGATAACGAATGGCTGACGCCCGAGCAGGCCAGGGAATTCTGCCCGCCGCTCAGCATCGACGCGAATGCCCGCTATCCGGTGATGGGCGCCGCCCTGCAGCGACGCGGCGGCGTCGCCCGCCACGATGCCGTGGCCTGGGGCTATGCGCGCGGCGCTGCGGCGCGCGGCGTCGACATCATCCAGAATTGCCCGGTGATGGCAATCCGCCGCGACACATCGGGCAAGGTATCCGGAGTTGAGACAGCGAAGGGCTTCATCAAGGCGAAGAAGGTGGCGGTCTCGGCCGCCGGCAATACCTCGGTCGTGATGGATACGGCCGGGGTGCGCCTGCCGCTGGAGAGCTTTCCGCTCCAGGCACTGGTCTCCGAGCCGGTCAAGCCGATCTTCCCCTGCGTGGTCATGTCGAACACGGTGCACGCCTATATCTCGCAATCCGACAAGGGCGAACTGGTCATCGGCTCCGGCACCGACCAATATGTCTCCTACAGCCAGCGCGGCGGCCTGCCGCTAATCGAGCACACGGTCGCGGCGATCTGCGAGATCTTCCCGATCTTCAGCCGCATGCGCATGCTACGCAAATGGGGCGGAATCGTCGACGTGACGCCCGACCGCTCGCCGATCATCGGCAAAACCCCAGTGCCCGGCCTCTACGTCAATTGTGGCTGGGGCACGGGCGGTTTCAAGGCGACGCCGGGCTCGGCCCATGTCTTCGCCCACACCATCGCCCGCGATGAGCCGCATCCGATCAACGCGCCATTCACGCTGGAGCGTTTCACCACCGGCCGGCTAATCGACGAGGCGGCGGCCGCCGCCGTCGCGCATTGAGGGGAGACGACGATGCTGCTCATCCGCTGTCCCTATTGCGAGGCCGAGCGCCCGGAGGTCGAGTTCACCTATGCCGGCGAGGCTCATATCGCCCGGCCCGCCGATCCGTCGCAGTTGTCGGATGAGGCATGGCGGGATTTTCTCTTCACCCGCTCAAACCCGCGCGGCCTCCACTACGAGCGCTGGCGCCACCAGCATGGTTGCGGCCGCTTCTTCAACGCCGTGCGCCATACCGTCAGCGACAAGTTCCTGACGACCTACAAGGCCGGCCTGCCCCGGCCGAACGAGGCCGAGTTCGAGGTCACGCGCTCATGACCGAGCATCGCATCCCTGGCAAGGGCCGGATCGACCGCAGCCTGACGCTTCGCTTCCACTTCAATGGCAGCGTCTATCACGGCTTCCAGGGCGATACGCTCGCTTCGGCGTTGCTCGCCAACGGCATCCATCTCGTCGGCCGCTCATTCAAGTACCATCGGCCGCGCGGCATCCTCTCCGCCGGTTCGGAAGAGCCGAACGCACTGGTGGGAACTCGTCGCGGGCCGGGCCGCTTCGAGCCCAATATGCGAGCGACGGTGCTGGAGCTATTCGACGGGCTTGCGGCGACCAGCCAGAACCACTGGCCGTCGCTGAAGCGCGATGTCGGCGCGGTCAACGATGCGTTTTCCATGCTGTTCGCGGCCGGCTTCTACTACAAGACCTTCATGTGGCCGAAGGCGTTCTGGACCAAGGTCTACGAGCCTATCATCCGTGGCGCGGCCGGCCTTGGCAAAGCGCCGACCGAGCTCGATCCCGACAGTTATGCCAGCCGCTTCGCCCATTGCGATGTGCTGGTGGTCGGCGCGGGTCCGGCCGGGCTTGCGGCCGCGCTGGCGGCCGGCCGCAGCGGCGCGAAAGTCATTCTCTGCGACGAGCAGGCAGAACTCGGCGGCTCGCTCCTATCGGAGACCGATGCCCGCATCGACGGAAGCGCCGGCTGGGACTGGCTAGCAGCCGCGGCTGACGAGCTGGTCCGGCTGGCGAATGTTACCGTGCTGCCGCGCACCACGGCGGTCGCCTATTATCACCAGAATTTCCTCGGCCTATGCCAGCGGTTGACAGACCATCTCGCCAGCCCGCCGGACGGAGCGCCCCGCGAGCGGCTGTGGAAGGTCCGCGCCAGGCAGGTGGTGCTGGCGCAGGGCTCGATCGAGAAGCCGCTCGTCTTCGACGGCAACGATCGGCCCGGCGTCATGCTGGCCGGCGCGGCGCGCAGCTATCTCAACCGCTACCGCGTCAAGGTCGGCGACCGACCGGTCGTCGTCACCTCGCATGACAGCGCCTGGCTTTCCGCTTTCGACCTCGCCAAGGCTGGCGTGAAGGTGACGGCGATCGTCGATGTCAGGCCCGACGTGGCCGGCCATTTGACGGCGCGCGCCGCTGCGTTGGGCATCGAGACGCTGACAGGCTGGACCGTGACCGGAACCGGCGGGCGTCTGCGCGTCGCCTCGGTGCGGATCAATCCGCTGAGCGGTGGGGGGGTCGGCCTCGCCCGCACAATCGCCTGCGACGCCCTGCTGATGAGCGGCGGTTGGACGCCGAGCCTACATCTCTTCTCCCACAGCCAGGGCAAACTCATCTGGAATGAGGAAGCACAGAGCTTCCTGCCCGCCGAAGCTGCCGAAGCGAGCCGCTGCGCCGGCGCCGGCAATGGCAGATTCGGCCTGGCGGCAGCACTGGCGGAAGGGACGGCGGCAGGTGTGGCAGCCTCCTCGGATGCCGGCTTCGCTGCTCAGAGCACGGTCTACAAGGTCGAAGGCGAGCTACCGCTTACCGGCTCCAGCCAGCGCGACCTGCCGACCGATCGCGCCGCCGCCAGGGCCAAGGCCTTCGTCGATTTCCAGAATGATGTCACGGCCAAGGACATCCGGCTCGCGGTACGCGAAGGCTTCCGGTCGATCGAGCACATCAAACGCTACACGACCACCGGCATGGCCACCGATCAGGGCAAGACCTCAAACATCAACGGCCTCGCCATCGCCGCCGCGGCCGTCGGGCGCCCCGCGCCCGCAGTCGGACTCACCACCTTCCGGCCGCCCTACACGCCGACCACCTTCGGCGCCTTTGTCGGCTATAACAAGGGGTCGCTCTTCGAGGTGACCCGCAAGACCCCGATCGACTCCTGGGCCGCGGAAAACGGCGCCGTCTTCGAACCGGTCTCGCTCTGGCGGCGCGCTTGGTATTTCCCACGCAAGGGCGAGGACATGCACACCGCGGTGGCGCGGGAATGCAACGCGGTACGCGCATCGCTCGGCATCTTCGACGCCTCAACGCTCGGTAAGATCGAGATTGTCGGGCCGGATGCGGCGGAATTCATGAATCGGATGTACACCAACCCTTGGAGCAAGCTCGCAACTGGCCGCTGCCGCTACGGCCTGTTGCTGGGCGAGGATGGCTTCATCCGTGACGACGGAGTGATCGGCCGCATGACCAACGACCGTTTCCACGTCACCACCACGACCGGCGGCGCGGCGCGAGTGCTCGCGACGATGGAGGACTATCTTCAGACCGAATGGCCCGATCTCAAAGTCTGGCTGACCTCAACCACCGAACAGTGGGCCGTGATCGCCCTGCAGGGCCCGAATTCGCGCAAGCTGCTGGAGTCGCTGGTCGAAGGCATAGACCTTTCCGAGGAGGCTCTGCCGCATATGTCCGTGGCGGAAGGGCGCATCTGCGGCGTGCCGACACGCCTCTTTCGCATCAGCTTCACCGGCGAACGCGGCTACGAGGTCAACGTGCCGGCGCGCTACGGCCACGCCGTCTGGGAGAAGCTCCACGAGGCGGGGCGAACCTTTGGCATCACGCCCTACGGCACCGAGACCATGCACGTCCTGCGCGCCGAAAAGGGCTACATCATCGTTGGCCAAGACACGGACGGCACGTTGACGCCCGACGATGCCGGCTTAAGCTGGGCGATAGGCAAGGCCAAGCCGGACTTCGTTGGCAAGCGGTCCTTGACCCGCCCCGACATGTTGAAGTCCGAACGCAAGCAGCTCGTAGGCCTGCTGACCGAGGATCCGAATCTCGTGCTGGAGGAAGGCGCCCAGATCGTACTGGACCCGCATCAAGCCGTGCCGATGAACATGCTCGGCCACGTCACCTCCTCCTATTGGAGCGCTACGCTCGGTCGCTCGATCGCGCTCGCCGTGATCGAGGGTGGCCACGGGCTGCAGGGGCAGACGGTCCATATCCCGATGCCGGGCCGCACTCATGCCGCCAGCATCACCGGAACGGTCTTCGTCGATCCCGAGAACAAGCGCCTGAGCGCTTAGGGAGCCCGATCATGATATATCAGTATCATCCTCCATTTGGCCGCGCGGGGGATGTCCGCAACAACCTGCCGGATAGCTCCAACGAGGCCGCACCTTATATGCCCCGCCGCGCACCGGATTCACACGGCGAGGCCTTATTGGCGATCCGCCAAGCCGCGGACGCAGCTCGTTTCAGCCTTAGGGTCGATCCGCGGCAGCTCGATGCCGCATCGGAGGCTTATGGTCTGGCCCTTCCCAGAACAATCGGCGGCACAATTTTGTCCGAAGCAAGAGTAGCGATCTGTCTCGGCCCTGACGAATGGTATCTCCTGGGACCACTCTCAGAAGAGGAAAGTATCGAGTGCGGGTTCGCGTCGCTTTATGCGACAACCGTCCATAGCCTGGTCAATATCGGCCACCGGGAGATCGGGATCGAGGTCTCGGGCGCTGCCGCAGCTTTCGCGCTTCAATCTGCAATCGCCTTTGACGTCAAAGCCATGCCGGTCGGCAGCGGCTGCCGGACACTGATCGACAAGGTCCAGATCATCCTGCTGCGCGAGGCGGCGGACCGCTTCCGCATCGAGGTCTGGCATTCATTTGCGGACCATGTCTGGCACCTGCTGCAAGCCATCAGCCGCGAAATTGAGCTCGGCCTCTAGCGGGCTGGCCAGAGGAGAAAACAATGCTGCAAACTCGTTCGTCCAACGCTCTCAGCGATCACGCCATTGCTGCCTCCATCGATCGCGAACTCGCCCGCCAGCAGAACCAGATCGAGCTGATCGCCTCGGAGAACATCGTCTCGGTCGATGTTCTGCGGGCCCAAGGCTCCGTGCTGACTAATAAATACGCCGAGGGCTATCCCGGCCGGCGCTACTACGGCGGCTGCGAATTCGTCGACGAGGTCGAGACCATCGCGATCTCGCGCGCTAAGGAACTGTTCGGCGCGGCTTATGCCAATGTGCAACCGCATTCTGGGGCGCAGGCCAACCAGGCAGTCTTCTTCGCGCTGCTCCAGCCAGGCGACAGGATCATGGGGATGTCGCTCGCCCATGGCGGCCACCTCACGCACGGCTCGCCCGTCACCATGTCGGGCAAATGGTTCGACGTAGTCAGCTACGAGGTTCGCCAGTCCGATCAACGGATCGATTACGAGGATCTACGCGCTCGCGCTCTGGAAACGCGGCCGAAGCTGATCGTTGCCGGTGCCTCCGCCTATCCTCGCGCCATCGATTTCGTGGCCTTCCGCAAGGTCGCCGACGAGATCGGCGCCTGGTTGATGGTCGACATGGCCCATTATGCCGGGCTCGTCGCAGCCGGGGTCTATCCTGACCCACTACCGCACGCGCATATCGTGACGACGACGACTCACAAGACCTTACGCGGCCCGCGCGGCGGGATGATCCTGACCAATGACGAGGCGCTGGCGAAGAAGATCAATTCGGCCGTGTTCCCCGGCAATCAGGGCGGCCCCCTGATGCATGTGATCGCGGCCAAGGCCGTCGCCTTCGGCGAGGCGTTGCGGCCCGGTTTCAAGGCCTATGCCGCCGAAGTCGTCAACAACGCCAAGGCACTCGCCGACACCCTGATCGCCGGCGGTCTCAACATCGTTTCCGGGGGCACCGATTGCCACATGGTCTTGGTCGATCTTCGGCCTAAGGGGGTAAAGGGCCGCGATGCAGAACATGCGCTGGAACGGGCAGGTCTGACCTGCAACAAGAACGCAATTCCCTTCGATCCCGAGAAGCCGGCGATCACGTCTGGAGTCAGGCTCGGAACCTCTGCGGGCACCACACGCGGCTTCGGAGAAGCCGAGTTCCGGCGTGTCGGCGAACTGATCCTCAAAGTCATCGACGCTCTTGCGGCCAGCGGCCCGGAAGGCGATCCGGTGGTCGAAGGGGCGGTCTTGGCCGAGGTGAAGGAACTGTGCCGCCGCTTCCCCATCTATGACTGATCGGTCGATGGGTTAATGGCATCCCCCGCCAGCTCCCCACAGGGCGTCTGGACCCCAACGCGCCACAAAGACGAGGCGTGCCATGTTTCTCAGTGTGTTCGACGTTTTCAAGATCGGTATCGGCCCCTCCTCGTCCCATACGATGGGGCCGATGACCGCGGCGGTCGGCTTCTTGCACCTGCTGCAGCAATCCGCGCTCAGCCGCCCCGCCGCTCACATCAGGTCGACGCTGCACGGCTCGCTCGCCTTCACTGGGAAGGGCCATGCCACCGATCGAGCCATCGCTCTCGGCCTCCTCGGCTGGCTTCCGGCGGAACTCGATCCGGAGGACGCCGAACGCCAGCTCGATGAGCTCCGGGAGACGCATATTCTGCGGCCGCTGGGGCTTCCGCCCCTCGCCTTCGATCCCGCTGTCGACATCGTCTTCAACTATGGGCCGCCCCTGCCGGGCCATGCCAATGGGCTGGTCTTCTCGGCGCTCGATTCGGCCGGAGCCATCCTGCTCACCGAAACCTACTATTCGATCGGCGGCGGCTTCGTCGTGACCGCGGCGGAGCGTGACAATCCGAAGGCAGTCGTCGTCACCGATGCGGCGGCTTGGCCCTACCCTTTCGAGAACGCTGCGGCGATGCTGCGCATGGCGCAAGAAAGCGGTAAGTCGATTGCGGCGATGAAGCGCGAGAACGAAGTCCGCCTCCGCTCAGTTGTCGAGGTCGAAGACGGAATTGACCGGATCTGGTCAGCCATGAACGGCTGTATCGAGCGGGGGCTAAGCCGCGACGGAGAATTGCCCGGCGGCTTGCACGTGCGCCGCAGGGCCAGAAACATCCACCGGCAATTGCTGGCCGAGCGGCAGGCCAACTCCAGCCAGCCTCATGTCGCCTCCGACTGGCTCAGCGTTTACGCCATGGCCGTCAACGAGGAGAATGCCGCCGGCGGCAAGGTAGTGACATCTCCCACCAACGGCGCCGCCGGCGTCCTCCCCGCGGTGCTGCGCTATTACCTCGACCACTGCAATGGCGCGGAGTCCACGAAAGTATCGGATTTCCTCCTGACGGCGGCGGCGATCGGCGGGCTGATCAAGCACAACGCCTCGATTTCCGGCGCAGAGGCCGGCTGTCAGGGCGAGGTCGGCTCAGCCGCTGCGATGGCCGCCGCTGGGCTCTGCGCGGTGCTCGGCGGCACGCCCGCGCAAATCGAAAACGCCGCCGAAATCGCGCTTGAGCACCATCTCGGCATGACCTGCGATCCGGTCGCCGGCCTGGTTCAGGTGCCCTGTATCGAGCGCAACGGCATCGGTGCTACCAAGGCCGTCGCAGCGGCATCGCTCGCGCTTCGCGGTGACGGCTCGCATTTCATGCCGCTGGACAACTGCATCGAGGCGATGCGACAGACCGGCGAGGAGATGAACGCGAAATTCAAGGAAACCAGTCTCGGCGGGTTGGCGGTCAACCTGCCAGAATGCTAGGCTATAGCGGCGATCATCAAATTCCATGGTGACATTCGACAGCTTGCAGGCGAGATTGACCGCACCCTTCGTCCTGCTTGAGGATCGCCTCTCTGAAGATGGCGAGAGCGTACTGTTCGACCGCCCCGCAGACATTATTCGGGCTGATCGGGCGGAAGAACTTCCCGCGGCTTTCCAGAAGATCGAGCGCGCACTGGATAGCGGCCAATTTCTCGCCGGCTATTGCTCTTTTGAGCTCGGATACGCGTTCGAGCCGCGTCTGCAGCCGCTGATGCCCAGGGATCCTCGCTCGCCACTGCTTTGGTTCGGATGCTTCAAGACCGTCTATCGTTTCGATCCGGCAAGCCTTGATGTCTTCTGGGGTGAGCAAGCCGTGCCGCCACCACTGACGGATCTTGTCTTTGGCTGGGACGCTGCCCACCATGCTGAAAAAGTGCGGCAGGTTCTCGATTTTCTCAGGGCCGGGGACGTCTACCAGATCAACTTGACGTTTCCCCTGCATTTCCGCTTCGAGGGTGATCCTCTCACCCTTTATGCGGCTATGCGGGCCGCGCAACCAGTCGCTCATGGCGGCATCGTCGCGACAGGCGCCGAGTGGCTGCTATCAGCATCGCCCGAACTCTTCGTCGAGACCCAAGCACGGCGAGCCACCACCAAGCCGATGAAGGGGACGACCGCCCGCGGGACCGATCCGACCTCCGATACACAGGCAGCTCGCACCCTTCAGAACGACCCGAAGCAGCGAGCCGAGAACCTGATGATCGTCGACCTGCTACGCAACGACCTGTCGCGGATCAGCACCATCGGCACCGTCGAAGTGCCACAGCTCTTCACCGTTGAAACCTACCCGACGCTGCACACACTGACATCCACGGTCAATAGCCAGCTCAAGCCGAACGTCGGGCCCCTCGATCTAATCAGGGCGATGTTCCCCTGTGGCTCCGTCACAGGGGCTCCGAAAATCAGGGCCATGGAAATCATCCGCGAGCTCGAAATTCAGCCGCGAGGTGTCTATACTGGCGCGATGGGCATGATTTTGCCCAATAGAGACTTGAAATTCAACGTGGCAATCCGGACCGCCACGCTGCTCGCAGATGGTAACGGCATCTACGGTGTCGGTGGCGGGATAGTGGCGGATTCAACTGCCGCTGCAGAATATGCCGAATGCCAGCTCAAGGCTAGGGTACTGACTGACCTTGCAGAAGATTTCGGATTGATTGAAACGCTGCGCTGGTCAGCGCCCAATGGCTTCATGCGCCTGGACCTGCACCTCGAGAGACTTGCGCGCTCCGCGAACCTGCTAGGTTTTCCATTCGATGAATCGTTGATAAGGCTGCAGCTTGAGACACGCGCTCGATCGTTCGAAAGCAAAGCTGACCAACGAGTACGAGTTGAAATTCGGCGAAGTGGAACAGTTGCGCTGACCTGCTCGGCGCTCGCCCCGGACCCTGAAAGACCGATAAACTTGATTGTCGCCTCCGAACGCATCGACTCCGGAAATCCCATTCTCCGCCACAAGACAACGAAGCGCAGACAGTTTGAAGTTGCCTTCATCGAGGCCCAAGCAAAAGGTGCCGACGATGCACTGTTCCTCAACAGGCACGGCTTCGTAACCGAGACCACCCGAGGTTGCATCTTTGTGGCAGAAAGAGACAAACTGCTGACGCCAGCGCTGCGCCATGGCTTGCTCCCGGGCATATTGCGGCGAGAGTTGATCGAGTCGGGCCGGGCCTACGAAGCCGATCTGCGCCTCGACGATGTGCTGAACGGGGTCCGCTGCTTCGTGGGAAGCTCCCTCACAGGTTTGAGGGAGGCTGTCTTTGCGGACTAGGAAGCTCGGTGCATTTAGTGGGCCGCCTGCGCGCGATGGGGATCCGCCCCCGGCAGGCACGAGAATTGGGGGATGGAAGTGAATGTACGTAATTCGTATGAAGAACTGCGCGTTTTTTGCTCGTCATGGAGTGCTGGACGAAGAGGAGAGACTCGGTCAGCGTTTCTACATCGATGCCGAATTGGAAGTCAGTCTCCACCACGGTATTGAGGCAGACTCGATAGAAGAAACCGTAGATTATGGCCTCGCTTTCCTTGAAGTCGAGAAAGTCGTGCGCGGAAAACGACGCTTCCTGATTGAAGCGCTCGCACTGGACGTCGCCAAAACACTTTGTCAGCGCTTCATCCAGATTCGGCGCGCCCGCATCACAGTGCGCAAGCCAAACGCGCCAGTTCCAGGTGTACTCGACCACGTCGAAGTCACCGTCGTCTGGCCGCAATAAAGCTCGTTATTGGAGATTACTCGAAAGCACGCAATTTTCTACAAGCATGATTGAATGCAAATTGAAGCGCTGATTTATGCTGGATCTTGTCATTCCATCGGCCGCAGGGGGCGGCATATTACTTCGCCCATGACGGCGCTGCAGAGATAGCCAAATGCCGGAAACACCAATAGTCGTGAAGCCCCAAGTCAAGCGCCTCTACTCGATCTCCTAAAGAAATAGGTACCCCCGATGAAACTGACAGACTTCAAAGTCCTCGCCTTCGGGCTCGCCCCCGAGCCGAACCATACGACGACGCCGTCGATCTCGAACTCGATCCCATCGCTGGACCCGCCGGAAGCGCGTCGCGTGCGACGACGACGCTTGGCAGATTGCCGGGCCGGTTTTGGCTCCGCGACCGCCGCTTCGATCACTGCCGGCACGAACATAGGCCCGGATAGCGGCGACAACGTCTCGGGCGCGCGACGCAGGAGGCGGCGCCAGCCGAACAACTGCTGCGGCGAAATCGCATGGCGGCGCGCGACCTCGGAGACGACCGCTCCGGGAACCAGCGTCTCTTCACGAATCTGGGCCGGTCATCGGCACTCCACCGCCATCGGCCTATCGCCCCGGTGATCACCTCTAAGCGGCGCACCTCGCCCTCAGGCTCAAGTCTATGGTCAAGCCTAGACACAAAACGATCCCTCCAAATCAGGATCGTCAGAGTGGGCGATCAACCCGCGGCGAAGAAGGTGCGGTCGGAACACCGCTTACCTATTATCTACAAACGCCTCGCGGAAGAATGGGACCCGCCTGTTATCTGGGACGAGTGCATCGCCTACGGAAATCCGTCAAGAACTGGCCACCCTTCGCAGATTCAGCGGGTGCACTTCAGTACCTCGAGCGCCACTACAGGCTTGCAATCCTATCGAACGTCGACAATGAACGCTTCGCTGCAAGCAATCAGATACTTCAGATCAGTTCGACGCAATCTACATTGCTGAGGACGTTGGATCGTACAAGCCGTCCGATCGCAATTTCGAGTACATGCTCAAGAAGCTGGAGACACTTGGAGTTCAGAAGCACGAGATCCTGCACACCGCGGAAAGCATGTTTCACGACTACGCGCCAGCGAACAAGAACGGACTAGCCTCGTGTTGGATTTATCGGCGCCACGATCAGGAAGGCTGTGGAGCGACCATGCACCCAGACCGCATGCCGCGGTACAACTTCTGCTTCAACAGCATGGGCGGTCTCGCGAAAGCTCACCAAGAAGCGCTATGTGGCGGCCCGAGCGAACTAGGAAGCGGAGCGCGTTGATGATCTCGCGCAGATCCTTCTCCTGCGGCCAGCCTCGGCGGCCGGCCCCTGGCAGCAAGGGCGCAGGCCGACCCCACTCCTAGCCCATCAGATCAGAGATAGCGCTTCATCTTCCTAGAGCATATTCGAGCGAAGTGGACACCGGTTCGCGTGAAGAAAATGCAGTAAAACAGTAAGCGCGGTCTGAAGACCGCCTTGCGCGAGGTGTGTTGATCGCGCTGTTTCGATGTCTCCTGAACGGAGACGGGCATGGCCGACGAGATCGACGGAGATGCGAGCGGTCCTACGACTGGTCGTGGGAGTGGTCACAGCGGCCGCGTGCAGGTGATCGCGCGGATGTCGAGCCGGCGGTCGTGGTCGACGGACGAGAAGCTGGCGATCCTCGAGGAGGCGTTTTGCGCCGGCGGATCGGTGTCGCGGACTGCTGATCATCACGCGATCGGCACGGGCCAGATTTACACGTGGCGCCGCCTGGCTCTGGACGGTTCCCTGGGCGCGCCAAGGTCAGCCGCGCCGACGTTTGCTCGGGTCGAGATTGCCGACGCCCCGCCACAGGGATCGGCGGTGGCGCGGCGAGAGCCTGAACGATGCGAGATGGCTTTGCCGGCGTCGAAGCCAACGCCGACTCTGATCGAGATCGAGCTTCCCTCCGGCGTCAGGGTTCGGGTTGATGGCGGCGTCGACGGGAAGGCGTTGAAGCGGGTGCTCGCCGCGCTCGGCGCGCGATGATCCCGCTCTCCGTCAACGGCCGGGTCTATCTCGCCTGCGGCGCGACGGACATGCGCCGCGGCTTCGATGGCTTGGCGGTGATGATCCAGGAGGTGCTGGCGCAGGACCCTCATTCGGGCGCGCTGTTCGCCTTCAGGGGGAAGCGCGGCGACCTGGTCAAGCTTTTGTGGTGGGATGGTCAGGGCCTTTGCCTGTTCGCAAAGCGGCTTGAGAAGGGACGCTTCGTGTGGCCGGCTGCGGCGACGGGGACGGTATCGCTGACAGCGGCGCAGTTGGCGATGCTGATGGAGGGCATTGACTGGCGCGCTCCGATCAGGAGCTGGCGGCCCGGGTTGGCTGGATAGGTAACGCATTGAATAAGCACGTTTTTACTGTCGTTCAGAGGCGTCTTGTGCTATCCATCCATGGTGTCGAGCAGCACCGCATCACTTCCTGATGACGTCGAATCCTTGCGCCGCCTCGTCGTCGCGCAGCGAGAGGAACTCGACCGCGAGCGGGCCGCGCGAGCCGCCGTGGAAAGCGCGCTGCTCGGCCGCGATCTGCTGATCGAGAAGCTCAAGGTTCAGATCGCCCGGCTCAAGCGGATGCATTTTGGCCGGTCCTCGGAAAAGCTGGCGACGGAGATCGCCCAGCTCGAACTGGCGCTGGAGGAACTGGAGACGGCGGAGGCGGAGCTGCCGCGGCGCAGCCCGTCCGTCGCGCCCGAGCGAAAGGCGCCGGATCGAGCCTTGCCGTCGCATCTGCCGCGCGAGGAGATCGTGCACCTGCCCAGCAGCGGTGACTGCGTTTGCCCGGGCTGCGGCGGCGCGCTGCGCCGTCTCGGCCAGGATGCCGACGAGGTGCTCGATATCGAGCCGGTCGCCTTCAGGGTGGTGCGCCATATCCGGCCGAAGTTCTCCTGCCGCGCCTGCGAGGCGATCGTGCAGGCGCCGGCTCCGGAGAAGGCCATCGCACGCGGCAAGGCGAGCTTCCGCATGATCGCGCACGTTCTCGTCTCGAAGTTCGACCACCATCTTCCCTTGTATCGCCAGGCCGAGATCATGGCGGCGCAGGGCATCGACATCGATCGCTCGACCTTGGCCGGCTGGACGGGCCAAGGCGCAGCCCTGCTCGATCCGATCGTGGCGCGCATCAGGGAAACGGTTCTGGCCGCGACAAAGCTCCACACCGATGACACGCCGGTGCCGATGCTCGATCCCGGCAGCGGCAAGACGAAGACGGCACGGCTCTGGGTCCATGCGATCGACGATCGCCCGCATGGCGGGCCGACCATGCCTGCCGTCTGGTTCGCGTTCACGACGGATCGGCGCGCCGAACATCCACAGACCCTGTTGAAGGACTTCCGGGGCCATCTCCAGGCGGACGCCTATGCCGGTTACGACGAGCTCTATCGCAGCGGCCGCGCCGTCGAGGTCGCATGCTGGGGACATGCCCGCCGCAAGATCTTCGATCTGCACCAGACCCAGGCGACGCCCGCCACAACCGAACTCCTGGAGCGGATCGGCGGCCTCTTCATGGTCGAAAAGGCCGTGCGCGGCCAGCCGCCCGATATCCGACATGCAGCGCGCCAGGAGCAGTCGCGGCCTCAACTCGAGGAGTTGAAGGCGCGCATGGCAGCGATCCGCGCCAAGCTCTCGGCGAAAAGCGCGCTTGCCGTGGCGATCACCTATGCTCTCAGGCGATGGCCGGCGCTCACCCGCTATCTCGACCATGGCCATCTGGAGATCGACAACCTGATCGCCGAACGCGCGCTGCGGGGCGTCGCAATCGGGCGCCGCAACTGGCTCTTCGCCGGATCAAAAGCCGGGGGCGAGCGCACCGCAGCCATCTACTCGATCATCGAGACCTGCATGTGTGGATGGCCTCCGCGGTGCAAGGGTTTGGTTTGGGCGATGAGCGATACGTCGGCGGCTTGCATGTGTCCGGCCTACATAAGGCGGCACACTCGGCCGCCGGCCCAGATGAGATCCGCGGATCGGG
>DASYHC010000056.1:0-4270 GCA_035998995.1 Allobosea sp.
CCCGATCCGCGGATCTCATCTGGGCCGGCGGCCGAGTGTGCCGCCTTATGTAGGCCGGACACATGCAAGCCGCCGACGTATCGCTCATCGCCCAAACCAAACCCTTGCACCGCGGAGGCCATCCACACATGCAGGTCTCGACCAGTGAGGCGATGACGGCCCAGTGCTCGGCGCCGCCGTCGGAGCCGGCGAAGAGCGCATTCTTACGATTGAGCGCGATCGGCCGGATGGCGCGCTCGACGACGTTGGAGTCGATTTCGACCCGGCCGTCGTCGAGGAAGCGGGAGAGGCCCTGCCAGCGCGAGAGGGTGTAGCGGATGGCCTCGGCGAGCTTGCTCTTCTGGCTGATGAGGGCGAGCTTCGCCTTCAACCACGGCTCGAGCGCATCGACGATCGCGCGGCTTCTCGCTTGTCGGATATCACGACGCTCCTCGGCGGATCGGCCACGGATCTCGCCCTCGATGCGGTAGAGTTCGGCGATGCGCGCGAGCGCTTCCGTGGCGATCGGCGCGGGGCCACCTTGCGCGAGGTCGTAGAACTTGCGCCGGGCATGGCTCCAGCAGAACGCCAGGCTCACGGCGTTTCGGTCGGCCAAGACCTTGTAGCCCGCGAAGCCATCCACCTGCAGCGTGCCGACGAAGCCCCGAAGATGGCGGACCGCCTGCTCGGCCTTGCGATCGGGCGCGTAGAGGTAGGCAACGCCCGGCGGATCGCCGCCGCCCCAGGGTCGTTCGTCGCGGGCATAAGCGAAGAGCTGGCCGGTCTTGGTCCGGCCGCGGCCCGGATCAAGCACCGGCGCCGTGGTCTCGTCTGCGAAGAGCTTGGTCGACGCCTTCATTCGCTCGAACAGGCGCTCATGCACGGGCCGCAGGAGGAAGGCTGCCTTGCCGACCCAGTCAGCCAGGGTCGATCGGTCCAGGTTCACGCCCTGCCGGGCATAGATCTGGGCCTGGCGGTAAAGCGGAAGGTGGTCGGCGTATTTCGAGACGAGGACATGGGCGACCGTAACCTCGGTCGGGATCCCGCCATCGACGAGCCGGGCGGGCGCCGGCGCCTGCACAACCACCTCCTCGCAGGCACGGCAGGCATATTTCGGCCGACGCGTAACGATCACGCGGAACTGGGCAGGGACGATATCGAGACGCTCGGAGACGTCCTCGCCCATCACATGCAGCTCGCACCGGCAGCACGGGCAGGTTTTCTCCTGGACGTCGATGATCTGCTCGACCCGCGGCAGGTGCGCCGGCAGCGACCCGCGGTTGGCGCGGCGCTTCCTGGCCCGCTCGGCCCGTTTGCCAGGATCGGCTGCCTCCTCGCCGGCGAGGCCCTCGGCCTCGAGCTGCTCGGCCTCCTCTAGCCCCAGAAGCAACTGATCGACCGGCAGGCTCTCGGCCCGGCGCCCGAACCGATGGCGCTGCAACTCCTTGATGATCTGACGCAACCGCTCGTTCTCGGCGCGCTCCTCCGCGAGCATCGCCCGAAGCGCGATCGGATCGCTGATCAGTGGCTTGGCCGCGTTGCTCACGAAGCCGATTCAATCATGGATTACAGAGGCTTGCTAGCGCTGAACGATCAACTTGCCGCGACGGGCACGCGTGTCTCGCGCCGCTCATGCACCCGTCGCCAGTCAAGGCCTTCAAGCAGCGCCTGAAGCTGCGCCGCGGTCAGCCGCACGATACCGTCGGCAATAGTGGGCCACTGGAACTTGCCGTCTTCCAGCCTCTTGGAGAACAGGCAGACGCCCGTCCCATCGAAGTAAACCAGCTTGATCCGGTCAGCGCGTCGCGCCCGGAACACATAGACCGCGCCAGAGAACGGATCGGCGCCCATGCCCTCGCGCACCAACGCGGCCAAGCCCTCCGCGCCCTTGCGGAAGTCGACCGGCTTCGTCGCGACCATGATGCGGACCGCGCCGGTCGGGCCGATCACGAGCCGCCCTTCAGCGCGCCGATCACTGCCTCAATCGTGGCGCGCGTGGCACCGTTTTCGATCGTCACCTTGACGCCGCCGACGTCAATCTCGATCGCAGCGGTGCGGCGTCTTTGCGCGCGTCGTCTGGGACGCGGGGATCGCGATGGGGTGCCCGCCTCCGGCGCAGCGCCCGCAGGCTGCGCAATCACCGCCGGCACGAAGGCCGGCAGGGTCTCGGCCGCCTTACGGGCCTCGCGCCGCCAGGTGAACAGTTGCTGAGGCGTCAGACCATGGCGGCGGGCCACCGCCGATACCACCGCGCCGGGCGCGAGCGTCTCCTCCAGGATCTGCGCCCGCTCATCACCGCTCCAGCGACGGCGGCCGATCGCACCGTTGATCACCTCAAAGCGCCGGACCTCGCCCTCCGGCTCAAGTCTATGGTCAAGCCTAGACACAAAACGACCCTCCAAATCAGGATCGTCACACTGACCGCTCAGACCCCGTCGAAGAAGGTGCGATCGGGACACCGCTTACGTCTTAGCGAGGAGGCGCTGCAGATGGTGCGGGCCGTAGTCGGCGCAATGCCGAGGCCTGGCGACGACGGCCGTATCGGGCCCGTCGACGATCAGGGCCAGCACGAGCGTCTCGGTCGGCGTCAGTCCGCAAGCCTCGCTGACCTGTTCGAGATTGCAGTCGATCGCCCGCTGCGGATCATCGATCGTCAGCACGACGACATCCGCTCTGGCACCGGCGCGATTAACAGTATCGACCGCGACCTGGCGGCCGCTACCTGTCGCGAACGAAAAGAGGGTCCCTCAGAGTCCATGTCGGCATCGCAGCGCTTGAACCCGATGCTGTGAGTGCGGTGTCAGGCCATGGGCTTTCATCCTTCGAAAGCCCGGCTCCCCGGTCAATTGCTTTCCGTCACGCTGTCCGCCTCAAGGGACGCACTCCAATCTGGCACATGCGTCCGTCCCATGGTATGCGCCACGCCGCGCCACGGCGGCTTTCTTCGCCGCCTGCGATCGAGGTTGAGCCGGACGATGGTCCCAGAATCCCGAGGCTATATCGCCGAACTTGACGGGCTCCGCGCAGTCTCCGTCCTGTCGGTCATCGCATGCCATACGATGCCGCTCGCTCCCGGAGGTTTCCTGGGCGTCGACGTGTTCTTCGTATTGTCGGGCTTTCTGATCACACGCATACTCCTGGCAGAGCATCATCAGTACGGTTCGATCGATATTCTAAATTTCTACATGCGCCGCATCTTGCGGCTCATGCCGGCATTCTATCTGATGCTGATTGCCATTCTGGGCTTCTTGGTGCTAACGTCGCAGAATAGCCGGCTGAACATCGACACCGTTTTCGTGTCAGCGCTCTACGTCATGAACTGGACACGGGCATTCTCGACCGGACATGACGGCTTCCTCGGGCATGCTTGGTCGCTGGCCGTCGAGGAACAGTTCTACCTGATCTGGCCACTCCTGCTGGCGGCGTTGCTGGCGCTCGTCGGGCGCCGTCACCTCCCGAAAGCCATCCTCTCGCTGCTGGCGGCCATCGTGACATGGCGCTGCATCCTGATCGCGAGCGGGGCCGATCCGATGCGGATATACAACGGCACGGACACGCGCATCGACACGCTTCTCGTCGGCGCTCTCTTGGCCGCGAATACCGTCTCGTTCGACCCCAAACTCGTCGGGCGTCTGGCCTTGGCGAGCGGTCTGGGGCTGGCGACGCTCGTACCGATCCTACCATGGCAGAATCAGGTTCTCCAGAGCGTCGGCTTCACCGTGATCGCCGCGATGGCCGGTTCGATCATCATGTGGGCCGCGTCATCGCCCAGCAGCGCTGCCGGCGCCACCTTGCGCACTGCGCCGCTCGTTGGGCTGGGGCGCATCTCGTACGGCGTCTATCTGTGGCACTATCCCCTGCTGACGCTGTTCCTGCCGGGGCTAGTGAATGCGCCGCCACTGCTAAGGTTCGGATATGTGGCGGGCGCCTCGATTTTGATCGCCACTGTGTCCTTCATCGTCGTCGAGCGGCCATGCCTGCGGGTGAAGAGACGCTTCGCCTCGCCCGCCCCTGCCTCGTAGAGCGTACTGCATTTGCACGGAACCGGCTCGTGATCCTGAATAGTCGTCCGTGAAGAACGGATTTCAGGCGCCCTGAGGGGACATTGCTGGCGAGTTTGAGTTGGCGAGTCTCGTCAGGATGAAGGCGTAGAGTATTCATCCGGCGTGGGCCGCGGCAGGCCTATTTCGGCCTGCTGCGGTGGATATCGATGAGGTTGAGCAGGCTTTCGACGCCGTATTCGGTGAAGGCCATGGTCCCTTGCTCGTGCTGCGGATCGTAGACCCAGATC
>DASYHC010000073.1:0-180698 GCA_035998995.1 Allobosea sp.
GCCGGCCCAGTTCTGGCCTGAAAGCTATCTGCCATTTCCGGTGCCGGGCTTCGGCCTCGTCATCGCGCTGATCGGCCTGACGCTGATCGGTTTTTTCGCAGCGAACCTGGTCGGGCGCTCGCTGATCGGCGCCGGCGAGGCGATCCTCAACCGGATGCCGGTGGTGCGCGGGCTCTACAAGGGCGTGAAGCAAATCTTCGAGACGATCTTCTCGCAGTCCGGCACCTCGTTCCGCAAGGTCGGCATGGTGCAGTTCCCGCAGCCCGGCATGTGGTCGATCGTCTTCATCGCGCAGGAGGCCGCGCCCGAGATTGCCGGCAGGCTGCCCGATGGCGACGAGCAGATCGGCGTCTTCCTGCCCTGCACGCCGAACCCGACCACCGGCTTCTTCTTCTATCTGCCGCGGCGCGAGGTCGTCGAACTCTCGATCTCGGTCGAGGATGGCGCCAAGCTGATCATGTCCGCCGGGCTGATCCAGCCCGGCGAGTCGCTGACTAACGGGGCGAAATAGCTCAGCTCTTGAGCGGCACCCAGATCTCGACGACGCCGTTGCCGGTTGCGCCGTCGAAGCGCTCGTCCATCAGTTCGAGGGTGACGCCCATCGTAGGTTCGCGGCCGGAACTGGGCAGCCAGTCGCGCCAGATCGCTTCGAACGTTTGTTTGATTCCGGTGATGTGGCCGCTGTGCTCGAACACGGCGCAGAGTTGCTCCGGCACGCTCAGCCGGGCGAACTCCTCGGGCAGGTCGCTGAACGACGAGACTTCCGCACCGGCGATGTAGTCGAAGGCGCCGACATCATCGCAGTTGTAGCTGGCGCCATAGGCGATGAAGCCCTTCTGGCCGGGGATATGGCCGAAATGCGGGACGATCTTTTGCCAGAGCAAGGGGATGCCTTGCGTGTTGTCGACCGAGAAATGGCCACTGAAGCCGGCGATCAGCATGGGCTTGCTGGTGACGATACGTGGTTCGGCGAGCGGAGTGCGGTTTGCAGCGTGCATGGACAGAGGCTCCACGAGAGCGAGGGACGACAGGTCGCGCCGGGCGCGCAGTTCTTCCGGCGTGACGCCGAATTGCTCGCGGAAGGCGCGGGTGAAGGCCTCGTGAGAGCCGTAGCCCCAGTCGAGCGCGACCTGGAGGATGTCGGGCGCGCCGTCGGCGAGCTGGCGCGCCGCTTCCGAGAGCCTGCGCTCGCGGACATAGCGCATCACCGAGCGGCCGGTCGCCACGCCGAAGGCGCGGCTGAGATGGAAGCGCGAGACGCCGCTGACCTCCGCGATCTCGTCGAGCGAGAGCTCGGAGGCGAAGCGACTTTCGATGCACCAAAGGGCTTTCTTGATCGGGTCCATGGCTCACTCACGAAACGCCGGCACCATGGCGGAGGCGAGGCGGGTCCGCTTGATCAGGATTGCTGCTCTTACGAACGCGAGGCCTTGACGACATCGAGGAAGGCTCGCAGCGCCGGCGGCACGGCGCGATGGCCTGGATAATAGATCGCGACCCGCTCGGAAGCGGGCGTCCAGGCCGCCAGGACCCGGCGAAGGCGGCCCTCGGCCAGCGCGGTTTCGGCGGCCGGGCTGGCGACATAGGCGATGCCGAGACCCTTTATGGCGGCGTCCACCATCAGTTCTTCATCGTCGAGGATGACTGATCCGCTGGTCTCGATCGGCAGCAGCTGGCCGTCCCGCTCGAATTCCCAGCGATAGAGCTTGCCGCCCGGCACGCGGTGACCGATGCAGCGATGGCGCGTGAGTTCGTCGGGCGTTCCGGGCTCGCCGAAGCGCTCAAGATAGGCCGGCGACGCGACGCAGACGAAGCTGACCGAGGCGCCGAACGGCACCGCGATCATATCCTTCGGGATGGAATCGACGAGGCGCACGCCGGCATCGAATCCGGCGGCGACGATGTCGACGAGCTTGCCCTCGACGACGAGATCAACGACCACGTCGGGAAAGCGCTCCGCCATCACCGGCAGGATGTCGCGCACGAGGATCGAAGCCCCCAGCCGCGGCGCATTGATCCGGACGGTACCTGTGACGTTGCCGCGGAAGGTGGCGATGCTGTCGAGTGCTTCGTCCAAAGACGCGAGCGCCGGTTGAAGCCGGCCGAGCAGTTCGAAGCCGGCCTCGGTTGGCGAGACGCTACGCGTCGTGCGGTTGAGCAGGCGCACGCCCATGCGCTCTTCGAGGGCTCGCATTGCATGGCTCAACGTGGAGGGCGCCGTGCCGAGCTCGTCAGCCGCGCGCCGGAAGCTTCGACGGCTCGCGACGGCGACGAAGGCGGTGAGGTCGTGGAGCGACGGGCGGACCATTGCTGGTGATTTTGCATCGGCTTATGCCGATTTCAACGGCTAATGCAAACAATGGCCGCCCGTTATCTCCTGTCGGCAACAGCGAAGCACGCGGATAGGTCGCCTGCGTTCGCAGCTCATGAAAGGAGCCGACATGGCCAAACGCGACGCGATTTTTCCTGCCGACCGGCACGCGCTCTACGACGTCCATCAATATTCTGCCGCGATCCGGCATGGTGACCTGCTTTTCATCTCCGGGCAGGTCGGCAGCCGCGAGGACGGCACCCCCGAACCGGTGTTCGAGGATCAGATCCGGCGCGCCTTCGCCAATCTGCGCGCCGTTCTGGCTGCGGCGGGAGCGACTTTCGATGACGTGATCGACGTCATCTCCTTCCACACCGACCCGCAGACACAGTTCGACAAGGTGATGGCCATCCGAGCCGAAGAAATCGGCGAGCCGCCCTATCCGACCTGGACGGCAGTCGGCGTGACCTGGCTCGCCGGTTTCGACTTCGAGCTCAAGGTGACCGCTCGCATCCCGTCGAAGGCTGCCGACAGCGCAACGGCCACGTGAGCTGAATGACGTCTCAGCCTGCCCGCAGCAGCCGGATCGCGACGTCGCGCTCGAAGAGATAGAGCAGCGTCCTGATCGCCTGCCCGCGCGGCGTCTCCAGCTGCGGGTCGCGCTCGATCAGCAGGCGGGCATCGTCGCGTGCTGCGGCGAGCAGGTCGCCGTCGATCTCGGGGCGGGCGATGCGCCAGTCGGGCGAGCCTGACTGGCGCGTGCCGAGCACCTCGCCTTCGCCGCGCAGGCGCAAATCCTCCTCGGCGATGCGGAAGCCGTCCTCGCTTTCGCGCATGATGGTGAGGCGCGCTTCCGCCACCTGTCCGAGCGGGCCCTTGTAAAGCAGCAGGCAGGTCGAGGCGGCGGAACCACGCCCGATACGCCCGCGCAGCTGGTGGAGCTGGGCGAGGCCGAAGCGCTCGGCATGCTCGATCACCATTACCGAGGCATTCGGCACGTCGACGCCGACCTCGATCACCGTGGTCGAGACCAGCACGCGCGTCTGCCCGCCGGAGAAGGCGGCCATGGCCGCGTCCTTGTCGCGCCCGGGCATCTGGCCGTGCAGCAGGCCGACCTTGTCGCCGAAGAGGACCTGCAGCGCCTCGAAGCGTTCATGCGCTGCGGCGACGTCGAGCGTGTCAGATTCCTGCACCAGGGGGCAGACCCAGTAGACCTGCGCACCGCTCTCCAAAGCCCGGCCGACCGCTCCGACGACCTCGTCATAGCGCTCCAGCGAGATCGCCCTGGTGGTGATCGGTTTCCGTCCCGCAGGCTTCTCGGAGAGGATCGAGACGTCCATGTCGCCGAACCATGTCAGCGCCAGCGTGCGCGGGATCGGCGTTGCGGTCATGACGAGGATGTCGACCGCTTCGCCCTTGGCGCCGAGCAGCAGGCGCTGGTGCACGCCGAATCGGTGTTGCTCGTCGACGACGGCCAGCGCCAGGTCATGGAAGGCGACGCCCTCCTGGAACAGCGCATGGGTGCCGACAACGATGTCGATCTCGCCATTGGCGAGGCCTTCCAGCACCTGCCGGCGGCCGGCGCCCTTCTCGCGGCCGGTGAGCAGAGCGAGCTTGAGGCCGGCCTTGTCGGCGAGAGGCGCCAGGCGCTCGGCATGCTGGCGGGCGAGGATCTCGGTCGGCGCCATCAGCACTGATTGTCTTTTGGCTTCGGCTGCGGCCGCCATCGCCATCAGCGCGACCACGGTCTTGCCCGAGCCGACATCGCCCTGGAGCAGGCGCAGCATGCGCTCGGGCTTTTCCATGTCGTCATGGATATCGGCGATCGCCTTGCGCTGGCCGTCGGTCAGCGTGAAGGGCAGGGCGGTCTCGATGGCATGGCGCAAGGCCCCGTCGCCGGCCGTGGCGCGGCCGGCGGCCTTCTTCTGCTGGCGGCGCACCAATGCGAGCGCGATCTGGCTCGCTAGCAATTCGTCATAGGCGATGCGCCGCCGTACGACGGTCTCGCCAGTGGCCGCCTTGAGATCGACCGGGTGGTGCAGAGCGTGGATGGCGTCGCGGAAGGGCACGAAGTCATTACGGGCGACGAAAGCCTCGTCCTGCCATTCCGGCAAGTCCGGACAGCGCTCGGCAGCGCCTGCAGCGATGCGCGCCATGACGCGCCCGCCAATGCCTTCGGTCAGCCCGTAGACCGGCTCGACCGAGGGCAGGGTGGCGGCGAGCTTGGGATCGAGGATGCGGTCGGGATGCACCATCTGGCGCATGCCGTCCCAGAGTTCGAGCTTCCCCGAGATGATGCGATAGGCGCCGATCGGCAGGGTCTGCAGGAGATGGCGGACATCGGCATGGAAGAAGACCAGCGTGACGTCGCCGGTCTCGTCCTCGACGATGATGCGATAGGGCGCCTTCGCCTTGGTCGGCGGGGCAGGGCGATGCTCGGTCACTTGCGCCGAGAAGGTCGCGATCTCGCCGATCGGCGCCTCGGCAATGCTCTCGCTCGGCCGCCGGTCGATCGCGCCGGTCGGCAGATGGAAGATCAGGTCGATGACGCGGGCGGCATGCGTCTCGTCGCCCAGCAGCCTGTCAAGCGCCTTGGCGAGCTTGGGGCCGACGCCGGAAAGCGCCGTGGCGGGGGCGAAGAGCGGATCGAGGACGGATGGGCGCAATGGTCTCACGGCATGTCAGGAGTGCGAGGCCGGCGGCATTCCTGCCGCTGACTTCGCGAGATGGGATCGCTATATAGCTCGCGACGGCAGGCTCCGCGATGGGGCCGGCCCTATTCCTATTGTCCGCGAGGCCGATGATGAGTGGCTCGACCCGTAGCAGCGAAGGCCTCGACCCGCGCCGGCGCAAGATCCTGTTCCGCGCCTGGCATCGCGGCATGCGCGAGACGGACCTGATCATGGGCCGCTTCGCCGATGCGCAGATCGGCAATCTGAGCGAGGCCGAGCTCGACGAGTTCGAGCGGCTGATCGAGGTGCTCGACCGCGACCTGCTGAGCTGGATCACCGGCGAAGCGCAGGTGCCGGAGAACTATGACAGCGATGTCTTCCGGCAGCTGAAGGCGTTCCACCAGCACGACAAGCCGATCCATGTGTGAGGGCTTGGCCTGCTCCCTTCGTTGTCATTCCGGGGCTTCGCGCAGCGAAGAACCCGGAACCCACGACCGGGTGAGCGGCCAGGAACCAAGCACTAGATGTTCCACCCAGTCGTGGGTTCCGGGTTCGCGCCTGCGGCGAGCCCCGGAATGACAAGCCATAGTCAGAACTGAAGCGTCCCGATGAGCATTCCGCCTCCCGCCCAGATCGCCAAGCCGCAGCTCGAGCGCATCCTCGATGCGCTGAATCGCGGCGACAAGCCGGTGCTCGCCGGCGTGCCCGACGGTTTCGACGCCGTCGTGCTGGCCGATTTGACTCGCGCCCGGGCGAAGAAATCGGAAGGCGCGGCGCTGCTCGTCTTCATCGCCCGCGACGGCCAGCGCCTGCAGGTGCTGGAAAACGCGCTGCAGTTCGTCGCGCCCGATCTCGAGGTGATGAGCTTCCCGGCCTGGGACTGCCAGCCCTATGACCGCGTCTCGCCGGCGCCCTCGATCGTGGCGCACCGGATGACGACGCTGTCGCGCCTCGCCAGGACCAAGTCCGGCGATCGGCCGCGCCTGCTGCTGACCACCGTCAACGCGGCGCTCCAGCGCGTGCCCGCCTTCGGCAAGGTCGCCTCGGAAAGCTTCTCGGCCGCACCCGGCAACATGGTCGACACCGAGGAGCTGGCGCGCTGGCTCGACGTCAACGGCTATCTCAGAACCTCGACCGTGCGCGAAACCGGCGAGTTCGCCGTGCGCGGCGGCATCGTCGACCTCTATCCGCCGGGCATGCCGGCGCCGATCCGGCTCGACTTCTTCGGCGACACGCTGGAATCGATCCGGACCTTCGATCCGGAGACGCAGCGCACCACCGGGCAGTTGCGCGGGCTCGATCTCGTGCCGATGTCCGAGGCGCAGATGACGAGCGACTCGATCCGTCGCTTCCGCCAGTCCTATATCGCGACCTTCGGCACGCCCGGCCGCGACGACACGCTCTACGAGGCGGTCAGCGAGGGCCGGCGCCCGGCCGGGCTCGAGCACTGGCTGCCGCTGCTGGCGGAGAAGCTCGATACGCTCTTCACCTATCTGCCCGATGTGCCGATCGTTCTCGACCATCAGGCCGAGGATGCCGTGGCTGAGCGCATCAGCCTGATCAAGGACTATTACGACGCGCGCAAGAGCGCGCTCGACCAGCCTTCGCCGGGCTCGATACCCTACAAGCCGCTGCTGCCCGAAGCGCTCTATCTGACGCCGGCCGACTGGCGCGGCATCGTCGGCGAGGCCGGCGTCGCCTCGCTGACGCCGTTCCAGCTACCGGAGAGCGAGGGCAAGCTCGTCGTCGATCTCGGCGGCAAGCAGGGCCGCAACTTCGCGGCGGAACGCGCCGACAATTCCGGCAGCGTCTTCGACGCGGCCGTCGCGCATGTGAAGGCCCTGGAGGCAGACGGGCGGCGCGTCATCCTCGCCGCCTGGTCGGAGGGGTCGCGCGAGCGCCTCGCGCATGTGCTGGCGGATCATGGTCTCAAGACCGTGCAGATGACCGGCAGCTTGCGGGCCGCCTTCGATCTCAAGCCCGGCACCACGGCGCTCGCCGTCTGGGGCTTCGAAACCGGCTTCGAGGCCGGCAGGCTCGCCGTCATCGGGGAACAGGACATCCTGGGCGACCGGCTGGTGCGGCCGCGCAAGAAGGCACGCCGCCCGCAGGACTTCATCAACGAGCTGTCCTCGCTGACACCCGGCGACATCGTCGTCCATGTCGATCACGGCATCGGCCGTTTCGTCGGCCTGCAGACGATCACGGCGGCCGGCGCGCCGCATGACTGCCTCGAAATCCATTATGCCGGCGACGCCAAGCTGTTCCTGCCGGCCGAGAATATCGAGCTGCTCTCGCGCTACGGCTCGGAGGACACCGAGGTCGTGCTCGACCGGCTCGGCGGTGGCGGCTGGCAGGCGCGCAAGGCCAAGCTGAAGCAGCGTATCCGCGAGATGGCGGGCAAGCTGATCCAGATCGCCGCCGCCCGCGCGCTCAAGGAAGCGCCGCGCCTGATCCCGCAGGACGGGCTCTATGACGAGTTCTGCGCCCGCTTCCCCTATGAGGAGACCGAGGACCAGCAGAACACCATTGACGCAGTGCTGGAGGATCTCGCCGCCGGCCGGCCGATGGACCGGCTGGTTTGCGGCGATGTCGGCTTCGGCAAGACCGAGGTCGCGCTGCGCGCCGCCTTCACCGCTGCGCTCGCAGGCAAGCAGGTCGCGGTTGTGGTGCCGACGACGCTGCTGGCGCGCCAGCACTACCGCAACTTCGCCGAGCGCTTTGCCGGGCTGCCGGTCAAGGTCGGCCAGGCCTCGCGTTTCGTCTCGGCGCCCGATCTTAAGGCGGTGAAGCAGGGCATCAATGACGGGACGATGGACATCACCGTCGGTACGCATGCGCTGCTCGGCAAGGGTATCGACTTCAAGGATCTCGGCCTCGTCATCGTCGACGAGGAGCAGCATTTCGGCGTCGCCCATAAGGAGCGGCTGAAGGAGATGCGCGCCGAGGTGCATATGCTGACGCTGACCGCGACGCCGATCCCGCGCACGCTCCAGCTCGCCATGACCGGGGTGCGCGAACTGTCGATCATCGCGACACCGCCGGTCGACCGCCTGGCGGTGCGCACCTTCGTCACGCCCTTCGATCCGCTGATCGTGCGCGAGGCGCTGCTGCGCGAGCGCTATCGCGGCGGCAGATCGTTCTATGTCGTGCCGCGCATCGAGGACATCGCCGACGTCAAGGACTTCCTCGACAAGCAGGTGCCGGAGTGCAAGGTCGGTATCGCGCACGGCCAGATGGCTGCGGGCACGCTGGAGGACGTGATGACGGCCTTCTACGAGGGCCAGTACGACATCCTGCTCTCGACCACGATCGTCGAATCCGGGCTCGACATCCCGACCGCCAACACGCTGATCGTGCACCGCGCCGACATGTTCGGCCTGGCGCAGCTCTACCAGCTCAGGGGCCGTGTCGGCCGCTCCAAGGTGCGCGCCTATGCCCTGTTCACCGTGCCGGCCAACCGCAAGCTGACCGAGCAGGCCGACCGGCGTCTCAAGGTGCTGCAATCGCTCGATACGCTGGGTGCCGGCTTCCAGCTCGCCAGCCACGATCTCGACATCCGCGGCGCCGGCAACCTGCTCGGCGACGAGCAGTCCGGCCATATCAAGGAGGTCGGCTACGAGCTCTACCAGCAGATGCTGGAGGAGGCGGTGGCAGCGCTTAAGGCCGGTATCGAGATCGAGAGCGATGCGCACTGGTCGCCGAGCATCCAGATCGGCGCGCCGGTGATGATCCCCGAGCACTATATCGGCGATCTGACGCTCCGGCTGACGCTCTACAAGCGGCTCTCGACCATGGACGAGGACGGCGAATTGCAATCCTTCGGAGCCGAATTGGTCGACCGCTTCGGCCCGCTGCCGGAGGAGGTCAAGCAGTTGCTGGAGATCGTCGCGATCAAGGCTTTGTGCAAGCGCGCCAATGTCGAGAAGGTCGAGGCCGGGCCGAAGGGCATCATCGTCGCCTTCCGCGACAATGAGTTCGCCAATCCTGAGGGCCTCGTCGGCTACGTCGCCAAGCAGGGCACGCTGGCCAAGGTGCGCCCCGACATGCGCGTCGTCTTCATCGACGACTTCGAGACGGCCGAGCAGCGCCTGACAGGCACGCGCCGGCTGCTCACCGATCTCGCGCGTATCGCCGAGCGCAAGAAGGCGGCGTAGTTGGAAAGGCCGTCATTCTCGGGCGGAGCGAAGCGCAGACCCGAGAATCTCCTGACGAGAAGGCGCTGACCAGAGCCTCTTCCGGCCTGAGATGCTCGGGTCAAGCCCGAGCATGACGTGCTTTCAGCCGGGCTCAGCCCGGATTGCGCCGCCTGATCTGGACGCGCTCCGGCTCGTGCGTGATCACGTCGACGATGGCGAGATCCGGCCGATCGAGGCGCGGCAGCCCTTCATCCTCGCCGGCGCGGCGGGTGACGACCAGGCTGGTCAGCGCCTTGTGGCCGCCGAGCCGGGAACGCGCCAGTGCCGGCTCCATCGCCGCGGGGATGACGAGATGGACCATGCGGCCGCCTTCCAGGCAGGCGCGCAAATCGTCGAGCACGAACAGGCCGAGCGGCAGGAGCTCGACTCCGGTGAGTAGCGCAATGCCCGGGCCGGTCGCGAGCGCAGCGAGATCGCCGCCGACCAGCGTGGTGATGATACGCGACGAGGCCAGCGGCTTCAGCACGCGCGAGATTTCGAGCGCCTTGGCCAAGACTTCCTTCTCGCTGACCGGAGCGGGACCGGAGAAGCTATGGCCGTCGATGACGCGGATCGGCGCCCGGATCGTGGCGGGCGATAGCGCCGAGGGCGTGGCGCCATGGCCGAGCAGCGGTTCCAGTGCGGCTACACCGTCGGGCACGCGTGAGCCGAAGCCGCCGATGAAGCGCATACCGAAGGAGCGGGCGGCAACGTCGCGCAGCAGGTGCAGCGGCTGCAACTCGCCGATCCGCGGCACGCCGAGCGCCATCACCGCGCCGGAGCGCTCGATAAGCCTGAGCAGCTCCGCCTCCTTGGCATGCGCTGGCAGCATCATCGGGGACAGGCCGGCCCGCAGGCAGGCGAGGATCGAGACCAGCGCCTCGGGGCCGAGCGGCGCCAGGATGGCGACGCAGGCGCCGGGCTGGGGCTTGGCCAGCAGCAACAGATTGGCGAGCCGGTCGACGCGGCTGTCGAGTTCGGCGAAGCCAAACGCGTTGGGCGCGAAATCGCTCCAGTCGCGCCGGCCCGGCGGATCGCGGAAGGCCGGCTCATAGCCGCGGCGGGCAGCCAGCGCCTTGAGCAGGCTGTCGAAATCGAGCCCCTCGACCAGTGCGCCGATGGAGATTTCGTCCGAGCCCATCCGCATCGCCGGACCTAGTTGGCAGGCGCTGGCGCGGCAGGCAGCCGCGCCAGCGTCTCGGTTGAGAAGAAGAATTTCGGCTGCCGCTCGGGCAAGGCGATTTCGCGCGAGCGCGCCAGCCAGGTCTCGGGCAGATAGTAGAGCGGCACGACGTAGAAGCCGGAGAGCAGCAAACGGTCGAGCGTGCGCACGGTCGCGACGAAATCCTCGCGCGAGCGCGCCGCGAGCAGCGCCTGCAAGGTCGCGTCGATCGCCGGCGAGCGCACGCCAGCGTAGTTGAGCGCGCCCTTGCGCTCGGCATTGGCCGAGCCCCAGCGGCCGATCTGTTCGTTGCCGGGCGAGGCCGAAGCCGGCCAGGTCCACTGGATCATGTCGAAATCGAAGGTCGACAGCCGGCGCCAGTACTGGACGTCGTCGATTAGTCGGACCGAGACGGCGATGCCGAGCCGCGCCAGCGAGGTCGCATAGTTCAGCGCCAGCCGTTCCTGCGGCCGGTTGGTGACGGTGATCTCGAAGCCGAAGACCTCGCCTTTTCCGTCTTTGCGCAACTGTCCGTCGTTCAGCTTGTAGCCAGCCGCCTCCAACAGATCGAGCGCGCGGCGGGCCTGGTCGCGGTCGCGGCCGGAGCCGTCGGTTGTGGCCGGCGCCCAGGTTCCCGCCAGGATGTCGTCGCGCACGGCGCCGGGGAAGGCAGCGAGCATCGCCTTCTCGCGCTGGTCGGCCGGGACGCCCAGCGCCGAAAGCTCGCTATCGGCAAAGAAGCTGCCGGCGCGGCGATAGACGCTGTGGAACAGGTTGCGGTTGGCCCATTCAAAATCCAACAGCATCGCCAGCGCCTCGCGGACGCGGATATCGGCGAATTGCGCGCGGCGGGTGTTGAAGACCAGTCCGGTCATGCCCTTCGGAGTCTGGAAGCGGAAGGTGTCGCGGACGATCCGGCCGTCGCGAACGGCCGGGACGTCGTAGCCGGTCATCCAGCGCGTCGGATCGCTTTCGAGGCGGAAATCGTAAAGTCCAGCCTTGAAAGCCTCGAACAAGGCATTGGAATCGCGATAGAAATCGTAACGGATCTCCTCGGCGTTGAAGAGCCCGCGGGTGAGGGGATGATCCTCGGCCCAGAAGTCGGCACGGCGCTTCAGCCGCAGCATTTCGCCGGGCTTGATCTCCTCGACGAGGTAAGGCCCGGAGCCGAGCGCCGCCTTGAAGCTGGTGTCGCCGAACTTCTCGGCGTCCGTGGCGTGTTTGGCGAAGATCGGCATGGCGCCGATCACCAGTGGCAATTCGCGGTTGGAGCCGTCGCCAAGCTCGAAGACGACGCGATCGGGCGAGGGCGCCTCGACCTTGGTCACCCGCGCCAGGCTGGAGCGATGGAACGGCTTGCCCTTGGTCTTCAGCATTTCGAAGGTGAAGATCACGTCCTGTGCCGTCACCGGCTTGCCGTCCGAGAAGCGGGCGCGCGGATCGATCTGGAAGGCGAGGCGGGTCCGCTCCGGATTGAGCTCGATCTTGCTCGCCAGCAGGCCATAGGCAGTGAAGGGCTCGTCGGCGGAACGAAACAGCAGGCTCTGCTGAACATAGCGCGGCACCGCGTCGGGTGCGACACCGAGCACCACCAGCGGGTTGAGACTGTCGAAGGTGCCTTGCTGGCCAAAGATGATTCGCCCGCCCTTCGGCGCCTTGGGATCGGCATAGGGCAAGTGCTCGAAGCCCTTGGGCAGCTCCGGATCGCCATGCATGGCGATGGCGTTGTCGTTCTCGGCAGCAGACGCGCCTGCGCCTCCCGCGAGGCCGAAAGCCGCGAGACTCGCGAAGACGAGCCCGAAAACCCATGCCGGGCGCGCCGAGGCGCGGTTGCGTCGATGCATGCTCAAACCTGATTCCCTGCCGCAGGATAACATGCGATCAAACTTGTCGCGTGGCGCTCTTCGGGCTGGAAACCTGCGACGGAACTCGCTAAACGCAGGCCGGGCGTCATTCAAACGCCTCAATCGCGCCTGATGTGCTCACGCCGCCACCGGCTCAGGCACCTTGCCGGTCGAGCTTTGGGTGATGCACGCTGCCGGTCATGGCAGCCGAACCAGTTTCCATGGTCAAGGAATCGCAGATGTCAGCTTCGACCCGCCTCTCCAAGAGCCAGGGCGCCACCGCGAAGAGCACGGTCCGCAGCCTCGCGCTCGTGCTGGGCGCCGCCGTCGCTCTCGCCCCGTTCTCCGCGCTCGCCCAGCAGGCGCAGCCGCAGCGTCCGGCAACCCGTCCGGCCCCGGCGGCGCCCGCGCAGCCCGCTCCGGCGCAGCCGCCTGCCGGCCAGGCCGCGCAGACCGGCCCCACCGTCGTCCAGGTCAAGCCCGAGCCGTCGCAGACGAGCTGGACCAAGGTCTGTGGCAAGGACCAGGCCGCCAACAAGGAAATCTGCTACACCACGCGCGATTTCGTCTCGGATCAGGGCCAGCCGGTGCTCGCCGTCGCGATCTACGACGTGAAGGGCGATGCCAACAAGATCGTGCGCTTCCTGATGCCGCTCGGCCTGCTGCTGCAGCCCGGCATCCGTTTCGCCGTCGATACCGCGCAGCCGACCCCTGGTCGCTACGCGATCTGCTTCCCGAATGGCTGCTTCGCCGAGGCGCAGGTCAAGGACGACTTCATCAACTCGATGAAGAAGGGCAACACCCTCAACATCAGCGTGCAGAACCAGGGCGCACGCGAGGTGACCTTCGCCGTCCCGATGGCCGACTTCGCCAAGGCGTTCGACGGCGCGCCGATCGATCCGAAGGTTCTGGAAGAGCAGCAGAAGGCGCTGCAGGACGAACTCGCCAAGCGCCAGGAAGAGCTGCGCAAGCGTCTCGGCGCCGATGCCACGCCCGGCGCCGCCCCGGCCCCGGGTACGCCGGCCGTTCCCGGTGCGGCTCCGGCTCCGGGCGCGACGCCTGCCCCGGCTCCGAAGCCCTGATCTGTCGATCAGGCCAGCAGCATATCGACGCCGGGCCTCGTGCCCGGCGTTTTCGTTTAGTCAGACGATTGTGCGCTCGGCGCGCTTGACCTGCTGCCAGAGCGCCTCGAGCTCGTCGAGCGAGGCCTGCCCGGGCTCGCGCCCTTCCTGCTCCAGCGCCGCCTCGATGCCGGCGAAGCGGCGCTCGAACTTGGCGTTGGCGGCCGTGAGGCACGCCTCCGGATCGGCATCGACATGGCGGGCGAGGTTGGCGATCACGAAGAGCAGGTCGCCGATCTCCTCCTTGATCGCGGCCTTGTCTCCGGCGGCGAGCGCCTCGTCGACCTCGGCGGTCTCCTCGCGGATCTTGTCGAGCACCAGCCGGGCATCGTTCCAGTCGAAGCCGACGGTCGAGGCCTTGGCCTGAAGCTTCCAGGCCCGGGTCAGCGAGGGCAGGGTGGTCGGCACGCCGGCGAGCACGCCCTTGGCCTCGGGCCGCTCGGGCAAGCCGGCCTGCGCCCTCGCCCGCGCCTTGTCGGCTTTCTCCTGCGCCTTGATCTGCCCCCACAGCGCCTTGACCTGCGCCGGCGACAGATCGCGCGCATCGCCGAAGACATGCGGATGCCGACGGATCAGCTTGGTGGTGATCGCCTCGACCACGTCGGGAAAGGCGAAGCTGCCCTGCTCCTGCGCCATCCGGGCGTGAAACACCACCTGAAGCAGGAGATCGCCGAGCTCATCCTTGAGATCGACGAGATCGCCGCGCGCGATGGCGTCGGCGACCTCATAGGCCTCCTCGATCGTGTAGGGCGCAATCGAGGCGAAGTCCTGCTCGAGATCCCAGGGGCAGCCCGTGCCGGGCGTGCGCAGGGCCGCCATGATCTCGATCAGGCGCTCGATGTCACGCGAAGGCTTCATCGCTGCAATTCTCCGTGCGTTGGGATAGCCTCCTCCCATGATTCAAGTCAGCCCGTCCATCGCGATCGACGACAGCGAGATCGAGGAAAGCTTCGTGCGCGCTTCCGGTCCGGGCGGGCAGAACGTCAACAAGGTCTCGACCGCGGTCGAGCTTCGATTCGACGCCCGCCGCTCGGCCTCTCTTCCCAACGAGGTGGCGATCCGCCTGATGAAGCTCGCCGGCAGCCGGCTGACGCAGGACGGGGTCATCGTCATCACCGCACAAGAGCATCGCAGCCAGAACCGCAACCGCGAGGAGGCGCTGGCGCGGCTGGTCGAGCTGATCCGGCAGGCCGAAGTCAGGCCGAAGGTCAGGCGGCCGACCAAGCCGACCAAGGCCTCGAAGGAACGGCGTCTCGCCTCGAAGGAGAAGCGCGCATCGGTCAAGTCGGCTCGCGGCAAGCCGAGGTTCGACTAGCTTGGCATTGAAACCGGAAGAGGACTCGGCGCGGAGAGATCGGCCGGCGCCGCGACGGATCGATGCGGCCTATCTCCGCCGCGCCGCCCTGCACTATCTCGAACGCTATTCGGTGCCGGCGGCGCAATTGCAGCGCGTCCTGCTGCGCAAGGTCGAGCGCAGCTGCCGGCATCACGGGCTGCAGCCGCAAGCTTTCCGGGCGACGGTAGAGGAGATCGTCGCGTCCTTTGTCGCTTCCGGCCTCATCGACGATCGCCGCTTCGCCGAGGCGAGGGCGCAGAGCCTGCGCCGCAAGGGGCGCTCGGCGCGGGCCGTCGCGGCCGGGCTCGCGAGCAAGGGCGTCGGGCGTCAGCTCGTCGCCGAAACAGTGCTCGTGGACGAGGCAGCTGAACTTGAGGCGGCACGCATCGCTGCCCGCCGCAAGCGCCTGGGGCCGTGGAGTCGTGGCGATCGCGTCGCGGAACGCCAGAAGCACATTGCGACGCTGGCGCGCGCCGGTTTCAGCCTGGCGATCGCCCGCGCCGTGATCGACGACGCGGACGACGAGGCGTAGCGGGCTGCCGCTCAGTCCGGCTTGACGTTGGCCTCGGCCACGACCTTGCCCCAACGCGCCACCTCGGCCTTGACGAAGTCGCCGAAAGCCGGCCCGTAGAGGTTCGGGATCTCGGAGCCGTTTCTCTTCCAGGCCTCGGTCACCGTTGGCGAAGCCAGCGCCTTCTGCAGCTCGGCCGTCATCTTCGCGACGATCTCGGGCGGCGTGTTCTTCGGCGCCCACATCGCATACCAGGTCGAGACCTCGTATCCCGGCAAGCCCGCTTCGGCGGTGGTCGGCACATCGGGGAAGGCGGCGGCGCGCTTTGGCGCTGCGACGGCGAGGGCCCGCAGCGTTCCGCTGGAGATCTGCGCGGCGGAGGAGCCGAGGCCGTCGAAGGCGAGATCGACCTGGCCGGCGACGAGATCCTGCATCAGCGGGCCGGCGCCGCGATAGGGCACATGGGTCAGGTTGACCTTGGCGGTGAGCTTGAACAATTCGCCGGCGAGATGGTGCGTCGTGCCATTGCCGGCCGAGCCATAGTTCAGCTTGTCGGGGTTCTTCTTGGCGAAATCGATCAGCTCGGCCAGTGTCTTGGCCTGGACCTTGCCCGGATGGACGACGACGACCTGCGGCGGCTGCGAGATCACCCCGATCGGGATGAAATCGGTCTGGATGTTGTAGTCGAGCCTGGGATAGAGGGCGGGCGCGATTGCGTGGTGCGCGGCGCCGATGAAGAAGGTGTAGCCGTCCGGCGCGGCCTTGGATGCGGCCGAGGCGCCGACCGTGCCGCCGGCGCCACCGCGATTGTCGATCAGGATGCGCTGGCCGAGCTGCTGCTCGAGCTGGGCGGCGAGCGGGCGGGCGAAGGCGTCGGTGCCGCCGCCGGCCGGAAACGGCACGATGAAGCTGACGGGCCGCTGCGGCCAGGCTTGGGCATAGGCCGGCGCAGCCGGGACGATCTGCGCCAGCGCGGCAAGCGCCAGGGCGCCGAACCATCCGGTTTTCGACATAAGATGACCTCCCTTGAGAATCGCGCCGGCTCTTGACGGCCGGTCGGCGGGCATCGGCGATCGTCGCCGAGCGATCCCGGGATTAGGGCATCGACATCCGCAAATGGCAAGCGAGCATGGACCTGCCGGAAACAGATCGATTTTCCGCTGATTTCTGCGCAGGATGAGACAAGAAAACGTGCTGGCGGAAGGGGTGGGATTCGAACCCACGGTGGGCTTGCACCCACGGCGGTTTTCAAGACCGCTGCCTTAAACCACTCGGCCACCCTTCCGGTGTCCCGTCATTGCCGTTCCCTGCTGAATTTTGCAAGTCGCATACGGCAGGGTCGCGACCGCCCTTTCCGTATCGCCAAAAAAATGTTATATTTTTCAATGACTTGAGACAAGGCCACAGCTCTACTGGGAGGCTGCGCCAGCAGGCAGGCTCAGGCGTTGCAGGCTTGTCACGCTCCTCCGAAAAATGGCGCAGAAAAGGTGGCCGATTGACAGTTGCCGCATTTTCGACACCTTTGTGCCCGCCCAAAGGCAGGGCTGGGCTTCCGTTGACGGCGGCGCGTTCGCGCTTTCTCCGCTTAACGATCCCTTAATTGAATTGGTCGAAAACTGCACCCTTGCCACGATGGTGGCTTGGGCGGCGTAGCATTTTCGGCGCGACGAACAGGAATGCGGCATGATGCGAGGCACGAGCGCACCGGCGGTGATCACCTCCATGGCCGACTCCGGCGACGCCCATCGCGCTTCATCCTCTCTTGCCACGGCAACCCGCATCGGCTGCGTCGTGCTGGCCGGCCTGTTCCTGGCGAACTGCGCCAATGACCAGGTCGCCCGCCGCGGCAAGTCGAAGGAGATCGGCGCCTTCCCGTCTTCCAAATACGGCCCCGCCAGCGCCCGCGTGGTGGAAGAGGGGCAGCCGGTGCCGAAGGGCGGCGGCCGCGAACTGATCGGCCGCAGCTACACCGTCGCCGGCAAGCGCTACACGCCTTACGAGAAGCCGGTCGGCTACACCGCCGTCGGCACCGCCTCCTGGTATGGCGAGGCCTTCCATGGCCGCCGCACCGCCAATGGCGAGGTCTATGACCGCATGAGCGTCAGCGCCGCGCATCCGACCATGCCGCTGCCGGCCTATGCCCGCGTCACCAACGTCACCAACAGCCGCTCGATCATCGTGCGCGTCAACGATCGCGGCCCGTTCCATGGCGGCCGCGTCATGGACGTCTCTCAGAAGACCGCCGATGCGCTGGCCTTCCGCCATCTCGGCACGGCTCGCGTCAAGATCGAATATCTCGGCCAGGCCTCGCTCGCCGGCTCCGACGACAACATGCTGCTCGCCTCGCTGCGCACCGACGGCTCGCCTGCGTCGATCCCGGGCCAGAGCAGCCGCACCATGATCGCCAGCGCCGCGTCGCAGGTCGATCTCGGCCGCTCTGCCGGCCCGGACCTTGACGACGAAGCCGCAAGGCCTGCGCCTGCCCCCGCCCGGGCGGAGCCTGCTTCGGCTCCGGTCGTGGCTCAGCCCGTCGTCCAGGCCTATGCGCCCGAGCAGCCGCGCATGATCGCCGTGCAGAGCCCGATCGTCGCCAGCGTCGCGTCGACCTCGTCCGCAGAAGGCGTGCCGGTCCGCGGCATCCGCCTGCCGCCGTCCCGGCCCTTCGATCTCGGCGCCGCTGCCAATGCCGGCAAGTCGGTTCCGGTGCTGCGCCCGAATCTGGTGACGGCGCCGAAGCCGGTACCACGTACGGCCAGCCTGGTCGTCGCACCCGAGAAGACCTCCGGCGCCCGCCTCGCCAAGGCCCAGCCGCTCTCCGCCGGGCTGAAGCTGCAGATGCAGCAGCCGCTGGCCCGGAATTGATTCCAATCCGGGCTTGACCGCCTGGACCGGCGCATCATCTGATCTCGATATGACGCAAGGTCGATCAGGGATGGCGCGCGCCTATCTTCCGATTTGGAGCATGATTGTCGCCATCTGCGCGGCTCTGCTTATGCTGGCGCCCGGTTTTGTCCGCGCGCAGGGGTTCCAGTCGGCTGCGCCTTACGCGCTGCTTCTCGATTCCAGCAGCGGCGCCGTGCTCTACGAGAAAGCGGCCGATGATCTGATGGTTCCGGCGAGCATGGCGAAGCTTGCCACCGCCCTGGTCGCCTTCCAGGAGATCGCTGCCGGCAAGATGACGCTGGAGACCGAGATCGCCATTTCGGAGAACGCCTGGCGCAAGGGCGGCGGCGTCTCCGGTGGCTCGACCATGTTCGCCATCGTCCACAGCCGGGTGAAGCTCGGCGATCTCCTGCAGGGGCTGATCGTGCAGTCCGGCAACGACGCCGCGATCGCGCTGGCCGAAGCGGTGGCAGGCGACGAGGCCAGCTTCGCCAGGATCATGACCGAGCGCGTCCATGCGCTGGGCCTGACCAAGTCGCAGTTCCGCAACGCGACCGGCATGGCCGACCCGCAGCAGAAGGTGACGGCGCGCGAGCTCGCTCTGCTCGCCGACCACATCATCAGGACTTATCCGGAGCTCTACAGAACCTTCGGCCAGCGCGACTTCACCTGGAACAAGATCAAGCAGAGCAACCGCAACCCGCTGCTGGCCATGGATATCGGCGCTGACGGCCTCAAGACCGGCAATATCGACGATACCGGCTACGGCCTCGTCGGCTCAGCCGTCCAGAAGGGCCAGCGGCTGATCGTCGTGGTCAACGGGCTGAAGAATGCCCGCGACCGCGCCAGCGAAGCCCGCAAGCTGCTGGAATGGGGCTTTCGCTCCTTCGAGCAGAAGCAGGTCTTCGCTGACGGCGAGAGCGTTGGCGAGGCCAGCGTTTTCGGCGGCGAGAAGGGTCGCATCGCGCTGAAAGCCAAGGGCGCTGTCAACCTGTTGGTGCCACGCGGCAGCAGCGAGCGCCTCGCTGCCCGCATTGTTTATCGCGGCCCGTTGCAGGCCCCGGTGGCGGAGGGCGCGGAGGTCGGCCGGCTGCTGGTGACGCGCGGCGAGGTCAAGACGCTCGATATCCCGCTCTACGCGGCGGAGAGCGTTGCGGTCGGCAGCTTGCAGCAGCGGGCGCTCGATGCGCTGATGGAGGCGGCGACCGGCTGGGTCCGCAAGGCTCTGAAGCGGAGCTGAGCGTGGCCAGGGCGAAGGCGCGGCCCGCACCAGGGCATTTCATCACGCTCGAAGGCGGGGAGGGGGCCGGCAAGTCGACCCTCGCCAAGGCGCTCGCAGCCCGCCTGGAGGTGCACGGTGTCGGTGTCGAGCTGACGCGCGAGCCCGGCGGCTCGCCCAAGGCCGAGCGCATCCGCGAGGCTCTGCTCGCCGGGAAGATCAAACCCTATGGCGCCTTCGCCGAGGCGCTGATGTTCCAGGCCGCCCGCATCGACCATGTCGACAGCCGGATCAGGCCGGCGCTCAAGCGCGGCGCCTGGGTGATCTGCGACCGCTTCATCGATTCGACCCGCGTCTACCAGGGCACACTTGGCGAGATCCCCGGGGACAAGCTTGCGGCGCTGGAGGCGGTCGCCATCGCCGGTTTGCTGCCGGAGCTGACCTTCATCCTCGATCTTGCGCCCGAGACCGGCCTCGCCCGCGCTGCCCGCCGCCGGCAGCCGGGGGAGGCGACTGACCGTTTCGAGAGTGAAACGATCAGCTTTCACCGTCGCTTGCGCCAGGGCTTTCTCGATATCGCCGCGGCCGAGTCGCAGCGCTGCGTCGTGCTCGACGCCAGCCTTCCGCCCGAGACGCTGGCGGATACCGCCTGGGGAGCGCTTTCCAGGCGGCTGCCCTTGCCGCAGATTGCGCCGGCATGATCGAATCGAGCAACGAACCCGACCGCCTGCCGAACGCGCCGCATCCGCGCGAGACGCTGGCGCTCATCGGCCATCAGCGCCAGGAGGAAGCCCTCCTGACGGCACTGCGCTCCGGCCGTATGCACCATGCCTGGCTGCTCGGCGGGCCGGAAGGTGTCGGCAAGGCGAGCTTCGCCTATCGCGCCGCCCGCTTCATGCTGGCCGAGGGCGACCCGCTGCGTCGCGCGGAGGCCGCCCACGACCTCGCCATGCCCGAAACCGACGGTGCCACCCGCAAGATCGCGGCGCAGTCGCATCCGGACCTGCATCTTCTGCGCCGCATCGCCAAGCCGGACGGCAAGAGCTTCACCAGCAATATCCCGGTCGACCTGGTGCGCCGGATCATCGACCGTTTCGGCTCGAGTGCAGGCGAGGGCGGCTGGCGCGTCGCGATCGTCGATTCCGCTGAGGATCTCGACCGGCCGGGCGCCAATGCCCTGCTGAAGCTGCTGGAGGAACCGCCGCCGCGCTGCCTCTTCCTGATCGTTGCCCATGCGCCCGGCCGTGTCCTGCCGACGATCCGCTCGCGCTGCCGCCTGCTGTCCTTCGAGCCGCTGGGCGAGAACGATGTCGCCCAGGCCGGTGCGATCGCGCTGGAGCGCATGCGCCTGCCTTATGACGCTTCCGCACTCGGGCGCGCTGCGGGCTTGTCCGAGGGCTCGGTCAAGCGGGCGCTGACCTATGTCGACCCGGAGACGCTGACGCTGGTCGAGGCGGTGAGGGCCCGGCTCGACGCCTTGCCGTCGATCGACCTGACCGCGCTGCTGGCGCTCGGCGAGGATGTCGCGGGCAGGGCGGGCGAGGCCGATTTCGCCGTCATGATCGAAACCGTGCAGGGCTGGCTCGGCGCGCATCTCCACGCGCATGCCGGCGCAGGCCCGGCCCGGCTTGCGCCCCTCGCGGAGGTGTGGGAGAGACTTGCACGCGCCGCGAACGAGGTCGAAACCTATAATCTCGATCGCCGCCCCCTCGTCATGTCGCTGTTTCACGATCTGTCGGAGGCGGTTTCCCGTTCGCGCGCAGCCTGACAACGACACGAAACCGGACTGCCATGGCCTCGGCCCCGACCTTCTACATCTCGACGGCGATCTCCTACCCGAACGGCGCGCCGCATATCGGTCACGCCTATGAGGTCGTCGCGGCTGATGCGATCGCGCGTTTCAAGCGGCTTGACGGCTTCGACGTCTATTTCCAGACCGGCACTGACGATCACGGCCTGAAGATCTACCAGGCCGCCGCCAAGGAGGGCATCAGCCCGCAGGCTTTGGTCGATCGCCTGTCGCCGCGCTTCCAGGCCATGGCCGACGCCCTGGACTGTGCCTATGACCGCTTCATCCGCACGGTCGATGCCGATCACCTGCCCTCGACGCTGGAACTCTGGCGCCGGATGGAGGCCAATGGCGACATCTATCTCGACCGCTATGCCGGCTGGTATTCCGTCCGCGACGAAGCCTATTACGGCGAGGACGAGACGCATCTGAACGCCGATGGCGTCCGCATCGGACCGCAGGGCACGCCAGTCGAATGGACCGAGGAAGAGAGCTATTTCTTCAGGCTCTCGGCCTATCAGGACAGGCTGCTCGCGCTCTACGACAGCCAACCCGATTTCGTCGGCCCGGACACGCGCCGCAACGAGGTCATGAGCTTCGTCAAGAGTGGGCTGCAGGATCTCTCGATCAGTCGCACCACCTTCGACTGGGGCCTGCCCGTGCCGGGCAACCCGAAGCATGTGATGTATGTCTGGGTCGATGCACTCAACAATTACGTCACCGGCTGCGGCTTCCCGGATGAGAGTGATCCGCGCTGGCGCTATTGGCCGGCCGATGTCCATATCATCGGCAAGGACATCATTCGCTTCCATGCGGTCTATTGGCCCGCGTTCCTGATGTCGGCAGGCCTGCCGCTGCCGAAGCGCGTCTACGGCCATGGCTTCTTGCTCTCCAAGGGCGAGAAGATGTCGAAATCGATCGGCAACGTCGTCGATCCGTTCGATCTAACAGCGGCCTACGGCGTCGACCAGCTGCGCTATTTCTTCCTGCGCGAGGTCTCCTTCGGCCAGGACGGCAATTACAGCCACGAGGCGATCGTCGGCCGCATCAATGCCGATCTCGCCAATGATCTCGGCAATCTGGCGCAGCGCTCGCTGTCGATGATCGCCAAGAACTGCGAGGGCAGGGTGCCGCCGGCAGGAACGCTGACGGAGGGCGATCGCGCCATGCTGGCGCAGGCCGACGGACTGCTGGCGAAGACGCGCGCCGCCATGCAGGATTTCGCCTTGCATGGCATGCTCGCCGAGATCTGGGCCGTGGTCGCCGAAGCCAATCGCTATTTTGCCAACAACGAGCCGTGGAAGCTCTCCAAGAGCGATCCGGCACGGCGCGATACGGTGCTTTACGTCACGATCGAGACGATCCGGCAGATCGCGATCCTGACCCAGCCGGTGATGCCGCAGGCCATGGCCAAGCTGCTCGACCTGCTGGCCATTCCGGCCGAGGCGCGCGACTTCGCCGCCCTTGGCGAGGCTGGCCGCCTGACGGCAGGCACGGTGTTGCCGGCGCCGAGCGCGGTCTTCCCGCGCTATGTCGAGCCGGAAGGCGGCGAGGCTGCCTGATGCTGATCGATACGCATTGCCATCTCGATTTCCCGGATTTCGCCGAGGATATCGGAGCTTATGTCGGCCGCGCCGAAGCGGCCGGCGTCGGCCGGATGGTGACGATCTCGACCCGCGTCGGCCGCTTTGCCAACTATGCAGCGCTGGCCGAGCGTTTCCCCTCGGTCTGGTGCACGGTCGGCACCCATCCGCACGGCGCCCACGAGGAACTCGACGTCACAGTCGAGCAGTTGGTCGCACTGTCGCGCCATCCGCGCTGCGTTGCCATTGGCGAGGCCGGGCTCGATTACCACTACGACAAGAGCCCGCGCGAAGCGCAGGAGCAGGGCCTGCGCACGCACATCGCCGCGGCACGCGAGACCCAGCTGCCGCTGGTGATCCACTCGCGCGAGGCCGACGAGGACATGGCGGCGATCCTGCGCGAGGAGATGGGGAAGGGCGCCTTCCCCGCCATCCTGCACTGTTTCACCGCTGGCGAGATGTTGGCCCGAACCGGCGTGGAGCTTGGGCTCTACGTCTCCTTCTCCGGCATCCTGACCTTCAAGACCTCCGGGGCGTTGCGCGATATCGCTCGCGATATCCCGATGGAGCGCCTGCTGGTCGAGACCGACGCCCCCTATCTCGCTCCGACGCCTTATCGCGGCAAGCGCAACGAACCCTCCTATGTCGTTGAGACTGCGAAGGTTTTGGCCGAGGTCAAGGGCGTATCCTTCGACGAGATCGCCAGGATCACGACGGACAACGCAAGGCGCTGCTACTGGAAGATGGACCACGCGGCGCCTGTGGCGCGGGTGGCCTGAGGCAAGCCGCGCCGCATGAGCCTGACCGTCACCATCCTCGGCTGCGGCTCATCCGGCGGCGTGCCGCGGCCGGGTTCCGGGTGGGGTGCCTGCGATCCGGCCAATCCGAAGAACCGGCGCCGGCGCTGCTCGATCCTGGTCGAGCGCCAGGGTCCAGGCGGCACGACGGGCGTGCTGATCGACACCACGCCTGACCTGCGCGAACAGCTGTTGTCGGCGAACGTGACCCGGCTCGACGCTGCGTTGTTCAGCCACGACCATGCCGACCATACCCACGGCATCGACGACCTGCGCGCGCTCGTCCTGCATATGCGCAAGCGCATTCCGGTCCATGCCGACGCCGTGACTGGCGCGACGCTGCGCCAGCGCTTCGCCTATCTGTTCGAGACGCCGCCCGGCAGTCTCTATCCGCCGATCCTCGATCTCGCGCCTCTGGCGGCTGGCGAGCTGCTGGCGATCGATGGTCCCGGCGGCGCCATCGAGACGCTGCCGTTCCGGCTCGAGCACGGCCCAAATTACGATGCGCTCGGCTTCCGCTTCGGCGGGCTCGGCTATGCGCCGGATGTGAGCGCGATCCCGCCGGAGACTGTGGCGGCGATGAGCGGGCTCGACATATTGATCCTCGACTGCCTGCGCGTGGCGCCGCATCCGAGCCACTTCAATCTGGAGCAGTCGCTGGAGGCGATCGCGCAGCTCGAGCCGCGCCGCGCGATCATGACCAATCTCCACGTCGATCTCGATTATGCCAGCCTGGCCAAGCTCTTGCCGGACAATATTGAACCGGCCTTCGACGGTATGCGGCTGACGGTCGAGAGTTAGCCGGAGCAGGGTGCCTCAATCGGCATTCTGGCGATGCCAGTCCTCCAGCTGAGCCAGCACCGTCTTCAAGTCCGAGACGTCGACATAGCGGCGGCCGAGATCGCGCAGATTGTCCCTGTGTGGCTGCTCCTCGATGTCGCCGACGCAATCCTCCGGCACGATGGTGCGATAGCGGTAGCTGAAGGAATCGATCGAGGTCGCGCGGATGCAGCCGCTGGTGTTGCAGCCGGTGACGATCACCGTGTCGACGCGCTCCTTGGTGAAATAGTCGGCAACGCCGGTGCCAAAGAAGATCGACGGACCCTTCTTGCAGACCCTGAGGTCGTAGTCGGCGTCATAGATGCGCGGGTCGAGCTCGGCGCTCGGGTGGTCGTGCCGGAAGGTCTCGCGCACGGCGGTGATCTTCCAATAGGGCATCTCGCGCTCGTTCATATAAGCGGTGTTGCAGGTCGCGACCGGCACGCCATAGCGACGCGCGACCTCCAGCAGCTTGGCGGTGTTCTCGAGCGCCCGCATCACCAGCGGCGCGCCGCCGAGCGGGTATTGCGCCTCGGTGAAACCCTTCTGGAAATCGACCACGACGATGCCCGGCTTCTTGCCGAACCCGACCGGAATCTCGCCATAGCTGCGGTTCTTGTAGTCGTCGCTCATCGCTCCCTCCCACGCTCCATGATGCGGTTGACCGCCATCCTGAACGTATTAAAAAAGCAGGCAAGATTGTTTTTATAAGCGAATAGCGCGTTACCCATGGCACGAGTGGAACAAGGCTCGCCGAAGCGCCGGCAGCAGATACGCAGCGTCGAGACGCGCGAACGCCTGATCCAGGCGACGCTCGATGAGATTTTCGAGGTCGGCTATCATGCCGCCACGACCCAGGACATCGCCGCGCGCGCCAATGTCTCGCGCGGCGCGCTGCTGCACCATTTTCCGGTCCGGGCCGATCTCGTGCTGGCGGCGATGGAAGAATTGCTGGAGGACGGCACGCGCCAGATCAAGGCCATGGCCGACAAGGTCCGGGCAGGCCAAGGCTCGCTCGAAGGCTTCGTCGAATTCCTCTGGCAGCTCTTCTCCGGGCGCTTCTTCTATCTGTCGCTGGAAATGATCACCGAGGCCCGCAACGATTCCGGATTGCGCGAGCGGATGATCCCGGTGGTCAAGCGCTTCCACCAGGTGCTCGACGGCATCTGGAGCGCGTTCTGCGACCCGGCGAAGCGTCCGGCGCCGCAGGCGCAGGTCATCCTCAACCTGACGCTTTGTCTGGTGCGCGGCATGGGCGTCCAGACCGTGCTGCGCCCTGAGCCGGGCTACTACCGCGAGCTGATCGAGGCCTGGACAGCGCTACTGCCGCAGATCGTCGATGGCGCGGTGGGCGATGCGATGTTCAGGCGTCAGGGCTCTCAGTTCGCGGGAGAGACGACCAGCAAACCTCGGAGATCGTGATGCTCTCTTCAGAAAGCGTGATGCGATCCGGTTAGGGCCATCCAGTAATGGGAGCGCTTCCGGGTAGCAATATAAGTTCCATAATATGTCTTATGCGAATCAAACTGGCCCCCATTCACAGCTCCCCTTCGTGCTGTCGTCGGCACAACGCTGCGCGCTGTTCCACGATACGGTCGGATAGCTCTCCCAGCCTTCCCATCGAAGCCCGCGGCAACGTCGCGCGCATAGGTCTGACCATCCTGCGGTCCGTCGCCTACCGGGATGGCGGGCGACGGTGTCGCTAGTGGGAGCCGTAGCTGGTCAGGTCAGCAGGCTCGGCACTCGAACGGTTGGACCTGCAGCTGGCCCTGCTGGATGACAATCCGTTCGGCTGCGCCGCTTGGCTTGACCCGGATCACGCCGTCATCGTCGCATTCGTCGAGGAAATAGGCCGGAAGCCCGGCGCGCAGCGCCTTTTCGATCGATCGCCTGTGAAATTGCTTCAGCTTCTCTTCGTCCATGGTGAGCTCCGTTGAGCCGATGGCGCCCTTTGATCGGGATTTGGGGTGATGCGCGCGATCTTCAAGCCTGCGGCAATCGTCGCGCTGGATCGGGCTGGCGCGAGAGCAAGCGCTGCCTGACAATCGTGGTCGGCCGAACGTCAGGCCGATCTCACGACGGAGGGCATCCCGATGCTGGACTGGACCACTTATCGCGCCGAGCTGAAGGGCCGCGTCGGCGACTTTGGCAAGGCTGCTCCGGAAGCGCTTCGCGGTTATGCCGCACTGGCCAGCGGTGCGGCGAAGACCACGCATCTCGACGCCCGCACGCGCGAGCTGATCTCGCTCGCCGTCGCCGTGACCACACGCTGCGACGGCTGCATCACATCCCATGTCGATGCGGCCATCAAGGCGGGCGTCAGCCGCGAGGAAATCGCGGAGGCGCTTGGCGTCGCCATCGCGATGAACGCCGGCGCAGCGCTGGTCTATTCGGCGCGGACGCTCGACTGCTTCGAGCAGATGACGGCGCCCGCCCCGGCTGCAGCGGAATAAGGCCACCGCGGCCCGCCTCCGAAGAGCTCATGCGAGCGCCACATTGCGGTGACAGGTTTTGCGGGGGCGCGGAACGCCTGATGGCCTTCCGTCGTTTCCTCGTCGACCGCAACGGAACCAGGAGGACGAGATGAGTCATACTGGCAAGGCCGAGCGCGAGATCCGCAAGATCGCCTATGCGCTCTGGATGGAAGAAGGACAGCCAGAAGGCCGCGACCACGATCATTGGGAGGCTGCGAAAGCGATCTGGACCTTCCGCAACCGCAGCGAGGAGATCGTCGACCACGGCGCCGAGGACGAGCTCAAGGGCGAGCGTACCCGCCGCCGCGAGCAGGAGTGGCTGTCCTCCTGACCAAGCTTGTAGGGCTGCTTGCTGCAGCCCTGCCATTCCCCGCCGGCATGATCGCGGCCGCAGACAAGTGGCCGCCCTGCTCCCACATTGTGGTCGAAGCGCCGCTCCGCGGCGCCGGCGGAGAAGGACCATGACGCAGCCTATCGAGGCCGACCGGACCGCGGTGATCGAGCGGCCGGAGAGCGGGCGTTTCGAGCTCGATTTTCCTGGCGGCCAGGCCTTCGCCATCTATCGCAGCGATGGCGACCGGATCGTCGTGACCCACACCGAGGTGCCGCCAGCCTTCAACGGGCGCGGCCTCGGCTCGCAGCTGGCGGAGGGCATCTTCCAGATCGCGCGCGCCAGCGGTCGGCGTGTCGTGCCGCGCTGCTCCTTCGTCGCGACCTGGGCCCGGCGCCATCCCGATTATAGCGACGTGCTGGCCTAAAGCGCCCTCGCCCGTCAGATTGCCGGAGAGGCTTGTCTCGCGCATGCCGATCGCGTTTGAAGGCTTCGTCACAGAACGGGGCCTGCCATGCCGGACGATCTCGCCATCACCGATTTTCCGCTGCGGGCACGGGACAAGCTCCGCTATGGCGACACGGATCGTCAGGGCCATATCAACAACGCGGTGTTCTCGACCTTCCTGGAAACCGGGCGCGTCGAGCTGATCTACGGCCAAGCCGCTCAACTGGCCGAGCCGGGGATGGCCTTCGTCCTGGCCCGGCTGGAGATGGATTTCCGGGGCGAGCTGCTCTGGCCGGGCGAGGTCGAGATCGGTACGCGCATCGCCTCGATCGGCCGTAGTTCGGTCCGGCTCGCGCAGGCGATCTTCCAGGGCGAACGCTGCGTCGCCAGCGCGATCACGGTGATCGTCCAGATGGACGAGGCGACGCGCAAGGCGCGGCCGTTTTCCGATACGGTGCGGGAGCGGTTCATGCAGCTGGCTGCGCCAGCGGCCTGATTTAGCCGCCCTCCTCCGGCCAGCCGACCAGCTCGGTCGGCGTCCAGCGCATCTTCCTGCGCTCCAGTCGCCCCTCCAGCACCTCGCCGCTGAAATCCCGCGCCTCAGCCGGCCTGGTGAAGCGGGCGCGCTCGTCGAGCGCGTCGATATTGATCGTGGTCCAAGCCTTGCCCTCCTCGACCATCAGCATGGCGAGATAGACGCCGCAGCGGCGGCAGAGCACGACCTGCGAGGCCGAGAGCCCGAAACGGTAGCGCTGGAGCTCGGCCGGCTCATGCGCGACGAGGCGTGCCTGTGCATTGGGATCCGAGACTGTCCGGGCATTGTGCTTGCGGCAGAAGGAGCATTGGCAGGCTCCGACGACCTCCTCTTCCGGCGGACGCGGTAGCGCCAGTTCGAGGCCGATCGCGCCGCAATGACAGGCGCCTCTCAAGCGATGCGTCATGCTGGTTTCTCCTCGTGGCGCTTGTCACATCACCGCAACTATGGATGTGCGATGCTCCGATCAAAACAAGTGATTTGATGTCGGATCGAATCGAGGGAACGGAATCGCTCCCGCCGCGTTCGAAGCCAAAATGCGGGAGGACATCATGAACAGCCTTGTTGCGGCGTCGGCGCTGTTCCTCGCCGGCGGCCTGTCGAGCGTGACCATGGGGGCGGTGCCCCTGCAAGGCATCCTCAACGAAATCTTCTGGGCCAGCCTCGCACTATCGGGCTTCCTCGCCATCGTGGGCCTCGAAGCGGCGAGCTGAGCGGTAAGTCCGGCCTTTCGGCACTTTTGCACCTAGTATCATCGGAATCGAGTTGGCCCGCTTGTCGTCGGCCTTGAGTGCGGCGTGCAATGCGCCGCGTTCTCGTTATGGTTGTGGCGGACTCTGGCTAGGGCCGCCCGACATGGCAACTGAAGCGCATGTACTTTTCGATGCGGCCTTGCCAGCTATCGGCGATATCAACGCCGAGTTGAAGCGCCTCGATTTCCCCGTCAGGCTTCAAGACGGAAACGGCAGTCTCGCCGACCACGCTGGCTTCCTTCCGGCGGCGCTGCGGCGGCAGCGATCCGGCTGCGAATTCGATGTCAGCAGCGGCCCCGATGTTGCTGACGATCTCGATCCTCCGGATGCTGCCAAGCCGTTCTCATGCTGCGTTCGCCTGCGTTGGGCGAGCGACGAAGATGAAGCCAGTGTCGGCCTCTGCCTCGCGGCCGCCCTGGCCAAGCTGACCAAAGGCATCGTGCTCGAAGAGGGATCGGGCGAATGGCAGAACGCCGGCAAGGCCGTCGATTATGCCAGGCAGCATCTCAAGGCGGCGAGGGTAAGGGGCGGCCCAACTGAACCGGGAACGCGTACGGCGGACATCAAGCGATATCTGAAAAGCCTTCTTGGCGAACGAGATGACCTCGTTCTCGTCGGTCGGCACCTCTTGATCCGGCCTGTGCGGCACATTCTGCGAGGCGCACTGTTCGATCGCACCGGGGAACGGACGCGCTTCCAGATATGGCCTTACCTCAACCCACTTTATGAAGGCCCGGGTTCCGTTGGTTACGACCAGTCGATCCATGACCCGCTTTGGGATGTCACCGCCGCGTACTTCATGCCGCTCCTACTGGATGCACTCCAGCACGACGTATTCGCTGAGCTGGGAACAGTCACAACGCTGGAGGGCCTGGCTCGGCGGTTGGAGGAACGTCGAGACAAGATTTCCCCATATGTCGTCGCTTTGCTGCTGGCTGGGCGCGCCCAAATGGCCAGTGAGATCATGGACCAACTTGAGGCACGCGATCCCATCTGGAAGCGCTGGCTGGCCAAGGAACGGCAACTCCTCGATCGCGATATCAAGGCCGTCTGCGCCGAATTCCACGAGCGGGAGGAGCGAACTGTCCAGGAACTCAAGATCGCGTCGATCTGGGAGCCGTCTCCATTTCCAGCCGAGTTGCCGGAACATGAGCGCGAAAGCGTCGCCGAGCCGCAATTTCATGCAGGACAATGGCCGATGACACCGGACGGCCTGCTGGCGCCGCTGCTCGAACAGCGCGGCGAGCTTGGTTTCAGCAAGGAGTATATCTTTCGCCGCGCCTTTCCCATCCTGCTAGAGCCGATGACGAGCGAGGCCGGGCGGCGGGCTTATCACGCCCATGAGCCGCTGGTCGCCGCGCAGCGCCTGCATGACGGGAATCTTCTGCTCAGTATCATGCGCCCTCAGCGCGCGCATCAGAGCTGGATCGACCAGGCGTCGCCCGACCTGGATCCGATCTGGGTGGATACGCGCCTGCTTCTTTATGGCAGCGAGCGCCTTGCTGAAATCTGGCTCAGTCGCCGATCGTTATCTGTGGAGCCTATTTCAATCCATTCGATTGAAATCCGGACTAAGGACCGCCACCACAGCATCTGGCACTGCAACTTCGAATATGAGCAGGCCTCTGCGACGGTGTTCGACTATCGCAGCGTACCGAGAGGTGGGGGCACGTCGGAGCTTCCGCCGAAACTCCATGCGGCACTCGTGCTCGACCACCCCGTGCCAGGCGCGCCAGACGACATCCTGCACCGCACCCGACAGCTCCTCGACGGCATGGGATATGGCGACCTCGATCTCGATCTGCCCTTCGAACGATCCTGATCTTTACGCCGCCCTTATGCCCCCGCCCGCCCTTCCCGCTCGACCGCTTAGCAGGGGCGGCACCACATCTCCGGTCTGAACCCAGGCTGGAGATCCATCATGGCCGATATCGTCTTTCTCGCGCTCGGAGCCGGGGCCTTCGCGCTCTTCGGCTGGTACGCAGCGCTGCTGCGCAAGGTCTGACGCCATGGGCCTGACCTTGCTCTATGCCGCCGCCGCCCTCGGGCTCGCGGTCTACATGGTCGCCGCGCTGCTGCGCCCCGACCGTTTCTGAACCAACGATAAAAAAGGAGACCTCGCATGGACTGGCGGGGCTGGGCTGAGATCGTCTTCACGATCGCGCTGACGGTAGCCGTGGGCTGGCCGCTCGGCATCTATATGGCGCGCGTCTGGGCGCGCGAGACAACGCCGCTCGACCTGGTGCTGAAACCGGTCGAAGCCGGCTTCTATGCCGCGCTCGGCATCGACCGGAACAAGGGGCAGACCTGGCTCGGCTATGCCGGCGCCGTGCTCGCCTTCAGCGCGGCCGGCTTCGTGCTGCTCTACGGCCTGCTGCGATTGCAAGGTCTCTTGCCGCTGAACCCGCAGGGCTTCGACGGCACCTCGCCGCATCTCGCCTTCAACACCGCCGTCAGCTTCGTCACCAACACGAACTGGCAGTCCTATGGCGGCGAGACGACGCTGAGCAGCCTCAGCCAGATGGCGGGCCTGACGGTGCAGAACTTCGTTTCGGCCGGCGCCGGTCTTGCCGTCGCCGCCGCCGTGGCGCGCGCCTTCGCGGCCGACCGCGGCGAGACGCTCGGCAACTTCTGGGTCGATCTGACCCGCTCCGTCCTCTACGTGCTCCTGCCGGTCTCGATCGTCACCGCGCTGGCGCTCGTCGCGGCCGGTGTGCCGCAGAGCCTGCTCGCCAACGTCACCGCCAAGACGCTGGAGGGCGCCGACCAGATCATCGCCCTCTTCCCGGTGGCCAGCCAGGAAGCGATCAAGCAGTGGGGCACCAATGGCGGCGGCCTGTTCAACGTCAACTCGGCCCACCCGCTCGAGAACCCGACGCCGCTGACCAATCTGATCGAGGTCGTCTCGCTGAACGCGCTCGCCTTCGGCACGGTCATCGCTTTCGGCCGCGTCGCCGGCGCCCGCAAGGAAGCGCGCGCTCTGCTCGCCGCGATGGTGATCCTGGTCGGCCTCGGTGCAGCCGCGATCTACTCCTCCGAGACACTGACGCCGCAACCCGCAATGGTCGCCGCCGGCATCACCGACGCGCCGGCCAATATGGAAGGCAAGGAGGTGCGCTTCGGCGCCGCCGCTTCGTCGATCTGGGCGGCGCAGACCACCGGCGCCTCGAACGGCTCCGTCAACGCCATGCACGGCTCGTTCATGCCGCTCGGCGGCGGCGTCGCGATGTTCCTGATGCAGCTCGGCGAGATCCTGCCCGGCGGCGTCGGCTCCGGCCTCTACGGCATGGTGGTGATGGCGCTGCTCGCGGTCTTCGTCGCCGGGCTGATGGTCGGGCGCACGCCGGAATATCTCGGCAAGAAGGTCGAGAGCCGCGAGATCAAGTTCGCCATGCTGGCGGTGCTGATCCTGCCGCTCGCCATCCTCGGCTTCTCGGCCGTCGCCGCGGTGCTGCCGGTCGCGCTCGAAGGCTTGTTGAACAAGGGGCCGCGCGGTCTCTCCGAGATCCTCTACGCCTATTCGTCGGCGGCGGGGAACAACGGCTCGGCCTTCGCGGGGCTCACCGCCAACGCACCCTGGTGGAACACGACGCTCGGCATCGCCATGCTGCTCGGCCGCTTCGCCTACATCGTCCCCGTGATCGCCATGGCCGGCGCCATCGCGGCCAAGCCGAAGCTCGCGCCAACCGCCGGCACCCTGCCGAGCGACAGCCCGCTCTTCGTCGGCCTGCTCATCGGCATCATCCTGATCCTGGGTGGCCTGCAATTCTTCCCCGCGCTCGCGCTCGGGCCGATCGTCGAGCACTTCCAGGTGCTTGCGGCCATTCGCTGAGCCGACAAAGGAACCATGTGAAATGAGTGTCTCACTCGCCAAATCCAGCGCTTTCAGCCAGGCCATCGTGCTCACGGCCCTGAAGAGCGCCTTCAGCAAGCTCGATCCGCGTGAGTTGACCGGCAACCCGGTCATCCTCGCCACCGAAGTCGTCGCGGCGCTCGCCACCGTCTCGGCGATCGTCGCCATCGCCAATGGCCAGGCTGCGGCCTTCCCGATCCAGATCGCAATCTGGCTCTGGCTCACCGTGGTCTTCGCCAATTTCGCCGAGGCGATCGCCGAGGGACGCGGCAAGGCGGCGGCGGATTCGCTGCGCGCCACCCGCGTCACCACCAAGGCCAAGCTGATCATCGATGCCGAGCGCAATGCGATGATCCCGACGCCGGCTCACGAACTCGCGCCGGGCGACATCGTCCTGGCCGAGGCCGGCGACGTCATTCCCGCCGATGGCGAGATCATCGAGGGCGTCGCCTCGGTCAACGAGGCCGCGATCACCGGTGAATCCGCGCCGGTGATCCGCGAGAGCGGCGGCGACCGCTCGGCCGTCACCGGCGGCACGACGGTCGTCTCCGACTGGATCAAGGTGAAGGTCACCTCGCGGCCGGGTTCCTCCTTCCTCGATCGCATGATCGCGATGGTCGAGGGTGCCGACCGGCGCAAGACCCCGAACGAGCTCGCGCTCGCCGTGCTGCTGGCCGGCCTGACCCTGGTCTTCCTGATCGCCGTGGTGACCCTGACCGGACTCGGCGCCTTCTCCGGCGTCTCGCTCGACCCGATGGTGCTCGGCGCGCTCTTCGTCACGCTGATCCCGACCACGATCGGCGGCCTGCTCAGCGCCGTGGGCATCGCCGGCATGGACCGGCTTCTGAAAGTGAATGTCCTGGCGACCTCGGGCCGGGCGGTCGAGGCCGCCGGCGACGTCGATACGCTGCTGCTCGACAAGACCGGCACGATCACCTTCGGCAACCGCATGGCGGTCGAGGTGATCCCGGTTCCCGGCGTGCGCCCTGACGCGGCGCTGCGGGCCGCGCTGATGGCCTCGCTCGCCGACGAGACGCCGGAAGGCCGCTCGATCGTCGAGCTCGCCCGTAACCAGGGCGTCGCCGCCGAGATTCCGGCGGGCGCGACGGCGATCCCGTTCAGCGCCACCACGCGCCAGTCGGGCTTGGACTTCGATGGCAAATCCTGGCGCAAGGGCGCGGTCGACGCCGTCATCAAGACGCTCGACCTCGCTGAGAGCCAGGTGCCGGCGGAATTGCGCCAGGCGGTCGATGGCATCGCCCGTTCGGGCGGCACGCCACTCGCCGTCAGCGAGAACGGCGCGCTGGTCGGCGTCATCCACCTCAAGGACGTGGTGAAGCCGGGCGTAAAGGAGCGCTTCGCGGATCTGCGCCGCATGGGCGTGCGCACGGTGATGATCACCGGCGACAACCCCGTCACCGCGGCGGCGATCGCCTCCGAGGCCGGCGTCGACGACTTCCTCGCCGAGGCGACGCCGGAGGACAAGCTGCGGATCATTCGCACCGAGCAGGGCAAGGGCCGCCTCGTCGCCATGTGCGGCGACGGCGCCAACGACGCCCCTGCCCTCGCCCAGGCCGATGTCGGCGTCGCCATGCAGACCGGTGCCCAGGCGGCGCGCGAGGCCGGCAACATGGTCGATCTCGACAGCGACCCGACCAAGGTCCTGGAGATCGTCGAGGTCGGCAAGCAGCTGCTGATCACCCGCGGCGCGCTCACCACCTTCTCGATCGCCAACGACGTCGCGAAGTATTTCGCCATCATCCCGGCGCTGTTCGTCGTCTCGCTGCCGGCGCTCGGCGCGCTCAACATCATGGGCCTTGCGAGCCCGCAGAGCGCGATCCTCTCGGCGGTGATCTTCAACGCGCTGGTCATCGTCGCGCTGATCCCGCTCGCCCTGCGCGGCGTGCGCTACCGGGCGATCGGCGCGGCCAAGCTGCTCTCGCGGAATCTCACCCTCTACGGCATCGGCGGCATCATCGCGCCCTTCATCGGCATCAAGCTGATCGATCTCGCCCTCGCCGCCCTCAAGCTCGTCTGACGGCCAGATAGGAGCCGTATCATGATCGCCAATTTTCGCCCCGCCATCGTCTCGATGGCCCTCTTCACGGCCCTGCTCGGCCTGGCCTATCCGCTGGGCGTCACCGGGCTGGCACAGGCGCTGTTCCCAGCCCAGGCCGGCGGCTCGCTGATCCGCAACGCCTCCGGCGACGTCGTCGGCTCGCGCTTCGTCGGCCAGAACTTCAAGGACGACGCCTACTTACGTCCCCGTCCCTCGGCCGCCGGCAAGGACGGCTATGATGCCTCCGGCTCGTCCGGCTCCAATCTCGGGCCGCTGAACGAGGACCTCGCCGCCCGCATCAAGACCGATGCCGAGGCTCTGCGCACCGAGAGCAATGCGCCGATCCCGGTCGATGCCGTCACCACCTCCGGTTCCGGCCTCGATCCGCATGTCTCGCCGGCCAATGCCGCCCGGCAGGTTCCGCGGATCGCCGCGGCCCGCAAGGTTCTGGCGGCGGAGGTCCAGGCGGTGATCGCCGCCAATACCGAGGGCTCGACCTTCGGCCTGCTCGGCGAGCCGCGCGTCAACGTGCTAGCCGTGAATTTGGCACTCGACGCGCGCTGGCCGCGCGCCCAACGTTAGGTTCGATGGCAACCGACGAATCGCAGTTCCGCGAGGCAGGGCGGCCCGACCCCGACGCCCTGCTGGCTTCAGCCGGCCCCGGCAAGCGCGGCCGGCTGAAGATTTTTCTCGGCATGGCGCCGGGCGTCGGCAAGACCTACGAGATGCTGACGCAAGGCCGGCGCGCCCAGGCAGAGCATGGCGAGGTGCTGGTCGGCGTGGTCGAGACGCATGGCCGTCGCGAGACGGAAGAGCTGCTCGACGGGCTCGAGGTGATGGCGCGCCGGCCGCTCGAGCATCGCGGCCGGCTGATGATGGAGTTCGACCTCGACGCGGCGCTGGCCTTGAAGCCGAAGCTGCTCCTGGTCGACGAATACGCCCATTCCAACGCGCCCGGCAGCCGCCACCCCAAGCGCTGGCAGGATGTCGAGGAACTGCTGCAGGCAGGCATAGACGTCTGGACCACGCTGAACGTCCAGCATCTCGAAAGCCTGGTCGACGTGGTCTGGAAGATCACCGGCGTGCGCCAGCGCGAGACGGTGCCGGACAGCGCGCTCAGCCGCGCCGATGAGATCGAGCTGATCGACATCACGCCGACCGAACTCCGCCAGCGCATGGAGGAAGGCAAGGTCTACGTTCCCGAGACGGCGCGGCTTGCCGCCGGCAATTTCTTCAAGCCCGAGAACCTGACGGCTCTGCGCGAGCTCGCCTTGCGCCGCGCGGCCCAGACGGTCGACGACCAGCTCAGCCAGGCGATGAAGCGCGCCGGCGTCGAGGGCCCCTGGGCGGCGGGCGAGCGCATCCTCGTGCTGATCGGGCCCGATGCCATGGCCGGCTCGCTGGTCCGGGCCGGACGGCGCCTCTCCGACATGATGATGGATGCGCCCTGGATCGTTGCCCATGTCGAGCGGCCGAGCGGGACCGAGCCGGATGCCGGCCGTGGCGCCCATCTGGCGGAAGCGCTGAAGCTCGCAGAACAGCTCGGCGGCGCCAGCGTCGTGCTGAATGGCGACGATCTCGTCGGCGCGGTGCTCGACTATGCCCGCCGCAACAACGTCACCCAGATCGTCGTCGGAAAGTCGCACCGCAAGGGTTGGCGCGCCTGGTTCCGCCCTTCGCTCGCCCCCGAGCTGTTGAAGGCGCAGAACGGCGCGGCGCTGCACATCATCACCGAGGTCACGACCGGGCCGGCGCGGCCGGCGCTTCCGAACACATCGCCCGCCGGGTTCAGCTGGCTCGCCCATCTCGGGGCGGTCGCCATGGTCGGGGTGGTGATCGGCCTCGCCGAGCTGATCGACAAGCGGGTCGAGAACGTCAACCTCGCCATGCTGTTCATGGTCAGCGTGCTCGGCGCCGGCCTCGCCTTCGGCCTCTGGCCGGCGGTGACCGCGGCGGCGCTCGCAGCCTTCGCCTATAACTTCTTCTTCCTCGAGCCGCGCCTGTCCTTCTGGATCGGCCACCCGGCCGATGTGCTGACCTTCCTCGTCTTCTTCGCGGTGGCGCTGACGACGGGTGGCCTGACGGGACGCATCCGCGACCAGGCCAGGGCGACGGCGCGGCGCGCCTCGGCAATCACGGCTCTGCTCGCGGCGAGCCGCAGGCTCTCGGCGGCGGCGCGGCGCGAAGATGTCGCCTCGATCCTGGCCGAGCAGGTTTCGGCCGCAACCTCAGGAAAGGTCGTGGTGCTGCTGCCGGTGGATGGCGAGATCGCTCCGGCGGCCGGCGCACCCGAGCTGGAGGCGCTCTCGACCGCCGACATGACCGCGGCGCGCTGGACCTGGAACCGCGGCGAGCCGGCCGGCGCTGGCACCGGCACCTTGCCGAACGTCCCTTGGACGTTCCGGCCACTGCAGGGCGTTCGCGCCCGTTCTGGCGTCGTCGGATTCGAGCCGAAGGCGCTGGCGACCGCCGAGAACGCGCGCTTCGCCATGGCGCTGCTCGACCAGGGCGCGATCGCGATCGAGCGGGCTGAGCTCGCTGCCGCCGCAGTCGATGCGGAAGCGCTGCGCCGCAGCGATCGCCTGCGTTCGGCCCTGCTCAACTCGGTCAGCCATGATCTGCGCACGCCGCTCGCCACCGTGCTCGGCTCGGCGACGACGCTGATCGACTATGGCGAGGGCATGAAGCCGGCCGTGCGCGACGACCTCATGCTCTCGATCCGCGAGGAGGCCGAGCGGCTGAACCGCTATGTCGGCGACCTGCTCGACATGACCAGGCTCGAAGGCGGGGCGCTGGTGGCGCGGCGCGACTGGATCGATGTCCGCGACGTGATCGCGTCGGCGCTGTCGCGCATCTCGCGCCGGCTTGGGCAGAGGCGCGTCCAACGCGATTTTCCGGCCGAGCTCTCGCTTGTAAGGGCTGATTCCGGCCTACTGGAGCAGGTGCTGGTCAACATCCTCGAGAACGCCATCGCCTATAGCGAAGATGGCGCCCTGATCGAGGCAGCCGCTTATGAGGACCGCGGCAATGTCGTGATATCGATCGAGGACGAGGGCCGCGGCATCCCGACCGCCGAGCTGGAGCGCGTCTTCGAGAAGTTCCGGCGGCTGGAGGAATCGATCGACCGAGGCGGCGAGCGCGGCAAGGGCGCCGGCCTCGGCCTCGCCATCGCCAAGGGTTTCGTCGAAGCCATGGGCGGGCGCATCGCAGCCGCCAGCCCGATCCATGACCGCCCTGACGGCAGCAAGGGCGGCACCCGCATCCTGATCAGCCTGCGCAAGGACGCTGCGGGCGGAGAGAGCAAGAGTTCGCAGCCATGACCGCCTTCCGTCCGCGCATTCTCGTCATCGACGACGAGCCGCAGATCCACCGCTTCCTTGGCCCGGCGCTCGACGCGGCCGGCTACGAGCCGATCCGCGCCGACGACGCCACCACCGGCCTGCGCGAGATCGCCCGCAAGCCGCCGGACGCCGTCGTGCTCGATCTCGGGCTGCCCGACATGGACGGCAAGGAGGCGCTCGCAAAGGCGCGGGCCTTCTATGACGGGCCGGTCATCATCCTCTCCGCCCGCGACCGCGAGACCGAGAAGATCGATGCGCTCGATGCCGGCGCCGACGACTATGTCGAGAAACCCTTCGGCGTCGGCGAATTGCTGGCGCGCCTGCGCGTCGCATTGCGCCATCGTCTCGAACGCCAGGGCTCGGAGCCGGCGCTGCAGGTCGGCGATGTCGAGATCGACCTGGTCAACCGCCGGATCAGCAAGGGCGGTTCTGCGGTGAAGCTCTCGCCCAAGGAGTATGACCTGCTCGCCAGCCTGGCCGGCGGCAATGGCCGGGTGCTGACCCACAAGCAGATCCTCACCGCCGTCTGGGGCCCGGCGCATGAGCACGACGTGCAGTATCTGCGCGTCTTCGTCGGCCAGCTCCGGCAGAAGCTGGAGGATGATCCGGCCGAACCGAAGCTGATCGAGACCGAGCCAGGTGTCGGTTATCGGCTGGGCGGTCTGGTCTGAGGCTTAGCCATGCCGCTGTCGTCTTGCTGCCGCAACATCGGGCCCCTACCGTTTGGGCCGTGAATTCCTGCGAGGCGACGATGCGGGTTGCGATCCTGGGCATCCTGCTTGGTCTTGCCGCGACGGGCGAGGCCGCGGCCGACTGGGAGCCGAGTATCTTCGACGGCGAGAGCAAGCGCGCCATCCAGGGCTGCTCTCCGACGATGACCGATGATGCCTGGTCCTGCGCCTTCATCCGCTGCGAGCCTGACAAGCAGCTTGGCCTCTATCTCGATATCCCTGGCATCCTCTCGGAGGGGCCGATCACCCTTGCTGTCGATGGCCGCGACTTCCCGCTTAGTCTCAAGGATACGTCAGGACCATTCGGCGGCGCCTATCGTGTCGTCGGCGCGGACGATGCGATGTTCGCGGCGCTGCCCAGCGGCCGCTCGCTACGCATCCGCCAGGAAGGCATCAAGAAGGGCTACGACGTGATCCCGCTCAAAGGAATCGGCCCGGCCTTGCGAAGACTCAGCCAGTCGTGCGGCCCACGCTGACCGCTCCGCCGGAGAAAATGTTTCCTCGGATATCCTCGGCCAAAAGGCCCCGAAGAGAGATTTCCTCTTTTGGAACGGGAATAAGAAAAATCACACTACCTGACGTGAATTGATGCTCGAAGGCCCGTGCCTTATGTAAAACGTTCGTCATAGCGAACGTAGCGAGCATCATTCATGGCTGCCGCCAAGCGCCCTGCCCTGCCGGTGATCCTGCTGGCCAACGACCTGCTCGACGGCGATGTCGTCTTCGCGGCGGGCGATGCGAATGGCCTGCATTGGTCGCGCGATCCCGGCGCGGCGCTGGTCGGCAACGACGATGCCACCGCCGACCGGCTCGACGCTTTTGCCATCACTGAGCTCGGCAACCAGCATGTCGTCGACGCCTATCTCGTCGATGTCGCGATCGAGGACGGCGTGCCGGTGCCGCGCCATTACCGCGAGCGGATGAAGACGACCGGCCCCAGCATCCGGCGCGATCTCGGCAAGCAGGCCGAACTGCCGCTCGCCCAAGCTTTTCTGAGAGCCTGACGCATGTATCGCTACGATGAATTCGACGAGCGTTTCGTCCGCGAGCGGGTCGCGCAGTTCCGCGACCAGGTCGGCCGCCGGCTGAGTGGCTCGCTGACCGAGGACGAGTTCAAGCCGCTGCGCCTGAAGAACGGCGTCTATCTGCAGCTGCACGCTTATATGCTGCGGATCGCCGTGCCCTATGGCACGCTCTCGTCGAAGCAGATGCGCCAGCTCGCGCTGATCGGCGAGCGCTATGACCGCGGCTACGGCCATTTCACCACGCGCACCAATCTCCAGTTCAACTGGCCGAAGCTGCGCGACATCCCGGACATTCTCGACCTGCTCGCCGATGTCGAGATGCACGCGATCCAGACCTCGGGCAATTGCATCCGCAACGTCACCGCCGATCATTTCGCCGGCGTCGCGCAGGACGAGGTCGAGGATCCGCGTCCGACCGCCGAATTGATCCGGCAATGGTCGAGCCTGCATCCCGAGTTCGACTACCTGCCACGCAAGTTCAAGATCGCGGTGACCGGCTCCGAGCACGACCGCGCCGTGATCAAGGCGCACGATATCGGCCTGCGCATCCTGCGCCATCCCGACACGCACGAGATCGGCTACGAGGTCATCGTCGGCGGCGGCCTCGGCCGCACCCCGATGATCGGCAAGGTGGTGCGCGAGTTCCTGCCCAAGGCCGACCTGCTCGCCTATCTCGAGGCGATCATGCGGGTCTACAATCTCGAAGGCCGGCGCGACAACAAGTACAAGGCCAGGGTCAAGATCCTCGTCCACGAGATCGGCACCGAGGAATTCTCCCGCCGCGTCGAGGAGGAGTTCGCCCGGCTCGACGGCCCCTCGGTGAATGCCGATCCGGCCGAAGTCGCGCGTATCGCAGCCTATTTCGCCCCGCCGGCCTATGAGACGCTGCCGGCGACGAGCGGCGCCTTCGAGGCGGCCAGGGCCGGCAATCCCGATTTCGCCCGCTGGGTCGAGACCAATCTGACGCCGCACCGGCAACCCGGCTATGCCGCGCTGACCATCTCGCTGAAGCCGATCGGCGCGCCTCCGGGCGACGCCACCAGCGAGCAGATGCGCGTCGTCGCCGATCTCGCCGACGAATTCTCGCTCTCCGAGATCCGCGTCACCCATGCGCAGAACCTCGTCCTGCCGCATGTGAAGCTGGCGGACCTGTTCGCGGTCTGGCAGCGCCTCGGCGAGGCCGAGCTGGCGACGGCGAATGCCGGGCTGATCACCGACATCATCGCTTGCCCCGGCCTCGATTATTGCGCGCTGGCGACGGCCCGATCGATCCCGATCGCGCAGGCTCTGGCGCAGCGTTTTGCGGACCCCGTCCGGCAGAAGGAGATCGGTGTGCTCAACATCAAGATCTCCGGCTGCATCAATGCCTGCGGCCACCACCATGTCGGCCATATCGGCATTCTCGGCCTCGAGAAGCGCGGCATCGAATCCTATCAGATCACGCTTGGCGGCGACGCGACCGAGAATGCGGCGATCGGAGAGATCCTCGGCCCCGGCCTCGCCGCCGAGGACGTGCCGGATGCGATCGAGCGCATCGTCTCGGTCTATCTGGCCCAGCGCCAGGCGGGCGAGAGCTTCATCGACAATGTCCGCCGCATCGGCCTTGCGCCGTTCAAGGCGGCTTTCCAGGACACCAATCGAGAGGTCAGCCATGCCGTTGCTTGATCGTCACGGCGCCAAGGCCGAGATCTGGACGCGCAGCGAAGGCGCGGCGATCGACAATCTCTCGCATGCGCTCGTCGACTGGGCGGCACTGCCGGAGGCGCTGGCGCAGAAGACGCGCGATCAGCGCATCGGCGTCGTCATCCCCAACACCGTCCGCATTCCCGAACTCAAGCTCTTGATCCGCCAGCTCTCGCTGATCGCGATCAGCTTCCCGTCCTTCGGCGACGGGCGCGGCTTCAGCCTGGCGCGCCTGATCCGCAATCACGGCTTCACCGGCAGCTTGCGCGCCAGCGGCCCGCTGATCGTCGACCAGTTCGCCTATGCCCTCGCCTGCGGCTTCGACGAGGTCGAATTGCCTGAGGCGAGCGCCGCGCGCCAGCCGGTCGAGCAATGGGTCAATGCGCTCGGCCAGATCAGCCATGGCTATCAGCGCGGCTATGGCGACAGCGGCAACATCCTCGACCGGCGCCGCTCGGCCCGGCTGAAGCATGCAGCGGCGGGCTGAGACGATGCACGGTTCGGCCCAGACCAGCCTGCGGCGGCCGGCCGATCGCCATAGCGACGATGAATGGGAGGAGGCCGTGTTGAACGACGCCCTGAGTCACTCCGCTCCCGGCCCGCGCGAGCGCTGGTTCGATCTTTGCTTCCGGCTTATCATCCTGGTGCTTGCCGGTCTGTGGCTGTTCGTGCCACCTGCGGGCGATAGCCGGGTGCAACCCGATGTGAAGGCCGTAGCGACGCAAAGATGAGCGCAAGACGCCCGGAGACAATCGCCCCGCGCCGGATCGACCGGCTCGCGACCCTGCCGCTCTTCCACAAGCTGGAGGGGCGCAAGGTCGTGCTCGCAGGTGCGAGCGAAGGCGCGCTCTGGAAGGCGGAATTGCTGGCTGCTGCGGGTTCGAACCTGCTGATCCTCGCCGGCGACCAGCCAGAGGTTTTCGCGAGCCTTGCCTCCGATCCGCCGGCCGGTTCCGTGACCGTGCTGCCGCGCGCCTGGCAGGCTGATGATCTCGACGGCGCCGCGCTCGCCATCGCCGACATCGATTCCCTCGATGAGGCCAAGGCCTTCGCTGCCGCCGCCCGCCAGGTCGGCGTGCCGGTGAACGTCGTCGACAAGCCCGAATTCTGCGATTTCGCCTTCGGCTCGCTGGTCAACCGCTCGCCGCTGGTGGTCGCGATCTCCACGGACGGCGCTGCCCCCGTCTTCGGCCAAGCGATCCGGGCCAAGATCGAGGCGCTGCTGCCGTCCGGCCTCAAGGCCTGGGCTCAGGCGGCGCATGACTGGCGCCCGATGGTCAAGGCACGCGAACTTTCCTTCCCACTGCGCCGCGATTTCTGGGAGCGCTTCACCAGTCGTGCGCTCGCCGAGCCGCAGCGTCGGCCCGACGAGAGCGATCGTTCCGATCTGTCTGCGGTGCTCGACGAGATCGAGCGCGGCGGCACGCCAAACGGCCGCGTCACGCTGGTTGGCGCCGGCCCGGGCGATCCGGAATTGCTCACGCTGAAGGCGATCCGGGCGCTGCAGAGCGCCGACATCATCCTCTACGACGATCTCGTTTCGGCCGGCGTACTCGAACTCGCCCGGCGCGAGGCCAAGCGCATGCTGGTCGGCAAGCAGGGCTACGGCCCCGCCGTGAAGCAGGACGACATCAATGCGATGCTGGTCTCGCTCGCCGGACAGGGCAAGCATGTGGTCCGCCTGAAGGGTGGCGATCCCGGCATCTTCGGACGCGCCGGCGAGGAGATCGAGGCCTGCCAGCGCGCCGGCATCCCGATCGCGATCGTGCCCGGCATCTCCGCGGCGCAGGGCGCGGCCGCCTCGCTCGGACTCTCGCTCACTCATCGCGACCATGCCCGCCGCCTGCAATTCGTCACCGGCCATGCCCGCGACGGCAAGCTGCCGCAGGACCTCGACTGGAAGGCGCTCGCCGATCCGGCCGCAACCACGGCGCTCTACATGGCGCGCGCCACCCTGCCGCTGTTCCGCGAGAAGGCGCTCGCCGCCGGCCTCGATCCGGCGACGCCGGCGATCGCCGTGCTCGGCGCCACCACGCCGGCTGAAACGCGGATCGCCACCACGATAACGGAACTGCCCGAACGTCTCGGCGAGCTGCCGAGCAAGGGGCCCGTCCTCGTCCTGATCGGCCACGCCATGGGCGCTGCGCTGCCGGCCGTGGCCGGTGTAAAATTGGCTCAGGGCTGATGTGAACCAAACCGCCGGAGATGCGTTTTCTCTCTGGCGCGAAAAGTTTGGAAGGGCTCTACTGCCCACGCTAGTTGAGCGATGACCGCCAATTCAGTACGTTCTGTTTGTTTTTAAGAACAGTTTTGAGCCGTTCCGACGGTTTTCCGAACTGTCCGACACGGAGCACTGAGATGACGCGACAGAGACTTCACCGCCTGCTGCAAGCTGGCCTGGCGCTCGGAGCCTTCGCCCTGTGCTTCGGTGTCATCAGCGGCGCCCGCGCCCAGACCGAGCTGCTCAACGTCTCCTATGATCCGACCCGCGAGCTCTATCGCGAGATCAACACGGCCTTCATCGCCGACTGGAACGGCAAGAACGCCAAGAAGATCACCACGATCCGGCAGTCGCATGGCGGCTCGGGGGCGCAGGCCCGCACCGTGATCGACGGCCTCAATGCCGACGTGCTGACGCTGGCGCTCGCCGGCGATATCGACGCCGTCGCGCAGCGCTCGAAAAAGCTGCCGCTCGACTGGCAGAAGCGCCTGCCGCAGAACTCCTCGCCCTATACCTCGACCATCGTCTTCCTGGTCCGCAAGGGCAATCCGAAGGCGATTAAGGACTGGGGCGACCTGGTGAAGCCGGGGGTGCAGATCATCACGCCGAACCCGAAAACCTCGGGCGGCGCGCGCTGGAACTATCTCGCCGCCTGGGCCTATGCCGAGAAGGCCTTCAACAAGGACGAGGCCAAGGTCCGCGACTATATTGGCAAGCTGCTCGCCAATGTCCCGGTGCTGGACACCGGCGCGCGCGGCGCGACCACGACCTTCACCCAGCGCGGCATCGGCGACGTCTTCCTCTCCTGGGAGAACGAGGCCTTCCTGGCGCAAAAGGAGTTCGGCGAGGACAAGTTCGACATCGTCGTGCCCTCGCTCTCGATCCTGGCCGAGCCGCCGGTCACGGTGGTCGACGGCAATGTCGACGCCAAGGGCACCCGTGCCGAGGCGCAGGCCTATCTCGACTTCCTCTACACGCCAAAGGGCCAGGCGATCATCGCCAAGCACTATTACCGGCCGCGCAATCCGGAAGCCGCCGATCCGAAGGACATCGCCCGCTTCCCGAAGGTCGAGCTCGTCACCATCGACGAGAGCTTCGGCGGCTGGGCAAAGGCGCAGCCCACCCATTTCGGTGACGGTGGCAGCTTCGACCAGCTCTACAAGCCGGCACGCTGAGTCATGACGGCGACAGTCTTCCGCTGGCGCGAGCCCAGCATCCTGCCGGGCTTCGGCCTGGCGCTGGGCATCACCGTGACGGCGCTGTCGCTGATCGTGCTCATCCCGCTCGCCGGGCTCTTCGTCAAGGCGGCGAGCGCCGGCCCGGCCGATATCTGGGCGGTGGCGACCTCGCCGCGCACGCTCGCGGCGCTGAAGCTCTCCTTCCTCGGGGCGCTGTTCGCGGCAGCGATCAACGCGGTGTTCGGGCTGATCCTCGCCTGGGTACTCGTCCGCTACGATTTCCCGGGCCGGCGCCTGATCGATGCGGCGGTCGACCTGCCCTTCGCCCTGCCGACGGCTGTCGCCGGTATCGCGCTGGCGGCGATCTATGCGCCCAATGGCTGGGTCGGCGGCCTGCTCGCACCCTATGACATCAAGGTCGCTTATACGCCGCTCGGCGTGATGGTGGCGCTGATTTTCATCGGCCTGCCGTTCGTGGTGCGGACGATTCAGCCGGTGCTGGAAGAATTGCCGGCCGATATCGAGGAGGCTGCGGCGCTGCTCGGCGCCAGCCGCTGGCGCACCGTCTTCACCGTCTTGCTGCCGCCGGTGCTGCCGGCGCTATTGACCGGCTTCGTCCTCGCTTTCGCCAGGGCGGTCGGCGAATACGGTTCGGTGATCTTCATCGCCGGCAATGTGCCGATGGTCTCGGAGATCGCTCCGCTGCTGATCGTGATCCGGCTGGAGCAGTTCGACTATGCCGGTGCGGCCGTAGTCGCGACCATCATGCTCCTGCTTTCTTTCGCGCTCATCCTGCTGGTCAACCTGATTCAGGCCCGCGCACGCCGGAGGTTCGGCGATGTCTGACGCCAGCCTGCCCTATCAGATCGAGGATCTCGCGCCCGCGCGCGCCGCGCGGCGCATCAAGGGCGAATCCCGCCTTATCCAGTTCGTGCTGGTCGGCATTTCGCTCGCGTTCCTCTGCCTCTTCCTGTTCCTGCCGCTGATCTCGGTCTTCGTCGAGGCCGGAGCGCGTGGCTGGCAGGCCTATCGCGAGGCGATCCTGGAGCCTGACGCCCTGGCGGCGATCCGCCTGACCCTGTTCGTCGCAGCGATCGCAGTACCGTTCAATCTCGTCGTCGGCCTCGCCGCCGCCTGGGCGATCGCCAAGTTCGAGTTCCGCGGCAAGAGCCTGCTGATCAGCTTCATCGACCTGCCCTTCTCGGTTTCGCCGGTGATCTCGGGGCTGGTCTTCGTGCTGCTCTTCGGAGCGCAGGGCTATTTCGGTCCCTGGCTCGCGGCCAACGACATCAAGATCGTCTTCGCCGTGCCGGGCATCCTGCTGGCGACGATCTTCGTGACCTTCCCCTTCGTGGCGCGCGAACTGATCCCGCATATGCAGTCGCTCGGCTCGGCCGATGAGGAGGCGGCACTGACGCTCGGCGCCTCGCCCTGGCGCACCTTCTTCACGGTGACATTGCCGAATGTGAAATGGAGCCTGTTCTATGGCGTGCTGCTCTGCAATGCCCGCGCCATGGGCGAGTTCGGCGCAGTCGCCGTCGTCTCCGGCAAGATCCGCGGCCTGACCAACACCATGCCGCTGCATGTCGAGATCCTCTACAACGAGTATATGGGCGCCGCCGCCTTCGCCGTCGCCTCGCTGCTGGCGGGCCTGGCCCTCGTCACGCTCGTCCTGAAAACCGTCCTGGAATGGCGCTTCGCCGATGCGATCGCCGCCAGCCGTCGTCACTGAGATAGCGGGACATTCCGATGTCGGTCTCCGTCACCATCGAAAGCGTCGAGAAGCGCTTCCAGAACTTCCCCGCTCTGCGCGGCGTCTCGCTCGACATCCAGCCGGGCGAGCTCGTCGCCCTGCTTGGCCCATCCGGCTCGGGCAAGACCACGCTGCTGCGCGTCATCGCCGGGCTGGAGCAGGCCGAGCGCGGCCGCGTGCTGTTCGGCGAGACCGATACGCGCGAGCTCTCGCTGCGCGAGCGCCGGATCGGCTTCGTCTTCCAGCATTACGCGCTGTTCAAGACGATGAGCGTCGGCGAGAACATCGCCTTCGGGCTGAAGTCGCGGCCCCGAGCCGAACGGCCGAGCCCGGCCGAGATCAGGAAACGCGTCTCCGACCTGCTCGAACTCGTCCAGTTGCCGGGCCTCGAGAAGCGCTACCCCAGCCAGCTTTCCGGTGGCCAGCGCCAGCGTATCGCCTTGGCGCGGGCGCTGGCGATCGAGCCACGCGTGCTCCTGCTCGACGAGCCCTTCGGCGCGCTCGACGCCAAGGTCCGCAAGGATCTGCGCGCCTGGCTGCGCCAGTTGCATCAGCGGACCGGCCACACCACCGTCTTCGTTACGCATGACCAGGAGGAGGCGCTGGAGCTCGCCGACCGGGTCGCGATCCTGCACGATGGTCGACTCGAACAGGTCGGCTCGCCCGACGATGTCTACGATCACCCGGCCACGCCCTTCATCTGCCAGTTCCTCGGCGACGCCAACCATCTGCCGGTCAAGGTCGTCGGCAGCCAGGCCTTCTTCCAGGACCGGCCGGTGCTCGGCGGGCTGCGCCAGAACCAGGGCGGACCGGCCTCGCTCTATGTCCGGCCACAGCATTTGCGCATCGTCGACGACGCGCCGCTCGCTCTGCCCGGCGTGGTCGAGCACCTGCACCGCAATGGGCCGTTGCGCCGCGCCGAGGTCGCTGTCGACGGGCTGCCGAAGCGGCTCGACGTCGATCTCGCCAGCCAGGTCGCGCCGGCGATCGGCGAGCGCATCCGGCTGCGCATCACGCATGGCAACCTCTTCGCCGCGGCTTAAAGCCACCCTCGCCTTCTACACGCAGTGCGGGTTAGCCTGTCGCCCGACACGTTCGGACGACGGGAGACAACCATGAAGGCGCGGGCGAAATGGGTCGAAGGCATGGCCTTCCTGGGCGAGGCCGGCAGCGGCCATGCCGTCGTCATGGATGGTGCGCCTGAATATGGTGGCCGCAATCTCGGCATCCGGCCGATGGAGATGCTGCTGATCGGGCTCGCCGGCTGCACCGGCTTCGACGTCGTGCAGATCCTGAAGAAGGGCCGCGAGGCGGTGACCGGCTGCGAGGTCGAGGTCGAGGCCGAGCGCGCGAGCGAGGACCCCAAGGTCTTCACCAAGATCCATATCGCCTATCGCGTCAGCGGCCGCGGCCTGTCGCAGGCCAAGGCCGAGCGCGCCGTCACATTGTCGAAGGAAAAATACTGCTCGGCTTCGATCATGCTGGGCGCGACCGCGCAGATGAGCACCTCGCTCGTGGTCGTCGACGAACTGCAACAGGAGGCCGCGGAATGACGGATATCCCGACCTCGGGGCTGGTGTCTCCCGAAGTCCTGCGTGGCGCACTGGGCTTGCCCGGTCTCGTTATCATCGACATTCGCGCCGCCGCAGAGGGTGGACGCCAGGCCTTCGAAGCCGGCCATATCCCCGGCGCCGTGCATAGCGACTACGCCGCTGATGGCTGGCGCGCCAAGGTAGGCAATGCACCGGGCATGCTGCCGCCGCTCGACCATCTCGCCGAGCTTACGGGCCGGCTCGGCGTCACGCCGCCGAGCAAGGTCGTGATCGTGCCGGCCGGCCTCACCGCCAGCGACCTAGCCGCCGCGACCCGCGTCTACTGGACGCTGAAGCTGATCGGCCATGGCCAGCAGGCGATCCTCGATGGCGGCTTCAAGGGCTGGCAGATCTCGCCGGGATATCCGATCGAAACCGGGGCCTCCAAGCCGGCCTCGGCAGCGCCCTACCCGGTGGTGATGCAGCAGAAGCTGCGCAGCACCGCCGATGCGACCCTCGTCGCCTCGCGCAGCAAGCTCGCGACGCTCGTCGACGCCCGTTCAGCGAGCTATTTCGAGGGCAAGGAGAAGGCTGCGGAAGCGACGCGCGCCGGCCATATTCCCGGCGCCGTCTCGCGTGATTACTCGGCAGCCTTCGACCCGGCGACCGGGCGTTTCAAGCCGGCCGGAGACCTTACGGCCCTGTTCGGCCCGGTGCCGCAAGGGCCGGCGATCTCCTATTGCAACACCGGCCACACAGCGTCGCTCAACTGGTTCGTGATGTCGGAGCTGCTCGGCCGCGACGAGGTCTCGCTCTACGACGGCTCGATGACCGATTGGACGCAGGAGCCGGAGCGGCCGGTGGAGACCGTCTGAGGCCGAATCCGAGCGCGCTCGACGTCATTGCGAGCGAAGCGAAGCAATCCAGGAAGACATAGAGCTCTGCCGCTCCTGGATTGCTTCGTCGTTGTGCTCCTCGCAATGACGTAGCGGGTCGCGATCCAAACGTTCAGCAGCGGACTGCCCGCTCCACATTTGCAAATTCGTCCAAAAAGGATCAAAGGAAGCGCCAACGCGCCGGCCTTGCCGCGCCCTTCCCTTGCTCCGTTTTCAGAGTTCCGCCGCCGATGAATGCCGTCGCGCCGAAAATCTCGTTCGTCTCTCTCGGGTGCCCCAAGGCGCTCGTCGATTCCGAGCGTATCATCACCTCGCTGCGCTCGGAGGGCTATGAGCTCAGCAAGAGCCATGCGGGCGCCGACGTCGTCATCGTCAACACCTGCGGCTTCCTTGACAGCGCCAAGCAGGAATCGCTGGAGGCGATCGGCTCGGCCATGGCCGAGAACGGCAAGGTCATCGTCACCGGCTGCATGGGCGCCGAGCCCGAGCAGATCCGCGACGCCTTCCCGAACCTGCTCGCGATCACCGGTCCGCAGGCCTATGAGAGCGTCGTCTCGGCGGTGCATCAGGCGGTGCCGCCCAAGCACGACCCCTTCATCGATCTCGTGCCCGACCAGGGCATCAAGCTGACGCCGCGGCACTACGCCTATCTCAAGATTTCAGAGGGTTGCAACAACCGCTGCAGCTTCTGCATCATCCCCAAGCTGCGCGGCGACCTGGTCTCGCGGCCGATCGGCGACGTGCTCCGCGAGGCTGAGAAGCTGGTCAAGGCCGGCGTCAAGGAACTGCTGGTGATCTCGCAGGACACCAGCGCCTATGGGCTCGACCTCAAATACGCGCCCTCGATGTGGAAGGATCGCGAGGTCCGCACCCGCTTCTTCGAGCTGGCGCGCGAGCTCGGCCAGATGGGCGTCTGGGTGCGGATGCACTATGTCTACCCCTACCCGCATGTCGACGAGGTCATCCCGCTGATGGCGGAAGGCAATGTGCTGCCTTATCTCGACATCCCGTTCCAGCATGCTTCGCCCTCGGTGCTGAAGGCGATGCGCCGGCCGGCCCATCACGAGAAGACGCTGGAGCGCATCCGGAAATGGCGCGAGATCTGCCCGGACCTCGCCATCCGCTCGACCTTCATCGTCGGTTTCCCCGGCGAGACCGAGGAAGACGTCGATTTCCTGCTCGACTGGCTCAAGGAAGCGAAGCTGGAGCGCGTCGGTTGCTTCAAATACGAGCCGGTCAAGGGCGCGACCGCCAATGATCTCGGCCTGCCGCTGGTCGACGAGGACGAGAAGGAAGCGCGCTGGCACCGTTTCATGAAGACGCAGGCAGAGGTGTCGGCCCGCATCGTCAAGGGGCGCGTCGGCAAGCGCATTCAAGTGATTATCGACGAGGCCGGTCCGACCGTCGCCAAAGGGCGCTCGAAATGGGATGCGCCCGAGATCGACGGCAATGTCTATGTCTCGAGCCGCCGGCCGCTGCGACCGGGCGATATCGTCACGGTGAAGATCGAGCGGGCCGACGCCTATGATCTGCACGGCATCGCCGTCTGAGCCAGCCCCCGGCTCAGGCGAGATTGGCGGCCACCGGCCGCGGCATGCGGCGCGCTTCGGCGACACGGCCGACGCGGGGCCGCGACGACTTCTCGAAGACGACCTGCGCATCGCTGATCTGGGTGGAGAGCCGGAGCGTCGGGCGGGCGGAGAGCTGCGCCTGGAGTGCCATCGCGACGATGGCGAAGGAGAGGATGAAGCCGAGGCGGCGAAGAAGCGGGGACATGACGTAGGGACCAGAGATCTTGTTGTTGGTCCCGCTTTGCCGGCTCCAGGCAGCCTTTCGCTTTCAGGTTTCGGAATTTTCGTTTTTCTTGCTCCACCTACGTCAGGTGCTTGCCGCCGCTGCCTCTGCGCGGGCCAGTGCGCGATGCTTTCGGCCGAGCCCGCCAAGCCACCAGCCGAAGCGCTGCGCCACCATGGCGATCGCCAGCGCATAACCGAGCAAGGCGAGCATCCAGCCGGCCGCCTGCAGGCTGAGAGCGCCGAGCACGAGGGCCGAGCGTCCGAGCAGCTTCAGGACCGCGCGCGCCGTCGATGGCTTCGCGGCCGCCAGCTTCGCTGCCCGGCTGACATCGCCGGCATCCTCGGCGACCGCGAGCACTTGGCGCAGGCCGCGCTGGCCGGTACGGGCATAGAGCGCGCCGGCGTCCTGACCGAGTGCGGTAAAGCGCGCCAGCGCCGCCGGCCGGACGATGCCACCCGCACTGGCCTTCGCTGCTGTAAGGTCGAGGCGAGCCGCCGCGCCGAGGCTCGCGGTCAGGGCCGGACGATCGACCGCTCCCGCCGCCATGCGGCCGAGGTTTGCGGTGAGCACCGGCGATAGCAGTTTCGCCTTGCTCGCCGCCTTGACGGCGCTGACCCCGCCGCGGGCCGGGAGGCCGCCGCCGAGACTGACCCAGGTCACGGCGCTGATCGCGAGGCCGACTGCTGCCAGCGCCAGCACCGTCTCGTCGACCTTCTCGCCGCCGGCCAGTTTGTGACCTTCGCGGACGAGGTCGCGCAGATCGCCGAAGCCGCTGATGTCGCTGACCAACGCACCGCCGAATGCGGCATCGCTCTCGCGCTCTCCGGCGACAAAGCCATGGCCGAAATCGGAGACAGCGCGCGTTAGCGCGCTCTGTCGCAAGGCCTCGATCTGGGCGAGGCGCTCAGGAGCCGTGGCGGTCCCGCGTTCGGCCGCGAGCGCGACGAAGCTCTCGGCGAGACCGAGATCGCCGGCTGCCACCGCCCGGTCGATCTCGTGGGCGATGCGATCCTCCGTTGCGACGCCGGCGAGGCGAAGCCGCGACAGCTCGGCCGGATCGTCTTTGGCCTGTCGAAGCTGCCAGCTCTCCAGGGCCGGCGGAGCGATCATGGTGCCGCCCGCTGCGAGTGCGACGATGATGCTCGACGAGACGATGACCCTGGCAATGCGCAAGCGGGATACCTGAAACCGAAACGGTCCGGCCACCTGGCCGGACCGCAATTCACATAACCTTCGATTCAGGCGGAAATTGCGCCGCCGCTACGGCACGATCACCGTCGAACCGGTCGTGCCGCGGCTTTCCAGCGCGCGGTGGGCGTCGGCAGCGTCCTTCAGCGCGAAGCGGGCATTGATCGCGACGCTGACCTTGCCGGAGCCGACCGCCTCGAACAGGTTCTTCGCCATCGCGACCAGCGTCTCGCGCTTGGCCGTGTGCGTGTTCATCGTCGGGCGGGTGACGTAGAGCGAGCCCTTCGCCGAGAGGATGCCGAGGTTGAAGGCCTCGACCGCCCCCGAGGCATTGCCGAAGCTCGCGAGCAGGCCGAAGGGCTTCAGCGAGTCGAGCGAGCCCATGAAGGTGTCCTTGCCGACGCCGTCATAGACCACATCGCAACGCTGGCCGCCGGTGATCTCCTTGACCCGCGCCGGAACGTCCTCGTCGCGATAGAGGATGACGTGGTCGGCCTTGTTCGCCTTGGCGAGTTCCGCCTTCTCCTTGCTGCCGACGGTGCCGATCACGGTGGCACCGAGCGCTTTGCCCCATTGGCAGAGGATAGAGCCGGTGCCACCGGCCGCGGCATGGACGAGGATCGTGTCGCCCGGCTTCACCGGATAAGTGCGGTGGAGCAGATACTCGGCCGTCAGCCCCTTCAGCAGCATGCTGGCGGCGGCCTCGTAGGAGACGTTGTCAGGCAGCGCGACCACCGCCGAGGCCGGCACGATGCGCTCCTCGGCATAGGCGCCGTGCGCCGATACGACGGCGATCCGGTCACCTGGCTTGAACTCGGTCACGCCGGGACCGACCGCCAGCACGTCGCCGGCCGATTCATTGCCGAGCGTGATCGGCAGCGGCGCGGGGTAGAGGCCGGTGCGGAAATAGGTGTCGATGAAGTTCAGCCCGATGGCGCGGTTGCGGATCAGGATCTCGCCCGGCCCCGGAGCCGGCAGGCTTACCTCCTCCAGCTGCAGAACCTCGGGCCCACCGGTCTTGTGCACGCGGATTGCTTTCGTCATGGCGATCTCCTGATGTCGATGGCCGCAACGATAGGGACTTGCCCCGCATCGGCGCAACGGCGGCGCCGCATCCGGGACCGGCATTGAGCGCCGAGCGCGCTGGCGAATTTGCATAGGCGCCGCCGTCCTGCGGCAAGCGCGCGCTCGCCAGCAGCACCGGCATCGGTTACCGAGGGACCATGACGGATCAGCAGCATTGCGACATCGCCATCGTCGGTGCCGGCGCGGTCGGGCTCGCCGCGGCGCTTACGCTTGCCGCCACGGGGCGCGAGGTCGTCCTGTTCGGGCAGGCGAGTGCGCCGCGCGACGGCCGCACCGTCGCTCTCCTCGACGGTTCCTGGCGTTTGCTGGAAGCACTCGGCCTCACGGAGGCGCTGGACCAGGTCGCAGCGCCGCTGGCGGTGATGCGGCTGGTCGACGATACCGGCAGCCTGTTCCGGCAACCGCCGGTCGAATTCAAGGCCGCCGAGCTCGGCCTATCAGCCTTCGGCTGGAATATCGAGAACGCTGCGCTGGTTGAAGCGATGGCGGCCAAGGCGGCTGCGGAGCCGCGCATCCGCATGATCCCGCAGGCCGTGACCGAGATCACGGCAGGCACCGACAGCGTCAGGCTGGCGGGCGGTGGCTTTGCTCCGATCGAGGCGCGGCTGGTCGTTGGCGCCGATGGCCGCAAGTCACGGGTCCGAGACGCTGCCGGTATTGCCGCTCGAGACTGGAGCTACCCGCAGGTGGCGCTGACGGCGATCCTCAGCCATCGACGCGAGCATCAGGACGCCTCGACCGAATTTCACACCCGCTCCGGCCCTTGCACGCTGGTGCCGATGTCCGGCCGGCGCTCCTCGCTGGTCTGGCTGGTCGAGCCGGGCGAGGCCGAGCGCATCGCCGGACTTGATGACACCGCCTTCGCCCGTGCGGTCGAACGCCGGACCCATTCGATTCTCGGGGCGATGACGCTCTCAGGTCCGCGCGGACGGGTGCCGATGGGCGGATTGTCGGTCGATCGTTTCGCCGCCGCGCGCATGGCGCTGATCGGCGAAGCCGCGCATGTCTTCCCGCCGATCGGGGCGCAGGGTCTCAATCTCGGCCTGCGCGATGTCGCCGCTCTGCGCGATGCGGTTGCCGGCGTGGACGATCCCGGCGAAGAGGCCGCGCTCTCGGCTTATGACCGCTCGCGCCAGGCCGATGTGCGCCTGCGCACCGGCGCGGTCGATGCGCTCAACCGGACCTTGCTGACCGACCTCCTGCCGGCCGACCTGATGCGCGGCGCCGGGCTGCTCGCACTGTCGCGGATCGCCCCCTTACGCCGCCTGGTGATGCGGCAGGGGCTCGCGGGCGGCACGGCGTCGGGCTAAACGTCAAATCTCGTAATCGCCGACCGGCGGGCTCGTCCGCAGCGCAGGCGCGGCATCGCGGAAAATCGGCGCAAGCGGCAGCGGCGTCGAGACCATGCGCCGCCCACCCGGCTCCTCGACTTGCCGATCGAGCAGGCCGCGTGCAGTCAGATGCGGATCGGCCAAGGCTTCGTCGAGCGTCCGGACCACGGTGCAGCAGCAATCGAGTGGTTCGATCGTTTCCCGCCAATATGCGGCCGGTCGGGAGGCGATGATTGCGGCGATCGCCGCCTGTGTCGCTGCGGGATCGCGCCGATCGTCACGCAAGGCGGCGTCGAGGCCGATGCCGTCGCAGAAGCTCGCCCAGAACTTTTCCTCGATCGCGCCAACCGCGAAGAACCAGCCGTCCTCCGTCGCATAGAGGCCATAGCGCGGGCTGGCGCCGGTCAGCAGCCCCTCCCCGCCATTGGGATAACCGCCCGACGCCTGGCCCTGCGCCAGCGCATACCAGGAGAAAGCGAGCATCGCGTCGGTCATGGCAATGTCGAGATGGCAGCCCTGGCCCGAGCGGTCGCGCTCGCGCAAGGCGAGCAGGATATTGATCACGGCCGGCATGGCGCCGCCGCCGATGTCGGCAACGAGCGTCGGCGGCAGCGGCGCTGGCCTGCTACGGGCGAGCGACTGACCGAGCAGGCCGCCGATCGCCTGGTAGTTGATGTCGTGACCGGCCTCGGCGGCACGCGGGCCGTCCTGACCGTAGCCACTGATCGAGCAATAGACCAATCGCGGATTGAGCGCCTTCAGCGCCTCGTAACCGAAGCCGAGACGGGCCATCACGCCCGGCCGGAACTGCTCGATCACGATGTCTGCCTGCTGAATCAAGGGCATCAGCCGTGCCAGCGCATCCGGCGATTTGAGATCGATGGCAAGACTTTGCTTGCCGCGGTTGAGCGCGGCGAATGGGGCGGAGGTCTCGCCGAAGCATGGCGGGAAGCGGCGCATGTCCTCGCCATCCGGCCGCTCGATCCGGATCACGCGCGCGCCGGATTCCGCCAGAAACAGGCTCGCCAGCGGGCCCGGCAGCAGCGTCGAGAAGTCGAGAACGAGGAGATCGGAGAGCGGCTGCATGGGCGGGCTCGCAAGCCCTTGCGGGCCGTCAGGGAAAGAGGTCAGCCGGCATCCTGCCCGTCTTCACCAGCCACAGGAAGCCCGTCAGCGTCACCGTCGAGACGATGGTGCCGACGAGGATGCAGGCCGAGGCACGCTCGATGCCGACGCGGTACTGGGTCGAGATGACGAAGATGTTCAGCGCCGGCGGCAGCGCCGCCATGATCACGGCGGCATAGACCCAAGGGGCTGAGAAGTCGCCGAGGCCGGAGAGTAGCAGCCAGACCAGGAGCGGATGCAGCAGCAGCTTGATTGCGACGAGCCAGGGCAATTCGCCAGGCATGCGCTTGATCGGCTGCAACGCCACCGTGACTCCGAGCAGGAAGAGCGCGCAGGGAGCGGCCGCTTGCGAGAGCCAGAGCGTCATCTTGTCGAGCGCGGTCGGCAGTTCGAGCTTCAGGAAAGCCGCGAGCACGCCGGCGACGGTGGCGACATTGAAGGGATGGGTCACGACCCGCCGGACCACCTCCCGCGCCGTTGCGACGAAGCTGCGTTTCTCGACGCCGGCCAGCGCCATCAGGAAGGGTATCAGCGAGAACAGCAGCAGGTTGTCGAAGACGAAGATCAGCACCACCGGCGCGCTGGCGGCGGGGCCGAGCGCCGCCAGGATCAGCGGCGGGCCCATATAGCCGATGTTGGAATAGGAGCCGGCGACGCCCTGCATCACCGCTTGCGGCATGTCGCCCTGGGTGTGGCGCCAGCCGAGCGCAAAGGAGAGCACGAAGGCGCAGAAGGTCGCGAGCGTCGTCACCGCGACGAAGCGCCAATTGGTCAATTCGCTCAGCGGCTTGTCGGCGATGAGCCGGTAGAACAGGCAGGGCAGCGCGACATAGATCAGGAAGAACTGCATCCAGGCCAGCCCCTCGCCCGGCAGGCGCTTGTAGCGGCCGATCAGGAAGCCGAGCAGGATCAGCCCGAAGAAGGGGGCGACCAGATTGAACAGGCTGGCGATATCGGCCATGCGGCACTCTCGAGCGCCGAGGATGGCGGCTGCGCCGCCTTATAGGATGGGCGCGGGCGGCTGAGAACCCGGCGAAGGTCCACATCCCGGTGAGGTGCAGAACGCTGTCCACGCCCACCGAGCCCCCTGATCCAGTCAATGCAACCGGAAATTGCAGGCATCGGAGACGGTGGAAGCAATCGGGTAACATATTTCTGCCATGTTCCGCGGCGGCACATGGAACGGACGAAAATGACCAGCACCGAGGCGGCGACAGGCAACCCGGCATCCGGGGTGCGCTGGTGGTATTCCATTACGTCCCCGACATTCTGGATCGCGTCGTTCCTGGTGGCCGTTGTCCTCGGCCTGGCGCTGCCGATAAGGCTGCCTCTCGGGCCGAATTACTGGGACACCGACATCTATCTCGATGCCGCCCAGCGCATCTGGCAGGGCCAGATTCCCAATATCGATTTCTTCACCTCGATCGGGCCGCTCGGGTTCTACCTCACCGCAGGGATCCAGGCGCTGTTCCCCCAGGCGCAGCCGGCCCTGCTCGCCAACTGGGCAATCGTGCCGGTGGCGCTGCCCATCCTGGCGCTGATCGTCCGGGACATCGATCAGCGCTCGCGCCGTCGGGCCTTGGCGGTCCTGATGCCCTTCCTGTTCCTCGCCTCGCTGCCGATCAATCTGCACAGCCTCTACCCGTCACCCGGCTTCGACGGTTTCGGCTACTATAATCGCCACGTCGCGCTGCTCCTCTATCTGCTGCTGGCGGCGTTGCTCTTCGTCGAGAACCGGCTGCTGCTGACGAGCCTCGTCGCGGTGCTGATGACGGCTCTGTTCCTGGTCAAGGTCACCGGCCCCGTGTCGGGCGCGGCTCTTGTCGGCTACGCGGTTCTGGCTGGCCGCATGCGCTTCCGCGACGCCGCGATTGCCGCGGCTGCCGTCATCGGCGTCCTGATCGCGCTCGAACTCTCGACCGGCGTGATCTATGCCTATGTCGAGGATGTCTTCGTCCTGGCGATGCTCAACACCGGATCGTTCCTGTGGCGCTTCCTGACGCTCGGCTCGGTCAAGTTCAACGTCATCGCGCCCTGCCTGCTGCTGCTGGGCGCGCTCGCCTTCGCCGCGTGGCGCGACAAGCCCTCACTGGCAGAGCTGCTCGCCTCGCCGTTCGGCTGGCTTGCTGCGAGCCTCGTCGCCTTGGTCCTGGGCGAGACGCAGAACAGCGGATCGCTGGAATTCATCGGGCTCTGGCCGGCACTGATCCTGATCCTCAAGACCTATTATCCTCGCTCCGAGGATCCAGTGCGTCCCTATGTGCTCGTCCTCGTGATGGCCGTGTCGCTGCCCAGTGCCATCATCTTCCTCGAACGCGGTGCGCGGGCGGTGATCGCCGCGCCGCGCTACCAGGCGCTGGACGTGCCGGATGTCGGACCGCTTGGCCGGGTAAGCCTGAAACCGGAGCTGGCCGAGCGCGCAATCACCCAGATCGATCACTACCCGAAATACCAGGATGCCTATGACGATCTCGTCCGCCGCGGCATCCTGCCATCCGCCACCTTATTCTCGGAAATCGACCATCAGGCGACCTGGCTGCTGGAGGTGCAACAGGGGATCGACGCGATCAGGCGTTGGGAGGCAACGAACGGCCGCCAGTTGAACGGGTTCTTCGCGCTCGACTTCGTCAGTCCTTTCAATCACCTGCTCGGTCGCGCCGCGCCGCTCCACGTCGCGCTTGGCATCGACACCGAACGCACCAATCCCAAGGTCACCCGCGAGATGCTCGAGGCCTTGCGCAACATCGACGCGCTGCTGAAGCCGAAATGTCCTGTCGAGGTCAAACGAGCCGCGATCTGGAAGCATTTCGCCCAGGCTCGGGAAGGCCGTCGGCTCGTCTCACTCTCGCCTTGCTGGGACATGTATCTGAAGCAGTGACCCCTTTCGGGTAGCATTGACCGGCGGAACCCGCTCGACGCTGCCAGCACAGGCGGATCAGTCGTCAGGCGCCGAGGAAGACGAGCATGAGCGACACCCGCCGCTTCCTCTGCGAGGCCATCGCGCTCGCGCAGGCGAATCTGGAGAATGGCGGCCGGCCCTTTGGCGCCGTCATCGTCAGGGAAGGTGAGGTCATCGCTCGCGGCGTCAACGAGATCCTGAGCAGCAACGATCCGACGGCGCATGCGGAGCTGGTGGCCGTCCGGGCGGCCAGCCAGGCGCTGGGGTCGCCGAATCTCGCCGGCTGCGCGGTCTATGCCAGCGGTCATCCCTGCCCAATGTGCATGGCCGCGATGCGACTCGCCGGCATCGGCGAGGTCTATTACGCCTATTCGAACGACGACGGCGCTCCCTATGGCCTGTCGACCGCAGCGATCTATGCCGATCTGGCAAAACCCTTCGCCGAACAGTCGATGACGATCCGCTACGAGCCGGTTCGCCTCGAAACCCGTCCGGACCTCTACGAGGCGTGGCGGCAACGGCAGGCCGGCCGAAGCTGAGTTCGAACCGGCCCTGATGGCGCCATCAGGACGATTCGCGACGGCCCGATCAACGAAAGGGGTTGATCAAGAGCGCGCTTCCGGCTGTCTTAAGGGTGAGGCCGGGGGGCGCTCATCGCCCGGTGCCCTGGGATTGCCGCGAACAAGCTGGCGACTTGGCGAGGAGGGATGATGAGACAGCAGCGTTTCGGGTTCGCACGGACGAAGCCCTTCCCGACCATCGCCGCGGCCCTCGGGCTGCCGCTTCTTCTTGCCGGCTGTGGCGGCGGCGAGGGGCTGTCGTCCTCGGCAAGCAGCGCTGCCAGTGCGCCGGCGCCGACCAACATCACGCGCGACGCCCTGGTCGGGCGCTGGGGCATCGCCTCCTTCCACACAGAGAAGGACCGCAAGCGCACCGAGGCGGAAGCACGGGCGGGGTGCAAGCAGCCCTATACGATCAGCCAGGGCCCCGGCGATGGGGTGATGATGCACGTCGCCGATGATCCCAAGCCCTACGAGCTCAGGCTGAAGGCTGGCGGCGGCAAGACCTATGTCGGCTTCGAGGCGCCGGCCGGAGACCCGCAGGACCGCGAGATTCTCTCGCAAAGCAAGTCGATGCTGGTGATGCGCTTCGTCGATCCGGATGCGCAGCGGCGCTACGGCACCTTCATCTATTACCGCTGCGCCTGATTGGAGACGACGCCCATGAGCACCTCTCGTTTCATCCTGCGCAGCTTCCTGGCCTGCGGCCTCACCGCTCCCCTGCTCGCCTTGCCCGGCGCCGCCCAGCCACGCCCGCCTGCGGCGCTGCAGGAGACGATGGATATCGGCGACGAGCCGGGCCGCGTCTCGACCGAGGAGGTCAGCATCACCGAGGGGCCCTATGCCCGCCAGATGGTGCTGTTCCGCTCAACTGAGGCGCCCGGCACGGTCGTGATCCATTCGGGCGAACGCTTCCTCTATGTTGTCCAGGGGAATGGCCGGGCGCTGCGCTACGGCATCGGCGTCGGGCGCGAAGGCTTCACCTGGTCGGGCCAGGTCCAGGTCAGCCGCAAGGCCGAGTGGCCGGACTGGCGCCCGCCGCCGGAGATGCTGCAGCGCCAGCCCTATCTGCCGCGCTTCATGGCTGGCGGACCCGGCAACCCGATGGGTGCGCGCGCGCTTTATCTCGGCTCGACCGTCTTCCGCATCCACGGCACCAACCAGCCGGAAACGATCGGCCAGGCGATTTCCTCGGGCTGCTTCCGGCTCGCCAATGGCGACATCGTCGATCTCTACGATCGCGTGCCGGCCGGCACCAAGGTCATCATCCGCCACAAGGCGACGCTGTGACCGGCCTCGCTGTCTTCGCCGATCTTCGTAAGGAGCAGAGCACCATGTCGAAGGCCCCGTCGGTTCGTTCGCGCAATCTTGGTCTCGTCGCCGCCTCGGCGCTGGCGGGCCTGCTCACATTGCCGGCCAGTGCCGGAACGCTTGATACGGTCAAGCAGCGCGGCACGCTGCAATGCGGCGTCAGCGAGGGCGTGGCCGGCTTCTCCGACAAGGATCCTCAGGGCAACTGGCGCGGCTTCGATGTCGATTTCTGCCGCGCCGTCGCGGCGGCAGTACTTGGCGACAAGGGCAAGGTCGCCTTCACGCCGCTCTCCGCGAGCGAGCGCTTCGAGGCGCTGAAGGGCGGCAAGGTCGACCTCCTGGCGCGCAACTCGACCTGGACGCTCGAACGCGAGGCGCAACTGGGCCTCGCCTTCGCCGGCATCACCTTCCATGACGGCCAGGGCTTCCTGGCCAAGCGCGCGCTCGGGGTCGACAGCGCGCTCTCACTCGACAAGGCGAAGATCTGCGTCGAGGCTGGGACCACGACGCAAGCCAACCTCGCCGATTTCTTCAAGGCCAACTCGATGACCTATGAGGAGAAGGCCTTTCCGAGCGCAGCCGAAGCCCTCGCGGCTTTCCAGTCCGGGCAATGCGACGTGCTGACCCGCGACTCGTCAGCCCTGCATGGCGAGCGCCAGAAACTGGCCAAGCCCACGGACGCGGTGGTGCTGCCCGACGTGATCTCGAAGGAGCCGCTCGGCCCAGTCGTCCGCGGCGACGATTTCGCCTGGTTCAACGTGGTGAAGTGGGTGAACTTCGCCCTCGTCAACGCCGAGGAGCTCGGCATCGGCGCAAGCACGATCGACGAAGCGCTGAAATCGCAGAAGCCGGATGCGCGCCGCTTCACCGGGGCTGAAGGCAGCTTCGGCAAGGCGCTCGGGCTCGATCCCGATTGGGCGGTCCGCTCCGTGAAGGCTGGCGGCAACTACGCCGAGCTCTACGAGCGCAATCTCGGCACCGGCTCAACCCTCGCCATCCCGCGCGGCCTCAACCAGCTCTGGAGCATGGGCGGCATCCTCTACGCTCCGCCGTTGCGCTGAGCCTGGGGCTTACTAGTAGCTATCCTCAAAACAGGGCATGGATCAGCTTGCGGTGGGGGCCGCGGGATATGGCTAGGCAGCATTCAACACCGCTGGTGATTTCCAGCGATGGAGCCAGCGTTGCGGCCGCGAGCCTGCTTGAGCTTGGCGCCGGTGGTCACGGCATGAGCGAGGCAGCCGTTCAGGAGCTCATCCACCGGTTCCCCACATGCTTGCCGATAGCGGAGATCGACCCCCTTTTCGTAAACGCAGTGCCAATCTGCCGCGAGCTGACGACGCCTGCGGGATCGATCGACAATCTTCTGGTTACCCCCTCGGGCCTGCCTGTCCTCGTCGAGTGTAAGCTGTGGCGCAACCCGGAGGGTCGGCGCGAGGCGATCGGCCAGATTCTCGACTACGCGAAGGAGCTGGCCCTGTGGACCTCTTCCGATCTCCAACGCGAGGCAGGAAAGAGGCTCGGCAAGGGAGGGAACGTCCTTCTCGACCTCGTTCGCGCGGCTGGCCACGACATCGATGAGATCGACTTTAACGACGCTCTGACGATGAACCTCAGACGTGGGCGCTTCCTTCTCCTTATTGTCGGGGACGGCATCCGCGTCGGCGTCGAGACAATCGTAGAGTACCTACAAGGGCACTCAGGGCTCCACTTCACGCTGGGGCTCGTTGAGCTGCCGGTCTACCTGCTTGAGGACGGAGCCCGGATCGTGGTCCCTCGCGTCCTCGCGAAGACGCAGACGGTTCTCCGAACCGTCATCGAAGTTCCTGATGGCTTTGTAGTGTCAGAGCTTGATGAGGACACCTCACCCGAGTTGGTCGAGACGCCAGAACGTCGCGCCGGCCGGCTGCGAAGGAACGCAATCAGGCAGGCGTTTTGGAAGGACTTTCTCGACGGGCTTCACCTCGATGACCCTGACCAGCCGCGCCCTCCACCATCACTGGGTGGCTCCGTGGTGTTCAAGTTCGGGGCCCCAGGTGGTTCAAGCTGGCTCACGGTCTTCCGCGACATGCGCAACAACCGCGTCGGCCTCTTTCTCTCGTCCAACGTCAATTCCGTCGGAGAGCGAGCTTCGCAGGGGCTTGTGACATATGCGGACGAGCTAGCCACCGAGCTGGGACCAAACGCGACCATCAACTTCAAGCCAGATCGGCCAGAGGTCGAACAGGCATTGGCGGTTAATGATTTGGAGGACCCGACCGACCGGGCGCGGGCACTGAAGTGGCTGCAGGATCGCACCAATGTCTTCGTGAACGCCCTGCGCCCGCGAATCCGGTCCATTCTTCGAGACCTTGCCGCCGACTAGTTGAACCTACCGCGGCCGCCCTACGGGTTACCAAGCAGCTTCGAGGGCGGCCCGAAAGTTGGGGTCCACATCCACAGTCAAGCTGGGGTCCACCTCGAAAATGAAGCAGGTCAACCTGCTGATATTATTAGAGAAATCGCAAGTCTAAAAGAGTGGCGCGGTCTACGGGAATCGAACCCGTCTTCCCAGCGTGAAAGGCTGGTGTCCTAACCGATAGACGAAGACCGCAGGCCTGAGCGCGAAGCGCTCTTGCGAGGCGGGGCGAGCTATAGTGTCCCGGCGAAGCTTGGGCAAGCCCGCTGTCGCGGTTTTTCGCATTCGCTCACAGCGGCCGGGCGAGATCGACCACGCGCAGCTCGGCCCGCTCGCTGCCGCCCCAACGATTCAGCGTCAATGTGCCGGCGAGATGGACGCTTTCGCCGCGGGCCGCCAGCAGCGCCTGGCCAAGAGGCTCACGCGCGGCGCGGAAGGCGATTCCCCCGATCGTGGCGCCGTCGCCGGAGCGCAGCTTGATGCGCAGATGCCCGCCGGCGCCGACCTCGATCACCTCGGTCAGGCGATGGGCCGGCAGGACGAAGACCGGCTCGGGACAGCCGGCGCCGAACGGCCCTGCCCGGTCGATCTCGGCAAGCAGGCGCGGATTGGCGCCGCCGGCGCTGATTGCAGCATCGATCAGCAGCGCCTCGGCCTCGCGCGAGCTGGCGACGCCTCTGGCCAGCCGCTCGCTGACGAAGCTTGCGAAGGCGCCCTCCTGCTCTGGCGCCAATGTCACGCCGGCCGCCATGGCATGGCCGCCGCCTTTGACCGCAAGCCCAGCCTCGACCGCCAGCCGCACCGCCGAGCCAAGATCGACGCCGGCGATCGAGCGACCCGAACCGGTCGCGCCGCCATCGCTATTGCGCGCCAGGGCGAAGGCCGGGCGGCGGAAGCGCTCCTTCAGGCGCCCGGCGATCAATCCGACGATGCCCGGATGCCAATCGGCCGAGCCGACGAGGAGTACCGGATGCGCGGCGGCATCCTCGAAGCGATGCTCGACCTCGGCGACGGCCTCCTCGACCGCGGCGCGCTCGATCTCCTGGCGCTCCTGGTTGAGCCTGTTGAGCTCGGCGGCGATCGTGCGTGCCTCGACCTCGTCTGAGGTCAGCAGCAACCGCGCGCCGAGAGCGGCATCGCCGATGCGCCCGCCGGCGTTGATTCGGGGCCCAAGCAGGAAGCCGAGATGCCAGGGCTGCACTGGTCCGTCGAGTCCGGCGATGTCGAGCAGCGCTGCGAGGCCAGGCCGGTGACGCTGCCGCATGATCGCGATGCCCTGGCGCACGAAGGCGCGGTTGAGGCCGATCAGCGGCACCACGTCGGCAATCGTCGCCAGGCCGACGAGATCGAGTGCGGCCAGGAGATCGGGCTCGCCGCCCCTCGCCTGCCAGGCGCCGCGCCGGCGCAGTTCGCGATTCGTTGCAACCAGCGTGAGGAAGACGACGCCGGCAGCGCAGAGATGGCCGAGGCCGGCGAGATCATCCTGCCGGTTCGGATTGACCAGCGCCTGGACCTCCGGAAGCAGCTCGGGCGCCTGGTGGTGGTCGAGCACCACCGTGTCGAGGCCGAGCCGCGTCGCCTGCTGCAGGGGCTCATGGCTGGTCGTGCCACAGTCGACGGTGACGAGCAGGGTCGCCCCCTCGCCTGCCAGCATCGCGATCGCCTCAGCATTGGGGCCATAGCCCTCGATCAGGCGGTCCGGGATATGGATGCGCGGCTTCGCTCCGGCCTCGGCCAGGAAACCGGCGAGCAGCGCCGCCGAGCAGGCGCCGTCGACGTCATAGTCGCCGAAGATCGCGACTTTTTCTCCGGAGATCGCCGCCTGTGCCAGCCGCTGCGCCGCGCGATCCATGTCACGCAGCACGGACGGATCCGGCAGGAGGTCGCGCAGCTTCGGCTCGAGATGGCGCAGCGCCTCCCTGGAGATGACGCCGCGACCGGCCAGGATACGCGCCAGCGTGTCGGGCACGCCCTCGACCTGCGCCAGCGCCTCGGCCTGCGCCAGGCCGCCAACGTCGAGCCGGTCGCGCCAGGGGCGTCCGAGGGCCGAGTGTCCAATGCCGAGGAACAGGCGATTCTGGCCAGTGTTCATGCGCCACCGCTGGCCCGGAAGCGCAGCCTCGTCAATCCTTGGCGCATCAATCGAGCGGCTTCTGGTTCTCGATCGCCTGCGCGGTGACCTTGCGGGCGCTCACCGGCGCATGGCCGGAGACCTCGGCGCCGGCATCGGGCTTCAGCCTGATCATCCACAGCGCCGACGAGGCCGAGATCAGGCCGACCAGGACGAAGGCCGGCCAGAAATCCCCGGCGCCGAGGGCTTTTCCGCCATTGTAGAGATTGGCGGCCTCGAGCGCGAAGGCGCCGATGGTGATCCCCAGGCTGAGCGACAATTGCTGGGCGACACTGGAGAAGCTCGTCGCGCTCGACATGTCGCGGTTCGAGACATCAGCATAGCTCAGCGCATTGATGCCGGTGAACTGCAGCGAGCGGAAGCAGCCGCCGATGAAGAGCACGCCGAGCATGATCCAATGCGGCGTGGTCGGCGTGAACAGGCCCGAACAGGCCAGGAAGGCCGAGCCGATCAATGCGTTGACCGTCAGCACGCCGCGGAAGCCGAAGCGGGCGAGGATCGTCTTCGCCAGCGTCTTCATCACGAGTGCGCCCGCGGCCGAGGCGAAGGTGATCAGCCCCGATTGCAACGCGTCTAGGCCGAAGCCGAGCTGCAGCATCAGGGGCAAAAGGAACGGGATCGCACCGATGCCGATGCGGAAGACCGAGCCGCCGAGGACGCCGATGCGATAGGTCGGGATTCGCAGCAGCGAGAGGTTGAGTACCGGATAGGCCAGCCGGCGGGCATGGAACCAGTAGACGACCAGTGCCGCGATGCCGAAGGCGACGCAGCCATAGGACACCGCGACCGGCACGAGATGGCGACCGCCCGTGGCGAGGCCCAGCATCAGCGCGGCGAAGCCGGTGGAGGACAGGAGGAAGCCAGTGATGTCGAGCGGAGCGACATCCTCCTCGCGGACGTCCTCGAAGAACATCGTCGCGAGCGCGATACCGAGCAGGCCGATCGGCAGGTTGATGAAGAAGATCCAGCGCCAGTCGAAATAGGTGGTGATGAAGCCGCCGACCACCGGACCGACAACCGGTCCGACCAGCGCCGGCACCGTCAGATACGCCAGGGCGCTGACCAGCTCCGACTTCTCTACACTGCGCAGGATGACGAGCCGGCCGACCGGCACCATCATCGCCCCGCCCATGCCCTGGACGAAGCGCGCCCCGACGAAGGCGCCGAGCGAATTCGAGAAAGCGCACAGCACCGAGCCGAGCATGAAGATGCCGAGCGCCGTCCTGAAGATGGTGCGGGCTCCGAACTTGTCGGCCATCCAGCCGGAGATCGGGATGAAGACGGCGAGGCTGACGAGATATGAGGTCAGCGCCAGCTTGAGCGCGATCGGGTCCTCGCCGAGCGACTGCGCGATCACCGGCAGCGAGGTCGCGATCACCGTCGAGTCGGTGTTCTCCATGAACAGCGCGCAAGCGACGATGAGAGGCAGGAGCTTGGCGCGCTGCAAGGATCGGACTTTCGGATTTTGTACCGCCAGCTGCCCTTTAATGCGGCTCTATCCGGCTGGCGAGAGCGGAGCCGGGCGTGGTGACGAGGGTTGCGCCTGCTGCATGGCGGCGAACCATGTCGATTCAAGGAGAGCCGGCTTCAGATCTGCTCTCAGGTCGTCACAAGGACGTGAAAGCTGTCCTGTTATGCGTTTCAAGCAGGGCAATCGCGGCGAGCCGTACCTATCTCCGGGTCGAAGGGGCGATGACTTCGTATACGCCGACGCGGCCGATCCGCGGGCAAGAGGTGTTCTCATGATCAACTTCACTCACCACAACGTCCGCTTCGCCATCCCGGCCTCAGTCCGTTATGGCGCCGCAGTTGCCCTGCTTGCCGGAGCCGCTCTATTCGGCGCCGGTCAGGCGCCGGCCTTCGCCCAGTCGATGAGCTGGGAGGAAGGCTGCGCGATGCGTGTCGTCACGCCGGGCTCGGGCGACATTCTGCGGACCACCAATTGCGGCCGTCAGAAGGACTGCCAGCAGATGGCCAACGCCCAGGGCAGCATGATGATGGGCAATGGCTGCTTCTTCGTGATGCCTAACGCTCCGGCTCCTGCGGCGCATGCCAGCCAGTCGCGTCCTGTCCGGAAGCAGTAAGCGTCCGCCGGTTCGCCGAGCGAGGCGGTCGCGACCCCATGCCGCGACCGCCTCGACAGTTTTTATTGCACTGCCCCTAGCGGGCGCGCCACACGCATGATAACGGGCCTCGTCAACTCGGCTCAGGGCGCATCCGCCCGGCCCTCTTTCAGCGCCGGTTCCACCGGCCTCCGGAGTTGACGATGGCGACGATCACTGACGGTCTCATTCGCGACGGTTTCACCTTCGACGACGTGCTGCTTGAGCCGGGCCCGTCGGAAGTCATGCCGGGCGATGTCGACATTTCGACCAAGCTCACCAAGACGATCTCGCTCAACCTGCCGATCATCGCCTCGGCGATGGACACGGTCACCGAGGCGAAGATGGCGATCGCGATGGCGCAGGCGGGTGGCCTCGGCGTCGTGCACCGCAACCTCGATCCCGACCAGCAGGCCGCCCAGGTCCGGCTGGTCAAGAAGTTCGAATCCGGGATGATCGCCAATCCGATCACCATCCATCCCGATGAGACGTTGGCCGACGCGTTCACGCTGATGCGGAACAACGGCATCTCCGGCATTCCAGTGGTCGAGCGCGGCCCGCAGGGGCACAAGGGCAAGCTGGTCGGCATCCTGACCAATCGCGATGTCCGCTTCGCCGCCAATCCCGAACAGCCGGTCTCGGAGCTGATGACCAAGGATCGGCTGATCACGGTGCGCGAAGGCGTCGCCCAGGATGAAGCTCGCCGGCTGCTGCATCAGTTCCGCATCGAGAAGCTCATCGTCGTCGACGACCACTATCGCTGCATCGGCCTGATCACCGTCAAGGACATGGAAAAGCAGGTCACGCATCCTAACGCCGCCAAGGATGGCCAGGGGCGGCTGCTGGTCGCGGCTGCGACCACCACGGGCGACCTCGGCTTCGAGCGCTCGGAGATGCTGATCGATGCTGGCGTCGACCTCATCGTCGTCGATACCGCCCATGGCCATTCCGCCAAGGTGCTCGAGGCGGTGACGCGGGTTAAGAAGCTCTCAAACGCCGTGCAGGTCATCGCCGGCAATGTCGCCACCGCCGGCGGCGCGCAGGCCCTGATCGATGCCGGCGCCGATGCGATCAAGGTCGGCATCGGCCCGGGCTCGATCTGCACCACCCGCATCGTCGCCGGCGTCGGCGTGCCGCAGCTCACCGCGGTGATGGATGCGGCTTCCGCCGGGCTTAAGGCCGGCATCCCGATCATCGCCGATGGCGGCATCAAGTATTCGGGCGACCTTGCCAAGGCGCTCGCCGCCGGCGCCGCCTGCGCCATGGTCGGCTCGCTGCTTGCCGGCACGGACGAGACGCCTGGCGAGACCTTCCTCTACCAGGGCCGCTCCTACAAGGCCTATCGCGGCATGGGCTCGGTCGGCGCGATGGCGCGCGGCTCGGCCGACCGCTATTTCCAGCAGGACATCAAGGACGCGCTGAAGCTCGTGCCGGAAGGCATCGAAGGCCAGGTCGCCTATAAGGGCCCGGTCTCGGGCGTGCTGCACCAGCTCGCCGGCGGCCTGCGCGCCGCCATGGGCTATGTCGGCGGCCGCAATCTCGAGGACTACCGCAGCAAGGCCCGCTTCATCCGCATCACCAGCGCCGGCCTGCGCGAGAGCCATGTCCACGACGTGACCATCGTCCGCGAGAGCCCGAACTACCCGACGCGTTCCTGATGACGGATCGCCTCAGGGCGATCTGTCCTTTTTCGATTGGGCATCGGATACTTCCGGAGGGCGGACCCAATTGCCGGTCCGCCACTCCGCGAAGAGGACTTACATGACGCTCAAGCTGATCTATCCCGCGCTGGCCCAGATCTTCTGGAGCTTCGTTGTCCTCGTCATCATGTTCCGGCGCCGCAAGCAGGCCTTCGCCAATCGCGAGGTCGGGCTCGCCGATATCGCCGTCTCGACCGAGCGCTATCCGGATTCGGCCCGGCTCGCCGCGGCCAATTTCAGTAATCAGTTCGAGACGCCGGTCCTGTTCTTCGCGCTGACCCTGATTGCGATCCATGTCGGCGCCACTGGCTATGTCATGGCGGCGCTGGCCTGGGCTTTTGTCGTGACGCGCATTGCCCATACACTGATCCACACCGGCTCGAACAGCCTCAAGCACCGGGCGATCGTCTTTGCGGCCGGCATCGCATGCTTGTGCTTCATGTGGATCGGCATCGTGATTGCCGTCGTCTGAACGAGTTTTATTGACGCACGCAAGACGTGCGGCGGCGATTTCGCTCCGCTGAATTGTCGTCCTGTCACATCGTCGCGACAGCGCTCAATAAACCGTATTGGACACTTGCGTCGAAACCCGGCCGTCTTCATGCTAAATTCTTGCGGTGAGGACGGTTTGGGGAGCAACCGTTCGACAGGGTCGGCGTGGCGCTCCCCGTGGCGCAAGGCTTTCTATGGCAGTGCTGACTTTCGGGCGTGTGGCTCTGTTCTCGGCCGCGGGCGTTCTCGCCGCGGGCGCGTTTCTTCATTACACTGGTCGTCCTGTCCCCTGGCCGCTCGACCAGGTTCCTTACGGCAAGGTGATCCCCGGGCCGGCCAAGCCGGTGGTGACCGCTTCCGCGCCGGCAGCCGGCGGTAACCGCTCCGGCCAGGCCAACCGGCCACCGGTGACCATCGTCACCGCCAAGGTCGAGCGCCGAGCGATGCCGGTCCGCATCGATGCGATCGGCACGGTCCAGGCGATCTCGACCGTCAATATCCGCTCGCGCGTCGACAGCCAGATCATGGCAGTCGAATTCCGCGACGGCGCCATGGTCAACAAGGGCGACGTGCTGTTCCGGCTGGATTCGCGCCAGCTCGAGGCGCAATTGCGCCAGGCCGAGGCCAATGTGACGCGAGACAAGGCCTCGCTGATCGCGGCCGAGTCCGATCTGCGTCGGGCCGAGGAGCTCTCTCGGCGCGAGATCGCCACCGATGCGCGGCTCGACACCGCCCGCACGGCGGTGAGCACGCTGCGTGCCGCGATCCGCGGCGGCGAGGCTGCGGTCGACGGTCTGCGCGTTCAGCTCAGCTACTACACGATCAGCGCGCCGGTCTCGGGGCGGGTCGGTGTCGCCGCCCTGAAGGAGGGCAACATCGCCAAGAGCGGCGACAGCTCGGCGATGCTGGCGACGATCAACCAGATCGACCCGATCTATGTCAGCTTTGCCGTGGCGCAGCGCTATTTGCCCGAGATCCGCGAGGCGATGCAGGCGAAGACGGCCGTCGTCCAGGCGACCCAGCAGGGCGTCGGCAAGAGCATAGAGGGCACGATCGCGGTGATCGACAACGCCGTCGATGCGACGACCGGCACGATCCAGATTCGCGCCAGTTTCGACAATGCCGAGGAGACGCTCTGGCCCGGCGCGCTCGGTCAGGTCCGCTTGACGCTGCGGACTGAGGCCGATGCGGTCACGGTGCCGCGCGAGGCGGTCCAGACCGGGCAGAACGGCTCCTATGTCTTCGTCATCGACAACAACCTCGCCCGTGCCCGCCCGATCGTCGTCGCTCGCAATGTCGACGACCGCGCCGTGATCGCCTCGGGCCTCAACGGCGACGAGACCGTGGTGATCGACGGGCAATTGCTGCTGACCGAGGGCGCGCGCACGATCGAGCGCGGCCGCGGCGGCCAGAGCCCGCCGGCGCCCAACCTCACCTCCCAGCGGGGGAGCGCCGGCTGATGAACCTGCCCGAGCTCTGCATCCGTCGCCCGGTCATGACGACCCTGTTGATGGCGACGTTCCTGATCTTCGGGCTGTTCGCCTTCAAGCAGTTGCCGGTCGCGGCGCTGCCCCGGGTCGATTTCCCGACCATCAATGTCAGCGCCCGCCTGCCGGGCGCCAGCCCCGAGACGATGGCCTCCTCGGTCGCGGCGCCGCTGGAGCGCGAATTCGCCTCGATCTCCGGCATCACCTCAATGTCGTCGGTCTCGCAGCAGGGCTCGACCTCGATCACCCTGCAGTTCGACCTCAACCGCAACATCGATGGCGCCGCGCTCGACGTGCAGGCGGCGCTTAGTGCGACGGTGCGGCGCCTGCCGCCGGAGCTCCCTGCCCCGCCAAGCTTCAGGAAGGTTAACCCGGCCGACCAGCCGGTGCTGTTCATGGTGCTGACCTCGGCGACCAAGCCGCTCTACGAGGTCCACGAGTTCGGCGAGAACATCCTGCAGCAGCAGATCTCGCAATTGCCCGGCGTCGCCCAGGTCAACATCTTCGGTGCGCAGAAATACGCGGTACGCGTGCGGGTCAATCCCGACGCCGTCTCGGCCCGCGGCCTCTCCCTCGCCGAAGTCCGGACCGCCATCGCCGCCGCCAACTCCAACTCCCCGGTCGGCACGCTGAATGGCACCAACCAGCGCATGGTGCTCGGCGCGACAGGCCAGATGGAGCGTGCAGCCGAATACGGCAACCTGATCATCTCGCAGAAGAACGGAATCCCGATCCGCCTCAACGACGTCGCGCAGATCTACGACTCCGTCGAGAACGACCAGACCGGCAGCTGGTACAACGGCCAGCGCTCGATCATGCTGGCGGTCTATCGCCAGTCGGACGCCAACACCGTCGAGGTCGTCGACAGCATCAAGGGCAAGCTCGACGCCTATCGCGCGCAGTTGCCGGCGGCGATCGATCTCGTCGTCCTCAACGACCGCTCGATCCCGATCCGCGAGGCGGTCGAGGACGTCGAGTTCTCGCTGATGGTCGCGATCGCCCTCGTGATCATGGTGATCTTCCTGTTCCTGAAGAGCTTCGCCGCGACGGTGATTCCGACGCTGGCGCTGCCGATCTCCTTGGTCGGCACCTTCGCGATCATGTACGCGCTGGGCTATTCGCTCGACAATATTTCGCTCCTGGCGCTGACGCTCGCGGTCGGCTTCGTCGTCGACGACGCCATTGTCATGCTGGAGAACATCATCCGGCATATCGAGATGGGCAAGAAGCCGTTCCAGGCTGCGCTCGACGGATCGCGCGAGATCGGCTTCACCATCCTGTCGATCACCGTCTCGCTGGTCGCCGTCTTCATCCCGGTCTTCTTCATGGGCGGCGTGGTCGGCAAGGTCTTCGCCACGTTCGCCGGTACCATTGCCGCCGCGATCATCGTCTCCGGCTTCGTCTCCCTGACGCTGACGCCGATGCTGTGCGCCCGCTTCCTCAAGGCGCATGACCATCACAAGAAGCCGAATATCGTCGAACGCGTGTTCGAGGCGGGCTTCCAGGGCATGCTCGGCGCCTATCGCTGGACGCTCGACCTCGTCCTCAAGGCGCGCTTCCTGATGCTGTTGGTGACGCTCGGGACGGTTTATGTCTCGGTTCAGCTCTACATGGACGTGCCGAAGGGCTTCTTCCCGACAGAAGACACCGGCCTGCTGCGCGGCGCTACCGAAGGCCCGCCCGACACCTCCTTCGAGGCGATGGCGGCACGGCAGATGCGCGTTGCCGAGATCGTCAAGGCCGACCCTGCGATCGACTACCTGACCTCGAATATCGGCGGCTTCAACGCTACCAATAACGGCTTCATGTTCATCGCGCTGAAGCCGAAGGACCAGCGCGACAAGGCCGAGGTCGTGATCGCCCGCTTGCGCCGGGCCGTCTCGGAAGTTCCGGGCATCACCGCGGTGTTCCAGCAAGTCCAGAACATCAACCTGAATGCCGGCCGCTCCTCGCGGGCGCAGTATCTCTATTCGCTGCAGGGGCCTGACCTTAATGCCCTCTTCAATTACGCGCCGCTGATGCAGCAGCGCCTTGCCCAGCTACCGCAATTGCGCGATGCCAATATCGACCTGCAATTGCGCAACCCGCAGCTCTCGATCGACATCGACCGAGAACGTGCTGCCAGCCTCGGCATTTCCAGCGACCAGATCCGCCAAGCGCTCGGCAACGCCTTCGGCTCGCGCCAGATCGCGACGATCTTCACCCCGGCGACCGACTACCAGGTGATCATGGAGGCCGAGCGCGCCTACCAGCAGGATCCGGCAGTTCTGTCGCGTCTGATGCTCAAGGCCGCCAACGGCCAGAACGTGCCGCTCGAGACGGTGGCGACGATCAAGCCGAGCGTCGGGCCGCTCGCCGTCAACCGCATTTCGCAGCAGCCGGCGGTGACGATCTCGTTCAACACTGCGCCGGGCGTCTCGCTCGGCGACGCCGTCAACGCCATCCGCTCCGCCGAGCGCGAGATCAACCTGCCCGCCTCGATCGTCACCAGCTTCGCCGGCTCGGCCCAGCTCTTCCAGGATGCGCTGAAGGGTCAGGGCCTGCTGATCTTCGCGGCGATCCTGGTGATCTACATCATCCTCGGCATCCTCTACGAGAGCTTCATCCACCCGATCACGATCCTGTCCGGCCTGCCGTCAGCGGGCCTGGGCGCCCTGCTCGCCTTGCAGTACTTCCACATGGACCTGTCGGTGATCGCGATCATCGGCATCCTGATGCTGGTCGGTATCGTCAAGAAGAACGCGATCATGATGGTCGACTTCGCGATAGAGCGCCGCAAGATGGGCGACGACGCGCTGACCGCGATCCGTGACGCGGCGCTGGTCCGCTTCCGGCCGATCATGATGACGAGCTTCGCCGCGATCTTCGGCGTGCTGCCGATCGCGCTAGGACATGGCGCTGGCGCGGAACTGCGCCAGCCGCTCGGCATCGCCGTCGTCGGCGGCCTCGTCGTCTCGCAATTGCTGACGCTCTACATCACGCCGGTCGTCTATTTTTACCTCGATAAGGTCGATAGCTTCATCTCCGGCCGCGGTCGCGGCGAGCAGGAGGAAGCGGCGTCGGTGCCGGGCGCGGGCCCTGTCGCGATCCCGCAGGCGGTGCATCGCCAGCCGGATTGAGAGAGCGTTCAGCCCGTCCTTGGTCATCCCGGACCTGAGGGCGTCCGGGATGACCCGTGCTTTTTGGCCGTTAACGATGAAGCCCGCTTTCCGGGGGCGGAAATGTGGCACCCGTTGAGTCTTAACGAAAAGTAAACTAAGCCAATCAAGCGGCGGACAATGAACCAGCGAGCGATGGAGAAATCGCGGTGCTTCGTGTCCGTAATGTCGACTGCCTGCGTTCCGATCCTGTCCCGCCGACCGGTTCCAGCTCCTCGACGAAGGTGAATCCCGTTTCGCGTGGCCGCAATGGCGGTCTGCGCCTCGTGGCCATGGCCGGCCTCGGGCTCGCACTCGGTGCGGGTGGCACGATCCTGACCGTCTCGCTCGTCCAGGCCGAGGACGATGCCGGCATCCGGGCCTTCCATCGCCAGGAAGCCGCCAACCGGGCCGAGCGTGTCGCGTCCAGGGCGACCTTCACGTCCGCGCCTGTGTCGGCCTATGCCCCTGCCCGCCAGACCTGGTCCCTGCCATTCTTCCAGCAGGCGCGTCCGGACGGACGCCTCGCGCCGCCGCCGGTCGAGCTCAATCCGTTCCGCCCGGTCCAGGCTGCGCCGAAGCAGGCGCGGCACAAGCCGAAGCTTCCGGCGATCCGCTACGACACGGTTTCCGGTGCGGCCGATGTGACGCGGACCATCTGCGTGCGGCTCTGCGACGGCTTCCACGCGCCGATCGGCCATCTGCGCAGCCAATCCGATATGCGGGCGCATGAGGCGCTCTGCCAGGCCGCCAATCCAGGTGTGCCGGTCAAAGTCTTCAAGGTCGCGGCCGGTGCAGCGACGATCGACGACGCGGTTGCGAATGACGGCAAGACCTATCGCGCCCTGCCGATGGCCTATGCCTATGAGCGCGGCGCCGATCCGGCCTGCCGGCCCGCCATCGCGACTGCGAATGATCGCCGCGTCTCGCTGCTGCGCGACTTCACCTTGCGGCCGGGCGACAGCATCGTGCTCGACGGGCGGGTGCGGACCTTCACCGGCTCCGGCAAGTGGCCTTACACCACCGCGGATTTCCGCGATTTCCGCGGCTCGCCCGAGCTCACCGCCAGCGACCGCCGCAAGATCGACGAGAAGGTCGGTATCTCGCACATGGAAGCGCAGGCTCGTGCCCTGCGCCGGCAGATGCGGGTGCGCGAGGCCAGCCTGCATGACGACAATTACGCCAGCGATGCACTTGGCCTGCGTGGCCAGCTCAATCCACGCGATCCGATCGCGAATCCGCCACGCGTCGTGCTGGAGACGCCGTTCTCGCGCAACTGAGCGACCTTGGGACAATTGTCCTGGGCTATAAGTCCTAGGATAATTCACCCAAAGCCCACCGAAAGACCGATGGACGGCGGGCAGGCCTTCCGGCACATTCGCTGCATTGCAGCATGGAGCCGAGCATGACGACCAAGACGCCGCGCCAGTTCTTCCGTCCGCTGGCGATCGGCGCGCCCGAGCCCTATCGCGAAGTGCCGCTGCGGCTGGAGCGCATGATCCATTTCGTGCCGCCGCATCTGGAAAAGGTGCGCGCCAAGGTTCCCGAGCTCGCTGGCCAGGTCGATATCGTGCTCGGCAATCTCGAGGACGCCATTCCGGTCGAGGCCAAACAGGCTGCGCGCGACGGCTTCATCGAGCTGGCGAAGGCGACCGATTTCGGCGCGACCGGCCTGTGGACCCGCGTCAATGCCTTGAACTCGCCCTGGTTCCTCGACGACATCGCCGCGATCATGGGCGAGATCGGCGGCAAGCTCGACGTCGTCATGGTGCCCAAGGTCGAGGGGCCCTGGGACATCCATTATGTCGACCAGCTGCTGGCGCAGTACGAGGCGCGCCATGCCTTGCCAAAGCCGGTGCTGATCCACGCCATCCTGGAGACCGCAGAGGGCGTCAAGAACGTCGACGCGATCGCGACCGCCTCCCCCCGCATGCACGGCATGAGCCTCGGGCCCGCGGACCTTGCCGCCTCGCGCGCGATGAAGACCACCCGCGTCGGCGGCGGCCATCCCGAATACAAGGTCATCGCCGATCCCACGCCCGATGGCGGGCCGCGTGCGATCGCGCAGCAGGATCTTTGGCATTACACCCTCGCGAAGATGGTCGATGCCTGCGCCTCGGCCGGCCTCAAGCCGTTCTATGGCCCCTTCGGCGACTTCTCTGATGGAGCCGCTTGCGAGGCACAATTCCGCAATGCCTTCCTGCTCGGCTGCGCCGGCGCCTGGACGCTGCATCCCTCGCAGATCGAGATAGCCAAGCGCGTCTTCAGCCCCGATCCGGACGAGGTCGCCTTCGCCCGGCGCATCCTGGAGGCCATGCCGGATGGTTCGGGTGCGGTGATGATCGACGGCAAGATGCAGGACGACGCGACCTGGAAGCAGGCCAAGGTTATCGTCGACCTGGCGCGGCAGGTGGCGGGGCGCGATCCGGCGCTTGCGGCTCACTACGGCTTTTGAACCTGGCCCGCGACATCCACGGATATTGACGCATTTGCGACGTAATCCTACGTCAAGCGCTGGGGGCGGCGACATCGGCTGTGACGAGCCGGTTTTGGGCTGAACGAGGATCATGGAATCACGCACGGCGAAATTTCGGATCGGCGATGTGGTGCGCCATCGCGTCTACCCGTTCCGGGGCGTGATCTTCGACGTCGATCCGGTGTTCTCGAATTCGGAAGAATGGTGGCTGGCGATCCCGGAGCATCTGCGCCCGTCCAAGGATCAGCCCTTTTATCACCTCTTCGCCGAGAACGAGGAGACCGAGTACGTCGCCTATGTCTCGGAACAAAACCTCGTGATCGACGAGTCCGGCCAGCCGATCCGTCACCCGCAGGCGCGCGAATATTTCCGGCGCGATCGCAAGGGCAAGTACCGGCTCGATAAGGCCGAGCTGAACTGACCGTCGGCTTGTCTGCCGGATGGCCGGACTCCGTGCGGACGAAAAGGCGGGTTCGTGAGCGTCAGCCAGACAGACATCGTCATCCTCGGCGGCGGTCATAACGGGCTCGTCTGCGCCTTCTATCTCGCCAAGGCGGGCTTGAAGGTCACCGTGCTGGAGCGGCGTGCCGTTGTTGGCGGCGCGGCGGTCACCGAGGAATTCCATCCCGGCTTCCGCAATTCGACGGCGAGCTACACGGTCAGCCTGCTCAACCCGCGCATCATCGCTCAGATGGAGCTGGCGCGGCACGGGCTGCGCATCGTCGAGCGGCGCATGGCCAACTTCCTGCCCCTGCTTGATGGGCGCTTTCTCGCGGTCGGCGAAGGCCGGACCGAAGCCGAGGTAGCGAAATTCTCAGGCCGCGACGCCGAGCGACTGCCTGCCTATGGCGAGCGGCTCGAACGCATCGCCGCCATGTTGCGCGACCTCGTGCTGCAGGCGCCGCCCAATCTCGGCGACGGCGGCTGGCTCGCAGCCCTGCCGCAGATGCTGGAGGCAGCGTCGCTCGGGCGGCGGATCGCCGGGCTCGACCAGGCCGGCCGGCGCGACCTGCTCGACCTCTTCAACAAATCGGCCGGCGATTGGCTCGATGGCTGGTTCGAGAGCGATCCGGTCAAGGCGCTGTTCGGCTTCGACAGCGTCGTCGGCAACTATGCCAGCCCCTACACGCCGGGTTCGGCCTATGTGCTGCTGCATCACGTCTTCGGCGAGGTCAACGGCAAGCGCGGCGCCTGGGGCCATGCGCTGGGCGGCATGGGCGCGATCACGCAGGCGATGGCGCGGGCCTGCGCCGAACAGGGCGTCGAGATCAGGCTGGAGGAGCCGGTCGCTCAGGTGCTGACCGAGAAGGGCCGCGCCGTTGGCGCCGTGACGGAGCGCGGCGATGTCGTGCAGGCGCGCGCTGTCGTGTCCAATCTGCATCCACGCCTGTTGTTCGAACGGCTCGTCGATCCGGCGATCGTCGCGACCGATTTTGGCGAACGCATCCGACGCTATGCCTCGGGTTCCGGCACCTTCCGGATGAATCTGGCGCTGTCGGAACTGCCGCGCTTCGCCAGCCTGCCGGAGCCGGGCGACCATCTCACAGCCGGCATCATCATCGCGCCCTCGCTCGACTATATGGACCGTGCCCATGCGCAGGCACGGCTGTCAGGTTGGTCGAGCGAGCCGATCGTCGAGATGCTGATCCCATCGACGCTCGACGACAGCCTCGCCCCGCCCGGCCGACATGTCGCGAGCCTGTTCTGCCAGCATGTCGCCCCACAGCTGCCAGGCGGCGAGAGCTGGGACAAGCATCGCGATACGGTCGCCGATCTGATGATCGAGACGGTCGATCGCTACGCCCCGGGCTTCCGCGCCTCCGTCATCGGTCGGCTGGTCCTGGCGCCGAGCGATCTGGAGGAGCGTTTCGGGCTGGTCGGCGGCGACATCTTCCATGGCCGATTGACGCTCGACCAGCTCTTCAGCGCCCGTCCTGTGCTCGGCCATGCCGATTACCGCATGCCGGTGCCGGGCCTTTATCTCTGCGGCTCCGGTGCCCATCCGGGCGGCGGCGTCACCGGCGCACCGGGCCACAATGCGGCCCGCTCCGTGCTCGCCGATCTGAAGCCTCGGCGCTTCAGGTTCCGATCATAGCGAGTGTAACCGACCCCATCCTCAGGGATTGCTGCCGACGCGCTCGGCCTGCGGGAAGCGCGCGCCGAAGGCCCCTTCCCGCTCGGGCGGCAGGCGCACCAGCAGATTGAGCGCGCCGTCTTCGGAATCCTCGCGCTCGAGGATCTCGCCATTGGCATGCAGCCAGGCCAGCGACTTGCCGTCGCCCGGTTCCAGGGTGAGCCGATAGACCGGCCGGGCCCGCGCGATGCGGCGCTCGATCGCATCGGTCAGCCGCTCCATGCCCTCTCCGGTCAGCGCCGAGACCAGCACCGGCCGCGAGGCGCCGGGCTTGAGTGCTGTCAGCGCGCCCTGGCGCTCGCGCTCGTCGCCCGAAAGCAGATCGGCCTTGTTCCAGACCTCGATGACGCGGTCGCCGTCCTCCGGGTCGATGCCGAGATCACGCAGAATGCCCTGGACATCGGCGGCCTGGGCCTGGGTGTCTTCATGTGAGACGTCGCGGACATGCAGCAGCACGTCGGCCTCGATCGCATCCTCCAGCGTGGCGCGGAAGGCGGCGACGAGCTGTGTCGGCAGCTCGGAGATGAAGCCGACCGTATCCGACAGCATGATCCTGGCGCCGTGCGGCAGCTTCAGCGCCCGCGCCGTCGGGTCGAGCGTGGCGAAGAGCATGTCCTGCGCCAAGACCTCGGCTGAGGTCAGCCGGTTGAACAGGGTCGACTTGCCGGCATTGGTGTAGCCGACCAGCGCAACGACCGGATAAGGCACGCGTTTGCGGCTGGCACGGTGCAGCGAGCGGGTGCGCTTCACGCTGTCGAGCTCGCGCTCGATCTTGGTCATCCGCTCCTGGATGATGCGCCGGTCAGCCTCGATCTGGGTTTCGCCCGGGCCGCCAAGGAAGCCGAAGCCGCCGCGCTGGCGTTCCAGGTGGGTCCAGGAGCGCACGAGCCGGCTCTTCTGGTAGTTGAGATGGGCGAGCTCGACCTGCAGCGCGCCCTCGCGCGTACGGGCGCGCCGGCCGAAAATCTCTAGGATCAGGCCGGTGCGGTCGATGACCTTGCAACCGAACGCCTTCTCCAGATTGCGCTGCTGGACCGGCGACAGGGCGCAGTCCATCACGACAAGACCGATCTCCTCGATCTTAACGCGCTCGGAGAGCTCTTCGACCTTGCCCTTGCCGAGATAGGTCGCGGGCCGCAGCGCCGTCAGCACCACGGGGATCGCCTCGACGATCTGGAGATCGATGGCGCTGGCGAGGCCGAAGGCCTCGTCCAGCCGCGCTGCGTGGTTACGCTGGTTCTCGTCGGCCGTGCCGGCCCGGCTGGCGGCATGGCGCGCCAGATACGGGCCGATCACGAAAGCGCGAGTATCTGCCGCGAGAGCGTGTTCTGCCGCGTCGATCGAAATCCCGATCGCGTTTCCGCTGCCCGTCGTCGACGAGCTGCCGGCCTTGCCGCCCACGATCAGGCCTTGTCCGTGTCCTCGGGCTCGAACAACTGCACCGGGTGGCCGGGCATGATCGTCGAGATCGCGTGCTTGTAGACGAGCTGGGAATGCCCGTCGCGGCGCAGCAGGACGCAGAAATTGTCGAACCAGGTGACGACGCCCTGCAGTTTGACGCCGTTCACGAGGAAGATGGTGAGAGGAATCTTCTGCTTGCGGACGTGATTGAGAAAGGTGTCCTGTAGATTTTGAGCCCGCTCGGCGGCCATGGGTAACCCCTGTTGTTGGGATCGCAACTCGGCTTGCATTTGCGATCCAGATCGTTCCGTTAAGCTTCGGCGCCAATCGCCGGGCATTCGGAACACCGACACTCCATTAGATCGCGACCCAGCAAGAGCGCGCAAGGGTTGCGCAACACCAATTTCGTCCGACCGCCTTGCATGCAGTGCAATACGACCGGCGCTGTTCAGCCCACTCCTAGCGATTTGAGCTTACGGTGCAGAGCTGAACGCTCCATCCCGATGAACTCCGCCGTGCGCGAAATGTTGCCGGAGAAGCGGGCGATCTGCGCCATCAGATATTCGCGCTCGAAGATCTCACGAGCGTCGCGCAACGGCAGGCTCATCAGCTTCTCACCACCTGAGCCGGAGGGCGTCGTCGGCACCATGGCGCCGACCTCGGCCGGCAGCATGTCGACCGTGATCTCGGCCGTCGGATCGCCCTTGGTCAGGATCATCAGCCGCTCGACATTGTTGCGCAGCTCGCGGACGTTGCCGGGCCATTCGTGCGACTGCAGGATCGCCATGGCGTCGCCGCCCATCCGGCGCTTCGGCAGGCCGGTCGCGACCGAGATCTGGTCCATGAAGAACTCGATCAGCTCGGGCACGTCCTCGCGCCGCTCCGACAGGGCCGGCACGCGGATCGGCACCACGCCGAGCCGGTGATAGAGGTCCTCGCGCAGCAGGCCTTCGGCGATCAGCCTGGCGAGATCGCGGCTGCTCGACGAGATGATCCGGACGTCGACATGGACGCGGGTCGCCCCACCGACGCGCTGGAAGTTCTGATCGACGAGCACGCGCAGGATGCGATTCTGGGTCTCGCGCGGCATGTCGCCGATCTCGTCGATGTAGAGCGTGCCGCCATGGGCCTCCTCGAGCGCGCCGACGCGGCGCGAGCGCCCGTCGCCGCCCTCGATGCCGAACAGCTCCTCTTCCATGGTCTCGGGGGTGATCGTCGCCGCGTTGATCACGACGAAGGGGCCGGCCGAGCGGGTCGAGGCGTCGTGCAGGGTGCGCGCGGTCAGTTCCTTGCCGCAGCCCGGCTCGCCGGTGATCAGCACGCGGGCATTGGTCGGCGCGACGCGCTCCAGCGTCTGGCGCAGCTGGTTGACCGCGGTTGAGCGGCCGACGATCCGGCTGGCCTGGACCGAGCGGGTCTTGAGGTCGCGCACCTCGCGCCGCAGCCGCGAGGCTTCGAGCGCGCGCTCGGCGACGAGCACGAGCCGGTCGGCCTTGAACGGCTTCTCGATGAAGTCGTAGGCGCCGCTCTTGATCGCCGAGACCGCGGTCTCGATGTTGCCGTGGCCGGAGATCATCACCACCGCGAGGTCGGGGTGGCTCTCCTTGATCAGCTCCAGAACCTGCAATCCGTCGAGCCGGCTGCCTTGCAGCCAGATATCGAGAAAGACGAGGTTTGGTCGCCGCGCCGCGATCGCGGCAAGCGCCTCGTCGGCGGAGCCCGCCTTGCGTGTCCGATAGCCTTCGTCCTCCAGGAGGCCTGCCACCAGTTCGCGAATATCGACCTCGTCGTCGACGACGAGAATGTCAGCACTCATGCCTTCGTCCCGTTCACTAGAGCCGGATCCGATCAGATTGTTTCGATCTGATCGGTGAATCCGTCTCTCACCTCAAGTTGAGAGACCGTTTTTGCCGACCAGCTTGCCAGGCAAGCTGGTCGGAACGGACTCTTGTCGTGCGGCGGAATCCGCCGTGCTATTGCCTGTTTCTGACTTGTCTTCGCTGGCCGGGGGCGGGCCGGTCTCGATGAACCAGAGCCTGATCCGCGCGCCACGGGCGCCGTCTGGACGGTCGAGCAGTTCGATGCCGCCGCCATGGTCCTCGAGGATCTTGCCGACGATGGCGAGGCCAAGCCCGGTGCCGCCGTCGCGCGTGGTCATGTAGGGTTCGAGTAGCTTCTGGCGCTGGTCTGCCGGCAGGCCCTTGCCGTTGTCGAGGATGTCGATGACGATCCGGCCGTCCTGCGTCCGTTCGAAGCCGATTTCGATACGCCCTTTTCCACGCTCCTCGCCCGGCACGGCCTGGATCGCCTCGGTCGCATTCTTGATGACGTTGGTCAGGGCCTGCGAGATCAGACGCCGGTCGAAATGCGCCAGGACCGGCGCTTCCGGCAGATTGTCGGAAATGTCGATCTCGGGATTGCCGACCCGCATCAGGAAGGCGATCTGCCTGATCGTCTCGACGATGTCGTCGCGCGCCGGCGAGGGCTTGGGCATGCGGGCGAAGGAGGAGAACTCATCGACCATGCGGCGGATATCCTCGACCTGTCGCACGATGGTGGCGGTGCACTGGTCGAAGATCTCCTTGTCGTCGACGATGACGCGGCCGAACTTGCGGCGAATGCGTTCCGCCGAGAGCTGGATCGGCGTCAGCGGATTCTTGATTTCATGGGCGATACGCCGCGCGACGTCGGCCCAGGCGGCGGTGCGCTGCGCAGAGACGAGATCGGTGATGTCGTCGAGCGTCACCACGAGGCCGGCGCCGGCGCCCTCGCCTTCGCGCGTCGCCCGGATATTGAGCATGCGCTCGCGGCCGCCGCGCGTGATCGCCGCCTGGCTGGAACTGAGACGCTGGCGATTGCTCAGTGCCTCGGAGACGAAGCCGGCGATCTCGGGAACGACGCGTGCGACGGGTTCGCCGAGTAGCCGGCCGCCGGAGCCGAGCAAGGTCTCGGCCGAGCGGTTGCTGAGGGTGATGTGGCCATCCTCGTCGATGCCGAGCACGCCTGAGGAGACGCCGGAGAGCACCGTCTCGGTGAATCGCCTTCGTCGGTCGATCACTTCGCTGGCCGTCACCAGTCCATCGCGCTGGCGGCGCAGTTCGGCGGTCATCTTGTTGAAGGTCTCGCCGAGATGGGCGAGATCTCCCTCCGCCCGCCTGATCGGCACCTGGACGTAGAAATTCCCGCTGGAGACCTGGTCGGTGGCGTGGATCATCCGCCGAATCGGCGCGACGAGGCCGTTGGCGAAGTTGAGGCCGAGCCAGATCGCCGAAAGCAGCAGGATCACCGAGATCAGCGCGTACATCGAGGCGAAAGCGATCTGCACGCCCTTCCGGCGCGCGTCGATGCCGAGATATTCGACCGCGGCGCCACGGGCGACCGCCGGGAACTCGACGGCGAGCGGATCGACCTCGCGGGCGACATAGAGGAAGGCGCCGTCATAGCTCGGCAGCTTCATCAGCGCGCCGAAGACGCGCCCGGTCGAGGGCAGCACGCAGATCGGCTCCGGCGAGCTCTGCGCATCGTCGAAGGCGTCGGCATTCGGCTTATGGGCGTCACGCAGCACGTCGATATTGGCCCGGACGAGGATGCTGTCCGGCGGTTTCATGATCCAGGCCACCGGCAGGCCGAGAGCCGTGGCGCGCGCCGTCAGGAAATTCTCGAACCAGCGCCGGTCGGCGTCGTAAGCGGTCTTAGCCCGCCCGAGGTCGTCCGCGAGCAGCCGGATCTCGCGGCCGAGCGAGCGGCATTGCCCGGTCGTATAGGCGTCGGCGACCTCGACGGATTTGAAGATCACATCGCGCATGCGGTCGGAGAACCAGGGTTCCAGGCCGCGCTCCAATGTTGCGGTCGCGATGATCGCGACAAGCACGGCCGGCAGGGCGGCGACGATGCTGAACAGGCTGACGATCCGGACATGCAGGCCGGCGGCAGCCACGCCCTTGCGCCGGGCGCGGATCAGTACCGCCGCTTCGAAGGCGACGATGGTGAGCAGCAGGAGGATCAGCAGGCCGTTGATGACGAAGACGCCGACCACGACCTCATGAACCGGCGCGACCGGCGTCGCGCCCGACAGCACAAGGAAGGTGGTCAGCGCCGAAACCAGCGCGAAGCCGACGACAAGCGCGCCGAGCCAGCCCGAGACCCGGCGAGGCGGGTCATCGGTTCTTGGCGCCATGCGCATGTCACCGGTCGAGGCTGTCAAAGCGATGTCGTGCTCCGTTGCCGACGCCTCCATTCAGGCGTCACGCGACGCACTGATGCGCCGCCGCAACGGTGTTGTCAAAATATGACAGATGCAAGGCAGCCACACTGCCGCGCCGCTACCGCGGTGAGCGCACCACCTGCATGTCGAGTTCGCGGATCTTCTTGCGCAAAGTGTTGCGATTAAGTCCCAGCAGCTCTGCGGCGCGAATCTGGTTGCCACGCGTCGCCGCCAGGGCTGCCGCGATCAAAGGCGGCTCGATCTCGCGCAAAATGCGGTGATAGAGGCCCGGTGGTGGAATCTGGTCTCCGAAACCGCCAAAATACTGGTTCAGATGACGCTCGACCGAACCTGACAGGGTTTCTGACCGCTCCGGTGTGCTGCCTCCGCCAGCTTGCATGGGAGCGCCGCTCGCCGGTTGCAGCTCGGCCTCGACGATCGGGGCCGTGATCGTTTCCTGCGGATAGAGCGCGGCCAGTCGCCGCACCAGATTCTCGAGCTCGCGGACATTGCCGGGCCAGCGATAGCGCCGCAGCACGTCCATCGCTTCCGAATCGATCTGCTTGCGCGGCAGGCCCTCCTTCTCGACCAGCGCGAAGAAATGGCGGACGAGGTCGGGGATGTCCTCGACCCGCTCGCGCAGCGGCGGCAACCGGATCGGGACGACGTTGAGGCGGAAGAACAGGTCCTCGCGGAACAGGCCGTGCGCGATCGAGATGCGCAGGTCCTTGTTGGTCGCCGCGACGATGCGGACATTGGTCTTGATCGGCGTGCGCCCGCCGACCGTGGTGTATTCGCCCTGCTGAAGCACGCGCAGCAGTCGCGTCTGCGCCTCCATCGGCATGTCGCCGATCTCGTCGAGGAAGAGCGTGCCGCCCTCGGCCTGTTCGAAGCGCCCGGAGGAGCGGGTCAGCGCCCCGGTGAAGGCGCCCTTCTCGTGGCCGAACAGCTCCGATTCGATCAGGTCCTTCGGGATCGCCGCCATGTTGATGGCGACGAAAGGCCCGTTGCGACGCTTGCCGTAGTCGTGCAGGGCGCGGGCGACCAGCTCCTTGCCGGTGCCGGACTCGCCGTTGATCATCACGGTCAGGTCGATCGGCATCAGGCGCGCCAAAGCGCGGTAGACATCCTGCATCGCCGGCGAGCGGCCGACCAGCGGGATATCCTCGGGCTCGGCCGGGTGATTGCGCGGAGCATCGCCGCGCGGCCGGGACAGTGCTCGACCGACGATGGCGACGAGTTCCTTCAGATCGAAGGGCTTGGGCAGGTATTCATAGGCGCCGCGCTCGGAGGCCTTGATTGCGGTCATGAAGGTGTTCTGCGCGCTCATCACGATGATCGGCAGTTCGGGCCGGACCCGCTTGATGCGCGGCAGCAGGTCGAAGGCGTTGCCGTCCGGCATCACCACGTCGGTGATGATGAGATCGCCGAGCCCCTGCGCGGCCCAAGTCCAGAGCGTCGCCGCCTGGCCTGTCGTGCGGACCTCGTAGCCGGCGCGGGCGAGGGCCTGGTTGAGGACGGTGCGGATCGCGGCGTCGTCGTCGGCGATGAGAATGTTACCCGTCGGCATGCGCTTTTTCGTGTCCTACTCGTCTTTCACCCGAACTGAGACGGCTTCGCCTCGTGCAGGGGCAATCGAATGCGGAATGTCGTGCGTCGCGGCGCGGACTCGCATTCGACGATTCCGCCGTGATCGCCGATCACCTTGGCGACGAGTGCAAGTCCAAGGCCACTTCCCTGCGCCTTGGTGGTGACGAAAGGATCGAACAGGTGCTGATGCAGGTCGGGGGGCACACCGGGCCCGTTGTCGCGGATACCGATCTCGAGCGGCAGCGCCAGGCGCGCACCGGAGCCCGGCGCCTGCATGCGGATGCCGGGGCGATAGGCCGTGGTGAGCGTGATCTCGCCGTCGATGGCGTCGTTGCCGATCGCCTCTGCCGCATTTTTCACCAGGTTCAGCAGGACCTGAACCAGTTGGTCGCGATTGCCGGCGACAGGAGGCAGCGAAGGGTCGTAGACCTCGCTGAAGCGGATGTGGCGGGCAAAGCCGGACTGGGCCAGCCGCTTCACATGGTCGAGCACGTCATGAACGTTGACCGGTCCACGCTCGGCCGGCCGATCGTCGCCGAACAATTCGACGCGCTCGACCAGCTTCACGATCCGGTCGGCTTCGTCGCAGATCAGTTGCGTCAACAGGCGATCTTCGTCCTCGACCGAGGATTCGAGCAATTGAGCCGCGCCGCGGATGCCGGAGAGTGGATTCTTGATCTCGTGTGCCAGCATCGCACCGAGCGCGGTGATCGAGCGAGCTGCTCCTCGATGCGTCAATTGCCTGTCCATTTTTTCGGCAATTGTCCGTTCTTGCAGCAGGAGCACCACGGCATCCGGCTGGCTGGGCAGCAGAGAAGCAAAGACATCGACCACCCGGTCGAGGCCGAGTCGGGGCGAGGCGAGCTCGAGCCGGTACTCGCTGACGCTGGCGCCGCGGCGCTGTACCTCCTCGACCAGCCCCAGGACCGGCGAGCCGAAGGCAACGAGATCGTCGAGGCGCTGGCGCTTCAGGACGAGCGCGCTGGCCTGGAAGAAATCCTCGGCGGCGGTGTTGGCGTAAAGGATGCCGTGCCCCTCCCCGATCACCAGCACCGGCATGGGCAGGACGTTCAACGCCTGGACTTCGAGAAGGTCGTACAAGGCCCCGTGCCGCTCCTCCATATCGTCGTTGAACATCGCCATCGTCATATGCGGAACTTTCGTGGTCAGGCGGCCGCGTCGAGACGGTCGGTCGAGAACAGCCGCCCGAGCGCCGCGATGGCGTGGGTGGGCTCAGTGGTCGTGAGGAGTTCGCGGCGAGCGGCCTCATCCGGCTCCAGCCCGCTGGCCAGCGCCTCGTCGGCATAGGCGGCGAGATGCTTGCGGGCATGGCGGACGCCGGTCTCGCGCCCCATCAGGGACAGGAGCCCCTCATAGTGCTCGCGGGCGATATCGTGCTTGGCGGCGAGCGATATCGCTTCCGGTTGGCGGCCGGCGAGCGCGGCACCGATTGCGCCGGGCAGCCAGGGGCGGCCCATCGCCGCCCGCCCGACCATGACGTAGTCGGCGCCCGACTGCTCGAGGCAGGCCTGCGCCTGCTCCAGTGTCGCGATGTCGCCATTGGCGACTAGCGGGAACGACCCTGCGGCACGCACCGGACGGATCGCGGCCCAATCGGCCTGCCCCTTGTAGAATTGCTGGCGCGTGCGGCCATGGACGGTGATCGCGGCTGCGCCGGCGCAGACAGCCCGGCGCGCCAGCTCCGGCGCGTTGCGGCTGGCGTCATCCCAGCCGAGCCGCATCTTGACGGTGACCGGGACCTTGACCGCCGCGACGGCCGCCTCAACCAGGCCGACAGCATGGTCGAGATCGCGCATCAGCGCCGAGCCGGCCCAACCGCCAACGACCTTTTTCGCCGGGCAACCCATATTAATATCGATGACATCAGCGCCCGATGCCTCTGCCACCTGCGCAGCTTCCGCCAGCCAGCGCGCCTCGCAGCCGGCGAGCTGGACGACATGCGGCGTGACGCCAGCGCCCTCGGCCCGCAGCCGGGCTTCCTCGCTGCCGCGGACGAGTTCGTCCGAAGCGACCATCTCGGAGACGACGAGCCCGGCCCCAAAGCGCGCCGCGATCCGGCGCATGGCCAGATCGGTCACGCCCGACATCGGCGCGAGGAAAGCGCGCGACACCGGCAGCAGGCCGTCGATCGCCGCCTGGCGCTCGCCCGAATTTGAGGCAATTTCCATTGTGCCGATTTATTGGACAAATGCTGCGCCGCGCAAGAGAATTTCTCACCATATTGCATTGCAATATCGATATGAGCAGCAAAGGTGTGCCGAGAAGCCTCCGGCTTCGGAGCAGCGCGGCTTGGCGACGAGCCCTTGCCGTCCTATCAGCGAAGCCCTGAGTAGCGGAGCCAAGAGGATCGATGACACCGGCCGTCGCCGCCCTGATCGTTGCCGCCGGACGCGGCCTGCGCGCCGGCGCCGAGGCCCCAAAGCAGTATCGGCGGCTCGGTGGCGTACCTGTCCTATGCCGCACGCTTGCTCCGTTCCTTGCCGACAGTCGCATCGGCACCGTGCTGGTGGTGATCGGCACCGGCGACGGCGCTCGCTATGACGATGCGGTCGGCCATCTCCCGGAAGCTGCTCGCGTCCGGCTGACCACGCCGATCGAAGGCGGCGAGACCAGGCAGGATTCGGTTCGCGCCGGTTTGGAGGCGCTTGCTGCCGCTGGTTTCGACGGCAGTGTGCTCGTACACGACGCCGCCCGCCCCTTCGTCTCGCCGGCCTTGATCGAGCGAGCGATGACGGCAAGCCTTGAGCATCTCGCCACCATCCCGGCGCTCGCCGTCACCGACACCGTCAAGCGCGTCGATGCCGGGCTGATCGCGGAGACCCTGCCGCGCGAGGAGCTCGTCTTCGTTCAGACGCCCCAGGCTTTCGCCTTCCAGCCGTTGCTCGTCGCGCACAGGGATGCCCATGCCGCCGCGGCCGGCGGCTTCACCGACGATTCCGCCATCATGGAATGGGCCGGCCACCGCGTCGCGACCTTCGCCGGAGATCCGATGAACCTGAAGCTGACCTATCCGGGCGATTTCGAACTGGCCGAGCAGCGCCTCGCCCGACCGCTCGTGACCCGCATTGGCACGGGCTATGACGTCCACGCCTTCACCGAGGGCGACCATGTCTGGCTCGGCGGCATTCGGATCCCTCATAGCCGCGGCGTCACCGCCCATTCCGACGGCGACGTTGCCTTGCATGCACTCACCGACGCCCTACTCGGCGCCCTGGCCGATGGCGACATCGGCAGCCATTTCCCGCCGAGCGATCCACAATGGCGCGGCGCCGCCTCCGACCGTTTTCTCGCCTTCGCCGCTGACCGCGTCCGGCAGCGCGGCGGCAGGATCGACCATCTCGACCTGACGGTCGTCTGCGAAGGGCCAAAGGTCGGCCCGCATCGCGATGCCATCCGGGCCCGCATCGCCGAAATCGCGGGCCTCCGCCTCGATCAGGTCGGTGCCAAGGCGACGACCTCGGAGCGCCTCGGCTTCACGGGACGCGGCGAAGGCCTCGCCGCACTCGCCACTGCCACCATCCGCCTGCCAGAGCCGGAGTGAGGCTATGTTCGATCTCGACATCCGTTCGCTTGCCGCCGAATTGCTGAGCATCTCCCGAGAGCGCGGCATCACCGTCGCGACGGTCGAATCCTGCACCGGCGGTCTGGTCGCCGGTGCGCTGACGGCGATCTCGGGGTCGTCGAGCATGGTTCTGGGTGGCCTCGTTACCTATTCCAACGAGGCGAAGACGGCGTTGGCCGGTGTTCCGGCCGAGCTGATCCGCCAACACGGCGCGGTCAGCGAGCCGGTCGCGCGCGCCATGGCGGAAGGCGGCCGGGAGCGCCTGTCGTCGCGGCTCGCGGTCTCGATCACCGGCATTGCCGGCCCCGATGGCGGCAGCGAAGCAAAGCCGGTCGGGTTGGTGCATTTCGCCTGCGCCGACGGCACGCAGACGCTGCACCGTGAAAAGCGCTTCGACGCCCAGGGGCGCGACGAGATCAGGCGGCTCAGTGTGCTGGAGGCGCTCGACCTGTTGCGCGAGGCCTCGTTTAGCCTGAAGTGATCGAGGCGGCCACGCCGCCGCGCCCATAGATCGCGTCCGCACGCTTCTCGAAGGCTTCGGCGAACTTGCGGAAGGCCTTGTCGAACATCGCGCCCATCAAGAGGCCCAGCATCCGGCTGGCGAATTCGTAGGAGATGAAGAAGCCGACCTCGCTGCCCGTGTCGAGCGGCTTGAAGCTCCAGCGGTTCTCGAGATAGCGGAACGGCCCGTCGACATATTCGACCAGGATCTTGAGATTGGCCGGATCGAGCGTGACGCGGCTGGTGAAGGTCTCGCGGATCGCCTTGTAGCCGACCGTCATATCGGCGAGCAGCACCTCGCCGCCGCCCTCGCGTGGCGTGCGCCGGCGCACCACCAGCCCTTCGCAGAGCGGCAGGAACTGCGGATATTTCTCTACGTCCGCCACGAGCGCGTACATTTCTCCGGGCGAATGCTTCACCCGGCGGGTGCTGTTGAACATCGGCATGGATATGGGCCGATCAGTTACCGAGCTTGGCCGCGCGTGCTTCCCGCAGCTTGGCGAAGTCCTCGCCGGCATGGTGCGAGGAGCGCGTCAGCGGCGTCGAGGAGACCATCAGGAAGCCCTTCACATAGGCGATGGTCTCGAAGCTCTTGAACTCGTCCGGTGTGACGAAGCGCAGGACCGGGTGGTGCTTGCGCGACGGCGCCAGATACTGGCCGATCGTCATGAAGTCGACCTCGGCCGAGCGCAGATCGTCCATCAATTGCAGGACCTCGTTCCGCTCCTCGCCGAGGCCGACCATGATGCCGGACTTGGTGAAGATGGTCGGGTCGAGCTCCTTCACCTGCTGCAGCAGCCGCAGCGAATGGAAATAGCGGGCGCCCGGGCGCACCTTCAGGTACTTGCCGGGCACCGTTTCGAGATTGTGGTTGAAGACGTCGGGCTTGGCCGCGACCACGATTTCGAGCGCGCCGGGCTTGCGCAGGAAATCCGGCGTCAGGATCTCGATCGTCGTCCCGGGCGAAGCCTCGCGGATGGCGCGGATGACGCGGGCGAAATGCTCGGCGCCGCCATCCTTGAGATCGTCGCGATCGACCGAGGTGATGACGACGTGTTCCAGGCCAAGCTTGGCGACGGCGTCGGCGACCTTGCGCGGCTCGTCATGGTCGAGCGCCTCGGGCACGCCGGTCTTGACGTTGCAGAAGGCACAGGCGCGCGTACAGGTGTCGCCCATGATCATGAAGGTGGCGTGCTTCTTTTCCCAGCACTCGCCGATATTGGGGCAGCCCGCCTCCTCGCAGACGGTGACGAGCTTCTCGGCCTTCACGATCTTCTGGGTCTCGGCCCATTTCGGCGAGCCCGGCGCCTTGACCCGGATCCAGTCCGGCTTGCGCAGGATCGGGTTCTCTGGCCGCTTCTGCTTTTCCGGATGGCGCAGCTCCGGCTTGACCTCGGACTTCGGGTTGCCGGAGTTGGGGCGCGGATCGCGGTTGAGGAGGTCGAGCACGACGGCCATGGACGGGTCCGTTACTGGCGCCGCGCAGCAGGGCGCGGCCACTCCCGTCTAGCTAATGCCGAAGTGCGGCGCGGGCAACCCGCGCGCTGCAGAACTCAGTTGCGCACCGCGCGCCAGACCACGATCAGCAGGCAGGCGCCGGCGATCGCTGCGACAAGCGTGCGCCAGAAGCCGAAGACCGGAATGTCCAGCAATTCGGCGAGCCGGCTGCCGACAAAGGAGCCGGCGACGCCGACGATCATGTTGGTGAAGAGTCCATGGTCCGACGACGTGACCCGCTCGGCGATCCAGCCAGCGATGATGCCGATCAGCAGCGTCATGAAGAAGCCGTAGCCCGGCGTGCCGAGCGCGGCATAGATCTGGTCGTTCATGGTAGTCCCCCTGCCCGCGCACCGCTCCGACGAGCGGAACAACGATCATAGCAACGCCAGAAGCCTGCGGAAGGTTCCTCGTTACAAGGAATGGAAGCGCGGCGCCCGGTCTACTGCGTTCGCCGCACCCAAACGGGGGAGGCGCCAGCCATGGCCTTCTCTCATTGTGGCTGCAGCGGCCTCCCCATGCGACATGCGCCACATCAGAGAGGACATCGTGATGACCAAAAAATGCGGAGCCATGACGACGATTGGTGTCGCCGCCGGCGGCCTTTTACTAGGCGTGAGCGTGGCGGAAGCCTGCACCGCAAATCCCGGACGCGGCTGGTCGCGAGGTGCTGGGAGCGGCACGATCACCATGGCCAAGGGCAGCAAGAGCTGTGGCGGCCCGATCTGGGTCGATCCGGACGCTCGCCTCCCCGTCACCACCTTGAGCCTAACCAGCCAGCCTGCGAATGGTCGCGTCACGATCAAAGGCAACAGCTATACCTATAGTCCGAAGCCCGGGTTCTCCGGCCAAGACAGCTTCGGGCTCAGCGGCTCAGGCAAGACGAAGGCTGGCGAGAGCGTAACGCTCACGGGCACCATGAGCGTCACCATTCAATGAGCTGAAGGTCTCTCGCGGGCTGCAATCGCAAGCGAGGGCTGCCTCGATCCGAGACGCCGGCGCTCCATCGCGGCTCAGGCGATGAAGCGGGCCAGCAGCACGACCAGGATCGCGCCGATCACCGCCATCGCCATCGAATCGAGGAAGCGATAGCCGGTGCTCGCCCGCCAGCCGGTGACGTGAACGATGCCCTGGCCGACCAGCATGCCGAGCAGGCCGACCACGGCATGGCGCAGGAAGCCGCCGCCTCCGACCACGAGGCTGGCGATGAAGCCCGCGGCCGTGCCGAAGGCGACTGGTGGCAGCAATCGGCGCCAATCGAGCGCGAGCTTTCCGCTCGGCGGCAGAATCTCGACCTTCTCGTCCGGGACGATCCGGTCAGGCTTGGCGGATTTACGAGTGCGCGTCATCGGCCCGATATGGCCTCAAACGGGCGAAATGCCAGCGCCCGCCGCTCAGGCGATCAATCGCGCCAGGAAGACCACGACGATCGCACCGATCGTCGCCGTAACGATCTGCGAGATCAGCGGGTTGCCGATGCCGAGATTGATGCCGAGCGCCGAGAGCAGGAAGCTGCCGACGAAGGCGCCGATCAGGCCGGTGATGATGTAGCGGATCAGCCCGCCGCCGCCCATGACGATGCTGGCGAGCCAGCCGGCTACGGCACCAATGGCGATGGCGACGAGAATTGCGCGAAGGTCCATCAACGATCTCCCTGCTATGCCGCTAGGTCATCGCAACCTTGAGCTGAAGCGTGGATGAACGCGCTGGCCCCGCTCAGGCGTTCAGAACCTTGCCATAGGCGTCGAGCACGGCCTCCTTCATCGTCTCCGACAGGGTCGGATGCGGGAAGATGGTGTGCATCAGCTCTTCCTCGGTGGTCTCGAGGTTCATCGCGACCACGAAGCCCTGGATCAGCTCGGTGACTTCCGCGCCGACCATGTGCGCGCCGAGCAGCTTGCCGGTCTTGGCGTCGAAGATCGTCTTGACCATGCCGCTGTCTTCGCCGAGCGCCACGGCCTTGCCATTGGCGACGAAGTTGAAGCGGCCGACCTTGAGCTGGTGGCCGGCTTCCTTGGCCTTGGCCTCGGTCAGGCCGACGCTGGCGATCTGCGGGTGGCAATAGGTGCAGCCCGGGATCATCAGCTTGTCCATCGGGTGCGGATGCAGGCCCTTGATCGCCTCGACGCAGATCACCGCCTCATGCTCGGCCTTGTGCGCCAGCATCGGCGGGCCGGCGACGTCGCCGATCGCGTAGACGCCCTTCACATTGGTGCGGCAGAGCCCGTCGATCGCGATCACGCCGCGATCGAGCTTCACGCCGAGCGCCTCGAGGCCGAGATTCTCGACATTGGCGACGACGCCGACCGCCGAGATCATCCGCTCGGCGGTGATCGTCTGCTTGTTGCCCTTGTCGTCCTCGACATGGGCGGTGACGGAGTTCGCCCCCTTCTCGACCTTGGTGACCTTGGTCGAGGTCAGGATCTTCATGCCCTGCTTCTCGAAAGCCTTGCGCGCGAAGGCGCCGATCTCGGCATCCTCGACCGGGACGACCTGCGGCATCACCTCGACCACCGTCACCTCGGCGCCGAGCGTGCGGTAGAACGAGGCGAATTCGATGCCGATCGCGCCCGAGCCCATCACCACCAGCGATTTCGGCATGGTCGGCGGCACCAGCGCCTCGAAATAGGTCCAGATCAGCTTGCCGTCCGGCTCCAGCCCCGGCAGGGCGCGCGGGCGGGCGCCGGTCGCGACGATGATGTGGTCGGCGGTGTAGGTGCCCTCGCCCTTGGCGCCCTTAGGCACCGGCCCCTGCGGCTGCATGGCCGGCTTCTTGGTCGGCGCGACGACGATGGTGTTGGCCTTGGTGAGCTTGGCCTCGCCCCAGATCACGTCGACCTTGTTCTTCTTCATCAGGAACTGGACGCCATTGTTCATCCTGACCGCGATGCCGCGCGAGCGCTTCACCACGGCTTCCAGATCGGCCTTGAACGAGCCTTCCAGCGTCAGCCCGTAATCCTTGGCGTGCTGGCCGTAATGCAGGATCTCGGCCGAGCGCAGCAGCGCCTTGGTCGGAATGCAGCCCCAGTTCGAGCAGATGCCGGCGAGGTGCTCGCGCTCGACGATGGCGGTCTTGAAGCCGAGCTGGGCCGCACGGATCGCCGCGACATAGCCGCCGGGGCCGGAGCCGATGATGATGATGTCGTAGTCAGCCATGGGAGACGCCTCGGCTCTTTCCGCCCACTGCGGGCAGCGTTGATGTGCGGGGCTATGCCCCGGTCGAATGTCGTCTACGGGCCCGCGATCCGCAGCGCCGGCCCGCGCGCCGGCAGCGGCAAACCGAGCAAGCCATCGACCACCGGCGCGAGCGCCAGGCCGATGGCGCGGGTATTATCCGCGTCGAGATGGATGCCGTCCTCGCCGGTCACGGTCGCGACCGCGGCCGCGTCGAAGAAGCTGACGCCGATCTCGTCGGCGATGCGGCGGTAATAGGTCGCCAGCAGCGCCATCTTCTCGGGCGCGCCTTCCATGAAGAAGTTGGCCTCGTGATCGGGGTCGTCGGGCATGCGCACCACGGGCGGCGCGACGATCAGCACCTCCGGCACCGGCATGCCGGGCTCGACCGGCGGGCGCTGCGCCACCTGCGCAAGCATCCGCATCGAGCGGGCGACGTCGTAAGGCGCCAGCGAATGCTGGCGCTGGCAGTCATTGGTGCCGAGCATCAGGATGACGAGATCGAGCGGAGCATGGCACTCGATGAAGAGCGGCAACAGCGAGATGCCGGAGCGATAGGGGCGCAGCGGATCGTCGAGCGCGATCCGCCGGCCATTGAGCCCCTCCTCGATAACCGTAGCGTAGCCGCCGAGCGCCTTTTCCAGCACGCGCGGCCAGCGTACGTCGTCGCCATGCCGCTCCGGCCGGTTGGCGATGCGGCCCCAGGTCAGGGAATCACCGAAGGCGAGGATGCGGGCTTGGCGGGTCATCGCCGCCTCACACCAGCATCGCCATCGGCTTCTCGATATAGCCCTTGAAGGCCTGTAGCAGCTCGGCACCGAGCGCCCCGTCGACGGCGCGGTGGTCGGTCGAGAGCGTCACCGACATCACGGTCGCGACGGCCGGCTGGCCGCCCTTGACGATGACGCGCTGCTCGCCGGCGCCTACGGCGAGAATCGTCGCATGCGGCGGGTTCACCACCGCGGCGAAGTCCTTGACGCCGAACATGCCGAGATTGCTGACCGCTGTCGTGCCGCCCTGATACTCCTCGGGCTTCAGCTTGCGGGCCTTGGCGCGGGCCGCCATGTCCTTCATCTCGTTGGAGATCTGGCTCAGCGTCTTGTGACAGGCGTCGCGGATGATCGGCGTGATCAGCCCGCCCGGGATCGAGACGGCGACACCGACATCGGCGTGCTTGTGCTTGAGCATGGTCGCGTCGGTCCAGGAGACATTGGCGTCCGGCACCGCTTTCAGCGCCAGGGCGAGTGCCTTGATCACCATGTCGTTGACCGAGAGCTTGTAAGCCGGCTTGCCGTCCTTCTCCGGCGCTGCTGCGTTGAGCTCGGCCCGCAGCTTGAGCAGCGCGTCGAGCTCGCAATCCAGCGTGACGTAGAAATGCGGGATGGTCTGCTTGGCTTCGGTCAGGCGGCGCGCGATCGTCTTGCGCATGCCGTCATGCGGAATCTCCTCATAGGAGCCCGGCGCGAACAGCTTCTTGGTCTGCTCGTCCGAGGGGCCGGTCGCGAGCGGCGCGGCGGCGGGCTTCGGTGTGGCAGGAGCGCCAGCCGCAGGAGCCGGCGCGGGCTTGGCCGCGCCGCCCTGCTTGGCGGCCTCGATGTCCTTCTCGACGATGCGGCCATGCGGACCCGAGCCCTGGACCTTGCCGAGATCGATGCCCGCCTCCTTAGCGAGGCGGCGCGCCAGCGGCGAGGCGAAGGGGCGGTTTCCGGAGACCGACTGGCCACCGGTGTTCAGGCCGGCCTCGGCGGTCATCTGCGGCGTCGATTCTGATTTCGCCTCGGCCTTCGGCGCAGCGCCGTCGGCCTTGGGCGCTTCAGCCTTGGGCATTTCGGCTTTCGGAGCATCGGCCTTGGCCGGGGCGGAGACGCTCTTGGCGTCCTCGCCCTCGCCGGCGATCACGCCGATCACCTCGTTGACGGCGACGTCGGCGGTGCCCTCCGGCACGACGATCTTGGCGAGAATGCCTTCGTCGACCGCCTCGACCTCCATGGTCGCCTTGTCGGTCTCGATCTCGGCGATGATGTCGCCGGACTTGATCGCGTCGCCTTCCTTCTTCAGCCACTTGGCGAGATTGCCCTTCTCCATCGTCGGAGAGAGCGCGGGCATCAGGATGTTGGTCGGCATCGGTCAGCCCTCTCTCAGCGATAGCAGACGGCCTTGGCCGCCGCGACGACCTCGCCGATGTTCGGCAACGCCAGCTTCTCGAGGTTGGCGGCGTAGGGCATCGGCACATCCTTGCCGGTGACGCGCGCCACGGGCGCATCGAGATAGTCGAAGGCCGCTTCCATGATCTTCATGCCGATCTCGGCGGTGACGCCGGACTGCGGGAAGCCCTCCTCGACCGCGACGCAGCGATTGGTCTTCTGCACCGAAGCGATGACGGTCTCGATGTCCATCGGCCGGATCGTGCGCAGGTCGATGACCTCGGCGTCGATGCCTTCCTTGGCCAGCGCCTCGGCGGCGCCGAGCGCATAGGTCATGCCGATGCCGAAGGAAACGATGGTGACGTCGCTGCCCGGCCGCACGACCTTGGCCTTGCCGATGGGAATCGTGAAGTCATCGCCCTTCGGCACGTCGAAGGAGCGGCCGTAGAGGATCTCGTTCTCGAGAAAGATCACCGGGTTGGGATCGCGGATCGCGCTCTTGAGCAGGCCCTTCGCGTCGGAGGCGCTGTAGGGCATCACCACCTTGAGGCCCGGCACGTTCGAGTACCAGGCGGCGTAGTCGTGGCTGTGCTGGGCGCCGACGCGGGCCGCGGCGCCGTTGGGGCCGCGGAAGACGATCGGGCAGCCCATCTGGCCGCCGGACATGTAGAGCGTCTTGGCCGCCGAATTGATGATGTGGTCGATCGCCTGCATGGCGAAGTTGAAGGTCATGAACTCGACGATCGGCTTGAGGCCGGTCAGCGCGGCGCCGACACCGATGCCGGCAAAGCCGTGCTCGGTGATCGGGGTGTCGATCACGCGGCGGGCGCCGAACTCCTGCAGCAGCCCCTGCGTGACCTTGTAGGCACCCTGGTATTCGGCGACCTCCTCACCCATGACGAAGACGTCGGCGTCGCGCCGCATCTCCTCGGCCATGGCGTCGCGCAGCGCTTCGCGCATCGTCATCGAGACGATTTCGGCGCCGGCCGGGAATTCGGACGAGGCGTCGTAGGACTTTGCCTGGGCCGGGACGCTCTGTGCCGCGGCGGGTGCGGGGCTGGCTGGCGCTTCGGCGGCCTTTTCGGGCTCGGCCGGCTTCTCCGCCGCCTGTGGCGCGGGAGCCGCCTTGGCGGCGCCGCTGGCCGCGGCGGATACGTCCTCGCCATCGGCGGCGATCACCGCAATCGGCGTGTTGACCGCGACGTTGTCGGTCCCGTCGGCGATCAGGATCTTGGCGAGGACACCCTCGTCCACCGCCTCGACCTCCATGGTCGCCTTGTCGGTCTCGATCTCGGCGATGATGTCGCCGGCCTTGATCTTGTCGCCCTCGGCTTTCAGCCATTTGGCGAGCTTGCCCTGTTCCATGGTGGGCGACAGGGCGGGCATCAGAATGTCGATCGGCATTTACGCACCCGGAGTTCTGGGATGGCCGCGAGGGCTTGAATGGGCGGGGAGGATCGGGCGCGGCCTCAGGCCTGCGCCGGCTCCAGCAGGATGTCGGTGTAGAGCTCGGAGACGTCGGGCTCGGGATCATGCGTCGCGAACTCGGCCGCGTCGTTGACGACCTCGCGGACCTTGGCGTCGATTGCCTTGAGCTCGTCCTCGCCGACCTTGTGCTCGCGGGTCAGGCGGGCGCGAACCTGCTCGATCGGGTCGTGCTCCTCGCGCATGCGCTGGACCTCGTCCTTCGAGCGGTACTTCGCCGGGTCGGACATGGAGTGGCCGCGATAGCGGTAAGTCTGCATTTCGAGGATGTACGGGCCCTTGCCGGAGCGGGCATGCTCGATGGCGCGGTTGGCGGCCTCGCGCACGGCGCGTACGTCCATGCCGTCGACCTGCTCGCCTGGGATGCCGAAGGAAACGCCGCGCTTCGAGAAATCGGTCTGGGCCGAGGCGCGGTTGACCGAGGTGCCCATGGCGTAGCGGTTGTTCTCGATCACGAACACGACCGGCAGCTTCCAGAGCTCGGCCATGTTGAAGCTCTCATAGACCTGGCCCTGATTGGCGGCGCCGTCGCCGAAATAGGCCATCGATACCCGCCCGTCCTGGCGATACCAATTGGCAAAGCCGAGACCGGCGCCGAGCGAGACCTGGGCGCCGACGATGCCGTGGCCGCCATAGAAGTTCTTCTCGCGGCTGAACATGTGCATCGAGCCGCCCTTGCCGCGCGAATAGCCGCCGCGCCGGCCCGTCAGCTCGGCCATCACGCCACGCGATTCCATGCCGCAAGCCAGCATGTGGCCGTGGTCGCGATAGCCGGTGATGACCTGGTCGCCCTCCTTCGAGGCCATCTGCATGCCGATGACCACGGCTTCCTGGCCGATATAGAGATGGCAGAAGCCGCCGATCAGGCCCATGCCGTACATCTGACCGGCCTTCTCCTCGAAGCGGCGGATCAGCAGCATCTCGCGATAGGCGTGGAGCTCTTCCTCCTTGCTGAAGGTCGGGACGTTCGAAAGCGCCTTGGCCGCACCCTTCGGAGCGCTCTTGGCCGGCGCCTTTCCAGCCGCCTTCGCTGGCGCCCCTGCTTTCGTCTTCCGTGCGGCAATGGCCATATACGGTCCTCCCCAAGCTCTACTGCTTTGGTTGTAGAGGAAGCCAAAAGCCTTGGCGAGACGGGTATCTCGCACTGCAACATCACCTAAGATATTGGTATTTTTGACAAAATGTCATTTAACCGATTATCGGTTAATCGATCTTTTTGCGACCATTGATGCCGGGTAAGCCAGCTCGAAGCCGGATAAATCAAGTCGACACAGCCCTGGCGGCAGAGGCGCTTCTCGCTGCGAGGCGGGGGCGAATTTTGCGGCCAGACTGCGGCCGGAGCGAGCCGGGCCGCCTCAGCGGCCCATCACGACGACGTCGTTGCGATGGACGCGGCCAAGCATGGCGCGCGCCCTTTCCTCGAGCAGATCACGATCGACGGCTTCGTCACGCATCAGGCCCAGGCGCTTCTCCCAATCCTGCCGCTCGGTGGTCAGACTGGCGAGTTCGCCCTCCATCTCGCTGAGCTTCTCGCGCAGGCCAGCCGATGTCTCGAGCCCGCGCGCGCCATGCTGCGCGTGGAACAGGAAATAGCCGACCACAGCGCTCGACACGAGATAGAGCGCGAGCGTGACGAGGACTGAGCGGAGACCGCGGCGGATGACCATGCCGCCACGGTAGAGCCGCTTGGTTGATGCGCCGTTAACGAGGCACGCTCAGAACGGTCAATGCCGGGTCGCTCGGAGCCGCCTCGCCCCGTCCCAGAGCGATGAGATCGGCCTCGATACGGCGCGCGATCGGCAGCCGGTAGTGCAACGGGTCCCAGTAGTTGGCATCCTCGCGGGTTATCGTTGAAGGATGCATATAGTCGGCGATCACCGCCTTCTGACGCGCCGCGATCACCGCAACCTCCGCCTTGCAGGCCGCGAAGCGCTGCCAGCCGGCGCTCCTCTCACGCGGCATTGCGCCGGCATGGATCGGCGGCAACACGATCAGGCGACGCGTCGCAGCCGGAAAGGCGGCCAGGCCTTGCTCCAGCCAGGCGAGCGCCGGAAAGCGCCAGCTCGCGCGCTCGGCGAACGGCACGGCGGCGGGCGGCGATTGGGGCGCCAGATCGGGCGCGTGGCCGCCGTGGCTGCGATGGAGATGGAAGCGCGCGCGGGCGAGATCATAGGTGCCCTCGGGCGGGGTGAAGACCTCGTAGCCGTCGCCGCGCAAGCGTTGCGGCTGCAGGCCGAGCTTGTGGGCTGCCAGCCGCAACGCGATCTCGAGCGTGGTGAAGTTGAGCTGTTTTGCCCAGTCGTTCCAGGCGTTGTCGTCATAGAGCCAGGGTGGGAACGGCCGCGGCGTCAATCGGCGCGTCTCATCGGTCGCATCCGCCTCGCACCAGGTCTGGTCGATGCCCCAGATCACCAGCTTCGGTGCGGCGATGCGATGCGCGAACAGCGCGGCGAGCTGGCTCTGCTCCCAGGGCGTCGCGGCGTTCATGCCGAGATTGGCGAAGCGAGCGGAGAGCCCCTTCGACAGGATCTCCGGGTCGAGCAGGCGGATCGTCGACGTCCCGAACACCGCCGAATCGAAGGCGCCCGACTTTACGATCTGCGGGTACATGAAGCGCTGGTTGAGATCCATCAGCGGCCGTGCCGGCTGCCCTGCCTGCACGCGGGCTCCATAGGGATCGAGCGCGACGATGAAGCCGAACAGCAGCGCCGTCAGCGTCAGAGCGGCGAGCGCGAACGCCTGTGTCCAGCTGCGCCAGCTCCGCTGGGCACCGGTCGAAACCATGCCTGTCATGTGCTCGTTCGCCATCTCCGCGGCTTCTGCCACGATGTGTTCGCCGGAACAATGTTGACCGATGCGCGCCACCTGCCTATGTCAGCGCCCCAGTGAGGGCGGGTAGCTCAGTGGTAGAGCACGTGACTTTTAATCATGTGGTCGAGGGTTCGATCCCCTCCCCGCTCACCAAATAAAATTTAATTAAATCAATTACTTATGACGATTTTATTCATCTGACGCCGATAAATCGGCGCGCGTGGGTAGCGAACGGTACCCTCATATTTGCGATAATCGCTTCAGTGGTCAGCTCAGTGCCTGGAATCACAGCCGTCTGATCACGACGGTTTTTTCACGGAATCGATCTCGAAAGCCCGGATCGGACTTGACGAAAGCGATCGAGCAGAGCTCGCTCAGGCTGCTTCCAGCACCACTTGACGTCGGGGATTTCGTCATGCGTGGACATATACTCAGCTTAGCCGGGCTGTGCGCAGCAGCGGCCCTGCTCTACGCCCTTTCCAGTTTCGTTCTTCCCTCCACCGCTTCGGCTGTCGTCTGCGCCAAAGGCGTCTACCGGGCAGGATGCGCCGGCCCCAATGGCGCTGTGGTCAGGCGCGGCGTCGCTCCACGCTCGCACGGTGCCGTATGCCGGCGCTACGGCGTCGTCGGCGGCGTGCGCCGTTGCGTCGCCTGGTGAGCAACAGCGCTGCCGGGCCGAGCCGAAGCAGGAATGCCTGAGTAAGGCAGCCGGCTAAACCGTCCAGCAGATCGCTGGAGCGGAGGCGAAAGGCTGTCAGCTTCGGTGTCCGCCGCAGGCTGGGTCAACAGGGGCACCGCCGGCGCCCGTCCGTCTGACGAACTTGTTCCGTCCGGCCTCAGCCCAGACGGGAAACAGGCCCATCGCGGCGCAACGACGGGCGCCTTTGAGGCGGCATTTGTCCGTATGGCCCGACTCCGCCATAGCCCGGCGCGATTTCTCCGGCATAGCCTTCGAGCTCCCAGCAGCGCCAGCGCTGGTATTCGGCTGCCGTCGTCCCTTCCGAGCAGACGCGCCACTGTGAGCGCTCCCAGAAGGCCGCGGCGGGCGTCGCCGCGCCCATGCCGAATGCGGCAAGGGCGAGAATCGCGAGACTCCTGCTCATCCTGTCAGACTCCGGCTGCGGTCATCCGCTCTCAGCAAACGCCACAGGGTCTTACTGAAGCGCTAAACCGCTGTTTTCCGCACGCGTTCATCAAATGCCTCGTGCATGGCTACCTTAATGCGAACAAAAACGCCGGTTCCGCGTTGTTCTGTCATCCCGCAGATGCGGAAGACGACAGGAGGATACCGATGTTCAAGCGTCACGTTGCATTGACGGCTATCGGCGGCGTCATGCTTGCCGCAACTGCCGTTGCGCAGACCTCTTCACCCTCGAACCAGCCGCCGAGCCCGCAGCCGACCGCGCCGTCGGCCACTGCGCCGGCTACCCCGGCTCCTGCGGCCGAGACGGCCAAGGCTCCGGAGAACAATCTCGCCGGCCAAGGCAAGTGGCGGGCTTCGAAGCTGATGGGCGTCGATATCTACGGCCCTGACAACAAGAAGGTCGGCGACGTCACCGAGGTGGTGTTCGACAAGGCCGGCAAGATCGAGCTGGTGACCGTCGGCGTCGGCGGATTCCTCGGCATCGGCACCAAGGATGTCGCGATCCCGTTCGAGCAGGTGCAGTGGAGCGAGGAGCCGATGGTCACGCCAGCGCCGGCCCCGGCGGGCGGCACGGGCGCAGGTGGTAGCAGCGCCGGTGGCACCACCGCGATGAACGCGCCGCCGGCGGCCAAGAAGGGCCCGGAAATGTATCCGGACCACGGCAAGATCACGATGACCAAGGAGCAGCTGACATCCGCTCCGGCCGTGACCTACGCGGCTCGTTGATCGAACGCCGATCGGCTAATCACAGGCTCGCCCCTTGCGGGGCGGGCCCTTTTTTTGGCCTGCCAGATCAATCGTCGAGTGCTGCCAGCAAGCTCGGAATTGCTTCCGGCAGATCATCGGCGATCAGCCCCATGCCGAGCTTCTCGCCGGCTCGCCCGTGTAGCCAGACGGCGGCGCAGGCCGATTCGAAGGCCGGCATCTTCTGCGCCAGCAGACCCGCGACGATGCCGCCGAGCACATCCCCGGAGCCGGCCGTCGCCAGAGCGGGCGAGCCGGTATCGTTGATCGCGGCGCGCCCATCGGGGGCGGCGATGACCGTATCCGGGCCCTTGAGGACGACGACCGCCCCGGTCTGCCGGGCCGCCTGCCGCGCCCGCGCGAGCTTGCCGCGCCCGGGCTCGAAGCCCGCTGCCTCGGCGAAGAGGCGTTTGAATTCGCCCTCATGCGGTGTCAGCACGGCCGGACCGGCGCGCTGGCGCAACAGGTCGGTGAAGTCCGGTCGCTGCACGCCGATATGGGTCAGCGCATCAGCGTCGAAGACACAAGGCGCCGCACTGCGCAAGGCAACCGCCACCCAGGAGCGCGCTTCGGCATCGAGGCCGAGCGCCGGCCCGATCAGCAGAGCGTCGAGCTTGCGTGCCGACAGCGCTTCCTCGAAGGCTGGTGCGTCGCTTGCAGCCGCCTGCATCAGCGCATCGGGGCCGCGCCCGGCATGGGTCGCCAGCGCGTCAGGCCGGCAGATGATCGTCGCCAGGCCGACGCCGATGCGCAGCGCCGCGCGCGCGCCCAGTCGCGGCGCCCCGACGCCGGACAACCCGCCCGCTGCGACGGCGACCGCGCCGCGGGAATATTTGTGAACGCCGGCGGCATGGTTCGGCAGCCAAGCGCGCCAGAGAGCGGGAGCGTTGCGGAAGAGCGACGGCACGACCCCGTTCGGCGCGAAGACGATCTCGGGCCGGATGCCGATATCGGCCAGGGTGACGACGCCACAGAGCGCCCGGCCGGGATGAAGCAGATGGCCGGGCTTCAGGCGGAAGAAGGTCACGGTCTCGTGGGCGCAGATGGCGGGCCCCTCAGTGAGCCCGGTGTCGCCATGGACGCCGCTCGGCACGTCGACCGCGATCACGGTTCGGCCCGCCGCGTTGACGCGCTCGACCAGCGCCGCGAGCTCGCCGGAGATCCGCCGGGTTAAGCCGGCGCCGAACAAGGCGTCGATCACGATGTCATGCCGGGTCGGATCGACGCCCTCGATCGCCTCGATCGCCCCGGTCCAGCTTTCCGCCGCCAGAACGGCGTCTCCCCTTAAGGCTGCCCGCTCGCCGGCGAGTGCGAGCGTCACATGGCAGCCGCGCTCCGCCAGGAGACGGGCCGCGACGAAGCCGTCGCCGCCATTATTGCCGGGACCGCACAGCACGAGGACACGCTGGCCGGGGCGGATGCGCCGCGTCACCGCATCGGCAACCGCCCTGCCCGCCTTGTCCATCAGGACGATGCCCGGCGTGCCGGCGGCGATCGTCGCCGCATCCGCTGCCGCCATCTCGGCGACGCTGAGCAGGGCAAGGGTGGCGGGAGTCGCGGCAGTCATGGGACGAGCATTGTCCGTCAGCCCAAGCCCACGGGCAAGGAAACTAGGCCAAACCCGCAATTGCACTCTATATAGGCATTTGCATAATTTTTGGACTGTTTTTCGCCTCTTCAACAGGCGGTTTGCCCCGGGGGGCGTCATGGCGGCCCGCCTGCGCCGATGCTATGAGCAGATCAGGCGAGGTTTTGCTGGACGCGCCGAGGTTGATCCGGGCTGGCCCCATGGTCAGAACGGAGGAAGGCTGCGTACAGTGCGGCAAGCTCACGCCAAGGAGGTCGGTCGGCGCATGAAGAAGATCGAAGCGATCATCAAGCCCTTCAAGCTCGACGAGGTGAAGGAGGCGCTGCAGGAGGTCGGCCTCCAGGGCATCACAGTGCTCGAGGCGAAGGGTTTCGGTCGCCAGAAGGGCCATACCGAGCTCTATCGCGGCGCCGAATACGTGGTCGACTTCCTGCCGAAGGTGAAGATCGAGATCGTGCTGGCCGACGACATGGTCGAGCGCGCGATCGAGGCGATCAAGAAGGCCGCCCAGACCGGCCGCATCGGCGATGGCAAGATTTTTGTATCGAGCGTGGAGGGGGCGATCCGCATCCGCACCGGCGAGTCCGGCGCGGACGCGATCTGAGGATTTCCCCAGCGCCATAAGAATGCGTGCGCCCCGCGGAGCCCCGCAGGCAGCGTCTGTCGTGAGACCCTAGCAGTCGACAAAGGAAGTCGTGAGATGAAGAACGCCAAAGAGGTCCTGAAGGCGATCAAGGACAATGACGTCAAATACGTCGACTTCCGCTTCACCGATCCGCGCGGCAAGTGGCAGCACGTCACCTTCGACATCGGCATGATCGACGAAGAGATCTTCGCCGAAGGCACGATGTTCGACGGCTCCTCGATCGCCGGCTGGAAGGCGATCAACGAGTCCGACATGCTGCTGATGCCGGACCCGACGACGGCCTGCATCGACCCGTTCTTCTCGGCCTCGACCATGGTCATCACCTGCGACGTGCTCGAGCCGGCGACCGGCGAGCCCTACGGTCGCGATCCGCGCGGCATGGCCAAGAAGGCCGAGGCCTACCTCAAGTCGACCGGCATCGGCGACACCGTCTATGTCGGCCCCGAGGCCGAATTCTTCGTCTTCGACGACGTCAAGATCGCGGCCGACCCGTACAACACCGGCTTCAAGCTCGACAATGTCGAGCTGCCGATCAACGGCATGACCGAGTACGAGGGCGGCAATCTCGGCCACCGCATCGCCACCAAGGGCGGCTACTTCCCGGTTCCCCCGCAGGATTCGGCGCAGGACATGCGCGGCGAGATGCTGGCGGCCATGGCTGCCATGGGCGCCAAGGTCGAGAAGCACCATCACGAGGTCGCTTCGGCTCAGCATGAGCTCGGCCTGAAGTTCGACACGCTGACGCACATGGCCGACCAGATGCAGGTCTACAAGTACTGCATCCACAACGTCGCCCAGAGCTACGGCAAGACCGCGACCTTCATGCCCAAGCCCGTCTATGGCGACAACGGCTCGGGCATGCACGTCCACCAGTCGATCTGGAAGAACGGCAAGCCGATCATGGCCGGCAACAAGTATGCTGACCTGTCGCAGGAGTGCCTCTGGTACATCGGCGGCATCATCAAGCACGCCAAGTCGCTGAACGCCTTCACCAACCCGTCGACCAACTCCTACAAGCGTCTGGTTCCGGGCTATGAGGCGCCGGTGCTGCTCGCCTATTCGGCGCGCAACCGCTCGGCCTCCTGCCGTATTCCGTGGACGACCTCGCCGAAGGCCAAGCGCGTCGAGGTCCGCTTCCCCGATCCGATGGCGAACCCCTATCTCGCCTTCGCGGCGCTGACGATGGCCGGCCTCGACGGCATCATCAACAAGATCGATCCCGGCCCGGCGATGGACAAGGATCTCTATGACCTGCCGCCGCGCGAGCTGAAGAAGATCCCGACCGTCTGCGGTTCGCTGCGCGAGGCGCTCGACGCGCTCAAGAAGGACAATGCCTACCTGAAGGCTGGCGGCGTCTTCAACGACGACTTCATCGAGAGCTATATCGAGCTCAAGATGCAGGATGTCATGCGCTATGAGATGACGCCGCACCCGGTCGAGTTCGCGATGTACTATTCCTACTGAGCCCCGGCTCAGACAGGATTTCCTCCCGACTGCGGCGATCCGCAGTCCACCTTCAAGCCGGGGCGGCGACGCCCCGGCTTTTTCGTCCCCTCGCACTATGGGCGGATCAGACCAGCTCAGAGATAGCGGTTGTGGCCGAAAGTGACGCTGCCAACGGCAGTGCCGAGGTCATTGCCATACTCAGCCGTGCCCACCCGGTTCATCGTCGTGCCGGTGAAAACCGTCGGCACGATGCCGCCGATGCTGGCGCCACGCACGATGTTCCCGGAAACCACGACCGATCGGCCCGCATTGGTGACAGCCTCGTTCGACACGCCGACACCGATGGCGACGTTGCGCACCAGATTGCCTGTAACGACCAGGTCTCGCGCCGCAGTGTTGATCCCGGCCTGAATCCCCACGCGCGCCGCGCCATCAATGAGATTGCCCGAGACCACGCAATCCTGCTCGATGATGATCCCGTTGCCGATCGTCGAAGGCGGGTAGTAACCGGGATCCGGGATCGGGTTGTCGGTGACGTTCGAGATCCGGTTCCCCTCGACCACTACGCTGCGCGAGACGCCGTCGCTGAACTGGCCGGAATTGGCGACCAGGATGCCACTGCCCACCGTGTCGAGGCTGTTGTTCGAGACGATGCACCCGGTCAGGTCGATCCCGGCGCCGGGCGCTTCAATGAAGATCGCGGCCTCGCGCGTGTTGTAGATATTGTTGTTGCTGACATTGTGCAGCCCGCCGCCATTGCAGCGGATCGCCGAGAACTTCGTGCTGAAGATTTTGTTATCGGTGACGGAAACGCCGATCGCACGGAAGATGCTGACGCCGTTGCCGTTCTGGCCAGTGCCTCCCGCGACTGTGTCGACGCCGTTGATGAAGTTGCCGGTGATCGTGGAGCTGTCTCCGGTGATCGTGTCGCGCCAGATGGCAATGCCGTTGTTCGACATGCCGGCGAGCGTGTTGTTCAGCGCCTTGATCTGCGCGTTCTCGCTCCAGATACCGATCGAATGGTTTCCGAAATAGCAGGCGCGGAAAACCGCGCCGGACGAACTCGCGACATAGGCGCCGATGCCTGGCGAGTTCAGGACCTGGCAGTTTTCGAACGAGACGTCCTGAGCGTTGCCGGCGATCGCGATGAAAGCAGGACGACCGAACACATAGTCGGCCAATGCCCGGTTCTGCCCATCGAAGATGATGCCGTCGAAATGGACCTGATTCTGCCCCTCAATTCGGAAGAAGGTATTGGAACCGTTGAAGCGCAGCACCACCGAGCCAGGCATCGCCCGGGCAAGGAGCGGTTTGCCGCCGCCATTGCTGGGCAGGATCGTGGTCGTGCCGGAATCGTAGACGCCGGGCTGGAAGAACAAGGGGCGCCCTTGATTGCGGGCGTAATCGAAGACGGTCTGCAAATCTGAGAATGCGGTCCAACCGGTGCTGGCGGCAGCGGTACGGGCCACGACGGTATCGTCGAACAGGGCAAAGGAAGGCATGGGCTCTCCTTAAAAGGCATCTAGAACATAACAGGAACATATGTAGGTTTAATATCCTATTTTGTCAATCCGGAAATGCGAGCCATGCCGTGTGGCCGGCTTTCAGGCTGGCGATCGGCCGCAACCGCAGGTTAAGTGTTCCGTAGAGGATGGCCGCTAAGGCTCTATGCTCTCTGGACGCAGTGAACGAGTTCGCCATGCTGAGGATCAACGAGACGCGCGCGACTTACGCGATCCGCCGCGCCTATGACCTTATGGCCAAGGCGATCGTCCCAGGGAGCAGGAAGCACCTGCCTCCGGCTCCCCGGCTGGCTGTCATCCCCACCGACTATCTCGGCGTCTCGATCATCGGGAACAGCATCTACGAGCGCCGCGAGATCGAACTGCTCAAGACAATTTTTCGCGCCCGCAATCTGCAGGCCACGGCCTTCCTCGATATCGGCGGCAATATAGGAAATCATTCCGTATCCCTGGCCGACTCGTTCGCGGAAGTGGTCGCCTTCGAGCCCAATCCGCCGATCGCATCGCTGTTCAAGACCAATCTGCTGCTCTCAGGCACCGGCAATGTCCGCCTGCACGAGGTTGGGCTGGGGCGGGAGGACGCCGATCTCCGTTTCTCGCTGCTCCAGGCAGGCAACGACGGCAGCGGCAGCTTCGCCTCGGGCAAGGGCGAGATCGTGCTGCCTGTCCGCCATGGCGACGGGTACCTGGCGCAGCACGAGCCGGAGATCGCGAGCGGCGCGAAGCGGATCGGCTTCGTGAAATGTGATGTCGAGGGCTTCGAAGCCGACGTCTTCGCCGGGCTGCGCGAGACCTTCGCGCGGCATCGTCCGATCCTCGCCTTCGAGAGCAATCACAAGCCGGACGGCGAAAAGGCATGGGCGGAGCTGCGCGCCGCCGGCTACGACACGCTCTCTTGCCTGCGCGAGACCGGCGACGATGGCAGCCGTCCGCTTCAGGAAATGAAGCGGCTGGTTCTCGGCTACTCGTGCTGGGTGGAAGAAATCGGCAGCGTCCCAGAGAGGCGCTGCAATCTGATCGCGAGCTTCGGCCCGCTGGAGCCCAGCGCCTGACGCCCGGCGGTCCGACTCAACGCAAGCTTAGGAAAGCTGTGCGATAGACGGCACCTCATCTTCCGCACGGGCGCAGGCGCATGCACTCCCCCTCTTCCGCCCCATCCGTCGTCATCTTCGGTTCGGCCAGGCCCGTCACCTGCGCGGTGATGGACTATGCCTATCGGCTCGCCAGTGCGGTCAACGCGCTGCGGCCCGGCCTCGTCGCGGTCCGGACGATCGAGCCCGAGCGCCCGGCCACCTTCATTGGCGCCATTGCCGAGGAACTGCGCCGTGATCGCATCGTGCATTTCCAGATGCCGATCGAGGGCTGGGGCAACAGCATCGTGCCGGGCTCGGCGCTGATGGCGGCGCGATTGATGACACGCAAGGGCCGCATCGCCATCACCTTGCACGAATGGGCCTCGCTCAACCGCCTGCGCTATCTCTCGATGGTGCCGGATATCCTGGCCTGCGACGGCTTCGTCTTCGTTTCGCCGCAACAACGCGAGGCTTTCCAGACGACGCCACTGGTCGGCGCGGCCAAGAAGCATGCGGCCCCGATCATCCCGATTGGCCCCAACATCATGCCGGCGCGCATCGATCCGGAGCGTGTCGCGGCGGAGCGGGCAAAGCTCCGCGGCAGCGGCGCCAACGAGGCCGATGTCGTGATCGGTTATTTCGGCGTGCTCTATGCCAGCAAGCGGCCGGACGTGCTGCTGCGCACGACGCAGGCGCTGCACCAACGCGGCGTCAAGGCGCGCCTCCTGATCTGCGGCGACTTCCTCTGGGACAAACCCAAGGATCGCGAAGCCTTCCTCGCGCTGGCGAATGAACTCGGCATCGCCGATTGGCTCGATTTCCGCGGCCGGATCGACGACGAAAACGAGTTGATGGCGACGCTCTCGGCCGCCGACGTCTTCCTGCTGCCCTTCACCGACGGGATCAGCACGCGGCGCGGCAGCTTCCAGGCGGTCAGCCAGCTGGCGATCCCGCTGGTCTCGACTGAAGCGGAGCGGCAGGACGAATTCGCGCTTGCCCCGGCACTGAAGGCGAAGATCGATAATCCTGCGACGGTGCTCTGTCCGGTCGACGCCACGCCAGAGCGTTTTGCCGAGGCCGTGCTCACGGCCCAGGCCCGCAAGACCGAGGCGATCGGCGTCGATCTCGCCCGGCTATGGGACGAAGCCGCACTCGCCCATCTCGGCTTCTACGATGGCCTGAAAGCTCCTGCCTGACGCGCGGGTGGAAGGCGTCAGCGCAGCGCGACGATCGCCAGACCGATCAGCGCGACGAAGGCGGCGGCCCACCAGAGCCGACGCGACTGGGCGGTCTGGGCATCCTGCCGCGTCTCGAAGCCGGAGAGCTCCTCGTAACCGAAGGACTCGCCAGCGAAACGCGCAGCCCGCTCGAGGCCCGCGATACGGATCTTGGGTACTGCCGAACGCGACGCCACGTGACTCTCCCCCCTGTCGTCAGCTTAGCCGAATGCGTGCCGGGGACCAGTCCCGATTCGCATGACGACGATGAAACCGGCGCCGTTAACGGCTGCTGAACCGGCGAGCGGCCGCCGCGGTTCCATGGCCGGCTGTGCCATCTTCGGATGACGGTTCGGCGACGGTCGCGCTCATCCTGACTTCCGGCGGCAATTCGATCGGTTTATTGCGGATGAAGGGCAGGCTATAGGGGCTGCGGCAAGCGGCTGGCGGGCCGATACGGTATCCTGCAGACCAAACGAATCAGCGAGCGCGGTGACGATGGTTGACGATCTCTTCGGCGATGACGGCGGCAAGGATGCGCGCGCAGAAGCGCCTGCACCCGCTGCTGCGCCGAAGCCGGCTGCGCGCCCTGCCCCGCCCCCGCGCAGCGGCACGCCCTCGGAGGCAGGCTACGACGCTTCCGCGATCGAGGTGCTCGAAGGACTGGAGCCGGTCCGGCGCCGGCCCGGTATGTATATCGGCGGCACCGACGAGCGGGCGCTGCATCACCTCTTCGCCGAGGTGATCGACAACGCCATGGATGAGGCGGTCGCCGGCCATGCCAGCTTCATCGATGTCGAGCTGTTCGCGGACGGCTCGCTCGCCGTTACCGACAATGGTCGCGGCATGCCGATCGACCCGCATCCGAAATTTCCGGACAAGTCGGCGCTCGAAGTGATCATGACGATCCTGCATGCCGGCGGAAAGTTCGACTCCAAGGTCTACGAGACCTCGGGCGGCCTGCACGGCGTCGGCGTCTCCGTGGTCAACGCGCTCTCGGACCTGGTCGAAGTCGAGGTCGCGCGCGGGCAGATGCTCTACCGCCAGAGCTTCTCGCGCGGAATCCCGCTGGGGCCGCTGGAGACGGTCGGGCGCGCGCCGAACCGGCGCGGGACCCGCGTGCGCTTCCATCCCGACGCGCAGATATTCGGCGAAGGCGCGCATTTCGTTCCGGCGCGGCTGTTCCGCATGGCCCGCTCGAAGGCCTATCTGTTCGGTGGCGTCGAGATCCGCTGGCGCTGCGCGCCCTCGCGTTTGCAGCCGGAAGGCGATGTCGCGGCCGAGGCGGTGTTCAAGTTCCCCGGCGGCTTGCGCGACTATCTCGCCCGCGAGATCGAAGGCAAGGACCTCGTCGCCGAGCCGATCTTCTCGGGGAAGATCACCAAGGAAGGCGGCCACGGCTCGCTCGAATGGGCGGTGGCCTGGCTCGCTACCGGCGAGGACGGCTTCTCCTCCTCCTATTGCAACACCATTCCGACGCCCGAGGGCGGCACGCATGAATCCGGCCTGCGCATCGCGCTGCTGCGCGGCCTGCGTGACCATGCCGAGCGCATCGGCCAGTCCAAGCGCATGGCGCAGGTCACCGCCGACGATGTGATGGCGACCTGCGCCGCCATGCTCTCGGTCTTCATCCGCGAGCCGGAGTTCCAGGGGCAGACCAAGGACAAGCTGGCGACGCTGGAAGCCGCCCGCATCGTCGAGAACGCGATGCGCGACGCCTTCGACCATTGGCTCGCCGCTTCGCCGCAGCAGGCGCTGAAGCTGCTCGACTGGTCGGTCGACCGGGCCGAGGAGCGCCAGCGCCGCCGCCTCGAAAAGGAAGTCTCGCGCAAGACCGCGACGCGCAAGCTGCGGCTGCCCGGCAAGCTCGCCGATTGCAGCAATGCCGGCGCGGCCGGCTCCGAGCTCTTCATCGTCGAGGGCGATTCCGCCGGCGGCTCGGCCAAGCAGGCACGCAATCGCGCCAACCAGGCGATCCTGCCCCTGCGCGGCAAGATCCTGAACGTCGCCAATGCGACGCGCGAAAAGCTCAACGCCAACCAGCAGCTAGCCGATCTGATCCTGGCGCTGGGCTGTGGTATCGGCAGCCAGTTCCGCGAAGACGACCTGCGCTACGAGAAGGTCATCGTGATGACCGACGCGGATGTCGACGGCGCCCATATCGCCTCGCTGCTGGTCACATTCTTCTGGCGCCAGATGCCGCGCTTGATCGAGAAGGGCCACCTCTATTTGTCCGTGCCGCCGCTCTATCGGCTGCGTCACGGCACCAAATCCGTCTATGCCCGTGACGATGCCCACAAGGACGAGCTGATCGAGACCGTCTTCAAGGGCAAGAAGCCCGAGATCGGCCGCTTCAAGGGCCTGGGCGAGATGATGCCGGCCGAGCTCAAGGAGACCACGATGGACCCGAGCAAGCGCTCCTTGCTCAAGGTCATGGTCGATCACGAAGCGAAGGAAGAGACCTCCGACACAGTCGAGCGGCTGATGGGCAACAAGCCCGAGGCGCGCTTCCTCTTCATCCAGGAACGGGCCGCCTTCGCCGGCGAGCTGATCGACCTGTGAGACCAGGCCTGGCCGGCTTGCGCGCCGGGCTCCCCCGCAAGCCTGCCGGGCTGCCTCGTCCTCGGCCTGCACGCACCCTGCGCGCATGCCGACCGATCCGCACGATACCGACCATGACATTGCGCAGCGCGACACTTCCCAGACCTATCTCTGGCCGTTGAGCGCATGGGCGAGCCTCCTGCCTCTCCATCTCGACGCGATGCCCAGACCGCGGGGCAGACCTCGCTCTGGGCCGATCTTGAAATCCTCCACGCCGTCGCCTCCAGCGGTGGCCTCGCTCTGGCGGCGACTGCTCTCGGGCTGAGCGAGACCACGGTCGCACGACGGCTCAAGGCCTTCGAGACGCGACTCGGCCTGACGCTGTTCAAGCGCGGCGCCAACCGACTGATCCCTACCGAGATCGGCCTTGCGCTCGCGGCGGATGCGGCGGCGGCGGCCGAAGCGGTGGCGCGCTTCGAGACGCGGGCGAATGCGGCCCGGGTCCGCGACGATGCTCCAGTGCGCATCACCGCGACGACCTCGATCAGCCTGTTCCTGACCCAGCACGCCGCCCGGCTCTCGACCGATGCCGGCGGCATCGAGATCGTCATCATCAGCACGCGAGAACGCCTTGACCTTGCCCGTGGCCAGGCCGACATCGCGATCCGCATGCATAAGCCGCCGCAGGAGGTCGGCTATTTCAGCCAGAAGGTCGGCAGACTGGCGCAGGCCTTCTATGTCCGGCGCGAGGTCGATCCCGCGACCGCGCCGGTGATCTCGGTCAGCAGGGACGTCTCGTCCCGCATCGAGCAGCATATCCTTGCCTGGGCGGCAGGGCGACCGATCGCCGCCCGCGTCGGCGATTCCGCAGCGCGCTATGAGAGCATCCGCTCTTCCGGAGCGGTCTCGATGGCGCCCTGCTTCCTGGCCGATGCCGATCCTGCGCTGATCCGGTTAGAGGATCCGCCTGACGACACCGCCGACGAGATCTTCCTGGTGTCGCATGAAAGCTCGCGCCAGCGCGCGGCTGTTCTGGCTACGCTGGAGGCGCTGCGCAAGCTGTTCCGCGAGCATCGCGCCCGGCTGGAGGGGCGAGACGAAAGCGCCGGATCAGGCCGCTAGGAGGTCTGAATGCCGAGATAGAGGCCGTAGAACGGCATCGTCCAGTTGTGCATGTAGTCGTATTCGCCGTCGATCTTCAGGCGGAAATTCGCCCATTCATTGCTCCAGCGCCCTACCGGTAGGAAATCAGAACCAGGCAGTGGCGGCCCCTGCGAGGTCACGCCGCTGCGGAACAGACGCTTCTTGCCCTTGGAGTTCGCCGGCCGGGTCTGCGGCACGGGGTCGATGGCGTAGCTGGCGGCGATGTCGAACTGCTTCTCCACATGCGAGACGAACAGGTTGTGGTCGCTGATCCCGCTCGAAAACGTCATCGTCTCCAGGGTGTTGAACGAGAAGGCGCCATTGGTGAGATCGCTCATTTCGGTCAGCACCTGGCGCAGGAAGGTCGCATCCCTGGCGAAGGGCCCAAGCTCGCCGCCGGCAGCTCCGGAGCGGACGATCTGCATGTAGCCGAGATTGCTCTTCTGCGCCGCGAGCGTCTGGGCGCCCCAGCGATTGACGACGTGATTCAGCAGCACATAGTCGATCAACGGCTTCGATAGCGGATTGGTCCAGTTCAGCGCCGCGAGCCGAGCCCGCGTCTTCGGCCCCTGCCCGCCGAAGCCATGGCTGATGCAGACAAGCATACGATCCGGCTTGACCTGCGCCGGCAGCAGCAGGATCACCGCGCGCTCGATTCCGTCCTTGTTGCGGGCGGCGAAGATCGCGAGCCGCCCTGTCGTCGCCGGCATGATCTGGAAGTCCAGTGGCGGGCCGCCTGCCCCCTGCCTGTAGGTCGCGGTCTGGATCACGGCGATCGGCGGGATGACCTGCGTGATCAGGTTATTCGCAGATGGAAAGGAGCCGAGGATCTCGTCGGTGACCAGCCTGACCGCCGATGGCTTCTTAGGAACCGGCATGGGCGGCGGCACCGGCAGGATCTTGTTGAGGTCCTTGAGCAGATTGGCGAGCAGGTCGAGGGTCAGCGGACCGACGACGCCGTCCTTCTCAAGCTGGTTGTTACCCTGGAACTCCAGGACCCGGCCATGAGTGCGCGTGCCGAAGATGCCATCGACGACGAGCTTGACGAGCCTTGTCGGCAACAGGTTGAGCTGGCTCTGCAACAGCTTCACCGGCTCGCCACGCGCACCCAGCTTCAGCATGCGACGCCCCTTTGGCGGTGACGACTATCAGCTGTCCCAGCGTAAGGCCTTCCTCCGCAACATGCGATAGCGATCCGAAGCGGAGACTCTTCGCTAACCAAGTTTTTACAGCCGCCGTCGCATGCTCTGCATATCGGCGTCTGACGCCCTTTGCTTTCCGGAGTTCCGCGATGCGCCTCGTCATCGCCTTCCTGCGCAACAAGCGCGGCAGCATGGTCGCCGATGCCGCCAAGGCCGCAGCGGCGATCGCCTTCCTCTCGGTCATCGCCGTCAACTTCTTATCGGGCCAGACCGCGCAACTCGACCGCGACGCGATGCGTCAGGTTGCCCAGGCTGCTGCCAAGGGTCAGTCGATCGATCCGTTGGTCACCGGCTCGATCGTCAAGCGCGCCAACGAGACCAAGCTCGACCCCTGCGTAGTCCCGCGCTGAGGCTCAGCTGAGCCAATCGAGCAGAGCCGGCGTAACGATGTTCGGCGCTTCCAGCGTCGACAGGTGGCCGCAGCCCGGAACCTCCAGATAGCGCGCCGTTGTCCCGATCCCGGCGGCGATTTCGCGCGCTTCATCGGGCGGTGTGATCGCATCCTCCGCGCCGACCACGACCAGTGCCGGAACGGAAATCGCTGCAAGCACCGGACGCGCATCGGAGCGCCCCATGATCGCGCGCTGCTGCCGGATGAAGCCTGCTGCCCCCACCGCCTCCGCCATGGCCTTCACGTCGAGCCGCAACGCGTCGTCGACCAGCCGGTCAGGTGCGACCAGCTTCTGCCAGAGCAGCGTCACGACGTTGTCGAAGGCACCCTTCTCAGCCAGCGCGATCATCTGCTCGCGCAGCGCATTGGTTTCCGGCGTCGGCGGCTTGGCGGTGGTATCGAGCACAGCGAGCCGCGTCACACGCTCCGGCGCACGCCGCATCACCTCGAAGGCGATATAGCCGCCCATCGATAGCCCGCACAGCGCGAAGCGCGCTGGCGCAGCCGCCAGCAAGCGCTCGACTATAGCGGCGATCGTATCGTCGGCGGTGGTCTCGGCGACCAGAATCTGCCTGCCCGGCGCCAGCGAAGGCCATTGCGGAGCGTAGAGCGCAGGCGTGCAGTTCAGCCCCGGAATCAGGACCAAAGGCTCCGGAGTCTTTGTCACGACCGCACCCATTCTTCACCGACCTCGCTAGAATGTTGACTTTGCCCCATTTTTTCTGCATTGCACGGGCGTCCGAAGGCGCGCAACCCAGCAAAGTCGCGCCAGCGTTGCGGTCGATCGGTCATCCCGCTACGTGTCCCCGACCCTTGAGAAGCGCAACCATCGATGTCTTTTGCCGAACTCGGCCTGAGCGATAAGGTTCTGACCGCGGTCACCACCGCCGGCTACACGACGCCCACCCCCATCCAGGCCCAGGCCATCCCCCACGTGCTCGCCCGCAAGGACGTGCTCGGCATCGCGCAGACCGGCACCGGCAAGACCGCTGCCTTCACCCTGCCGATGCTGACTATCCTGGAAAACGGCCGCGCCCGCGCCCGGATGCCACGCACGCTGATCCTCGAGCCGACTCGTGAGCTTGCGGCACAGGTCGAAGAGAATTTCGTCCGCTACGGCGTCAACCAGAAGCTCTCGGTCGCGCTGCTCATCGGCGGCGTCTCCTTCGGCGATCAGGACGCCAAGATCACCCGCGGCGTCGACGTGCTGATCGCGACGCCCGGCCGGCTGCTCGACCATGTCGAGCGCGGCAAGCTGCTGCTCACCGGCGTCGAGCTGCTCGTCATCGACGAAGCCGACCGCATGCTCGACATGGGCTTCATCCCGGACATCGAGCGTGTCTGCAAGCTGGTGCCGTTCACGCGCCAGACGCTGTTCTTCACGGCGACGATGCCGCCGGAGATCACGCGGATCAGCGAGCAGTTCCTGCACAATCCGGTGCGCATCGAGGTTGCCAGGCCGGCGACTGCCGCCGCGACCATCACCCAGCGCCTGGTCGCCTCGCACAACCAGGATTACGAGAAGCGCGACACGCTGCGCCGGCTGATCAAGGAGGCCAAGGACCTGCAGAACGCGATCGTGTTCTGCAACCGCAAGCGCGATGTAGCAACGCTGCACAAGTCCCTGCAGAAGCATGGTTTTCCGGCCGTTGCCCTGCATGGCGACATGGACCAGTACGCCCGCATGGCGGCGCTCGACTCCTTCCGCACCGGCGAGAACCCGATCCTCGTCGCCAGCGATGTCGCGGCGCGCGGACTCGATATCCCGGCCGTCAGCCATGTCTTCAATTTCGACGTGCCGACCCATGCCGAGGACTATGTCCACCGCATCGGCCGCACCGGCCGCGCCGGGCGCGAGGGCGCTTCCTTCACCATCGTCACCCGCCACGACGACAAGCTCCTCGCCGCGATCGAGAAGCTGACCGGCCAGAGCATCGAATGGGCCGGGCCGGGCCTTGAGAGCCTGCCGGCGGCCGAGCCGCGTGAAGAGCGCCGTGGCCGCCGTGGCGACGACCGAAAGGGTGGCCGCCCGCAACGTGGCGGGCGCGATGGCAAGCCTTCGCGAGGCGAGCCAAGGAGCGAGCATGCTCGGTCCGAAAGCCGGCCCGAGCGGGCCGAGGTCGAGGCCGTGCGCAGCAACGATGCACCGCGCTCGCCGCGTCGCGAAGAGGCCTCCGGCAATGGCGCCTCACGCGGTAACCGGGGCCGTTCGTCCCGCCGCGACGACCTCGACGACGGGCCCGAGGTCAAGGGCCTGGGCGATCATGTCCCGGCCTTCCTGCTGCGTCCTGTCCGCGTCGGCTGAATCACGTATCCTGGCAACCTTGCTTTAACCCCCTCTGCCCTACGGTCAGGCGCGTAGCGGGCGCGGAAGAATTTCGTGCCCGGCGGGGGACAGGACGTCATGACCACCAGCCAACCGGGCTCGCCGCAGACGCACGATCTCGCCGAACAGGTCGTCGCGGCGATGCGACAGCATTATTCTCCTGGTTATCCGCGCGCCTTCGAGGTCTGGTACGCGCATCTCAGCGGCGAGATGCCGGCGCTCAGCATGGCGATGAGCGCGGTGATCGCCGCCAGCAATGGCGAAGTCGGCGCGGCCGATATCGACACGCTCTACGACAAGTTCATCAGCACCGATCGGATCTCGCGCCAGGCGGAGCGCACCAGCCTGCAAGTGCTTGCCGAGATCGACAGCATGATGGCGCTGGTCGACCGGGCGCTGAGCTCGAGCGAGCAGTATCACGGCCGGCTCTGCGCGATGTCGGAGGAAGTTCCCCCTTCGGCCGACCGGCACAAGCTGCGCGAATGGGTCGAGGCGCTGGTGCTGTCGACCCGCGAGGAAGTCGCGCGCAAGACCCAGCTCGAAGGCCAATTGCGTGAGAGCGCCCACGAGATCCGCAACCTGCGCGAGGCGCTGGAATCGACGCGCGCCGAGGCGCTGACCGATCCGCTCACCGGCCTCGCCAACCGCCGCCATTTCGAGGAGATGCTGCAGAAGGCGATCGATCAGGCGACGCTACGGCGCGAGCCCTTCGCGCTGGTCATGGCCGATATCGACTTCTTCAAGCACTTCAACGACATGCACGGCCATCTGACGGGGGATCAGGTGCTGCGCCTGGTCGCCAAGACGATGCGGGACAAGTTCAAGGACAAGGCGATCATCACCCGCTTCGGCGGCGAGGAATTCGCCATCATCCTGCCGGAGGCCGATGTCGTCGCCGGCAAGTTCGGGGCAGAGACGGTGCGCCAGGCGCTGCTGACCCGTGAACTGGTCAAGCGCTCGACCAATGAGAGCCTCGGGCGGATCACGATCTCGCTCGGCGTTTCGATGTATCGGCGTGGCGATACGGCAAGCTCGATCGTCGAGCGCGCCGACAATGCGCTGCTGCAGGCCAAGCGCGACGGCCGCAACCGCACCGTCACCGAGGACGCGATCCTGGACGCCGCGAAGGTCGCCTGATCTAACGGCTTTCGATACGCCCCGTCATTCCGGAGCTGCGTCTCAAGGCGCCGCCAGCGCAGTTTCCGAGCGCGGCTTGATCTCGACCGATTCGCCGCAGCCGCAGGCCGAGACCTGGTTCGGATTGTTGAAGACGAAGGTCGAGGAGAAGCGGTCAGTCTTGAAGTCGAGCTCGGTACCGAGCAGGAACAGTACCGCCTTGGCGTCGACGATCACTGTCGCGTCCTTCTCGGTCACGACCTCGTCGCCCTTGCCGGCCGCCCGAGCGACCTCGAAGGTGTACTCCATGCCGGCGCAGCCGCCCTTCTTGACGCCGACGCGCAGGCCGAGCGCGGGCGAATCGGGGTTGTCGCGCGCCGATTGCGCCATGATCTCGCGAACGCGAGTCGCAGCAGCATCGGTCAGTGAGACGACCTTCAGGCCGGGTATCGAAAACATTCCTCGTCCCTCCTCGACCGGATTCAAGGTCCGGTGAAAACAGGATTGCTGACAGCAACATAAGGATTGGTGAGCTTAACGTCGAGATGCACCGGCCGGGACAGCGCCATTTGCCTGCGTCCATTGCATGAAACGCAAGCCCGTGCACTCTGCGCGGACCATTCCAGCATCCGACAGATGGCCATGACCTCATATCGCCTGCACCGGCCCGATGCGCTCCGCGCCCTCTCCCGCGCCATGATCACCGCCGCCGGCTGGAGCGAGGCGGAAGCGCAGGAGACGGCCGACCATCTGGTGCTCGCCAATCTCAGCGGCCATGACAGCCATGGCATCGGCATGCTGCCGCTCTATTTCAACTCGCTCGCCGACGGCCATCTGACGCCGCAGGCCAAGCTCAGCATTCGCAGCGAGGCCGGTCCCTTCCTGATCGTCGACGGCAATGTCGCGCTCGGCCAACCGACTGCGCGAGGCGCCGTCGACCGCGCCATCGCGATCGCGCAGACCGGCGGCGTCGCCGTGCTCAACCTGCTCGACTCCCACCATATCGGCCGCATCGGCCATTATTCCGAGGTCGCCGCGGCTGCCGGGCTGATCTCGGTGTTCTGGGTCAATGTCGCCGGACGGCCGCCGATCGTCGCGCCCTTCGCCGCCAAGCAGGCGCGCTTCGGCACCAACCCGATCTCGATCGGCCTGCCCCTGCCCGGCGGCGAGCCGTTGATCCTCGACTTCGCCACCAGCCGCATGGCGCATGGCAAGGCACGCGTCGCGCTCAACAAGGGCGTCACCGTGCCGGAAGGCTACATCATCGATGGCGAGGGCCGCCCGACCGTCGAGCCCCGGCATGTCTTCCTCCAGGAGGGATTGCCACTTGGCGCGCTGCTGCCCTTTGGCGACCACAAGGGCGCCGGCCTGTCGCTGATCGCCGAACTGCTGTCGGCCGGGCTGATGGGTGCTGCCCGCATCGACGAGAAGCCGCATAAGAGCTGGATCATCAATTCGCTGTTCGGCGTGCTGATCGATCCGGCCCGACTCGAGCCGGACGCGGCCCTGCGCCAGCAGCGGATCGAGAGCTATCTCAAATTCGTCCGCGCCGCCGCCCCGCAGGATCCCTCGCAGCCCGTGCTGGCGCCCGGCGACAAGGAGCGCAAGACGCGGATCGAGCGCGAGCGCGACGGCATCCCGCTCGACGACGAGACCTGGTCTCAGATCGTCGCTGCTGCCAAGGCTCATGGTATCGACGCCGAAAACTTCTAACGATTGTTAGGCTGTCGATTTCTCGCGATCGCGCGTGTGCTGCTCGGCGCCCATCTGGTGCGCCAGCCAGGGCTCGCGGCGGATCGTCCAGAGCTCATAGGCCGGGATGAGAGCGCTCGGCGGGCTGTCCAATGTCCCGAGCTTGATCTCGATCTCGTCGGCCCCATCCGCCCAGCAGAACAGCGGCGAGCCGCAGTTCGGACAGAAGCGCTCACCGCCGGCGCGGCTCTGCCAGCAACTCAACTCGCCAGAAAGAGTTGCGTTCGCCCTCGGCCAGATGCCGAAATAGGAGAAGGTCGAGCCCGAGCTCTTCCGGCAGGTCTCGCAATGGCAGATGCCGACGCGGATCGGCTCGCCGTCGAGTTCGTAGCGGACCTGCCCGCAATTGCATCCGCCTGAAAGCTTCATCATCGCCTCGCGTTCTTGAGCGGCAGATCAACCGCGCGCGGCCAAGCTGGGTTCCTGCGGGGCCACATCACTCCGGAAGACCCGCCTTGCGAAAGCCGTCGACGAAGCGCTCGCGCAGCGCGTCATCGCGGAACGGCTCCATCGCGGCCCAGTGACGGATGCTGAAATCCGGATTGCCGACCAGGAAAAGCTCGGCTTCGGCGCGCGCCTCCTCTAGCCGGCCGAGCTGAGCCAGGCTCGCCGCCAGGAAGCGGCGCGAACTCGTTCGATGGGTCTCGTCACGGCGCAGCGCCTCGACTGCGGCCTCGTACCCCCCGGCCGCATAGAGCGCCTGGCCGAGCGGCAGATAATACCAGCTTGCCGGAAACGGGTTCAGCCGGAACGCCTTGCGGATGTGCTCAAGGCCCTCCGCGACCCGCCCGGCCAGTACCGTGATGTCGGAGAGCGCCGCCCAGGCATCGGCTTCGCTTGGGTCGAGTGCGAGCGCCCTGGCGAATTCCGCATCCGCCTCGGCGAAATCGCGCTCATAGGCGAGCAGATAGGCCAGCGCCCAGCGGCAGCCGGCGTCGTTGGCATCGAGCGCGACGGCCTTGCGTGCCAGCTCCAGAGCGATCCCGCGGGAGGCCTCGCTCGGGCCCCCGGAATGCACCCAGCCCATCCAGTGGTTCAAGGCGAGCCAGCGACAGGCATCGGCATAGTCCGGATCGAGCGCGACGGCGCGCGTCAGCAGCAGATGCGCTTCCTGCGCCGCTTGCGGCGTGTCGTCCATCAGTCGGCGCGCACGCACGCATAGATCATAGGCCTCAAGGCTCTTCGGCCGCTGACGTGGCGGCGCGGTGCGCAGTCGGCCAAGCAAGGCCTCGATGATCCGGGCCGTGACCTCATCCTGGACGGCGAAGATATCGTCTAGCCTGCGATCGAAGCGCTCGGCCCAGAGATGGTCGCCACTCGAGGCATCGATGAGCTGGGCGTTGATGCGCACCCGCCCGGCTGCGGGCCTGACGCTTCCCTCCAGCAAGTAGCGCACGCCGAGTTCCTCGGCGATCTCGCGCACATCCCTTGCCTTGCCCTTGTATGCGAAGGCGGAGTTGCGAGCGATGACGAACAGCTCCGTGGTTCTCGACAGGTCGGTGATCAGGTCCTCGGTCAGCCCGTCCGCGAACGTCTCCTGCTCTGGATCGTTGCTGACATTGGCGAAGGGCAGCACAGCGATCGACGGCTTGGCGGGCAGCGGCAAGGGCTTCCGCTGCGAAGGGCCGAGCTGCGCGACCTCCCCCGCGAAGCGGTAGCCGACCCGCGGGATCGTGGAGATCCAGTCGCCGCCATCGGCACGCGTGCCGAGCAGCTTGCGCAATTGCGCGATCTGGACGGTGAGATTGCCTTCCTCGACGGCCAGTCCCGGCCAGCCTGCATCCAGCAATTCGGCCTTGCTCAGGATGTCGCCAGAGCGTGCCAAAAGCGCGCCGAGCAACCTCAAGCCGCGATAGCTGGCGCTGACAAGGACATCGTTCTCAAGGAGCGTTCCCGCACTCGGATCGAGCACGAAAGGGCCAAAGGCGAAGCGCGATCCCTGCATAGGCCAAATCCATAGCCCTTTTGGAAGTTTTTGGAACTCTTCGGGCGGGCTTAAGGACCGTACCGCCTGCATCGAGCAGAACGAAACCTCCTTCACTCCGGGCGCCGGCCGCGCCCAAACCTTGGGAGGTTGCGATGAACGATGCTCCCGCTCTCGCGTCAGATATACCGCAGGCTACCCAGCGAAGCCTGCTGGCAATCTGGCGCGAACGTATCCGCGCTCGCTGGAAGCTGGCGCAGATGGCACAGGAGAACCCGCATCTGCTCAAGGATATCGGCCTGACGAAACAGCAGGTCGAGACGGAGATCGCCAAGCCGTTCTGGCAGCGCTAGCGGGTCGGGTCGCCGGCTCCGGACACGCGCCGGCTGCAACTAGGATATCAAGCGATCCAACGCAGCGACTCGCGATAGCAGGACGACATGACCCTCGCCGAATACAACGCCTTCTGCGCTGCCCTGCCCGCGACCAGCCATGTCGTGCAGTGGGGCGGCGCCGATGTCTGGAAGGTCGGTGGCAAGGTGTTCGCCCTCGGCCGTGACGATGCCGAGGGAGCGCTGTTCGTCTCGTTCAAATGCTCGCCGCTAGCCTATGAGATGCTGCGCGACGCGCCCGGCTGTAAGCCAGCGCCCTATCTCGCCTCGCGCGGGATGAAATGGATCCAACGCTTCTCCGACGAGGGCCTGCCGGACGATGCCTTCCGCGACTATCTGCGCGAAAGCCACCGGCTGGTCGCGGCCGGGTTGACGCGGAAGGTTCGCGCGGAATTAGGGCTCGGCTGACAGCCGCGTCATTCTCGGGCGGAGCGAAGCGCAGACCCGAGAATCTTGTGACAAGAAGGCGCCATTCAGGGCCTTCTCCGGCCTGGGATGCTCGGGGCAAGCCCGAGCATGACGCGTCTCTCTTAAACCGTCGCCTCACCGCGCAGCACCGGCACACAGCCGCCGCCGACGGTGGCGCGGATCTCACCGTCGACGCGCCGCGCCGTGACCTGCAGCAGGCTCGGCCGGCCCATCTCAACGCCCTGCGCGATCTCGAAGGCTATGCTGTCCTTGTCGGAGAGTGACAGGGTGAGAGCCGCCAGCGTCGCGCTGGCGCTGCCGGTTGCAGGATCCTCCCAGGTGCCCGACAGCGGCGCGAACATACGGGCGCGGACCCTGTCGCCGTCCCAGGTATAGAAGAAGATCGACAAGCGTCCTTCCAGGACGGGATTTTCCGCCGACAACCGGCGATAGGCGGCGATGTCCGGCGTCGCCCGCGTCAGCGCCTCCGGCGTGACCTCGACCAGCACGAATTTGACGCCGACCGAAGCCTGCTGCGGCGGGTGGCGGGCGGTGAGCACGTCCTGCGTGGAGAGCCCGACGCAGGCGGCGATCGCGTCGGCCGGCAACTGGATGCCGAGCGAGAGGGCCTGCGGCGCGGCGATGGTCGCGCCCGTCACCTGCCCCAAGGCGTCGCGCGCGACCCGGACCTGGACGAGTCCGGCGAGCTCCTCGAACAGCAGGAGGCCGTCGCGGTCGCGGCCATGGCCGGCAAGCACGCAGGCGGTGCCGACATTGGGATGGCCGGCGAAGGGCATTTCCGCAGCGCGATGGAAGATGCGGACGCGCGCCGTATTGGCCGGATCGCTCGGCGGCAGCACGAAGGTCGTCTCGCTATAGTTCATCTCCGCCGCCAGCGCCTGCATCTCGGCATCCGAGAGGCCGCGCGCGTCGGTAAAGACGGCGAGCTGGTTGCCGCCGAAGCGCGTGTTGGTGAAGACGTCGACGGTTTCGAACGGATAGGACGGCATGGCGGTCTCCGGCAGCCTGATCAGGCGCGGAGACTGCCACCCGGCGTGGCGTCCGGGAAATCAGGATTCGGAATGCGACCGATCAAGCGCTGACGGGTTCAGGCCCACCAGCGTTCGCCGACCGGGAAGCGGCCGGCGGCTTCCTCGATGACCTGGCCGAGCGAGAACAGCGTCTCCTCGTCGAAGGGGCGGCCGATCAGCTGCAAGCCGAGTGGCAGGCCATGGCTGTCGAGCCCCGCCGGAACGGCGATGCCCGGCAGGCCTGCCATGTTCACCGTCACTGTGAAGACGTCGTTGAGATACATCTCCACCGGGTCGGACGAGCCCTTCTCGCCGATGCCGAAGGCGGAGGACGGCGTCGCCGGCGTCAGCACCGCGTCGATGCCCTGATCGTAGACCTGCTCGAAATCGCGCTTGATCAGCGTGCGCACCTTCTGGGCGCGCAGGTAGTAGGCGTCGTAATAGCCCGAGGACAGCACATAGGTGCCGATCATGATGCGGCGCTTGACCTCGGCGCCGAAGCCGGCGGCGCGGGTCTTCTCGTACATCTCGATGATGTCGCGGCCCTGCTCGCGCAGGCCGTAACGGACGCCGTCATAACGGGCGAGATTGGAGGAGGCCTCCGCCGGCGCGACGATGTAATAGGCCGGCAGCGCGTATTTGGAGTGCGGCAGCGAGATCTCGACGATCTCGGCGCCGGCGGCTCTCAGCCAGTCGATGCCCTGCTGCCAGAGCGCGTCGATCTCGGGGTTGAGCCCCTCAAGACGGTACTCCTTGGGAATGCCGATCCGCATGCCCTTGACCGAACGGCCGACCGAAGCCTCGTAGTCCGGCACGGCCATGTCGACCGAGGTGGTGTCCTTGGGATCGTGTCCGGCCATGGAGCGCAGCATCACGGCGCAGTCGCGCACGGTCTTGCCGATCGGCCCGGCCTGGTCGAGCGAGGAGGCGAAGGCGACGACGCCCCAGCGCGAGCAGCGGCCATAGGTCGGCTTGATGCCGACCGTGCCGGTGAAGGCCGCCGGCTGGCGGATCGAGCCGCCGGTGTCGGTCGCGGTCGCAGCGAGGCAAAGATGCGCGGCGACGGCCGCGGCCGAGCCGCCGGATGAACCGCCGGGCACCAGATGATTACCCTCGATCGCGCCGGCAGCCCCTGCCCCGACATTGGAACCCTGGCGTCGCCAGGGATTGACCACCGGCCCGAAGGCCGAGGTCTCGTTCGACGAGCCCATGGCGAACTCGTCATTGTTGAGCTTGCCGAGCATGACGGCGCCGTCACGCCAGAGCTGCGACGAGACCGTCGATTCATAGGGCGGCACGAAGTTGCCGAGAATGCGCGAGCAGGCGGTGGTGCGCACGTCCTTAGTCGCGAACAGGTCCTTGATGCCAACAGGCAGGCCTTCGAGCGGGCCGGCCTCGCCCTTGGCAAGCTTCTCGTCGGAGGCAGCAGCCTGCTTCAGCGCATGCTCGGGCGTCTCCAGCACATAGGCGTTGAGCGCCCGCGCCTGCTCAACGGCGGCGATATGGGCCTTGGTGAGCTCGGTGGCGGAGAACTGCTTGGCCTTCAGCCCGTCGCGGGCCTCGGTCAGGGTCAGGCGGGTGAGATCGGTCACGATGGCTAATCCGGAAACTGTTCTGTCGGGCTGAAGCGTCATTGCGAGGAGCGCAGCGACGAAGCAATCCAGGGGCGGCAGAGCTCTACGGCGCTGGATTGCTTCGCTGCGCTCGCAATGACGGCGAGCGGAGCAGCCCGGCGCTCACTCGATCACCTTCGGCACCATGAAGTAGTCGTCCTCGGAGGCCGGCGCATTGGCGACGATCTCGTCGGCGATCTCGCCGTCGGTCACGATGTCCTGGCGCTTCTTCATCACCATGGGGGTGACCGAGGTCATCGGCTCGACGCCCATGACATCCACCTCGTTGAGTTGCTCGACGAAGCCGAGGATGGCGTTGAGCTCGCCTTGCAGCTTCGGCACATCCGCATCATCGACGGCGATGCGCGAGAGATGCGCGACGCGTTTGACGGTGGCGGCGTCGACCGACATGGGCGGGCTCCTGTTGGGATCGGCTGAACAAGCCGGACATGGTTGCGAGGCGTATAGCGCGCGATTGGCGTGTAGGTAAGCGCCTATTGGCTCCTATCGTCATTGCGAGCGAAGCGAAGCAATCCAGGAAGGCTTGCTCGACGGCCCTCGATTGCTTCGTCGCTACGCTCCTCGCAATGACGGCAGCGTCAGACCGTCACCGCCTTGCCCTTCTCCGGCACCAGCGCCTCGATGCCGCTGCCCTTCAGCCCCTCTACGAAGACCGCCGCATCCTGGGCGATGATCGGGAAGGAGCCGTAATGGCAGGGGATCGCGAGCTTCGGCTTGACGAAGCGGGTCATCGCCAGCGCCGCCGTCTTCGCGCCCATGGTGAAGCGGTCGCCGGCCGGGCAGATGCAGACCTCGACGCCGTGAATCTCAGCGAGCAGGGCCATGTCCGAGAAGATGTCGGTGTCGCCCATGTGCCAGAGCGTCTTTTCGCCAGGCGCCTTGATGATCGCGCCATTGGCATTGCCGACCGGGACGGCCACCCCCGCCTCGCCCATGCCGGCCGAGTGATCCGCCCGGACCAGCGTCACCGAAAAGGCACCGAGATCGACGACGCCGCCGGTGTTCATTGGCTGGAATTTCTTCAGCCCCTTCGAGGCGAGGTGCATGCACAGATCGTAATTGGTGATCACGGTAGCGTCGTTCGCCGCGGCGATGGCGAGCGTGTCGCCGACATGGTCGCCATGGCCATGGGTGACGACGATATGGCTTACGCCCTTGCCGGCGGCGGCCGCATCGCCTTCGAAGGCGGGATTGCCGGTGAAGAACGGATCGATCAGGACCGAGGCGCCGGGCAGGTCGAGCCGAAACGCCGAATGGCCGAACCAGGTGAGCTGCATGATGGTCTCCGCGAAAGGCGACTGGACAGCGCCTGTCTAGGCCGGCGAGATGGCATAGCCAAGCCGGCCTGAACCCGGAGCTTCAACTATGACCGATGCAGCCACCCTCGCCCGCCGGATCGCGCAAGGCCGCGGCGATGAGCCGGCCGATCTCGTCATCCGCGGCGCAAGGCTGTTCGATCTCGTCTCGGGCGATCTTGTCGACACCGATATCGCGCTCTGCGGCGACACGGTCGTCGGCACTCATGGCCGTTATGAGGGCAGGCAGAGCTTCGATGCGGCCGGCCTGATCGCGGTGCCCGGCTTCATCGATACGCATCTCCATGTCGAATCCTCGCTGGTGACGCCGCTTGAATTCGAGCGCTGCGTGCTGCCGCACGGGGTCACCACCGCGATCTGCGACCCGCACGAGATCTCCAATGTGCTGGGCGCCGAGGGCATCCGCTATTTCCTCGCATGCGCCGAAGAGATGCGGATGGATCTGCGCGTGCAGCTCTCGAGCTGCGTGCCGGCGACGCATCTGGAGACGGCGGGAGCTGCGCTGGAGGCCGCCGACCTCACCCCGTTCATGAACCATCCCAAGGTGATCGGCCTTGCCGAGTTCATGAACTTCCCCGGCGTCCTGCATCGCGATCCCGGCTGCCTCGCCAAGCTGGAGGCTTTCTCGCACCGGCATATCGACGGCCATGCGCCGCTGGTGCGCGGGCTCGATCTCAACGGCTATCTCTCCGCCGGCATCCGTACCGACCACGAGACCACGACTGCCGAGGAAGCCCGCGAAAAACTGGCTAAGGGCATGGCGATCCTGATCCGCGAGGGCTCAGTCTCGAAGGACCTGCACGCGCTGATCCCGCTGATCAGCCGCGACGCCTCGCCTTTCCTTGCCTTCTGCACCGACGACCGAAACCCGCTGGATATCGCCGAAGAAGGCCATCTCGACTACATGATCCGCACCGCGATCGCGCACGGCGCGGACATTCTCGCAACCTACCGCACGGCGAGCCTCTCGGCGGCGCGGAATTTCGGGCTGTTCGACCGCGGCTTCATCGGCCCGGGCAAGCGTGCCGACATTGTGCTGGTCGACGATCTCGCCGCCTGCCGCGTCAAAAAGGTCTTCGCCGGCGGCAGGCTGGTCGAGGACGCGCTATTCGCAGACAGGAAGGCGGTAGCGCCGGTCGGCCTCGCCAGCGTCCGTAGCCGCAGGCTCGCGCCCGAGGATTTCGCGGTGAAAGCGCGCGAAGGCGAAACACCGGTGATCGGGGTCGTGCCGGGCCGGATCATCACCGAGCGGCTTTCGATGCGCCTGCCGGCGCGCGACGGCCTCGCACTGCCCGATCTCCCTCAGGATGCGGTCAAGGTGACGGTGATCGAGCGTCATGGCCGCAATGGCGGCATCGCCACGGGCTTCGTCCATGGCTTCGGCATGCAGCACGGCGCCATTGCCTCTTCCGTCGGCCATGACAGCCATAATCTCTGCGTCGTCGGCGTCGACGAGGCCTCGATGACGGCGGCCGCCAACCGGCTGATCGAAACCGGCGGCGGTTTCGCGGTCGCCGATGGCGGCAAGGTCACGGCCGAGCTGGCGCTGCCCGTCGCCGGGCTGATGAGCGACCAGCCCTTCGAGACGGTGCGGCACGGGCTGGAAGGCTTGCGCGCGGCGGCGAAGGCGCTCGGCGTCGTCTTGGCCGAGCCCTTCTTGCAGGTCGCCTTCCTGACCCTGCCGGTGATCCCACATCTCAAGATCACCGACAAAGGCCTTGTCGATGTTGACCGATTCGATTTCGTATAGAACTGGCTACGCTCTAACCGCGACTGAACAGCTCGCCGCAGCGCGAGAACGACAGGAACATGCCACCGCTGTCGCGGCTGATGCGGATCGACCCGATCTTGCCCTCCGCGTCGGCAGCGATCTGGGCCTCGCAAACATAATTGACGCGTTGCGCTGGCTGGTAGGTCACCGTCGTCGTGGTGGTGCGGCGGCCATCGAGCGTCTGCGCCGGGACGCGCCGGGTCTGGACACTGCCGGGCCGGACGATACTCGCCTCGCCGCCGCGCCAGGTGTAGATTTGGCCGCCATTGTCGCGCGGAAAGCTCGAAATCGGCGGCCCGTTCGCGACGAAGAAGGAATCGGCGCTCTCGCCGACCCATTCGCTGCGCATGGTCTGAGCCGCCTGCTGCGTCGTCTGACAGCCGGCCAGCAACGCCGCAGCACATGCGGCCATGAGCATGGTCTTCATAGTCCCCCCAGGCGAAATCCGCGCGGCCGCATCATTGGGCGCGCCATCGCCGTGAATACGTCTGGGGTTCTTCAGGTTTCGCGACAAACTCCGCTAAAAATCGCGATGATGTTCCCTTGCGTCATCTCGCTGCCGGCTGCACCGCCACGGCTCAGAGAGCGACCTCAATCCCTTCCGCCCGCGCCTTGGCCCGTAGGCCATAGCGCCGCATGCCGGGCAGCCTTGTGCCCGGCTGCTCCTCGATCGCGTGGGTCAGCAGCCTCATGCGCTCGGCGAACCAGTTGCCGCCCATGCTCGCCGGGTCGATCGCGAGGATGAGCTGGCCGGTGTCAGGCGGGCCGCCCTGGTCGTCGAGGAAGGACGAGGCCTGGAAGGCGAAATGGGTGCCGACCAGCGCAGCGGCCAGGATCTCGACCATCATGGCGAGCGTCGCGCCCTTGGCGTCGCCGAGCGGGACCATGGTGCCGGCGATCGCGGCGGCCGGGTCGGTGGTCGGTTTGCCGGCGGCGTCGAGCGCCCAGCCTTCGGGGATAGCCTCGCCCTTCTGTTTGGCGGCGACGATCGGGCCGCGCGCCACCTTGGAGAGCGCCATGTCGATCACCAGCGGCTCACGGCCGGGAAGCGGCGCGGCGAAGGCGATTGGATTGGTGCCGAAGACCGGTTTGGCGCCGCCCCAAGGCGCCATTGCGCCGGGCGTATTGGCGAAGAGCAGTGCGACCAACCCCTGCTCGGCCAGCCGCTCGACATGCAGTCCGGCGGCGCCGCAATGATTGGAGCGGCGGATCGGGGCGGCGGCGATGCCCTGCTTGCGGGCGATCTCGGGCAATTCGATCACGGCAAGGTCGATCGCCGGATAGGCGAAGCCGTGGGCGGCGTCGATCGCCAGCACGCCGGGCTTGGGCTGGCGCGCGATCGGCACGGCCTGGCCGTCGATCTTGCCGGAACGCAGCATGGAAATGTAGGTCGGCACGCGCGAGAGGCCGTGGCCTTTCAGCCCGTCCGCCTCGGCCATGACCAGCGCCAGCGCGACGGAAGCCGCATTGGCGGGCGAGGCGCCGGCCTCGATGAAGAGCTCCGCGACCTTCTGTTCGGCCGCCTCCAACGAGAGCTTCGTCATGCCCTGCCCTCCAGCGCCGCCATCACCCGCTCGGCGACCAGGCCGGAGACGCGGCCGTTCGATTCCATCGTATTGCCGGCGATATGCGGCGTCAGGATCAGATTGGGCGTGCCGGCGAAGAGCTTGGCGCCATCGGCCTTGAGCGGTTCCTGCTCGAAGACGTCAAGCGCCGCCCCGCCGAGGCGCCCGCCCTTCAGCGCCGCGACCAGCGCAGCCTCGTCCATGACGCCGCCACGGGCAGCATTGATCAGGATGGCGTCGGATTTCATCTTCGCGAAGGCGGCCTCGCCGATCACGCCACGCGTCTCGGGCGTCAGCGGCAGATGGATCGAGATCACGTCGGAGGTCGCGAGCAGCGCGTCGAGCTCGAGCTTCTCGATGCCTTTCCAGACCGGGGCATCAGCCGGAACATAGGGGTCATAGGCCGCGACGGTCATGCCGAGAGCCTTGGCATGCTGGGCCGTGTCGCGGGCGATCGCACCGAAGCCGACCAGGCCCATGCGCTTGCCGGCGATCTCGCGGCCGATCAGCTTGGTCTTCGGAAATTCGCCGGCGAGCATTGCGGCATTGGCGAAATAGGCGCCGCGCAGCAGCGTCATCGCCGTGCCGATCACATACTCGACCACGGACAGGCTGTTGGCGCCGGTCGCCGGGAAGACCTGGATGCCGCGCGCCGAGCAGGCCTCCATGTCGATATTGTCGAGGCCGACGCCGAGCCGGCCGACGACCGTGAGGTTCTTCGCGCCCGCCAGCAGCGCACCACGAACCTGCGTCTGGTTGCGCACGATCAGCGCCGGGATGTCGGCAACCAGGCGCGCGAGCTCGTCGGGCTTGCCGAAGAGATCGGGATCATGATGGACGCTGTAGCGCGCCTTCAGCGCCGCCACCGCCGCCTCGTCCATGAATTCGGTGATGACGATGTCGGTCATGGCTCTTTCCGCTGTGAATGTCGGTCAACCGAGCAGGATGATCCCGCCCGTGGCGACGACGAGGATGACGAGAGAGGTGCCGGTGACCACGGCGAGATGGCGCCAGCCGAGGCGGGCCATCGCCGCGATCGAGGTTCCCAAGCCGAGCGCCGCGATCGCGATCAGCAGGCCCCAGCGCGAGACTTCGAGCAGGATGTCGCGGATCGGCAGGTAGATCCCGGCGAGCCCTGCCTGCGTGCTCAGCACGCTGTTCACCACGCACATGACCAGGAAGACGAAGGCGAAGACCGGCACGGGGACCTTGGCGTCGCCATGGGTCTCGCCATGCCGGGTCAGCCACCAGCCGACGATCAGCACGCAGGGCAACAGCAGGAAGACCCGGAACAGCTTGACGATGACAGCCGCGTTTGCAGCCTCGTCCGAGACCGCCTGGCCGGCGCCGACCACCTGCGCGACGTCGTGGATGGTCGCGCCAAGCATCACGCCGGTCTGCTGCTGCGAGAGGCCGAGCCAGGCGCAGAGCAGCGGATAGGCCAGCATCGCCACCGTGGCGAGCACGTTCATCGCGATCACGGTGAAGGCGGTGTCGGCGGCCTTGTTGCGATAATCGGGGACGACCGTCGCCGTCGCGAGCGCGGCCGAGGCGCCGCAGACGGCGGTGGCGACGCCGCCGAGGGCGCCGACGCCGGGCTCACGGCCGAGCAGCCGCGCCAGCACGAAACCGGTGACGACGGTCACAGCCATGGAGACGACGACGAGCACAGCCGTGCCCAGGCCGAGCGCGATGATGTCGCCGAGCGCGACCCGCAGGCCGAGCAAAGCGATCGCCCAGCGCAGCAGCTTCTTGACGCAGAAGGTCATGCCCGGGAGGAAGCGCTTGGTGTTCGCGACCGAATGTAGCGCCATCCCGATCACCAGCGCGATGACCACGGCGGGTATGCCGACGCGACCGCCTGCAAGCTGCTTCAGGACGGGCTCTGCCAGGACGGAGGCGATGGCCACCACCGTCGAGAGCGCGATGCCCGGCAGGAGCGGGCCGAGGTCTTTCGCCAGGCGCGGGACGGCTGCTTCGGTCATGGTTGCAAATCGATCCGGTACATCAGCCGCTCGCCGGGCCCATAGAACAGAGCGACGAAATTTTCGATGAAACGCCCGCCATTCTTCTGGATGATCCGCCGCGAGGCCGTGTTATTGGCGTCGCAGGTGATCTTGACGAAGGGCAGGCCGATAGTGCGTGCCTCGGCCAGCACGGCCGCCAGGGCGGCGCTGGCGTAACCGTTTCCGGCATGGTTCGGCAGGATGGTGTAGCCGACATGGCCGAGCACATGCGCCGGCAGCTCCGTGACCGGCTTGCCCGCCTCGTCCTCCTGCCAGCGCAGGTTGATGCTGCCGACGAAGGGACGCTCCGGCCGGTCGTCCGCGATGATCCAGCGGATCATGTCCGGCAGGCGCGCGACCTCGCTGCCATCGTGCAGGCGGATCTTGCCGCCGCGGTTGTTGAGCCCGGCGATGAAACCGTCGGGATCGGCCGCGATCGCGGCGAGCTGCTCGGGCGCGACGTTGCGCATCGTGTTCGGCGACCAGCCCACTTCCAGGGCATGGGCGTAGGCGGGCAACACGTCCCGCCCCGGCGCATGCAATGAAACGATGCTGTCCGACACTTCTTTCGCCTCGTCGCGCCCGGAGACGCAGTTGCTCAGGCGCTGCGGTATAGCTTGGTCATCGAGAACTCGCGATGGCCCAGCGCCTCGGCTGCCGTGAGGCGGCCATTCGCGGTGCGCACGATGTTCTCGATCAGGGCATCACCGGCCTGCGGGATGGTGAGGTCGCGCCGCAGGATGCCGGAGACGTCGACGTCGATGTGCTCGGGCATGGTCCGCATCGTCTTCGGGTTGCCGGTGATCTTGATGACCGGGACGATCGGATTGCCGATGACGTTGCCCTGCCCGGTCGGGAAGGTGTGCACGACATAGCCGCCCGCCGCCATCAGGGTCACGCACTCGGCCGCGGCCGAGGAGGTGTCCATGTAGTAGAGGCCAGGCCCCTTCTCCGGCGCCTGCGCCGGTTCGAGGATGTCGATGAACTTGCACTCGCGGCCGATCTTCTCGAGATTGCCGAGTGCCTTCTCCTCGATCGTGGTCAGGCCGCCGGCGATGTTCCCCTTGGTCGGCTGCGAATCGGAGAGATCGTCGGTCTTGTGGGCCTCGATGACGTCGTCCTGATAGGCCTTCCACATCTTGTACCAGCGCTCGCCGACTTCAGGCGTCGCCGCGCGCGCCTTGCAGAGGTGCTCGGCGCCGGTGATCTCGGAGGTCTCGCCGAAGACGCCGTAGACGCCGCGCGGGATCCACTTGTCGTACATGTTGCCGACGGTCGGGCAGGAAGACAGGCCGGTGGTGGTGTCCGACTCGCCGCACTTGGTCGAGACCCAGAGTTCCTCGATGCCGCACTTGGTGCGCTGCAGCTCGGTCGCCCACTGCACGAACTCCTTGGCGACATAGGACGCCTTCGCGATCGTCGCGATGTCGCCATGGCCCTCGATGCCGAAGCCGACCACCGGCTTGCCGGTCTTGGCGATGCCGTCGACGACGCGCTTGGTCCAGCCATCCTCGATGCCGATGACGATGACGGCGGCGACGTTCGGGTTCGAGCCGGTGCCGATCAGCGTGCGGAAATGGACCTCGAGGTCCTCGCCGAACTGCAGGCGGCCATAGGCGTGCGGAATCGCCAGCGTGCCCTTGATGTTGTTGGCGACGGCCTCGCAGGCGGCGTTCGAGAGATCGTCGAGCGGCAGCAGCAGCACATGGTTGCGCACGCCGACGCGACCGTTCTCACGGCGCCAGCCCAGGAAGGAATCGAGGCTGCGGCCGGTCGGGCGCTTGACGAAGGGCGTCTTGAACTCAGGCGCCTCGATCTTGCGGCCCTTAACCCTGGCGAGCTTGCCTTTGACGAGGTCGAAATTGGCGACGATGGAGGACATTGGCGTTTCCTGGACGTTGGGGCTCGACCTGATGGGAGCCCTAGGATCGGAGTAGGCGGAGGCCGGCGCTCACCAGCGCTTGGTCTTGGCGTTGTGCACGTGGAGGTGCTCGCCCTGCTTCACGTCGGCGACGGCCTTGCCGATGTCCTGGCCGTATTTCCAGATCGTGTCGCCCTTCTTGATGTCCTTGAGCGCGACCTTGTGGCCGATCGGGATGTCCATCTTGGCGGCGAGGCGGAAGTCGGAATTATCGTGCGTGACGACACAGAGCATGTCGGTCCCGGCCTTCAGGCCTTCGACGACGACGACACCGACCGTGTCCTTCTTCTCATGCACCAGCAGATGCGGCTTGCTCATGGCGAACTCCCCTGAACCGATTTCGTGACCTGCACGCCGACCCATTTGCGAAATCGGGCTCGACGTGGCTGCGCCCAAGTCTTATATAAGACATATGAGTGTGCACAAGCTCGAAATCGCAAGTCAGCCCCGCGAACCCGATACGCCGGAGGCGCTGGGCTTCCGGCCGCTCTATCGGCAGGTGAAGGCGATCTTTGTGCGCAGGCTCATGGACGGCGTCTGGGCGCCGGGCGCGGCGCTGCCGAGCGAAGGCCAGCTCGCCGCCGAGATCGGCGTCAGCCAGGGCACGGTGCGCAAGGCGCTCGACGAGCTCGCCGCCGAGAACCTCGTGGTGCGGCGCCAGGGCCGCGGCACCTTCGTCGCCGAGCATGACGAGCGCCGCATCCTGTTCCAGTTCTTCAAGCTGGCGCCCGATCGCGGCGCGCCGCGCTTTCCCGACAGCGTCGTCCTCTCAGTGACAACCGGCCCGGCCAGCGAAACCGAGCGCGCGGCGCTGGATCTCGCCGAGGGCGCCGCCGTCATCCGCATCCGCCGGCAACGCGCCTTCGACGGCGCGCCGCTGATCGTCGAGACACTCAGTCTGCCGCAGCAGCTCTTTCCGGGCCTGGAGAACGGGCCGATCCCGAACAACCTCTACAGCCTCTATGCGGGCCATTACGGCATCACCATCGCCAATGCGCGCGAGCGGCTCAAGGCGGTGGTGCTGGCTGGAGACGACGCCGCGGCGCTCGGCGTTGCGGCCGGCGAGCCGGCCCTGCAGATCGACCGCATCGCCCTGTCGCTCGACGGCACGCCCGTCGAGCACAGGCTCAGCCTGTGCCTGACCCAGGAGGTTCACTACCTGTCAGACCTGCGCTGAATCGCCCCCCGCTTCATAGGCGCGCTAGAGCGTCGACCGATCGCAATCGACGCATCATCAATTTGTTGCCATATATTTCTAAAGTTTCGCTCGAACTGGAGCGACCAAAGCTCGATGGCTGCACGCCACGAGATTTCGACCAAGCCGACGCAGAGCGGCCGCCACACCGGAGGAAACGAATGATCGCCCATTTCCGCAGATTCCTTACGACGCGCCGCGGCGCCCTGACCGGGCTGCTGCTGCTGGGGCTAGGCACGCCCGCTTTGGCCCAAAGCTTTCCGAGCAAGCCGATCACCCTGATCGTGCCCTTCGCCGCCGGCGGCCCCAGCGACGTGATCGCGCGCCTGCTCGGCGAGCATATGGGCCGCACGCTCGGCCAGCAGATCATCGTCGAGAACATCGCCGGCGCCGGCGGGACGGCCGGCGCCAAGCGCCTCGTCTCGTCCGAGGCGGACGGCCACACCCTGCTGATCCACCATCTCGCGCTCGCCGCCGCGCCGGCGCTCTACGCCAATCTCGGCTACGAGACGCAGACCGCCTTCGCCCCGGTCGGCCTCGTCAACACCGGGCCGATGGTGATCGCCGGCAAGCTCGCTTTGCCCCCGGTCGACGGCAAGGCCTTCTTCCCCTACGCCAAACAACAGGCCGAGAAGCTCACCGTCGCCCATGCCGGCGTCGGCTCGAACGCGCATCTGTGCGCCGTGCTGATCTCGCAGGCATTGGGCGTGAAGCTCGCCCAGGTCGCCTATCGCGGCACGGGACCGGCGATGAACGACCTCGTCGGCGGCCAGGTCGACGTGCTCTGCGACCAGTCGACCACGGCGGTGCCGCAGATCCAGTCCGACAAGATCCGCGCCTATGCCGTGACCTCGCCGGAGCGCCTCGGCGTGCTGCCGAACGTCCCGACCTCGCGCGAAGCCGGCACCGAGATCGACATGACGATCTGGCACGGCCTCTACGCGCCGAAGGGTACGCCGCCGGCCGCGCTCGACAAGCTCAACGGCGCGTTGCAGGCGGCGCTGAAGGACCCGGCGGTGCTCGACCGCTTCAAGGCTGTCGGCACCAGCGCCTTCCCGACGGCGGAATGGACACGCGATGCCCATGGCAAGCGCTTCGCCGCCGAGGTCGCGAAATGGGGCGCGGCGCTGAAGGCGGCCGGCCTGACGCCGCAGAACGCCAATTGAGTTAAGCGGGCCGCTCGCTTAGGCGGGCGGCCCGTGCTACCGGCCAGGGATGGCCAACAACCTCGTCGACCTGGACCATTTCCTCGCTTTGCCCGAGCACGCTCGCTTGCTTGGGCTCGATCTCGGCACCAAGACGATCGGGCTCGCGCTCTCCGATGTCGAACGCCGGATCGCATCGCCGCTGGAGACGATCCAGCGCATCAAGTTCAAGCAGGATGCGGCGGCGCTGCTGAAAGTGGCGCAGACCCATGCGATCGCCGGGCTGGTGATCGGCCTACCGCTCAACATGGACGGAACCGAGGGGCCGCGGGTACAATCGACGCGGGCCTTCGTGCGCAATCTCGCGCCATTGACGGCGCTGCCGATCGTGTTCTGGGACGAGCGGATGTCGACGCTCGCCGTTACCCGCACATTGCTCGATGCCGATGCTTCGCGCGCCCGGCGGGCCGCCGTCGTCGACAAGATGGCGGCGGCCTACATCCTGCAGGGCGCCCTCGACCGGCTCGCCCGCCTCGACGCGGATGCGAGCGGGCCGGAAGACGATTGGGCTACTGAAGAAGATAACCGCGCTTGATCGCCTTCTTCTGTGCGTCGCGCTGGTTCTTGATCGCCCGCTTCTGGTCTTCGATGCTCATCCCGGCAAGCGGGTTGTTCGGATCAGGCCTACGCTGATACCCGCCGCCATCCCGTCCATAGCGCCGGTCATCACGTCCATAGCCGCGGTCGTCGCGTCCGTAGCTGCCATCGCGCCGGCCCCGGTCGTAGCCACGGTCATAACCCCGGTCGTAGCTGGGGCGCTCATAGCGCCGGTCGTAGCGGCGATCATAGCCGTCACCGTAATACTGGGCCATTGCCGCGCCTGAACAGAACATCGCCAGGGCGACCGCGCCGCAGCCGGACAGCAGCGTCTTGAGCGAGGATTTCATCGTCATTCTCCAAGGTCGACAAGGCAATGGCTCCAGGATCGGAGCCGCTTGGTCTCGCGCGCCGCGAAAAGGGCCGCTTCCGCCATGCGACGGAAGCGACCCTTGAAGCCTAGGCGCCAGGCGTTCAGAACTGATTAAGGCTGTTTGCCTAGATCAAGCCTCAGCGATAGCTGCCGCCGGCCGGATCACGGATGTTGTCGGGATAGTAGCCGTAATGGCGCGGGCCATAGTAGCGACGCGGCGCGACATAGACCGGCTCCTCATAGACGTAGCTCGGTTCGTAACCATAGCCGCCGCCGTAACCGTAAACGGGCTCGGCATAGCGCGGTCTGCTGGCTGCAATCGCCGCGGCGCCGAGGATGCCGAGGCCGACGCCAGCCGCGATCGCCGCGCCACGATTATTGCCGCGCCAGCCACGGCGATAGTATTGCGAATAATCGGCCTGCGCCGCATCGAGACGGCTCTTGTCGAAGCCGACCGCACGGGTTTCGCCGGCCATGACCGGCGTCAGGCCCGCGGCCAGAATGCTGCCGGTGACGGCGAGCGTCACGAGGAAGCGGCTCTTTCCGAAATCTGACATGCCATTCTCCTGTCGGCGGATGCCCGCCTTGGTGCCCGATCTAGCGCGCTCCGGTTGAACCGGGGCTGAACCAATCGCGGCCGAATTGCGACCGCTGAGGAACGCACCGGCCTGCAGAACGTTCCATTACGAGAAAATTTATACACGCAGTGATTGCATTCTTCGAAATCGAGTAGCAAGAATAGCATCCATCAAACACCGGTTCGTTTCCCCGGGCTGATGCCATCGCGAGGGCAGACGAGATGAGAAAAGCAGTATCACGGCGGAGCAAGGAGGATAAAATCTGTCCGGAAGACAATCGCTTGACTCCTGTTGCACACCCCGGCCGCAGCACCCTGGCCTCTCCCGGCCCGCACAGCATGGACGCGCTGGCGCGAATGCAATTGGAGGTTGCATCCTATATCGAAGAGATCAGCATCGAGCTCGGAGCGATGGCCCGGGCAGCGCATCTCAGCAGCCTAGCCTATTTCGTCGACATGACGCGGCTGGAAGCGGCGATCAATCGCCGAACCTGCCAATTGCAGCTCGGTGAAGTCTCAGGGCCGGACATCCCGACCTGACCCCTCGTCTTTTGTAGATTATTAAATCATAGGTTGCATAAATAAACGCGAACAACCTAGCGGGAGCCTCCCATGCCGGCGTCTCCAACGACTACCGCCCACACTTCCACTGACTTTGCAGCACCTCGCAGCTTGCTGGCTCATGGCGAGGCTGAAGTCTTGGCGCTGCAGCTTCTCGTCGCAAAGAGAGCACGTCAACGCGACCTGCAGCGCGATGTCGCCGCCAAAGCGGCGGCAATGCTCGTCGAACTCGGCAGCCAGGCCCGCGCCGCCGATCTCGACCTGCTCGTCACCCTCCTGGATCTTGCGGCAGCGGAAGCCGAGCGGGAACGTGGCCGCTGGGGCGATGCGGCCGACTGATCCCAGGCTGCCGGGCTCACCCCGACCGCGAGAGCGCACCACCGGCATGACGCTGCACCACGCCCTCCAGCTCCAGTTCGAGCAGGATGCGGCTGACCTCGCGCGCAGGCCGGCCGCTGGCGCGAACAAGATCATCCATCGCTATCGGCGCTGAGCCGATCAAATCGAGCAGGCGTCGATGCGGGACGTCCGCAATAACGTCCCGTCGCTGCGGAAACCCGCTTTCGAGCTCGAGCTTCGGCGCCGGCAGCACCTCCGGCAAGTCGAGCTCGTCCCAGAGCGCCTCTTGACGCGCAGGCGGCTCTCCCCCCTCGCGCGCAAGGAACGGCACAGGACCGAACAGATCGCCCTGCCGCAGCATCGGCGCCAGCACGTCGACGACATGCGCCGTCTCGGCACAGAGGATCGCGCCCTCGCGAATCAGGTGATTGCCGCCCTCCGCGCGCGGATCGAGCGGCGAGCCCGGCACGGCGAAGACCTGCCGGCCTTGCTCGTTGGCGAAGCGGGCGGTGATCAGCGAGCCGGATTTGCGCGCCGCCTCGACCACGACCGTTCCCAGGGCCAGGCCCGAGACCAGGCGGTTTCGCCGCGGAAAATCACGCCCGCGCGGCACCCAGCCGAGCGGCATCTCGCTCAGCGCCGCGCCACGCTGGCGGATGCGATCGAGCAAGGGAATGTTCTGCATCGGATAGACCTCGTCGAGCCCGCCGGCCAGCACCGCGATCGTGCCGCTCTCCAGGCTCGCCTGATGAGCTGCCGTATCGATGCCGCGGGCAAGGCCCGAGACGACGACGAAGCCGGCATCGCCGAGCTCGCGCGCCAGGGTCGCCGTGAATTTCAACCCGGCAGCCGAGGCGTTGCGCGAGCCGACCACGGCAACGCAGGGGCGGTTCAGCGCCGCCGGGTCGCCGTCGATCGTGATCAGCGGTGGCGCCGAATCGATCGCCTGCAGCGGCACGGGATAGGCGGCTTCGCCGAGCGCGATCAGATGGGCGCCGCGCCGACGCAGCGCGTCGAATTCCCGCTCAGCTTCGGCCACGGTGCACAGCCTGAGCGTGCGCCCGGCCTGGCGGCCGAGTTCCGGCAGGGCTTCGAGTACGCCAGCCGCGCCGCCGAAGCGGTTGACCAATGTGCGGAAGGTGCGCGGGCCGATGCTCTCGCTGCGGATCAGACGGAGCCAGTCGAGGCGCTGCCGGTCGTGGAGAGCGAAACCGGCCATCGGCAATCAGCCTTTCTGTCCGATCTTGCCTTCGCGGCCGGACAGCAATCTCACAATGTTCTCGCGGTGCATGAACCAGAGCAGCAAAGCGAGGATCGCCATCAGCCCGGCTGCCTGGGCATCACGCAGCCAGAACCAGAGCAATAGCGGCGTCAGCAGGCTGGCGATCAAGGCGGAGAGCGAGGAGTACTTCGTCAGATAGGCGATGCTGAGCCAGATCGCAGCGAAGATCAGCGCGATCGACCATTTCAGCCCGATCAGGATGCCGAGGAAGGTGGCGACGCCCTTGCCGCCCTTGAAGCGCAGCCAGACCGGGAAGAGATGGCCGATGAAGGCGCCGAGACCAGCCGCCAGCGCCGCACTCTTGCCGCCGAGCAGCCAGCCAGCGAGCAGGACTGCGGCGGTGCCCTTCAGCATGTCGCCGAGCAATGTCAGCGCCGCCAGCTTCTTGTTACCGGTGCGCAGCACATTGGTCGCGCCGATATTGCCGGATCCGATCGTGCGCAGGTCGGGACCGCCGCTCAGCCGAGTCAGGATGATGCCGAACGGGATCGAGCCGAAGAGATAGCCGAGGACGAGCGCGGCAAGCCCCATCGGGCCCGGATACGCCCAAGCGAACGCCTCAGCCATGCAACCTCCCCTGCCCGTCTCGGTTGAGCTTACGCAGCTTCGCCGCGATACACCACCCGGCCGCCGACCAGGGTCGCCTGCACGATTCCCTGCAGCCGCGCCTCATCGAAGGGCGAGTTCTTGGCGCGCGATTTGAGCTTGCGTTTGTCGACGACGAACGGCGCGTCGATGTCGATCAAGGCGAGGTCGGCCGGAGCGCCAGCCTCCAAACGACCGCAGCCGAGCCCGAGCAATTCGGCTGGCCGGCTCGACAGGGCCGCGAACAGTGAGGCAAGCCCGATCTGCTCGCTGTGATAGAGCCGCAGCGCCGCCGGCAGCAGCGTCTCGATGCCGAGTGCGCCATTGGCGGCCTCGGCGAAGGGCTGGCGCTTGGTCTCGACATCCTGAGGGTCATGGTCGGAGACGATGACGTCGATCAACCCCTCGGCCACCGCCTCGATCATCGCCAGCCGCTCGTCCTCGTGCCGGAGCGGCGGCGAGACCTTGCAGAAGGTGCGGTATTCGCCGACATCGTTCTCGTTCAGGCAGAGATTGTTGATCGAGACGCCGCAGGTGACGTTGAGTCCGTCTTCCTTGGCCCGGCGGATCAGCGCGAGCGAATCCGCGCAGGAGACCATGGCGGCGTGGTAGCGAGCGCCGGAGGCGCGGGCGAGGCGCAGGTCGCGCTCCAGCATCACCGTCTCGGCCTCGTGCGGGATGCCGGGCAGGCCCTTGCGGCTGGCGAACTCGCCCTCGTTCATCACGCCGGTGCCGCGCAGGTCCGGGTCCTCGACATGGTTGATCAGCAGCGCGTCGAAGTCGCGGGCATAGATCATGGCTCGGCGCATGAGCTGCGGGTTGCGCACGCCGTTGGCGCCGTCGCTGAAGGCGACCGCGCCTGCTTCCAGCAGCAGGCCGAACTCGGTGATCTCCTTGCCGGCCAGCCCCTTGGTCAGCGCCGCCGCCGGCAGAACGTTGACGATCGCCTTGTCGCGGGCACGGCGCTTGATGAAGTCGATGACGGAGGGGTCGTCGATCGGCGGATCAGTGTCGGGGCGGCAGATCACCGTGGTGACACCACCAGCGGCGGCGGCCTGCGAGCCCGTTCCGAGCGTCTCGCGGAATTCGGCGCCGGGCTCGCCAAGGAAGGCGCGAAGATCGACGAGGCCAGGTGCAAGCACGAGCCCCCGGGCCTCTTCCACCGCGATGCCGGCCGGCAGCTCCGGGCGATCGCCACCCCAATGGACATCGGCGATCACATCGTCGCGGATCAGGACGCTGCCGACGCCCTCGCGGCCGGAGGCCGGGTCGACCAGTTGCGCACCGATGATCGCAAGATCGCTGCTGTCAGCCATCGCTACGCTCGATCCCATTCTCGCGCTCGCGGCGCTGCGTGAAGACATAGTGCCAGAACCCGACCAGCCCCCAGATGCCAACGCACAGGAGCGCGCCGAGCAGCACGATCAGCCAGGTCCAGGCGGAGCGTGGCTCGGCATAGATGAAGCCGGCCATGACCAGGAGGTAGAGACCGACGAAGACGATCCGAGCCCGATGCATCCGACGCAGCAGCCAGGCGAGGAAAACCTCCATCCGGCTCAGCCATTGGGCAGGTGCTGCGCAAGCGCATCGAGCACCGCCATGCGCACGGCCACGCCCATCTCGACCTGCTCGCGGATCAGCGATTGCGCGCCATCGGCGACTTCGGAGGAAATCTCGACGCCGCGATTCATCGGGCCGGGATGCATGACGAGCGCATCCGGCGCGGCCAGGGAGAGCTTCTCGCGATCGAGCCCGAAATAGCGGAAATACTCCTTCGAGGATGGCACGAAGGCGCCATTCATGCGCTCGAGCTGCAAGCGCAGCATCATGACGATGTCGACGCCCTCCAGCCCCTTCTTCATGTCGCGGAAGACCTCGACGCCCATGCGCTCGACACCGGTCGGCAGCAGGGTCGAGGGCGCGATCAGGCGCACCTTGGCGCCGAGCGCGCTCAGCAGGATGATGTTGGAGCGGGCGACGCGCGAATGCAGGATGTCGCCGCAGATCGCGACCGTCAGGCCGGCGATACGGCCCTTGTTGCGGCGGATCGTCAGCGCGTCGAGCAGCGCCTGCGTCGGATGCTCATGGGCGCCGTCGCCGGCATTGACGACCGAGCAGTCGACCTTGCGGGCGAGCAGATTTACGGCTCCGGCGGCATGGTGACGGACGACCAGGATGTCGGGCCGCATCGCGTTCAGCGTCGCGGCGGTGTCGATCAGCGTCTCTCCCTTCTTCACCGAGGAGGAGCCGACCGACATGTTCATGACGTCGGCGCCAAGGCGCTTGCCCGCCAGCTCGAACGAGGCTTGCGTCCGCGTCGAGGGCTCGAAGAACAGGTTGATCTGGGTGCGGCCACGCAGCGTCGCCGTCTTCTTCTCGACCTGGCGCGAGAGCGCGACATAGGTCTCGGCGCGCTCGAGCAGAGCCTCGATATCCAAATGGGACAGCCCCTCGATCCCGAGGAGGTGCCGGTGCGGATAGAGCGGAGCGGTCGATGTCATTTGAAGACCGCTGTTTAGGGGCGAGTCGTGGCCGGCGCAAGGCGGCACGCATGTTCTTTGTGGGTCATTCGGCCTTCAGCGCGTAGATATGCGCCTCGCCCGGGAACTGCCGACTGCGCACCTCGGCGGCATAGGTCCGAACTGCCTCGCGCGCCTGCCCTGCCAAGTCGCCATAAGCCTTGACGAATTTCGGCACGCGGCCCGTAAGGCCGAGCATGTCGTCGAGGACGAGCACCTGCCCGTCGCAGGCCGCGGACGCGCCGATGCCGATGGTCGGGATCGCGATCCGTCCGGTGATCTCGGCGGCGAGCGGCTCCGCAACGGCCTCGACCACCAGCGAGAAGGCGCCGGCATCGGCGATCGCCGTGGCGTCGGCGATGAACGCTGGCCATTCCGCCTTGCTGCGGCCTTGCGCCTTGTAGCCGCCGAGCGTGTTGACCGCCTGCGGCGTCAGGCCGACATGGCCCATCACCGGCACGCCGCGCTCGACCAGGAAACGCACCGTCTCGGCCATTCGGATACCGCCCTCGAGCTTCACGGCACCAGCGCCGGTCTCCTTCAACAGCCGGGCGGCGTTACGGAAGGCCTGCTCGCGGCTCTCCTCGAAACTGCCGAAGGGCATGTCGATCACGACGAGCGAACGTGTCGTTGAGCGCGTCACCGCCTGGCCGTGCAGGCTCATCATCTCCAGCGTCACCGGCACGGTGCTGTCGAGCCCGTAGACGACCATGCCGAGCGAGTCGCCGACCAGCACGACATCCGCGACCTCGTCGACGATCTTCGCCATCGGCGCCGTATAGGCCGTCAGCGCGACGATCGGCTCGCCGCCCTTGCGGGAGCGAATATCGAGAGAGGTCAGCCGGCTTGTCCGGTTTTGCGACGACATGCTCAGCTCTCCAAAATCGGCGCAGGAAACAGCGACGGCTGCTGACCTAGCCTGACCGCCCTACTCCGAAAAGCAGAATCGGGTTTGACAGGACCGGCCGCGTGAACCACTTTCGCGCGCAATCCCGAACCGCTATCAACGCGCCCCGCGCCAAGTTCGGCGAGGCTGGCAAGATACGTGCCCGGGCCTCGCCTCTTGTTTATGAGATTTGAAGCGTCATGAAGCTCCTCGTCGTCGAGTCGCCGGCCAAGGCCAAGACGATCAATAAGTATCTCGGCTCCGACTACGAGGTCATCGCCTCGTTCGGGCACATCCGCGATCTGCCCGCGAAGGACGGCTCGGTCGATCCCGAGAACGACTTCGCCATGCTGTGGGAGACCGAGGGGCGCGGCGCCAAGCAGGTCGCCGAGATCGCGCGGGCGGCAAAGAACGCCGAGAAGGTCATCCTCGCCACCGACCCGGATCGCGAGGGCGAAGCGATTTCCTGGCACGTGCTGGAGGCTTTGAACCAGAAGCGCGCCATCAAGGGCATCCCGGTCGAGCGCGTCACCTTCAACGCCGTGACCAAGGATGCGGTGCAGAAGGCGCTGGCCAATCCGCGCCCGATCGACCAGGCGCTGGTCGACGCCTATCTCGCCCGCCGGGCGCTCGACTATCTCGTCGGCTTCACCCTCTCGCCGGTGCTCTGGCGCAAATTGCCAGGCGCCCGCTCGGCCGGGCGCGTGCAGTCGGTGGCACTGCGGCTGGTCTGCGACCGCGAGCGCGAGATCGAGGCCTTCCGGGCGCGCGAATACTGGTCGCTGATCGCGACGCTCGCGACCGGCAGCGGCGCGACCTTCGACGCACGCCTCTCCGGCGCCGACGGCAAGAAGATCACCCGGCTCGACATCGGCACCGGCGAGGAGGCCCAGGCCTTCAAGGCCGCGCTGGAGACTGCGCGTTTCTCGGTCGCCGAGGTCGAGGCCAAGCCGGTCAGGCGCCATCCGCAGCCGCCTTTCCAGACCTCGACCTTGCAGCAGGAAGCCTCGCGCAAGCTCGGCATGGCACCGGCCCGCACCATGCAGGTGGCGCAGCGGCTCTATGAGGGTGTCGACATCGGCGGCGAGACCGTCGGCCTGATCACCTATATGCGTACCGACGGCGTCGACATGGACGGTTCGGCGATCGCGGCGGCGCGTCGCGTCATCGGCAAGGAGTTCGGCGACAATTATGTGCCGGACGCTCCGCGCAAATACACGGTCAAGGCCAAGAACGCGCAGGAAGCGCACGAGGCGATCCGCCCGACCGATCTCGGCCGCTTGCCTGCCATGGTCTCGCGCCATCTCGAACCGGAGCAGGCCAAGCTCTACGAGCTGATCTGGAAGCGGACCATCGCCAGCCAGATGGAATCGGCTTCGATCGAGCGCACCACGGTCGACATCGCTGCCCAGGTCGGAGCCCGCGCGCTTGAACTGCGCGCGACCGGCCAGGTCGTGCTCTTCGACGGCTTCCTGACGCTCTATCAGGAAAGCCGCGACGACGAGGAAGACGAGGACTCCAGGAAGCTGCCGGCGATGAAGGCGGGCGATCCGCTGGAGAAGCGGGCCGTCGCCGCCGACCAGCATTTCACCGAGCCGCCGCCGCGCTTCTCGGAAGCGAGCCTGGTCAAGCGCATGGAAGAGCTCGGCATCGGCCGGCCCTCGACCTATGCCGCGACGCTGGCGACGCTGCGCGACCGCGAATATGTCCGCATCGAGAAGAAGCGGCTGGTGCCCGAGGACAAGGGCATGCTGGTCACCGCGTTCCTTGAGTCCTTCTTCAAGCGCTATGTCGAGTTCGATTTCACCGCCAGCCTGGAGGAGAAGCTCGACCTGGTCTCCAGCGGCGATGTCGACTGGAAGGCGCTGCTGCGCGAATTCTGGGACGAGTTCACCAAGTCGATCGGCGAGACCAAGGAACTGCGCGTCGGCGACGTGCTGGAGGCGCTGAACGGCATCCTGGGCCAGCACGTCTTCCCGCCGCGCGCCGATGGTGGCGATCCGCGCAGCTGCCAGGTCTGCGGCACCGGTACGCTCTCGCTCAAGCTCGGCAAGTTCGGCGCCTTCGTCGGCTGCTCGAACTATCCCGAATGCCGCTTTACCCGGCCGCTCACGGCGTCCGCTGCCGAAGGCGAGGCTGCGGCCGAGGGCGGCCAGACCGTCAATGGCGTGCGCACCCTCGGCAAGGACCCGGTCACCGATCTCGAGGTCACCGCGCGCGAAGGCCGTTTCGGCCCCTATATCCAGCTTGGCGAGGGCGAGAAGCCGAAGCGTTCGAGCCTGCCCAAGGGCGAGACCGTCGGTTCGCTGACGCTGGAAAAGGCGCTCGCTTTGCTCTCGCTGCCGCGCGAAGTGGCCAGGCATCCGACCAGCGGCGAGCCGATCCTCGCCGGCATCGGCCGCTATGGGCCTTACGTCCAGCACGGCAAGACCTACGCCAATATCGACAAGGAAGACGACATCCTCGAGATCGGCGCCAACCGCGCCATCGACCTGATCGTCGCCAAGGAGAGCGGCACCGGCGGCCGTCGCTTCGGCAATGGCGCGGCGACGCCGGGACGTGAGCTCGGCGAGCACCCGGAGGGTGGCAAGATGGAGGTCAGGGCTGGCAAGTACGGGCCCTATGTCGCCTGGGGCAAGGTCTACGCCACCTTGCCGAAGACCATGGCGCAGGAGAGCATCACCGCCGAGCAGGCGATCGAACTGGTCAACGCCAAGGCGGCGGCCGGAGGCGGCGCGAAGGGCAAGGCGAAGGCCCCGGCCAAGAAGCCTGCAGCCGCCAAGAAGGCACCGGCGAAAGCAAAGAGCGCCAAGGCCAAGAAGGCCGGTACTGCCGAAGAGTAAGGCCGTTCATCACAATGCGCAGCCCCGCGACCGATTCTGGGGCTGCGCTGCCAAAGCAGCTTTTCCAGCACGACGTTTCAACCGATTGAAAATCGCTTGAGGTCGATCACGGTTAACTCCGGATTCAAGGCCTCTCGCTACCTTGCAGCGCCGCAGTCGAACTAGCGGCCTGCGAGGGGACATCATGAAATCCATCAGGACCCAGATTCTGGGGCTGATCGCGATTGTCGCGGCCGGCGCCTTGGTTGCACTCGGTTGCGCCCTGCTGGCGATGACCCGCATCGACACGATGAACGAGCGCTCGTCGCAGCAGAACCACATCGCCCTCGCCGCCGAACGGCTGAATGTCGCGGTCAATCTCGTCGTTGCCGACTCCTACCTCGTCTACACCGCCCGCAATCCGCATCTCGCCGGCATCGCCGCAGCGACGGTCGAGGGCGGCCTGGCCAGGGTCGAGGAGCGCCGCAAGGAGCTCGCCAAGCTCATCCCGCCGGGTGAGCGCGAGCGCATGGAGAAGATCAGCGGCCTGATCGGCGAATTTGTCGCCATCCGGCTGGAGACGACACGCCTGGTGCGCGAGATCTCGGCCCGCGCCGCCGAAGCCTGGGGCAACAGCGACGCCAGCCGGAAGAACCGTGCGACGCTGCAGGAGGAGCTCACCGGGCTCAGTAGCGGCAACGAAACGCTCGCCAACGAGGTCGATTCGGCTGCGAGCGCCTTCTCAGGACAGGTGCGGACCTGGCTGCCGGTCGCGCTGATCCTGGTGCTCGGCGCCGCCATTGCCGGAGCGCTGGTCTTCTCTCGCCGCTCGATCATCCGTCCCCTGGTCGATCTCGGCGGGACGATGAGCCGCCTGACCGCCGGCGACACACAGATCGAAGTGCCGCACACCAAGCGCCGCGACGAGATCGGCGAGATGGCGCGGGCGGTCTCGGTGCTGCGCCAGAGTACCGAGCAGGTCGCCCTGCTGCAGGAGCAGGAGCGCGCCGCCTCCGCCGCCCGCCTCCGCTCGGCCGATGCGATGGCCTCAGTCGTGTCCGATGTCGGCGAGGTCGTCGCTGCGGCTGCGGCCGGTGATTTCTCGGCGCGACTCCAGATCGACCATGGCGACGAGCAGATGCAGAAGCTGGTCGCCGGCATCAACGAGATCAACGCGGTCGTCGACAGCGCCACGACCGAGTTCGTCGCCGTCCTGCAGGCGCTCGCAGCCGGCGACCTGACAAACCAGGTCCCCACTGCATATCGCGGCCGCTTCGCCGAACTGAAGGATGCGATCAACGAGACGCTGGCGCGGCTGTCGGCGACGGTCGGCACAATCCAGACGATGTCGGCCGATGTCGGCCTGTCGGCGCGCGAGATCAACATGGGTGCAGACGACCTCTCCAAGCGCACGGAAGAACAGGCCTCTTCGCTGGAAGAGAGCGCCGCGACCACCGAGGAACTCGCCGCCTCGGTGAAAGCTGCCGCCCAGGCCGCCCAGCAGGCGGTGCGCCAGGCCGGCGAAGCGATGCAGGTCGCCCAGGCCGGCGGCAACATCGTCACCGACGCGGTCTCGGCGATGGAGCGCATCGAGCAGGCCTCGAAGAAGATCTCCGACATCACCCGCGTGATCGACGATATCGCCTTCCAGACCAACCTCTTGGCATTGAACGCGGCGGTGGAAGCTGCGCGGGCCGGTGACGCCGGCAAGGGCTTTGCCGTCGTGGCTTCGGAGGTCCGCTCACTCGCGCAGCGCTCGGGCGAGGCGGCCAAGGACATCACCGGCCTGATCTCCTCCTCGAACACCGAGGTCGCAGCGGGCGTGAAGCTGGTCCGTCAGGCTGGCGACGCACTGACCCGAATCGTCGCCGCCTCGCAGAGTGTCCAGGCGACCGTGTCGGAGGTGGCCGCCGCGTCGGGCGAGCAAGCCAACGGCATCGAGGAGATGAGCCAGACCGTTGCCCATATGGACGAGATGACCCAGCAGAACGCGGCGTTGGCCGAGCAGAGCGCAGCCTCCGCCGGGGCGCTGTCGAGCAAGATCGGCGAGCTCAACGCCTTGGTCGCCGGATTCCGGACCAGCGAGAGCGCCATCTCGCACCAGCCGGCTGCGCTCGCTCCCGCCAATGCCTCCGAGCCGGAGCGGCTCCGGGGGCTGGCAGAGGCGGCCTTTACCCAGCAGCGCCCTGCTCCACGCCGCGAGCGCCCCGCTCCGGCCTACGCTCCGGCCCCTGCCCGCAAGGTCGCGAACGCCCGCGGCGGCGATGCCGGGTGGGAGGAGTTCTGAGACGGAGGTCGGCAGGCCGGCGGTCGTTCCGCGGACCCTGCATGCAACTGAGCTGAGACGATTGGGGGCCAGCTTCGTGCTGGCCCTTTTCGTTCGTCAGTGCCGCCTGATGCGCTGGAGATGGCAGGTCTTGACCCGCCCGCCCCTGCCGTCCGAGCGCCAGCTGCAACCCGGATCGCGAGGGCGGCCTTCGTAGAGGTGGTAGACGCCGCGGTTCCTGCGGTCGAAGCGCTGGTTCGAGACATCATGCCCGCCAATGCGGACATTGTTGCCGAAACGCACTTCGGCGGCAGCCGGGACGGCCACCGCCAATGGGAATACCAGTGCCGTGAGTGCTAGCAGGCGCGTCGTGAGTAGAGCTGGTCCGATCATGCTCTGATCAGACCAGCGCAGTCCTTCTGGCGCAAGGCAGGCTGAACCTGTCAGCTCCGGCCGGCGACCACGACGAGCTGCTTGATCTCGCCGCGCAGGAAGGCCTGCAGGAAGCGGTCATAATCCTTGACCGAGACGCAGCCATTCGAGTCGCCGCGCGGGCCGAGCAGGTAGTTGTGCACCAGCAGACCGGCGCGACCGAAGATCTTGCCGGCGCCGCCGACCGGGTGCATGCGGATGGCGCGCACGCCGTGGAACAGCGCCTCGCGCTCGACCAGATTGTAGACGTGCGGCGGTGTCGGCCCTTTCATGCGGACGTGGACGAAACGGAGATCGTTCATCATCTCGCCGAAACCGGAATTGGCCTCGAGCCGCTCGCCATTGGGCAGGTAAACCACGCGGGCACTGATGTCGTAGACTGCGGTCTTGCCGCTGGCGGCCGGTGTCGCCGACGACATCGGCACAGGCATCGGCGCCGGAGCGACGGTCAGGCCGCTGCCGCGGCCGCCGCGCTGGGTGATGTCGTCCTGCGGCGCCGCATAGGCGAGACGCTCGCCGGAGCTCTGCGGCGCGTTCGCATTCACGCCGAAGAGCTTCTCGAAGAAGGAGCGGTTGTCAGTGCCGGGCTCGGCCTTGGCGACGGCGTCCTTGGCTTGACGCGAGGTCGCGCGTGTCGCGAGGCGCGGCTCGGGCGGTGTCGGCAGCTTGAGATCGGAGGGACGCGGAACCGGACGCGGCGCGATCAGCGCGATGCGCGGCGGCTCGACTGTGGCGGGTTGGACGGCAACCATGGTCGTCGCCAGGCTTGGGCCGCCGACCGGTTCGGACGGCGTGATCGAGCCAGTGGTCTCGGGATCGATCACGGCCGCGATCTGTGTCGACATCGTCGACTGGAACCGACCTGACAGCGGCGCGCTGGCGGCGAGCGACTGCGCGACATAGCCACCAGCATAGCCGGGGCGGAGCAGCGGCGTCGAACTGTTGGCGGGCGTGGGTGCCGGACGGTGCTGCGCCTGCTTCGAAGCGAAATGTCCCGTGCCAGCGACCGGCTCGGCCTGCTTGCTCGACCAGACTGACATGCCTGCCATCGCGCTACCGGCGACGGCCAAGAGGATGCCAAGACGGATGAAGGGGCTGCCGCGCCGACGCTTCAAGCTATAGGAATAGCCGGCAAACTTGTTCGAGCTACGCATACGCAACGCCTCGGGACACCGCGAAGGCATCCCGCTGAGACGCAGCACCCTGCTTGTCTCGCCACCGCGCTCGATCGCGCCAGGCAGACCGCAACGGCCTGTTCGTCAGTCTCGGGAGGCCCCAACCTCACAAGGTTCATTCAGCCCTTGCTTGGTTAATTCCCGATGAATCAAAACAAATTTAGGCAAAGCTGATCGCGCTGCGGCCGGGATGGCCGCAGCGCGTCTGGCTCGTTTGGGCATGGTCAGGCCAGCGGCTTCAGGCCCGCCTCGATCGCAGCCCGCTTCGACTCGAGGAAGGGCGGCAGCGACAGCCCCTCGCCCATCGTCTCGAAGGGCTCGTCGGTGGCGAAACCCGGCCCGTCGCTGGCGATCTCGATCAGCACGCCATTCGGCTCGCGCAGATAGAGCGAGCGGAAATAGAAGCGATCGACCGGCCCGCTGTTCGGATAGCCCGAAGCACGCAGGCGTTCGGCCCAGGCATCGTATTCGCCGAAGCTCGGCGTACGCAGAGCCAGGTGATGGACCCCGCCGGCGCCTTCGCGCGCCGGATTGAGGCCCGGCTCGACCGCGACATTGAGCTCCGCCGCCGGACCGCCTTCGCCAATCCGGAAGACATGGATGTCGCCGCTGGCATGAGCCGCATCGCGATAGTCGGCGATGCGCTCCAGTCCGAGCAGCTTGGTCAGGACGAGTTCGGTCCGCTCGATCTGCGGCACCGAGATCGTCACGGGCCCGAGGCCGCGGATCTGATGCTCGGCCGGCACCGGGCTCTTCTCCCAGGCGACGAAGGGGATCGTCCCGCCATCGACGATAAGCGTCAGGCGCTGGCCCTCCGGATCCTCGAAATCAAGCGCAGCGCGGCCATTGAGCAGGCGCGTATCGGAGACCTTGACGCCGGCCGCGGTCAGGCGATCGCGCCAGAAGTCGAGCGACGCTTCGCTGGCGACCCTGAGCGAGGTCCGCGTAATCGAATGCGTACCGCGCTTTGCCGGAGCGGTCGGCCAGTCGAAGAAGGTCAAATCGGTGCCGGGCGAGCCGGCGCCGTCCGCGTAGAACAGGTGATAGGCGGAGGTATCGTCCTGGTTCACCGTCTTCTTGACCAGGCGCAGGCCGAGCGTCTCGACATAGAAGCGGCGGTTCTGGGCGGCCTGGGCGGTGATGGCGGTGACGTGGTGGATGCCGTTGAGCTGCATGGTGCGGGCCCCTTGGTTGCGCACCTCATCTGGCGAGGCGCTTGCGTTGCCCACCGATATAGTCTTTGCGCCCACGCCATAAAGATGGCTCCAAGCCAATCACAAATTGCGCAAATGCAATTTCATGTTCTATTTCTTCGGCGTCGATTGCGTCGGCGCGCTGCTCTTGTCGCCGGGCGCCGGCGGCGTGGTGCAGTCCTGCGGCTTGTTCTTGCAATCATAGACCATGGTCGGCGCCGCCGACTGGCCAGCCTGTCCAGCTGACGGCAGGATCATGTTCTGGCCCTTGTCGACCTGGCTCGGATGGGTCGTCTTGGGACCGACGCCGGAATTGTCGGGCTGCTTTGTGGGGTGAGGTGTCTGCGCCATAGCGGTGGCGGTCAGCGCGACCGTCGTCAGCAGGGCAAGCAGCGTCGTCCTGGCAGTCATGGCGGATCTCCGGTTGATCGAGGAAGTCCTTGATCAACCGGCCACCGCCCAATCAGGTTCCGGCTATTCTGCTGCCCGTGCGGCCGGAGTCGTCGTATCAGCCGCCTCACCGCCATGGCGGCTCGGCTTGGCCTTCAACTTGAGCTCCTGGAGCTCCTCACGCTCGCGCGGCGTGTTGCGCATCAGCTGGTCCTTGCCGGGCTGGTACTGCACAGGCTGCGCGACGTCCGCGCCATACCAGGCTGCCGCCCGCAGCACGAAAGACGGGTCGGCGAGATGCGGCCTGCCGAGCGCGACGAGATCGGCGCGGCCGGCGGCGACGATGGTGTTGGCCTGGTCGGCCGAGGTGATGGCGCCGACGCACATGGTCGCGACGCCGGCCTCGTTACGGATGCGGTCGGAGAATGGCGTCTGGAACATGCGACCATAGAGCGGCCTGGCGCGCGGCGTGGTCTGGCCGGTCGAGACGTCGACGAGGTCGCAGCCGGCCTGGGCGAAGGCTTCGGAGATCGCGACCGACTCGGCCGGGCTGATGCCGCCTTCCTGCCAGTCCGTAGCCGAGATGCGCACCGACATCGGCTTGTCGGCCGGCCACTTTTGACGAAGTGCGGCAAAGACTTCGAGCGGGAAGCGCAGGCGGTTTTCGAGCGAGCCGCCATAGGCGTCCGTGCGCTGGTTTGTCAGCGGCGACAGGAAGCTCGCGAGCAGATAGCCATGGGCGCAGTGCAGTTCGAGCATGTCGAAGCCGGCGCGCAGGCCGCGCTCGGCTGCCGCGACGAAATCGGCCTTGACCCGGTCCATGTCGGCGCGGGTCATCTCCCGAGGTACCTGGCTCTCCGGGTAGTACGGCAGCGGCGAGGCCGAGACGATCGGCCAGGCGCCGTCGGCGAGCGGCCGGTCCATCCCGTCCCACATCAGCTTGCTCGCCCCTTTTCGGCCGGCGTGGCCGAGCTGCAGGCAGAGCTTCGCCGCCGAGTTGGCGTGGACGAAATCGACGATTCGGGTCCAGGCCGCTTCCTGCTGGTCGTTGTAGAGGCCGGTGCAGCCGGGCGTGATCCGGGCATCGGCCGAGACGCAGGTCATCTCGGTGAAGACAAGCCCTGCCCCGCCGATGGCGCGGGCGCCGTAATGCATCAGGTGCCAGTCGCCCGGCAGGCCATCCTGCGCGGAATATTGGCACATGGGCGAAACGACGAAGCGGTTCGCGACCTTCATCTCGCGCAAGGTGAAGGGCTGGAAGGCCGGTGGCACCGGCGTGCCGTCGCGTCGCGCCACCTGCTCGGCGCCGAGATCGTCGGCGACCAGCCGGTCGATCGCCGCGACAAAGTCCGGCGCGCGCAGAGCGAGGTTGTCGTAGGTGATCGCCTTGGAGCGGGTCATCAGGCCGAAAGCGAAGCGCAGCGGCTCGAAACCCCAGAAGCGCTCGAGCTGCTCGAACCAGACGAGCGAGACGTCGGCGGCGTGCTGGGTCTTCTCGACCTCCTCTCGCCGCCCAGTCTCGAAGGCGGCGAGCGCCGCCCTGACGTCGAGCCCGGCACGATGGAAGGCGCGGTGCAGCGCGATCGCATCCTCCATGGCGAGCTTGGTGCCGGAACCGATCGAGAAATGCGCCGTCGCCTTGGCGTCGCCGAGCAGCACGACATTGTCGACAACCCAGTTGCTGCAGCGGATCATCGGGAACTGCCGCCAGAGCGAGCGATTGGCGATCAGCCGATGGCCCTGCAATTCCTCGGCGAAGACCTGCTCGAGGAAGGCGGCCGTGCCGGCCTCGTCCATGCCTTCCAGCCCGGCGCGGGCGAAGGTCGCAGGGTCCGTCTCCAGCACCCAGGTCGATTGCCCCGGCTCGTACTGGTAGCAATGGGCGATGAAGACGCCGTGCTCTGTCTGCTTGAAGAAGAAGGTGAAGGCGTCGAAGGGCCGGGTCGAGCCCATCCAGACGAAGCGGTTCGGCCGGAGGTCAACCTGCGGGGCGAAGCGCTCGCGGTCGCCCTCGCGGATGCGGCTGTTGATACCGTCGGCGGCGACGACGAGGTCGTAGTCGCGCTTCAGCGCCGCGACATCCTCGATCTCCTGCGAGAAGACGAGCTTGACGCCGACCTGGCGCGCCCGCTCCTGCAGGAGCATCAGCAGTGTCCGGCGTGAGCAGCCACAGAAGCCATTGCCGGAGACGCGCTGCACCGTGCCTTTGAAATGGATCTCGATGTCGTCCCAATAGGCGAAGCTGCGGACGATAGCCTCGTAACTCGGCAGGTCGGCGGCCTTGAACAGGTCGAGCGTCTGGTCGGAGAAGACGACGCCGAAGCCGAAGGTGTCGTCGGGGCGGTTGCGCTCGAAGACGGTGACGTCGAGCTCAGGCCAATCCCGCTTCATCAGCAGCGCGTAATAGAGACCTGCCGGCCCGCCGCCCACCACCGCTATGCGCATGACGCCCTCCTTGGCTGAGAAAATCATTTTAAACCTAAAATAATTTTGGCTCAAGCCCCGATCGAAAAGCCAACCTGATAACGCCCAGAACCACGACATACTCAGCTTCAAGAGCTATCTAAAACACTGTCATATATGCATTTTCTATATTCACCCCACCACCTGACACGACCCCTCTTGCAAAATGTTTCAGACCTAAAATATATTGACCCTCAAGAGGGAGTGAACGGCATGGCATCGGCTCTGGCGGGACAGCATGCCCTGGTGAGCGGCGGCGGACGCGGCATCGGCCGCGCCATCGCCTCCAGCTTGCGCCAGGCCGGCGCCCGCGTCTCGATCATCGGCCGCAATGACGACATCCTGCAACAGGCGGTGCTGTCAGGCGCCGCCGATGCCGCCCATTCCGTCGATGTCACGGACGAGGCTGCCGTGCGCGAGGTGATGGCCGGGCTCGCGGCGGGGCAGCCTTTCGACATCGTCGTCGCCAATGCCGGCGCGGCCGAAAGCGCCAGCTTCCAGCGCAGCGATGCCGAGCTCTTCCGGCGCATGATCGAGATCAACCTGATCGGCACGGTGAATTGCTTCCGGCCTGCTTTGCCCGGCATGACCGAGCGGCGCTCCGGGCGACTGATCGCGATAGCCTCGACGGCGGGGCATCGTGGCTATGCTTACGTCTCGGCCTATGTCGCCGCCAAGCATGCTGTGGTCGGCCTGGTGCGCTCGCTCGCCTTGGAGACGGCGCGCAGCGGCATCACCGTCAACGCCGTCTGCCCCGGCTATACCGACACCGACATGGTCGCCGGCAGCCTGACGACGATCGCCGCCAAGACCGGCAAGAGCCGCGAGGAAGCTTTGGCGGAGCTGACCAAGGACAATCCGCAGCACCGGCTGATCACGCCGGAAGAGGTTGCAGCCGCCGTCCTCAACCTTTGCGGCGCTGAGAGCCGCGGCATCACCGGCCAGTCCGTCCTGATCAATGGCGGGGAGTTCTGAACCATGGAAATCCCGTCCACCGCCCCCCTGCTCGATCGCGAGACCAAGGCGAGCGAGCGCCCCGGCGACCATAAGGACGAGCTGCGGCTCTGGCTGCGGATGCTGACCTGCTCGACCTTGATCGAGAGCGAGATTCGCACCCGCCTGCGCGAAGAGTTCAAGACGACTCTGCCGCGCTTCGACCTGATGGCGCAGCTGGAGAAATCGACGACCGGCATGACCGTCGGCGAGGTCTCGCAGCGCCTGATGGTCTCGAACGGCAACGTCACCGCCGTCGTCGCCGGCCTACTCGCCGATGGGCTGGTCGACAAGCGCCCGGCGGCGCAGGACCGGCGCGTCCAGGTGCTGACCCTCACTGCCCAGGGTCGGCGCGCCTTCAAGGCGATGGCCGAACGGCATGAGGACTGGATCGCCGAGCTGTTCGCCGGCCTCGGCCCGGCCGAGATCGGCCAGCTCTTCCGGCTGCTCGGCGGGGTCAAGACTTCGCTGCATCAGGCCATCAGCAACCGCCAGAACGGCACGCCGACCGCGGCGGGAGATGACCAATGACCAGCGCGAATCCTGTCACCCTGCCGCTCTCAGGCTTCACGCCGCAGCATTTCCAGCTTTCGGTCGCCGGCAAGGTCGCGACCGTGACGCTGAACCGGCCGGAGAAGAAGAACCCGCTGACCTTCGAGAGCTATCGCGAGCTCACCGATTTCTTCCTGGCGGCGCAGAAGGAAGAGGGCGTCAAGGCGATCGTCGTGACCGGCGCCGGCGGCAATTTCTCCTCGGGCGGCGATGTCTTCGAGATCATCGGGCCGCTGGTCGCGATGGACACCAAGGACCTCCTGAAGTTCACCCGGATGACCGGCGAGCTGGTCAAGACGATGCGCGCCTGCCCGCAGCCGGTGATCGCCGCGATCGACGGCATCTGCGCCGGCGCCGGCGCGATCGTCGCCATGGCTTCGGACCTGCGGCTCGGCACGGCCGAGACAAAGATCGCCTTCCTGTTCAACCGCGTCGGCCTCGCCGGCTGCGACATGGGCGCCTGCGCGATGCTTCCCCGCATCATCGGCCAGGGCCGCGCCGCCGAACTGCTCTATACGGGCCGGGTACTCAAGGGCGAGGAAGCCGAGCGCTGGGGCTTCCTCAACCAGCTCATCGCCCGCGACACCGTCCTCGCCGAGGCACAGGCGCTCGCGGCCGAACTCGCCGACGGGCCGACCTTCGCCAACGCCATGACCAAGCGCATGCTGGAGATGGAGTGGGCGATGTCGGTCGAGTCCGCGATCGAGGCGGAGGCGGTGGCACAGGCGTTGTGCATGCAGACCGAGGACTTTGCCCGCGCCTATCACGCCTTCGCCGAGAAGCGGAAGCCGGTGTTCGAGGGCAACTGAGATGGCTGCGCTCGGCACAGGAATCCTCGGCGACACGCTCGACTGGCCCTTCTTCGAGGCGCATCACCGCGACTTCGCCGGGCAGCTCTCCGCCTGGGCCGACGCCACCCTGCCGGGCCTGCCGCATGACGATGTCGACGAAGCCTGCCGGGCCAGGGTGAAAGCGCTGGGCGCAGCCGGCTTCCTGAGGGCCGCCGTACCGGCCGAATACGGCGGACTGCATGCCGCGCTCGACGTACGCACGCTCTGCCTCGCCCGCGAAATCCTCGCCGCCCGCGACGGGCTCGCCGATTTCGCCTTCGCCATGCAGGGGCTCGGCACCGGCTCGATCAGCGTCGCCGGCTCGCCAGAGATGAAGGCGCGCATCCTGCCGGCGGTGGCGCGCGGCGAAAGGATCGCCGCCTTCGCCCTCTCCGAGAAGGAGGCCGGCTCCGACGTGGCTGCGCTGGCGACCTCGGCAACGCCTGACGGCAACACTCATGTCCGGATCGACGGCGAGAAGACCTGGATCTCGAATGGCGGCATCGCCGACCATTACGTCGTCTTCGCCCGCTCCGGCGAAGCGCCGGGCGCGCGCGGGCTCTCGGCCTATCTGGTCGAGGCCGACACGCCCGGCCTCTCCATCGCCGAGCGCATCGACGTGATCGCGCCGCATCCGCTGGCGACGCTGCGTTTCGATAGCTGCCGAATCCCCGTGACGAACCGCATCGGCGGCCCCGGCGACGGCTTCAAGGTGGCGATGGCGACGCTCGACATCTTCCGCTCGACGGTCGGCGCTGCCGCGCTCGGCTTCGCCCGCCGCGCCCTGCACGAGACGGTCTCGCACGCAAAGAACCGCAAGCTCTTCGGCGGCACGCTCGGCGACCTCCAGCTCTCGCAGGCTGCGATCGCCGACAGCGCGACCGAGGTCGATGCGGCCGCACTGCTCGTCTACCGCGCCGCCTGGACGAAGGACCGCGGCGCAGCCCGCGTTACCCGCGAGGCGGCGCTGGCCAAGCTGGTCGCGACTGAGAACGCCCAGAAGGTGATCGACCGCGCCGTGCAAATCCATGGCGGCCTCGGCGTCACCCGAGGGGTCAAGGTCGAGGAACTCTATCGCGAGATCAGGGCGCTCAGAATCTACGAGGGCGCCAGCGAGGTGCAGAAGGTCGTGATCGCGCGCGACCTGCTGAAGTAGGCGCGAGCATGGTCTGCAAAAGTGGGAGCTGGTTTTGCGACAAGACCATGCTCAAAGAATAGACCAGGGGAACGAGATGGGTACCGCAGATCTCATGCGGTCGGGACATGTGGACACGTTCGCGCGGGACAACCTGCCGCCGCGCGAAAGCTGGCCGCGCCTCGACCTCGCTGCCGCCGGGCTGAGCTATCCCGACCGGCTCAACGTTGTCACCGAATTCGTCGATCGCCATGTCGCCGAGGGGCGCGGCGGCCGCGATGCGGTGATCGGTCCGAGCGAGACCTGGAGCTATCAGGCGCTCGCGGACACCGTGAACCGCATCGCCAATGTGCTGACCCGCGATCTCGGCATGGTGCCGGGCAACCGCGTGCTGCTGCGCGCCGCCAATACGCCGATGATGGTCGCGACCTATTTCGCGGTGCTGAAGGCCGGCGGCGTCGTGGTTGCGACCATGCCGATGCTGCGTGCCGGCGAGATCGCCTATCCGATCCGCAAGGCGAGGATCGCGCTGGCGCTGTGCGACGCGACGCTGGTCGATGAACTCAAGGCAGCGCAACAGCTTGCGCCGGAACTCTCGACCATCGTGACATGGGGGGACGGCGGCCTTGAAGCCCGGATGGATCAAGCCGGCTACGAGAATTTCGAGCCGGCTGATACGGCGCAGGACGATGTCTGCCTGATCGCCTTCACCTCGGGCACGACCGGCGAGCCCAAGGGCACGATGCATTTCCAGCGCGACCTGCTGGCGATCTGCGACGCTTATGGCGCGCGCGTGCTGCAGGCAGCTCCGGACGATCGCTTCATCGGCTCGCCGCCGCTCGCCTTCACCTTCGGGCTCGGCGGCATCGTGCTCTTCCCCTTGCGGATCGGCGCCGCCTGCGTGCTGCCGGCCAAGGTCGCACCACCCGATCTCGCCGAGGCGATCGAACGCTATCGCGCCACCGTCTGCTTCACCGCGCCGACCGCCTATCGCGCCATGCTCGGCAAGCTCGGCGAGCGTGACCTCTCCTCGCTGCGCATCTGCGTCTCGGCAGGCGAGGCGCTGCCGAAGGGGACCTTCGATGCCTGGCAGGCGGCGACCGGGCTGCCATTGATGGACGGCATCGGCGCGACCGAGATGCTGCACATCTTCATCGGCGCGCCACGCGACAAGATCCGGCCCGGCTCGACCGGCCTGCCTGTGCCCGGCTATGAGGCGAAGATCGTCGACGAGGACGGCAAGGAGGTGCCTGACGGCACGCCGGGGCGCCTCGCCGTGCGCGGGCCCACGGGCTGCCGCTATCTCGCCGATCCCCGCCAGGCCAAATACATCCTCGACGGCTGGAACGTCACCGGCGACACCTATCTGCGCGATGGCGACGGCTATTTCTGGTACCAGGCCCGCTCCGACGACATGATCATCTCGGCCGGCTACAACATCGCCGGGCCCGAGGTCGAAGCCTGCCTGCTGACGCATGCGGCGGTGGCCGAATGCGGCGTCGTCGGCGCACCCTGCCCCGAGCGCGGCCAGATCGTGAAGGCCTATGTGCTGCTGCGGGAAGGCTTCACCGGCGATGCCACTCTGGCCAAAACGCTGCAGGACCATGTCAAGGCTTCGATCGCGCCCTACAAGTACCCACGCGCCATCGCATTCGTGACAACCCTGCCGAAGACCTCTACCGGGAAACTGCAGCGTTTCGCCCTGCGCGAAATCGCGCGTCAGGAAGCTTCGGCTTCCTGATTATTGCTTGAGAAAGACCACGCCATGACCAGCGGCATGCCGCCCTCCGATTCCGCTTCGCGCCACGCCCGCGCGGTCCTGCCCGAAGGCTGGCCGCAGCCGCGCGGCTATGCCAACGGCATGGTCGCCGAAGGCAAGGTGCTGGTGACCGGCGGCCTCGTTGGTTGGGACGCCAAGGGCGTCTTCGCCAAGGGCTTTGTCGCCCAGATCGGACAGACGCTCGCCAACATCAAGGCGGTGGTCGAGGCCGGCGGCGGCAAGGTCGAGGATATCGTGCGGCTGACCTGGTACGTCACCGATATCGCAGCCTATCGCAACAGCCTGGCCGAGCTCGGCCCGGTCTACCGCGCCAATTTCGGCCGGCATTTCCCGGCGATGGCGGTGGTCTCCGTTCCCGCCCTGGTCGAGCCGGAGGCGATGGTCGAGATCGAGGCGACAGCGGTGCTGCCGAGCTGAACGCAGCCTTCGGCGTGGTTTCCAGCCTGCTAGGAATTTACCAATAATTATCCACGATACTCGACCGCACCGCCCATATCCGGGCGGTGCGTAACGAGGAGTATCGCATGACAAGCATTGGCGGCGTTGGGGGCTTTCGCCCACCACCGCCCGGAAAACCACCGAGCTTCGACAAGCTCGACGGCAACGCCGACGGCGTGCTCAACCTCGCTGAATTCGCCGCAGGCGCGCCGAAGGGCGCCGACAGCGCCAAGACAGAGAAACTGTTCAAGGCGATGGATGCCGACCAGGACGGTTCAGTCAGCAAGGCGGAATCGGACGCCTTCAAGGCGAAGTTCGAGAAGGCCGAGCAGCAGATGCAGGCTCTCCTGCTAATGCTCCAGTCGGACACGGCCAACGCCACGACCGAGACCAAGGCCGACGCCAAGGGTGGCGACGACAAGAACTACTTCGCCAAGCTCGACGCCAGTTCCGATGGCAGCGTCGCCAAGGAAGAGTTCCTGAAGGCTGTCAACCCGGATGGCGACGGCTCGAACGGCCTGCTCAGCCGCCTCTTCGCCGCGATGGACGCGGACAAGGATGGAAAGATCTCCAAGAAGGAGATGGACGACTTCCAGAAGCAGATGGAAGAACGCGCCTCGCACCGGCCACCGCCGCCTCCGCCGCCGGCAGAGATCAGCGGCGCGACCGAGGCGTATGGCCAGACCTACCAGCTCGGAGCACGTGCTTCCGCTGGCAAGACCTATTCCCAGGCGGCTTAATACCGCTTGCACAACGCCGGGCCGGCAGAAGGCCGTCCGGCGCTCTTAAGCCTCCTAGATCCCCGCCCCGTCATAGAGCGCAGGCGGCGTCCGTTTCGCCCACACTTTGGCATGCAGGCCCTTCAGCAGAGGCCGCAGCACGATATCGCCGAGCCCCAGGGCGGCCGCCAGAGCCCACTGCCCCGTCGGCAGCGCCACCGCGGCAAAGACGAACACTCCGCTCGCCAGACGCCAGCTCGCCGCCTCGAACCAGGCGCGCCGCTCCTGTGCACCGCGCCAGCCGACCAGACGCAGCGCCGCGCGGCGAACCGCACCGACCTCACCGACCGAACGAGTCTTGTCCTGGGCCCTGCGGGTTTCGATGAACCCGAAGGCGACCGTCTGGTTGCTCAACCTGTCGATCAGGATGAAGCCGCCGAGCTCGCGGCTGCTGATATAGTCGAGCACGGCGAGCGCCCGGTCGAGCGTCAGCGTCGCCAGCCCGATGCCGTTCATCGCCAGGCTCTCGGCCGGCGCCTCGGCATAGCTCTCGATGTCGACGCTGTGGTGCAGGCGAACGATCTGCGCGTTGGCGCTCGCCGTGGCGAGCTTGAGGATGAACTCGCCGCCTTCGCGCAGCGCCGCTTCGCCGGTCCAGAGCAGGCGCGCCTGGAGTTCCTGCTTGACCACCGGGGCATGCGCGAGCGAGGCAATGACGTCGCCGCGGGAGATGTCGATCTCGTCGGCAAGCGTCACGGTGACCGACTGCCCTGCGCTCGCCTGCGAGACGTCGCCGGACGGTGCGAGGATGCGTGCGATCGTGCTGCGGCGGCCAGAGGGCAGTGCCGCGACCGCATCGCCGACGCGCAGGCGTCCGCGCGCGACCGTGCCGGCAAAACCGCGGAAGTCGAGATCGGGACGGTTGACCCATTGCACCGGCAGGGCAAACCCGGCCTCGACCTCAGCCTCCGCGACGACCACGACGGATTCGAGCAAGGGCAGCAGCGCCGGGCCACGATACCAAGGCGTCAGCCTGGAGAGGCTAGTGACGTTCTCGCCGTCGCGGGCCGAGACCGGGACGAAGTCGATGCTGGCGAAGCCCAGGCCCGCTACCGCCTTGCGGTAGTCCTGCTCGATTTGCTTGAAGACCGCCTCGTCATAGCCCACGAGATCCATCTTGTTGACTGCGACGACGACATGGCGGACGCCGACCAGCGAGACGATGAAGGAGTGGCGGCGCGTCTGCGGCAGCAGCCCTTTGCGGGCATCGATCAGGATGATGGCGAGGTCGGCGGTCGAGGCGCCGGTCGCCATGTTGCGGGTGTACTGCTCGTGACCGGGCGTATCGGCGACGATGAAGCTGCGCTGGTCGGTCGAGAAATAGCGATAGGCGACATCGATGGTGATGCCCTGCTCGCGCTCGGCCGAGAGCCCGTCGACCAGCAAGGCGAAGTCCGGCGCCGCGCCTTGCGTGCCGAATTTGCGGGAATCACTGTCGAGCGCGGTGAGCTGGTCGTCGAATACCGCGCCGGCCTCGTAGAGGATACGGCCGATCAGCGTCGACTTGCCGTCGTCGACGGAGCCGCAGGTGATGAAGCGCAACAGGGCGCGGGCGCTGCGCTCGGTATTCTGGCCCTGGTCATTGGCGGGATGCGGCTGGCCAGCCGGAGCAGGCTGACCCTTCAACTTCGCGAGCGCCGCCATCAGAAATAGCCTTCCTGCTTCTTCTGCTCCATCGAGCCGGAGCCGTCATGGTCGATGACGCGGCCCTCGCGCTCGGAGGAGCGTGACGCTCGCATCTCGGCGATGATGTCGGTGAGGTTCGCTGCCTCGCTTTCGACCGCCCCGGTCAGCGGGTAGCAGCCGAGGGTACGGAAGCGGACCATGCGGGTCTCGAGCTGCTCGCCGGGCAGCAGGTCCATGCGCTCGTCGTCGCGCATGATCCAGGCGCCGTTGCGCCGCACAACCGGGCGCGGCGCGGCGAAATAGAGCGGCACGACCGGGATGTTCTCGAGCGCGATGTAGTCCCAGACGTCCTTCTCGGTCCAATTCGAGAGCGGAAAGACGCGGAAGCTCTCGCCAGGGCCTTTCCGCGTGTTGAACAGCCGCCAGGGCTCCGGCCGCTGGGTCTTCGGGTCCCAGCGATGCTGGGCCGAGCGCAGCGAGAACACGCGCTCCTTGGCCCGGCTCTTCTCCTCGTCGCGCCTTGCGCCGCCAAAGGCCGCGTCGAAGCCATATTTGTCGAGGGCCTGCTTCAGCCCTTGCGTCTTCATCACGTCGGTGTGGAGGCGCGAGCCGGAGGCGAACGGGTTTACGCCGGCACGGACGCCCTCCTCGTTGATGTGAACGATCAAATCGAGTCCGAGGCGGCTGGCTGTCTGGTCGCGAAAGGCGATCATGTCCCTGAACTTCCAAGTCGTATCGACATGGAGCAGCGGGAATGGCGGCTTGCCGGGGTAGAAGGCTTTCATGGCAAGATGCAGCAGGACGGCCGAGTCCTTGCCGATCGAATAGAGCAGCACGGGCTTCTCGCAGGTCGCGGCGACCTCGCGGATGATGAAGATCGCCTCGGCTTCGAGCTTCTGCAGATGACTGAGCTGGATCACGCCAAAACCTCCGCGGCCGGCTTCGACCGCACCAAACGACCATCGGGGCCGACATGCAGGCCGCACTCCTTGGCGGCCTCCTCTTCCCACCACCAGCGCCCGGCCCGCTCCGGCTCGCCCGGCTGAATGGCACGGGTACAGGGCTGGCAACCGATCGAGAGGAAGCCCTGCTCGTGCAGCGGGTTGAGCGGGACATCGTGCTTGCGGGCGAAGGCCAGCGCCTCGTCGCGCGACCAGTCGAGCAGCGGGTTGAGCTTGATCAGGCCGCGTTCCCGGTCGGCTTCGGCAAGCGCGACGCCGCCGCGCGCGGCCGACTGGTCGGCGCGCAATCCGGTGATCCAGGCGGCGGCGCCGGCGAGCGCCCGGCCGAGCGGCTCGACCTTGCGGACATTGCAGCAGGCCTTGCGGGCCTCGATCGAATTGTAAAAGCCGTTGATGCCATGGCCGAGCACGAAGGATTCGACAGCGTCGTGTCGGGGGTAGAATGGCGTGATCGTGATGCCATAGCGCGCCTCGGTTTCGGCCCAAAGCGCGTGGACTTCGCCGAAGAGCCGGCCGGTGTCGAGCGTGACGATCTCGATCGGCAGATTCTGGGTGGCGATCAGATGGGTGACGACCTGGTCTTCGAGGCCGAAGCTGGTGGTGAAGACGAGGCGGCCCGCGACGTGACGCACCAATCCTGCGAGGCGCTCGGCTGAATCCGACTTTCCGAACGCAGCGTTGAGGTTTTCGGCCTGATCCTGCAACTCGAACATGTGCTTGCTCTGCGCGTGCTTGACCAGCGCGAGCCGCTCGACGCTGCCCCCGCTCTTCGCCACCCGCCATAACATCGGCCAGTGGGTCGTTCTGTAAATCGAACAATCCACATATAACTTGAATGCGCCCTGATCAATTTACATCTTGTAGCGTGAAATTTCTTATTTCGAGGATGAAGGAGAAGATCTTTCCTTCGCTGTCGAACTCGCATGGCGAACACCCACCTGCCCCGCCCGCTGCAATAGGAACTTTCGCTCCGGCGACCGCGTTGAGCCGACATGCAGGCTGGGCCCTGCGACGAAACAGGGGAACGTCATGTCGAATTCCGCGAACCAGGCGGTCGAGAGCTTGCGCAAGGAGCAGCGCAAGCAGCGTGAGGATGAGAAGAAGGCCGGCAGCAAGGGCGACAAGCAGCTCGACAAGGCGCTGAAGGACACCTTTCCGGCCAGCGACCCGATCGCGCCGCAAAGCCCGACCAAGCCCGGCGCACCCAAGCACCGGAGCTGATACTGACACGCGCCGTTGTTGACGCAGCTACTCTTCCCCATCTCGGCCTGACGAGATGGAGATGACCATGCCTGAGCGCGCCAGAGTGGATGCCTTCGTTGCCGCCGTCGTCAGCGGCGATCATGTCGGCGCGATCCGCGACTTCTATACCGACGACGCCACCATGCAGGAGAATGCCAACGAGCCGCGCCGCGGCCGCGAGGCGCTGATGGCGCATGAGGCGCGGGCGCTGGAACGGCTCAACCTGATGCACACGCATCCGCCGGTCGCCGTGCTGGTCGATGGCGATCTTGTCGTCGTCCGCTGGATTTTCGACGCGACTGACAAGGCTGGCGTCACGCGCCGCCTTGAAGAGATGGCCTTCCAGCGCTGGCAGGGCGACCGCATCGCCGAGGAGCGCTTCTTCTATGATACCGGCAGCGCCTGGCAGGTCGTCGGGTAGACCACCGCCGAGCGGCGCACAGCCCGTTGAAAATCCTAAGCCCTCATCCTGAGGAGCGATCACGGATCGCGTCTCGAAGGATGCTCCAGGAGGCTTCCGGGCCAGCTGGAACATCCTTCGAGACGCCGCTATACGGCTCCTCAGGATGAGGGCTTAGGGTTGCCGAACGGCACTGACGGCTCTGACGTCTCTCAGCGCAGACCGCTCGGCCCGACCGCCATCTTGTCACCGATCTGGATGAATTTCAGCGGGTTGCGCGCCTCGTCCGACAGCCGCGTCTCGTAATGCAGATGCGGGCCGGTCGAGCGTCCGGTCGAACCGACGCGGCCGATGATCTGGCCGGCGGCGACGATCTGCCCTTCCTTGACGTCGAAGGCCGAGAGATGGCCGTAGCGGGTGGTAACGCCATTGCCATGGTCGAGCTCGATCAGGTTGCCGTAGCCACCCGCGACCTCAGCGCGCAGGACCTTTCCAGCGCCCGGGGCCCGGATCGGCGTCCCGGTCTCACCGCGGAAATCCATGCCGGCATGCATCGCCGTGCCGCCGGTGAACGGATCGGAGCGCGGGCCGAAATTGCTGGTGGTGGTGTCGTCGGTTGCGACCGGACGCTGGAACGGCATGATCGCCGCCAGATCGCGCCAGCGGCCGAAAACCGCCCTCGCCTCGCCGAGCTGCATCAGCGCATGCTCGAAGGTGCCGGGCTTCACCGTGATCGGGATGAGAGGGCCGCCCATGCCCGGTCGGCCCGGCGGCAGTTTGACCTTGGCCGGGTCGAGCCCGACCTCGGACAGCGCCGCCCTGACCTCCTGCACGCGCCCGACCAGCTGGCGGCCGAGCGCCGGGAGCTGCTGGTTCTGGCCGTTCTGGACCCGGTCGAGCGACTGGCCGAGTATGGCGATGCGCTGGTCTAGCGACATGGTCTCGGCTGCCTTGACCGCCGCCGCGACCTGCCGGCGCTGCTGCGCCAGCACGGCGGGATTGACGCGGTCGAGCACGTTCTGGCCATCGGCGAACTGGGTGCCGCCCTGAGCCTGCGCACCGCCCTGCGGCAGGATCGGCCCGACAGCCTGGCCGGTGAGTGCGCCGAGCAGGGCCTGGCGAGCTTCGAGCTCGATCTGGCGCGTGATCAGGTCGGCAAGCTGATCGCCAGCCTTACCGGAGGCCGCGGGCTGGCCCGGCTGCGCCGGCAGGCCGGGCGAATTGCCGGAGGCGACGATGGCGCTGACGAGGCGACGCTGCAGCGCCTTGAGCTTCTCGTCATAGCTGCTCTGCAGGATCGCCTGCTCCTGCTGGAGAGCGGCGACCCGGCTCTTCTCCTCATAGAGCAAATATCCGGTGACGCCGGCGCCGATGATCGCCAGCACCGCGAGCATCCAGGGCAGCAGGCTGCCGCGCCCGCCACCGGAGCGCCCACCGCCGCTGCGTGGACGCAGAGTCGTTCCCCCCTCTGGATGTAGAGAGGTTGAACTCGCGGCCTCGTCAGGCCGTCGCTTCAGGCGAACCGGTTGCACGTCTCTGTTTCCGTTTCGAACCCGCCGCGCAAGTATACCTCAAACAAAGATCGGCGGCGATGCTTGTCTTGCTGCTGGCCTCATCCCGTCATTGCGAGAAGCGAAGCGACGAAGCAATCCAGGGGACGTAGAGCCCGCCACTCCTGGATTGCTTCGCTTGCGCTCGCAATGACGTTCGCGCCACCCCGTCAATTGCAGGCGTAATGGAAGGCGCCGTCCTCGACCGTGACCTTCGCCTCCGTCAGCGGCTTCTTCTCCAGCTGCAGGTTGAGGATGCTGCGCGACAGCGCCGGCAGCATCGAGTTGGTGATGATGTTGTCGATCATGCGCCCGCCCGAATCCGGATCGTTGCACTGGGAGACGATGTGCTCGACCACCGCGTCGTCATAGACGAACGCTGCGTTGTGGTTGTCGCGCAGGCGCTTGCCGATGCGCCCGAGCTGCAGGCGCACGATGCCGCCCAGCATCTCGCCGGAGAGCGGGTAGTACGGGATCGTGACGAGGCGCCCGATCAGCGCCGGCGGGAAGACCTTGAGCAGTGCCGGCCGCAGCGCGACCGCGAGCTCCTCAACATCCGGGCGGCTGGTTTCGTCGCCGGCCATGCGCATGATCTCGTCGGTGCCGACATTCGAGGTCAGGATGATCAGCGTGTTCTTGAAGTCGATGCGCCGGCCGGTGCCGTCCTCCATCTGGCCCTTGTCGAAGACCTGGAAGAACAGCTCGTGCACATCGGGATGGGCCTTCTCGACCTCGTCGAGCAGCACCACCGAATAGGGCTTGCGCCTGACGGCCTCGGTCAACCGTCCGCCCTCGCCATAGCCGACATAGCCGGGAGGCGCGCCTTTCAGGGTCGAGACGGTGTGGGCTTCCTGGAACTCGCTCATATTGATGGTGATGACGTTCTGCTCGCCGCCATAGAGCGATTCCGCCAGCGCCAGCGCCGTCTCAGTCTTGCCGACGCCGGAGGGGCCGCAGAGCATGAAGACGCCGATCGGCTTGTTCGGATTGTCGAGCTTGGCGCGGTTGGTCTCGATGCGCTTGGCGATCATGCCGATGCCGTGCCCCTGCCCGACCACCCGCTTGTTCAGCGTCGCGGCGAGGTTGAGCACGGTCTCGATCTCGTCCTTGACCATGCGGCCGACCGGGATGCCGGTCCAGTCGGAGACGACCGACGCGACCGATTGCTCGTCGACATGCGCATAGATCATCCGGCTGGCCGGATCGATCGCGCCGAGCGTTGTGAACTTCTCCTTCAGGCTAGCGCGCGTCGCCTCGGGATCAGCCGGCGCTTCGGCGGGAGCAGCCTCGGCCGGCGCTTCGCCATCGGCGGGCGCAGCTTCAGCGGCCGGCTTCTCGCCGAGCTTGCCTCGCAGCAGCGTGATCTCCTCGACCAGGGCGAGCTCGGAAGCCCAGTCCGCCTCGAGCGCCTCCAGCTTCGCCGCCAGCGCGGCGCTCTCCTCGTCGATCTTGCCGAGGCGCTCATCGGTCGCGTCGCCGAGATCCTTGTCGGCGATCAGGGCGATCTTCTCCTTCTCCAGCGCCGAGATCGCGACGCGAGCGTCTTCGATCGCGGCCGGTGTCGCGGTCTGGCTGATCGCGACGCGGGCGCAGGCGGTGTCGAGCAGGCTCACCGCCTTGTCGGGGAGCTGGCGCGCCGGGATATAGCGCGAGGAGAGCTGGACGGCGGCGACGATGGCGGCGTCGGAGATGCGGACCTTGTGGTGCTTCTCCATCGGCCCGATCAGGCCGCGCAGCATGGTGCAGCAGCGCAGGACATCCGGCTCGTCGACCTGGACCGGCTGGAAGCGCCGGGTCAGCGCCGGGTCCTTCTCGAAATACTGGCGGTATTCCGACCAGGTCGTCGCGGCGATGGTGCGCAGCGTGCCGCGCGCCAGAGCAGGCTTCAGCAGGTTGGCTGCATCGCCCGTGCCGGCAGCACCGCCAGCGCCGATCAGCGTATGTGCCTCGTCGATGAACAGGATCACCGGCGTCGGCGAGGACTGGACCTCGTCGATCACCGAGCGCAGGCGCTGCTCGAATTCACCCTTCATCGAGGCCCCGGCCTGCATCAGGCCGATATCGAGCGCGCAGAGCTTGACCCCGCGCAAGGGCGGCGGCACGTCGCCGGCGACGATGCGCTGGGCGAAGCCCTCGGCGATCGCCGTCTTGCCGACGCCGGCCTCGCCGGTGAGGATCGGGTTGTTCTGGCGCCGGCGCATCAGCACGTCGATGACCTGGCGGATCTCGTCGTCGCGGCCGAGGATCGGGTCCATCGTGCCCGAGCGGGCCTTCTCGGTCAGGTCCTGCGAGAAGCGGTCGAGCGCCGTGGTGCCCTTCGCCCCCTCGGCCTGCTCAGCGCCGGGCGTGCCGGCGGCGCGCAGGCCCGAGCCGTCCATCGGCCGCAGGTTCTCTTCCTCGGAGTCTTTCCAGATCTTGGCATGGCCGGCGGCGAGCTCCTCGACCGGGATCTTGCCGAACTCCTTGGAGATGCCGGTCAGAGCCCGCTTCAGTTCGAGCGATTTTAGCGCCGCGACCAGGACATGGCCGGTCCGGATCTGGGTCTCGCCGAAGAACAGCGTGGCGTAGTGCCAGCCGCGGTCGAGCACGTCGACGACGTTGTTGGCGACGCCGGGCATCTCGGTCTCGTTCTTGCGGAAGCCCTCGATGACGCCGCCGATATCGGTGGCAAGCCTGGCCATGTCGAGGCCGTAATGCTGGGCGGTCAACCCGATATCGGTCGAGCGCCGCTGCAGGATCTGGGCGAGCCAGTGCGCCAGTTCGACATTGCGATTGCCCGCCCCCTTCGCCTGGCGCAGCGCCTGGATGAAGGCCTCATAGCCGACGCGGTTGAGTTTGCCGGTAACGGCTTCGAGACTGATATCGGCCATGGCTGCCTCCTATCGTTTCGTCTGTTGTTTCTGGCTGCGCTTCAGCCGCATGCGTTCGGCGGGGTGGAAACGGGCATCGCGGCGCAGGCTGCCGTCCGGCACGTTCCAGTTCGGCGAAATCCAACTCGACCAGCCAAGCGCGCCGGAGCGGCCAAGCTGCATCGGCCTGACCTTGCCGACCGGCAGAGCAAGCTCGACATCCCATTCGAACTGCTCGCCGAGATAGAAGAACACCGCATCGGCCAAAGGCTCGCAGCGGTCGCCATTCGGCAGGAAGCGGTTGAACTGCTCCAAGTCGCGCGCGACGAGCTTGACCCGGAACTTGTCCTCGACGCTGTAGACGCTGGCGCCGAGCAGGACGTTGCTGCCGAGCGCGCATTGGCCTCGGCCGAGCTTGGTCCGGTCCTGCGGATCGAAAACCAGCCGCATGCCGACGAACTGCTCGACCTCGACCTCGATGTCGAAGAGGCCGGCGAGCAGGCTGCGCAGGCGCGAAGCCGACTTTGCCTGCGCGCCGGCAAGCCCGGCATGGGCGAGCTTCTCGGGGTCGGGGACACTGTCGCGGTTCTGGTAGGGCTGCGAACCCAGGCCCACCATGCTGCCGACATAGGCGATGAAGCGGTCCTTGTCGGGCCGGTCATGCTGGGCCACCGGCCGCGAATCCGCCCAGGCCCGATAGAAGAGCTGCAGGAAGCGGTTGTTGAAGATGTCGAGGAAGCGCGGGAAGGCGTCGTCGCGGAGGAGCTGCCAGTGATAGCTCTCCTCGGTCGTCGCCAAAGGCAACGCGCCTTGCGGCCCGAGCAGCCCGAGGAACTTGACGAAGAGCCGCAGCCGCCCCTGCAGGTCGCGGTCGACCTCGGCGAAGCTCGAGGCCGGGAAGTCCATATAAGGCTGCTCGCCGAGCGCAATGTATTCGTCGCGTCTGGCAGCGCCATCGCCGATGCGTTCGCGCTCGGGGAAGCTGCGTTCGATCCGGCGCAGCACCGCGTAGAAATCATGCCGCCAAGGCTCGGCCCGCAGCCCTTCGACGAAGGGCGGCTCGACGCGCAGATCGTCGAGCATGGCCGGTGGCGGCAGGGCTGGCGCGCTTTCGTTCACAGGATGCGCCTCGTGCCGGCGCGCGGCGGAAAGCGCATGACCTCGCCGCGCTCGACGGTGCGGATCACCGTCTGGGTGAAATGGTTCATCGCGGCGTATTCGGCAAAGAAACGGTCGAGGATCGCTCCCAGCAGGAAGACGCCGCTGCCCTCGAACGCCTTCTCGTCGAGCAGGACGGTGATCTCCAAGCCGCGGGCGGCGCCCGTCCCAGCCCGCTGCGGGAACCGCCGGATCACCGGGCGGCTGTCGACGCTCTTGATGCCGCGGATGCGCCGCTCGGTGGCGCTGTCGGCGAGGTCGGCGAACAGCGAGAGCATCTCGCGCAGCGCCTCAGCGTTCTCGCCAGCGCCGCGCTGGACCAGGCCGAGATGGTTGAGGCTGAGCAGATTGATCAGCCGCCAGGTGACGACGCCGGTGCTCGCCGTCTCGGAGCGCAGCCTGAGCTGCGAGACGATCGGCTCGCGCGGCGGCGTCGGTCCGGCGAGGCATTTCACGTCGAGCACGACATTGTCGATCAGGCGGAAATCGGCGCCGCCCGTGCCGGTCGGCAGATGCTCGGTGAGATGGCGGTTGGAGCACAGGGCGCGAACGCTCAGCTCCGCCACGGCCGCGGCATCGGACACCGTCGCCGGCTCATAGAGCGAGATGAACATCTCGGTGCCGGTATAGTCCGAGGCCCGGCCTTCGCGCCGTTCGGCGACCGAGCGCCGGCGCGGCAAGCGCCGCTGCGTATAGAGCAGGCCGTGTGTCGGTGAGGCACCCTCGGGCGAGGAATAGAGCGGGTGGACCGGCTGCTTGTCGCGACCGCCAGTGTAGTGGGCGTAGACGTCGAGGATCGAGTGCGGCTCGTAGTCGAGCATCCGGCTGCGATCGGGCACGACATGGTATTCGTGCTCGTTGCGGCGCACGGGGATGCGATCAGTGGTCTTCTCGAACAGGTTGATCGCCGGGGCGGCATAGAGCGCGAACATCTCGCGCTGCACTGCCGCCGGCAGGCGCGCATTGACCTCGTCGAAGACGAAGATGATGTCGACCGTCTTGGCATTGAGCCGGGACATCACCTTTTCGAGCCCGGCCAGCTTGAAGCCGAGGAATTTGCGCGGGAACCAGAACTGCTCGCGCAGCAGGTCGAAGCCGCGGAAAATCCGGGTGTCGGCCGGCAGCAGCGCCTCGTCCTCGCCGAAGCCGATCTGCTCCAGCGCGCATTGCGAACCCGACAGCACCACCGGATCGCCGAATTCATCGAGATAGCGGAAGTAGATGCCAAGACAATCGCCGAAGATCTGCTCGTAGAGCGCAATCGCATCGGCCTCAGTGCCAAGCAGATGCACGGTAAGCTCGCGGGTCTTGCAGCCGGCAAACCAACTGGTCGGCAGCTTGCTCGCCTGCTCCGGCGACGGCTCTTCGGCCGGGTCGCTAGCTATGCGATGGGTCAACGACAGGCGTAGCCCCGACAGCACCCGCCCGTCAGCCGGGAGACCGAGTGCCTGCAGCCGGCCCGGTGCGGCGATGTATTCGGCGGACGCGACATCGAACGGCCAGAGCGTCACGGCTGAGCCCAGCCGATAGCGGCAAGCGACGCGCCGGTCGCGCTCGACATAGGTCGCGTCGAGATAGGACCCGCGTGGCACCTCGACGCCCTCGCGCAAGGCCGGGTCGCCATAGGTCGGAGCGATCCCGGCGAGCATCGCCGACGGCGTCGGCGCCAGATAGTTCGGAATGAGCTGTTCGAGCAGGTTGTTGGTGAATTCCGGGAACTCGTGCTTGAGCTTGAGCTGGACACGCGCGGCGAGGAAGGCGGCGCCCTCCAGCAAGCCGCCGACCATCGGATCCATGCGCTCGCCGACCAGCCCGCCGAGCCGTTCGGCGATCCCGGGATATTCCTCGGCGAACTCCTTCGTATGCTCGGTGAAGAGCCGGAGTTCGCGATTGTAGAAATCGAGGAATTCCTGGTTCATTCCGCGCTACCGGTTCTTGATCGCGATCTTGCCGGTGTCGAGCTCGACATCGGCGACGAATTGGACAGGAATGTTCAGCGGCTCGCAATTGAGATCAGCACGGACGACGAAGCGGATCTTCAGCTCTGCCTTGTCCAATCCCTCATCGCGCTCGACCACAATCGACTGCTTCAGCAGCCGCGGTTCGTAAGCGAGCAGAACCTGGGCGAGTTCGACCTTGATCGCGCCGACCCGGTGCTCGTCGATCGACTTGTTCTGGATGTCCGGGAAGCCGCGGTTGAGAATGGATCGGCGAACGTTGTCGAAGCGCGACAGATCGGTGGAGGAACCGAAATTGATCGTGTTGACCAGCGTCTCCAGATCGATCGCGATCTCCTGGCGCAACTTGCTCTCGGTGATCGCGGTCCGCGGCGCGGCCCGGCGCCCGGCGACGACCCGCTCGCCGCCTGCATCACGCAGGTCGAGATGGACCTTCGCGTCCTTGGCGCGATGCGCTTCGCGAAAAGCGAACATCAGCGGCGGCCGCAACCGGTTCTTGGCCTTGGGATCGAGCATCTGCATCTTCCCGAACAGAGCCGCTCAAAACGGCGGACTCCCGGCGATCGCTGCCGCAATCGCGAGGAGTCCGATCGCAACTGGGATGGAGTCGGCCCCGCCGAGACGGGGCCGACAGCCAGGACATATTACTCTTTGTTCTTCTTGAGATCGTAAGTGCCGGTGATGGCCGAGCCGAGCGAGCCGTCGGTGTTCTGCGGCTTGTACTCGAACTTGATCTTGGCGAAGTTCAGCGAGAACTGATCGGTCGGAACCGGGTTGCCGCCGGTCGAGTCGCCGGACTGGTAGCTCGACACCAGCAGGTCCTCGAGCGTGACCGTGTAGAATTCCTGCTGCTGCTTGCCCTGCTTGCGGACGAACAGCACGGCCTTCTTGATATGCTCGCCATTGGCGCATTTGAGCATCAGCGTCGCCGAGGCCTTGCTGACATTGGCGGTGCAGTGCAGGTCCTGGAAGCTCGCCTTGCCGGCGCCGCCGCCGTGACCGGCTGCGTGGGTGCCGGAGTTGCTGACGCCCCAGGAGAAGGATTCGATCTCGATGGTGTCCTTGTGCTTGGAATCCTGGCTTTCGCCTTTGATACCGTCGATCTCAAGCAGGAAGTCGCTAGCCATGGTGCTCTCCAAAAATTGGCTGTTTGAGGTGATTTAGGCATAGAACTCGCGTCGCCTGGAGAGCTCCCCCCATGCGTCGCCACTCTCCCTGCGCGATCTGCGCAGGGCCAACAGTCATCCTGGGTGTCCTGCGCGCCTTCGAGCGCGCCCGGGTCTCAGGTTTTGGGCGCCGGCAGGCGCGAGACGAGGCTCAGGCCGATATCCATGCCTTCGAGCTGGAAATGGGGCCGGAGATAGAACTTGGCCGAATAGTAGCCGGGGTTCTCCTCGTCCTCGAAGACGTCGATGCGCGCATCGGACAGGGGCTTGCGCGCCTTCGTCTCCTCGCTGGAGTTCAGCGGATCGCCATCGACATAGTCGGTGATCCACTCCTGCAGCCAGCGACGCAGGGGCTCGCGCTCCTTGTAGGAGCCGATCTTGTCGCGCACCATGCACTTCAGATAATGCGCGAAGCGCGACACGGCGAACATGTAGGGCAGGCGCGAGGACAGGTTGTCCGAAGCCGTCGCCGCCACGCCGTCCGGCCCGAAGAAGGCCTTGGGCTTGTAGAGCGACTGCGCGCCGATGAACGCCGCCTTGTCGGTGTTCTTGCGATGGATCAGCGGGATCAGGCCGGACTTGGCCAGTTCCGCCTCGCGACGATCGCTGATCGCGATCTCGGTCGGGCACTTCAGGTCGACGCCGCCATCATCCGTCGGGAAGGTGTGGGTCGGCAGATTGAGCACCTCGCCGCCAGACTGGACACCGCGGATGCGGGTGCACCAGCCATATTCCTTGAAGGCGCGGTTGATGTTCACCGCCATAGCATAGGCAGCGTTCATCCAGGCGTATTTCTCGCCCTTGTGGCCGTCGGTGTCCTCCTCGAAGGCGAACTCCTCGACCGGCTCCGACTTGGCTCCGTAGGGAACCCGCGCCAGCACCCGCGGCAGGCACAGGCCGACATAGCGGGAGTCGGCCGCGTCGCGCAGGCCCTTCCAGGCCGCGTAGTCCGGCGTGTCGAAGACCTTGCCGAGATCGCGCGGGTTGGAGAGCTCCGTCCAGGAGTCCATGCCCATCAGGTTCGGGTCGGCACCGGTGAAGAACGGAGCGTGGGCGGCGGCGGCGACCTTGGAGAGATCGCGCAGCAGCTGCACATCCGTCGGGGCATGGCTGAAGTGATAGTCGCCGACCAGGGCGCCGAAGGGCTGGCCGCCGAGCTGGCCGAACTCCTGCTCATAGACTTGCTTGAAGAGCGGGCTCTGGTCCCAGCGCGCGCCGGGATAGGTCTTGAGATTGCGGTAGAGCTCGCTCTTGCCGACGTTCATCACCTTGATCTTCAGCTGCGAGTCGGTCTCGGAGTTGAAGACGAGGTAGTTGAGCCCGCGCCAGGCGCTTTCGAGCTTCTGGAACTCGGGCGCATGCAGCACCTCGTTCATCTGCTCGCTGAGCTTGGCATCGAGCCGGGCGATCATCTCCTCGATCGTGTCGAGGACGTCGCCCTTGATCAGCGTCGAGTCGGCGAGCGCCTGGTTGACCAGGGTCGCGACCGCGTTCTCGACCTCGCTCGCCGCCCGTTCGGTCTTGGGCTTGAAGCTCTGCTTCAGAAGCGAGGAGAAATCATCGACGTCGCGGGTTTCAGCAGCCGCTGCGCCGGGTTGTTGGATCTGTGCTTCCGCCATGGCCGCCTCGCTTACCCGTTGCCGTCCTGCTTGTCGTCACCAGCCGGCTTTTCGCCGAGCTTGTCCTTCAGCGCCGCCATCAGATTTGGATCGGCAAGCAGAGCCTTGAGCTGATCGCTGGCCGCGACCTTGCCATCCATGTAGCGGAGCAGGTTGGCGAGCTGTTCGCGCGCCTCCAGCAGCTTGGCCGTCGCCGGAATCTGGCGGGCGATCGCAGCCGGATTGAAGTCTTCATACTTCTTGAACTTGAGCGAGACCGAGAGCTTGTCGCCCCCCTCGCCGCCGAGCTTGTTCGGCACGGTAAAGGCCGCGCCCGGCTCGATCGCGGCCATGCGCTGATCGAAATTGTCCATGTCGACGTCGAGGAACTTGCGTTCGCCGACATCAGGCTTCTCGACCGCAGAGGCGTTGCCCGAGAGGTCGGCGAGGACGCCCATGACAAAGGGCAGCTCGACCTTCTGATCGGCGTTATAGGGGTCCTCGTAGGTGATATGGACCCGCGGCGGCCTGTTGCGGCGAATGAATTTCTGACCCGAATCTCCGGCCATGACGGCGCCCCTTCCTTTAGAGGCATCACGCAAGGAGAGCGTGACACCACGCCTACGATCCAGCTCGCTATACCATACACACTTGCCGACGGCTTGACAGTTCTCGTCGAACTGCTCGCATCGGCTGCGCATGATCCAGCCAGCTCAGGTTTGCAGATGGATGACGTTGCCGCATCCACCAAACGAATGAGGTGCACCGACCCATTAGAAGGAGGCGGCGCGACACTATTCGTCGCTGCTCTGCCTTATGCCGACTTCAGGGAGGATATCGCTCAGCAGCGATAGAAAATCTTGCTGCGCCAGCCCGCAGGCCTTGTCCATCAGCAGGGGAACAGGGTTGGACGGCTCGGCATGGCGGTAGAAGGCCGCGATCGACTTCATTCGGGCGATCGCCTCGGCTCGGCTCGCGACAGTGATCACGGGCATGCGCGGGGCCGCAGCAGGCTCCCTGGGCGCGGGCTCAGCCTCGGGCTGCTCTTCCTCCGCCGAGATATCGGCATCCTCCGACGCCTCCGCCTCGGCATCCCCGGATTCCTCGACCTCGCCGTCCTCGCTGGTCGTCTCCTCGTCGTAAGACGAGTTGTCGTCATAGGATGATGACTCGTCATCGCTGCTCGACGAGTCGTCGTCATAGCCGCTGCTGCCGCTATCGTAGCCGTCGCCGCCGAGGCGCTCGAGCGGCAGCTGGTATTTCGTATCGTCGCCGATCTCGAGCATCGCCTTGTCGACATGCTCCGGGAACATGATCTGGATGACCTCGATCAGCGACTTGCCGATCAGGCGCTGGGCCTGCCCGATCAGCAGAACCGCCGGGCTCGACGGCTCGACGCGACGGAAATATCCGAGGCAGGCAGCAAGCGCCGCCTCTGCCTCCGCAACCGAAGCGCAGGCTCCGGTCGGGATCGCGACCTGGGCGACCATGACTGTCCCGCCCGCCTCGGCAGGCGCGTCGACGGCGGCGGCAGCGCCCTGCCCGCCCGGCGCGCGCCGTTCGATCGCGGCTTCGAGAAAGCTGATGATCTGCCCGACCAGGGTCGGCAGACGCTGGAAGGTCACGGCCTGGTCGGCGCCGGTCCGTTCGGCCCAGATCGCGCGCAGCCGGGTGAGTGCGTCACGGATCGCGCTGACATGGCCGAGCATCGCCGTCAGGTCGGAGAGCTCGGCCTCCTTCAGCGCGGCGATGATCCCGCCGGCATCCGGATGCTGCTCGTCCTCGCCGGGGCGCAGCTCGCCGCTGGCGACGAGCTGGCTGCGGAACATCACCGGTCCCAGCCGCTTGCTCGTGAAGATCGGCGCATGCTGCAACGGCAGGGCGATGGTGGCGTTCTCGTCGAGCCCCTGCAGCGCGACCTCGCGCATGATGAAATCGCCATCCTCGGCTCTGGGATGAACCTCCTCCCAATAGTCGCCGAGATAGCTGGTGATCAGCCCGAGGCTCGCAGCGAAGCCGGCGATGTCGCGGTTGAGCAGGCAGAGCTTGGCCGCCAGGACGAAGCCGCGCAGGTCGCGGCTCTGCTTCAGGATCTTGCCGAGGTCGCCGAAGGCCACGGGAAAATCGATCGCGCTGCGATCGAACGGGATCTGCCGCCCCTCGTCGTCGCGGCGGAAATAGGAGGTCGGCAGCACCACTTCTAGGCGCGCCATGACGTTCATGATGTCGGGATCGGCGTCCGGATCGGGGCCGCACGGATCGTCAGCCGAAAGCGGCTTCGCCAGATCAGCGAAATTGAGCGCGGCCATGCCCCCTCACGATCGATCGAAAATCCGGGCGCGGCCGCCTGGCCGTCACTCCACCTGCAGCCGTGTCTCGACCCGGCGATTATCGGCGGAGAACTTGTCGGAGACGAGCGGCTTGCTCTGGCCAAGGCCACGCGCCACCAGCTTGGCCGTGTCGACCCCGCGATCGCTGAGATAGCGGACCACGGCCTTGGCCCGACGATCCGACAGGCTGAGATTATAGTCGGCCGTGCCGCTTGCATCGGTATGTCCCTCGACCAGGAAGTTGCTGGTCGAGAGCTGCGGGTCCTTCAGCGCCTTGGCGAACTCGTCGAGATTCGCCTTCGCCTCGGGCTCGAGCACGTCGGAATTGTATTTGAATTTGACGACGAGATCGAAGGCGGTCGGCGGCTTCACCACGTGACCGGCCTTGTTGCATTCGGCTTCGGTGCCGACGCACAGCCCGCGCGAGACGCCGAGATTCGGCTTCGCGGCTCCGAAGTGCTTGACGATGTCGTCTGCCTTGTAGGCTTGGGCCTGCGCGGAAAACGGCAAGGCGCAGAAGCCTGCGGCAAGAGCGGCACTAACCATGACAAGGGCCTGCTTGCGCACGGTCTTCCTCCCGTTTAGGTTCGCTGAGGCGGTCGAAGACTGACGGCGCGAAGTATGCCTCGCAGCGTTTGCTGCGTCAATAGTCGTCTCTTGCCGCAAGCCACGAGGTTTGGTTAATGGCCGCCGCCCTTGGACAATCGAAAAGACTTGCCTCCTTTACGACACCGGCAGGACAAGATGTCTTTTCGCTTTTAAAGTTTGAGGCACGAGAAGCTCTCAGCGAGTTATTCGTCTATCAGATCGAAGCTGTAAGCACATCTCGGGGTGACAATCTTCAAGACTTGATCGGCGAGAAGTGTCACATCAACATGACGTTGAAGAACGGTGAGAGCCGGATCTTCAACGGCGTGCTCGTCGAGGCGCAATGGCTCGGCCGGGACAAGGACATCGACCATTACCGCTTCGTGTTGCGGCCCTGGCTCTGGCTGCTCTCGCAGCGCACGGATTGCCGTATTTTCAAAAACAAGACCGCGCTCGACATCATCAAGACGATCTTCGGCAAAGAGGACAAGGCGAGCTTCGAGGACCGCGTCAGCGAGGCGCCGCCGGAGATCGACTATTGCGTGCAGTATCGCGAGAGCGACCTCGACTTCGTCCTGCGCCTGATGGAGAAGTACGGTATCTATTACTACTTCAAGCATAGCGAGGGCGATCACAAGCTGGTCCTGTCGGATGCGCGCAGCTCGCACGACGCGGTCACGCCCGCGGCCGAGCCGACCTTCAGCGGGGCCGGCAGTGCCTATCCCTTCATGCCGACGGATGGGGCCCAGCGGCGCCATATCGAGCATCTGACGCAATGGACGGCGCAGCGGCGGCTGCGGACCGGCAAGATCGAGATCAAGGACTATGATTTCGAGAAATCCACCTCGGACCTGACGGCGCGGGCCGAGGACGGCTTCCCGCGCACCAAATCCTACGAGGCCTTCGACTATCCCGGCGCCTATCTCGATCGCGGCAAGGGCGAGAAGCTCGCGCGCATCCAGGTTCAGGCCGAACAGGCGCAGGACGAGCGGCGGCTCGCCGTCGGCGAGGCTCCCAGCCTCAACCCCGGCACCTTGATGACGCTGACCGATCATCCGGTCGGCTCGGAGGATGCCGAGTTCCTCGTGGTGCGGGCGACGCACAGCTACGGCGTCCAGAGCTATCGCTCGTCGAAGCGCACCGACCAGGCGATCTATCACGGCTCCTACGAGCTGCAGAAGGCGACCAAGCGCTTCCGCGCCCCGCTGGTGACGCCCGCCCCGCTCCATATCGGCCCCGACACCGCCAAGGTCGTCGGGGAGAAGAACAAGGGCGAGGAAGGCGACATCGACGTCGACAAGTACGGTCGCGTCTGGCTGCGCTTCCACTGGGACCGCGAGAAGGATACGACCTCCTGCCGCGTCCGC
>DASYHC010000075.1:0-19582 GCA_035998995.1 Allobosea sp.
CGCGGTTCAGGGCAGGGCGCAGCCCTGCCCTGAACCGCGCGGCGAGCGGCGCAAGACGTCGCCTGAGCGAAGCGTCGGCCATGCCGGTCAGGTCCTGTCGACAACGAGGCGGTAGCCGATGCCGCGCACGGTTTGGAGATAGAGCGGGTCGGCCGGGTCGCGCTCGATCTTGCGGCGCAGCCGGTTGATCTGCACGTCGATGGTGCGGTCGTTGGCAGCGGAGCCCTGGGCGGCGAGCTGTTCGCGCGGGACATGCTCGCCGGCGCGCTCGGCCAGCGCCGTCAGGATCTCGCGCTCGCGCTCGGTCAGGCGGATCGACTCTTCGCCCTGGCGCAATTCGCCGCGGGCGAGGCCGTAGATGAAGGGGCCGAAGCGGACATAGTCCGGCCGTGTCGGCCCGGCCGGCGCCTCGGGCTGGGCGTTGCGCTTCAGGACATTGCCGAGACGCAGCAGCAGTTCGCGCGGCTCGAAGGGCTTGGCGAGGTAGTCGTCGACGCCGATCTCGAGGCCGTTGATGCGGTCGCTCGACTCAGCGCGGGCGGTCAGCATCAGTATCGGCACCTGCGATGTCCGGCGCAGGCGGCGGGCGAAGTCGAAGCCGTTCTCGCCCGGCATCATCACGTCGAGCACCATGGCGTCGAAAACGAGATGGCCGAGCCGGGCATCGGCGTCGGCGGCGTTGGCGGCGGTGGTGACGCGGTAGCCGTGGTCGCCGAGGAAGCGGGCGAGCAGGTCGCGCAGGCGGCGATCGTCATCGACCACGAGGATGTGCGGGGCCTCGTCGGGCACTGGCTTGAGCACGCTGGCCGCCATCTGGGCTCCTCTTTGCCGCCTCCGGCGTCGGCTGACGCGCCGCTACCTTCGCATGAGGATAGCACAGGCGATCCGGACGCAGGCCCGCGCCCCGGCTCGTCTCAGATAACATTGTCTAACGTTCTGCAACGCCTGCGGTGGGGAGCTCCTGTCACCGCGGGCCGGCCAGCAGGTCCTGCACCTTCTTGCGCTCGGAGGGGTCGATCAAGCCTGCCAGATAGCGTGCGACGATCTCGCTCGCCTCGGGCCCGACCTGGGCGAGCGCACCGTTGATGCGCTTGCCCTGGAGCTGCGCCAGCCTGACGGCGAGCTCGCCGCCGGCGCTGGTGGCGTAGAGATTGCGCTGGCGCTTGTCCTGCGTGCCCGTGCGCGACTCGACGAAACCGGTCTCGACAAGCTCCTTCAGCACGCGGTTCAGGCTCTGCTTGGTGATCTGCAGGATGTCGAGCAGTTCGGCAATGGTCAGCCCGGGCTGGCGCTGGACGAAATGCAGCACGCGGTGATGGGCGCGGCCGAAATTGTAATCGGCGAGGATGCGGTCGGGATCGCCGACGAAGTCGCGATAGGCGAAGAAGAAGAGCTCGATCAGCTCGTAAGGTACGGCGTCGCGCAGTTCCTCGGCGGCGGCCGGCGCCGGATGCAATACGGGTGTGCTCACCGTCACGCTCATTTTTTATGTCAGCCTTGTTGACATATCTCAGACGTAAGATTACCGGTCAAGCACGCGGGGCGACCGATTATGTCGCGGGCGCCGCTTTCGGCGCAGCATAGATACCGCGCTTGCACGCTCTTCCGGCCTGTGGCGGAGTGACTGCAAGAAAAGCACCTGGAGGACTGTATCATGTCTGTCATTCCTTTCGACCAGCGCGACGGTGTCATCTGGTTCGACGGCAAGCTCGTGCCGTGGAAGGAGGCCAAGGTGCACGTACTCACCCACGGCCTGCACTATGGCTCCTGCGTCTTCGAGGGCGAGCGCTCCTATGACGGCGTGATCTACAAGTGCACCGAGCACTCGCAGCGCTTCCACAAATCGGCCGAGATCATGGATTTCACGATCCCCTATTCCGTCGCCGAGCTGGATGCCGCGAAATATCTCTGCCTGAAGGAGAACGGCCTGAGAGACGCCTATCTGCGGCCGGTCGCCTGGCGCGGCTCGGAGATGATGGCGGTCTCGGGCATGAACAACACCATCCACACGGCGATCGCCGTGTGGGAGTGGCCGAGCATGTTCGACATGGCGCAGAAGCTGAAGGGCGTGCGCCTCGACCTCGCCGAGTATCGCCGGCCTGACCCGGCCTGTGCGCCGGTCCATGCCAAGGCGGCGGGGCTCTACATGATCTGCTCGCTCTCCAAGCACAAGGCCGAGCGCGCCGGCTATGCCGACGCGATGATGCTCGACTGGGAAGGCAATGTCGCCGAGTGCACCGGCGCCAACATCTTCTTCATCAAGGATGGCGTGGTCCACACCCCGCTGGCCGACCGCTTCCTCAACGGCATCACGCGCCAGTCGGTGGTCGATCTGTGCCGGAAGCGCGGCTTCGAGGTGGTCGAGCGCCGCATCCGGCCGGAGGAGCTCGAAGGCTTCGCTGAGTGCTTCATCACCGGCTCTGCCGCCGAAGTGACGCTGGTCTCCGAGATCGGTCCCTACAAGTTCGTCACCGGCAATATGGGCAAGGTGATCATGGAGGACTATTCGGACGAAGTCCGGCAGGCTTCCAAGGCCGCGGCCTGAGCGTCCCACATCGTCATGCTCGCTTCGCGGCGAGCATGACGAGCTCGCGACGCATCATAGGCAGCTCCCCAGGGAGCCGTGACCGGGCCGGCAGCCGGATCGAAATGCCACAGATGCCGCTCGACAGGCGGGGTGAGCGCTGTGCTGCCTTGACCGTGGCCAGCCCCGTCGCCATCGTGCTGGCAGCGATCTTCTCCCTTACGAGGCACCCATGCGCCGCGTTTCACTCCGTTCCGTCCTTGCAGCCGCGATCTGCCTGACCGGCTTGTCCGCCCAGGCGGCCAGTGGCCGCTATGTCAATCCTGCCGATCGGGCGGAAGAGCGCATCATCCCGATGTACGGCAATCTGCCGGCCTGCGAGGATCCGGCGGTTCTCGGCAAGATCACCAGCCGCTTCAATTCGCGGGAGGCCAAGTTCTGGGGATCGTTGCAGGCGATCAGCTTCGACCGGGTCCAGCCGATCGCCTGGCGCCCCTGGGGCGAGGACTTCATCCCGCGCCGCTTCTGCACCGCCCGTGTCCTGACCAATGACGGCGTGCTGCGCCGGGTCGACTATTCGGTGCGCGAGAATCTCGGCCTGTTCGGTTACGGCTGGAACGTCAACTGGTGCGTCTCCGGCCTCGATCGCCACCGCTCCTACGCGCCCGACTGCAAGATGGCCCGCCCCTGATCCGGGCGCATCCATGCGACTGAACCGAATTGCCGCCGGCCTGCTCGCGCTCTGCGCGCTGGGCAGCTCAGCATTTGCGCAGGGCCGCAATGATCGCGGCGGCACGCCGGGCGATTTCGATTTCTACGTGCTCGCCCTGTCCTGGTCGCCGGGGTTCTGCGAGATCGACGGCGGGCGTGGGCGCAATCGCGAGCAATGCGCGCCCGGCGCCAATCTCGGCTTCGTCGTGCACGGGCTCTGGCCGCAATATGAGCGCGGCTATCCGAGCGATTGCGGCGCCTTCGGCCGCAGCCCGTCGCGCATGGCGATGGAGCAGGTCGAGGGCCTGTTCCCGACCGAGAGCCTCGCCCGCTATCAATGGCGCAAGCATGGCACCTGCTCGGGCTCCAGCCCGGCCGACTACTTTGCCGATGTCCTCCGCGCTCGCGAGAAGATCAAGATTCCGCCGGCACTGGCGGCGGTCGACAGCGACCGCAGCTGGACGGCGCTCGATCTCGAACGGGCCTTCGTCGACGCCAATCCAGGCCTGCGCACCGACATGATGTCTGTGTCCTGCCGGCGCGGCGTGCTGGAGGAGGTGCGGATCTGCTTCAGCAAGGATCTGCGCAGCTTCCGCTCGTGCCAGGAGGTCGACCGCTCGGGCTGCCGGGCGCCGGATTTCCGCGTCAATGCGATTCGCTGATCGGGAATGAACTACCGCCACGGCTTCCATGCCGGCAATTTCGCCGATGTGCTCAAGCATGTCGTGCTGATGCGCATCCTCACGCATCTCAACGCCAAGGACAAACCCTGGCGCGTGATCGATACGCATGCCGGCGCCGGCCGCTACGATCTCGGCTCCGAAGAGGCGCTGAAGACGCATGAGTGGCGCGATGGCGTTGCGCGACTCGATCAATCGCCGCTCGCCCCTAAGGTGGAAGAGCTGCTGAGGCCGTGGCGCGAGGCGCTTGCTGCGGCGCGCGCCCGGCATGGCGCGGAAACCTATCCCGGCTCGCCCTGGCTCTGCCGCCATGCCATGCGAGCCGATGACCGCCTGATCGCGGCTGAGCTTCACGAGAACACTTATCGCAAGCTCGCCCAGGCGCTCGACCGTGACGAGCGCTGCAAGGCTCTGGAGATCGACGGGTGGACGGCGTTGCGCGCCAATGTCCCGCCAAAGGAGCGGCGCGGCCTCGTGCTGATCGATCCGCCCTTCGAGGAGAAGGACGAGTTCGCGACGCTGGCGGCCGAGTTCATCGCCGCTCACCGCAAATGGCCGACCGGCATCTACGCGCTCTGGTATCCGCTCAAGGACGAGCGTGCGGTCGACAGCCTGCTCGATTCCATCCTCGATGCGGGTATCGGCCGTCTGCTTCGGCTCGAGATCGACGTCGACCGTCCGGATGCGGCTGGTGGCCTCAGCGCGACAGGGATGCTCGTCGTCAATCCGCCCTGGCTGCTGGCGCAGGAGGCCGAGATTTTGCTGCCGGCCCTGTGTGAGCGGCTCGCGCAGGGGCCACGCCCGCGCTATCGCTGTGAGGCGATCCGTCCCGACGGCTGATTGCTTCTCTCCGCCAACTCGAAGGCTGCTCCGATGCTGATTCTGCGCTCCTCTCCGGCTTCCCCGTTCGGCCGCAAGATCAAGATCGCCATAGCCGAGCTCGGTCTGGAGGGGCGGGTCGAGATCGTCCCTGCCGATACGACTGATCCGAACGAGCCGCTGCGACAGCAGAATCCGCTCGGCAAGATTCCGACGCTTGTGCTGGACGATGGCTCGACGCTGTTCGACTCGCGCGTGATCGCCGAGTATCTCGACCAACTCGCTGGCGGCGGCCGACTCTTTCCGGCAGGGGATGCGCGCTTCGCGCAATTGCGCCTGCAGGCGCTCGCCGATGGCATCTGCGATGCGGCGTTACTGCAGGTCTACGAAACCCGCTTCCGCACTCCTGAACTCCGGAGTGCGGCTTGGGTCGAGAACCAGGTCGGCAAGGTCTCCCGGGCCCTTGCGTCGCTCGAAGCCGCGCCGCCCGTTTACGACCGGCCACGCATCGGCGAGATCGCGCTGGCCTGCGCCCTCGGCTATCTCGATCTGCGCTTAGAGGGGCGCTGGCGCGCCGGTCATCCGGCGCTCGTTGCCTGGCTCGACGGTTTCGCGGCCAAGGTCCCGGCCTTCGAGGCGACGCGCGTCAAGGGGTAGGGGGCTTCGGTCAGACCCGGCTGCCGGAAAGATCACTGAGACGAGCGCAACGTTGGCGCAATTCAGGCGCGGCAATTTCCGTCCTGCCGAATTGCTCCGCTGTGTCCGTAGTCAGGGATATCCGTTCCGTATGCTTGAGACGACGCTTCAACGCATCAGACAACAAAAAACCCGGTGGCCGAAGCCACCGGGTCCGTTCTGTCTCCGCGAGGAGAAAATCAGAACTTGTAGCTGAGGCGGGCGCGAACGACCGAGAAGTCGGTGCCGACCTTGGTGGCAGCGCCGAGGATGTTCTTCTCGCCGAGGTCGACGTACATGTACTCGACGCCGCCGATGATGTTGTTGGTGAAGGCGTACTCGACGCCGCCGCCGACAGCGAAACCGCCGGTGTGGCTGCGGTCAGACGAGAAGCCCAGAGCCGGGATCGAGGTCTTGACGTTGCCGTAGGCCCAACCACCGGTGGCGTACACCAGGAAGCGGTCGAAAGCGACGCCGGCGCGGGCGCGGACGGTGCCGTACCACTCGGTCTTGACGTTGACCAGGCCGAGGTTGCTGCCGCTGCTGAGGTCGGCGCCCTGGAAGTCGGCTTCCGCGCCGATCACGAACTGGCCGATCTGGTAGTTGTAGCCGACCTGGCCACCACCGACGAAGCCGTCGAGATCGCCGACATTGGCGAAGCCGTTGGCGTTCACGTTACCCCAGCCGTAGCCGGCGTTGGCACCGACGTAGAAGCCGGTCCAGGTGAAGACGGGAGCGTAGACCGGGGCAACGACCGGGCCCTTGCGGCTCGGCAGGTCGGCAGCGGAGGCAGCGCCGGCGGCGAGGAGGCCGAGGGCCGCAACGCCCGAAAGCAGATACTTCTTCATGACAAACTCCTTAGTCATCATATTCTCCGGCGCTGGCCGGCGGGTGATCTCAGTAGCCTCGTTATAAGGCAGGTGACGGGCCGTGTCTGTTGCGGCGAGAACACATCTGCATGTCAGACCGAGGCAAAATTGCGGCACGATCCGGAACAGGCAAGGCATATTGGTCAATTTCGGTTAGGCATTGTTAAGGTAGTCTGAATGGCTAACCGAATACTAACGCAACGGGAACGACTACGGACGGCCATCACATAATCGCCCAAATCGGCTTTTGGTTCCATCGCCGCTGCAGTCCCGTCATGCGCCGGCTGCTTGCGGCCCGCACCGGTGCATGCTTTAGCCAACTGGCCCCCGCCTTTCCGCCGAGACCCGTGTGCCCCCGCTTTCGATCTTCATCATCGTGCGCGACGAAGCCGATCGCATCGGTCGCACCATAGCGGCAGTCCGCGGCCTCAGCGATGACATCGTCGTGATCGATTCCGGCTCGACCGACGGCACCCAGGCCATCGCGGCGAATCTGGGTGCCCGCGTGATCGAGCGCGACTGGCCCGGCTACGGCCCGCAGAAGCGATTCGCCGAGGAGCAGTGCCGCCATCCCTGGCTGCTCAACCTCGATGCCGACGAGGTGACGCCGCCCGGGCTCGTCGCCGAGATCGCGGCCCTGTTCGCCAAGGGCGAGCCGGCCTGCGACGCCTATCACCTGCGCATCGCCGAAATCTTCCCGGGCGAGGGGGCGCCGCATCGCTTCGCCTATGCGCTCTCGCCGGTGCGCCTCTACCGGGCCGACAAGGGACGTTATTCGCCGTCCCCGGTGCATGATCGCGTCGACCTTTCGCCCGATGCCAAGGTCGGCAAGCTCAAGGGCACGATCCATCATTACTCGGTGCGCTCGCTCGGCGAGCAGATGGGCAAGCTCAACGCGTACAGCGATGCGCAGGCCGACGATCTCGACGCGCGCGGCGAGACGCTCTCGGTGTTTCGCCTCGTCGCCGAATTCCCGGCGAACTTCATCAAGGCCTATATCGGGCGGCGCCACGCCTTGCGCGGAGTCTACGGTTTCATGACCGCGATGAACTACGCCTTCTATCGCTATCTGCGTGTCGCCAAGCATTGGGAGCGCCGGCTGCAGCGCCGCGGCGCCCGTAGCAACGGCAATGGGCATGATGGCTGAGGTCGCGCTCGTCACGGGCGGCGCCAGGCGCATTGGCCGCGCCATTGCCTTGCGCCTGGCCGATGCCGGCTACGCGGTCGCGATCCACTGCAACAGCTCACGCGCCGAGGCGCTGGCGCTGGCTGGCCAGATCAGTGCGGCAGGCGGACGGGCCTATGTCGTGGTTGCCGATCTCGTCGATCCCGCGGCCGTCGAGCGAATCATCCCGGAAGTCGAAGTGGCGTTCGGTCCGGTCAGCCTGCTCGTCAATAGCGCCTCGAGCTTCCTGGTCGACGACTTGCTGGCACTGGATGTCCCGACCTGGAACCGCCAGTTCTCGATCAATCTGCGGGCGCCCTCAGTGCTCGCCGGCGCGATGGCGAACCGTCTGCCGCCGGATCGCCAGGGCGCGATCGTCAACATCGTCGATCAGCGCGTCTGGAAGCTGACGCCGCAATATTACTCCTACACGCTGACCAAGGCAGCGCTGCTGACCGCGACGACGACGATGGCGCAGGCGCTGGCGCCGCGCATCCGCGTCAACGCGGTCGGGCCCGGCCCGACCTTCGCCAACCCGCATGACGGCGAGGCGCTGCTGGCAGCGGAAGCCGGCGGCACCCCGCTCGGCCGCAGGGTCGAGGCGGGCGACATCGCCGAGGCGGTGCTCTATCTGGCGCGGGCCAAGGCGATCACCGGCCAGATGATCGCGGTCGATGCCGGCCAGCACATCGCCTGGCGCACGCCCGACATCGTCGACTGAGAGGGTCTAGCCCGTCGCGTCGTTGCGATAGGCCGTCCGGCCGCTGGCGAGTGCATCGGCTAGGAGGTCGAGCCGGTCCTGCCCCCAGAAGATCTCGCCGTCCAGAACATAGCTCGGCGCACCGAACACGCCGGCTTCGACCGCCTCCGCGATCGCCGCCTTATAGGCCTGGCTCGTCGCTTCGCTTTCGGCCGCCTCGACCAGCCCGGCGCTATCGAGGCCAACCCGCTCCGCTGCAGCCAGGATCAACTCCGGCTGTGACATGTTCTGCTCGCGGGCCCAGACATCGGCCAGGACCTCGCCGATGAAGCCGGCCGGATCCTCGCCGCGAGCGATGACGGCAAGCACGATCCTGTCCGCCAGCGAGACGTCATAGGGGAAGAATTTCGGGAACAGGGTCAGCGGCAGGTCGCGCCTGTCGCGCCAGCGCTGCAACTCCAGCACGCGGTAGCGTTGCCGCACCGGATGCCGCTTCGGCAATGGCAGCCCCCCGGTCTCCTCGAAGACCGAGCGCAGCGGAGTCGGCCGATAGCGGACGGAAAGCCCGTGCTGCCGCGCCAGCTCGATGAAGGTGCCGTGACCGAGATAGGTCCAGGGCGAGAGCAGAGTGAAATAATAGTCGATCTGGCGGGACATCGGCGGCCTCGAACAAGCAAGGACCGCAAGGTGCCCGCCGGGCGCGCCTTCGGGCAAGCGCGCCGCGCGTGAATTGTGGTGATCGCTTCGATCAACGAGGCCGTGGGGCTGCCACGAGAGCCGGATCCGATCAGATTGGATCAATCTGATCGGTAAAACGGTCTCTGAGCGGCAGCGCCAAGTTGGAGGATCAGGCGGCCGCCTTGTTCTTGATGGCGCCGATGATCGCGGTGAGGATCGCGCCGCCGGCGCCGCCGCTGATCAGGTTGGTGAGGATACTGCCGACGCTGAGATTGCCGCCCATCGCGGCTGCCGAGATCGCCGGCAACAGGATGGGAATGATTTGGCCGAGTACGCCGCCGCCGACCAGGCCGGCGATGGTGTTGCCGATGGTGCCGATATCGAAGGTTGGAGAGGCCTTGCCGGCCGCATTGCCACCGATCGCGCCTGCGATCAGGTTCATCAGGATCTGTTCCATGTTCAATCCCTCAGCCAAGGTGGATGGCAGAGGGAGGATGCGCCTGCGTCAAAGTGTACGCAACTCATGTGCGGTGGCCTTGCGGCACAACGCACCGGGAAGTTGCGGACGGCGTCAGCCCAACGCGATAGCCGAGATGAGCCGGCCGTAATCGGCTTCCTGCCGGTGAGTCGTGCGGCGATAGCTGTAGAAACGCGCCTCGTCGCCATAGGTGCACAGGCCCATATCGTAGAAGCGGCCGATGCCCGCCTCCTGGGCGCGGTGGGCGATGAAGGCCGGCAGGTCGAACATCGCATGCGCCGGCCGCTCCGAGGCGTGGAAGAAGCGCGCGAAGGTCGCGTTCTCACCCTTGAAGCGCTCGATGAATTCCGGGCCGACCTCATAGGCCGCGACGCTGATCGTCGGGCCGAGCACGGCGATGATCCGCTCGCGCCGCGCGCCGAGCTTTTCCATTTCGGTCACGGTCGCGCTGATCACGCCGGAGAAGGCTCCCTTCCAGCCGGCGTGGGCGGCGCCGATGACGCCGGCTTCCGCGTCGGCGAACAGAATCGGCCCGCAATCGGCGGTAGAGATGCCGAGTGCGACGCCGTGGGCGATGGTGACCATCGCATCGGCCCGTGGCCGCTCGGCCGGCCAGGGCCCGGTGACCACGGCGACATCCGGCGAATGCACCTGGTGGACGCTGACCAGTCCGTTGCGCTCGACACCCATCTGCTTGGCCATGCGGCCACGATTCTCGGCGACGAGAGCCTGATCGTCGTTCGAGCCGAGTCCGCCGTTCAGCGAGGCGTAGATCCCGGTCGAGACGCCGCCTTCGCGGGTAAAAAAGGCATGGCGGATGCCGGATTCATGGGCGAGGTCGGGGGAGGTGATGAACATGGCGGCGCGTCCGTTTCAGTCAGCCCTGCTCTGGCAGGCGATGAAGGTCAAATCCGGGCAACAACGGCAATTTCGGGTCGGCGATCGCCAGCACCTTGAAGAGCTCGCCCATCGCCGTCGGCCCGGTTTCGATCAGGCGCTGCACGCCGCTTGCAAGCGTCTGCGCCTGCTCCGGCGTCGCGCGCCGGGATAGCGCCTCGAACCGCTGCTGCAAGCCGAGCGCCAGCAGGAAGTCGCGCTGCGTGACGGCGCCATGCGCCGCTGCTCCCGCGGCCAGTCCGGCCTGCGCCATCCGGGCGAAATCGACATGGACGGTGAGGTCGGCATCGCCGGGCTCGGCCAGGATGTCGACGAAGGCGTGGCGCTTCAGTGCCTGCAGCGTGTCGCCGAAGCCGGAGTGGGCGGGTCCGTAGTCGATGAACAGCCCCGCGCCACCTTGGGTTGCGACATGGCGGGCGACGAGCGCGACGGTCTCCAGCGCCGCGGCAGGTTGTTCCAGCACGGAGCCGGCGGGCGCGGCGATCGAGAGGGAGGAGTCAGCCTCGGCCGCCAGACCAAAGGCGAGTCCGCTATCGCCATCCAGCCCCACCAGCCGCTCGCGCCAGCCCTCCGGCGTGCGGATGAACTGGTCGAGCGGCAGCGCGTCGAGGAACTCGTTGGCGACGATGATCGCCGGTCCCTCCAGCGCCTGCTCGATCCGATCATGCCAGCGCGGCTCCATACCGCTCGCGGCCAGCGTCTCCTTCTGTCGTTCGCGCAACACCGGGCTCGTCTCGACCAGATGCACCGAGAGCGCGTCGCGAAAGCCCGGCAAGGCCCGCGCCGCCCGCAGCATGTCCTGCATCAGCGTGCCGCGCCCGGGGCCGAGCTCGACGAGGCGGATCGAGGCCGGCGCGCCCATAGCCTGCCAGACGCTAGCGGCCCATATTCCGATCAGCTCGCCGAAGATCTGGCTGATCTCGGGGGCGGTGGTGAAGTCCCCGTCGGCGCCGAACGGGTCCTGTTTCATGTAGTAGCCATGGCCGGGATGGCCGAGGCAGAGCGCCATATAACGGGATATGCCGATCGGCCCGTCCTGGCGGATCAGCTCTGCCAGCTCCTGCGCCAGAGCGTTCACGCTGCTGCCGGCCCCTTCCGCCGCAGGACGAGGAACAGACCGGCAAGGAACAGCGGCACCGAGAGCACCATGCCCATGGTCAGCCACTCCGTCCCGAACAGGAAACCGAGCTGCGGATCGGGCTCGCGGAAGAACTCGCAGGTGGTGCGGGCGATCGCGTAGCCCATGCCGAACAGACCAGCCGCGAGGCCCGGCCGCTTCAGGCCGCCGACCCTGACCAGGATCATCAGCAGCACCAGCAGCAGGAGACCCTCGCTGAAGGCTTCGTAGAGCTGGCTCGGATGGCGCGGCACCGGCCCGCCATGCGGAAACACGATTGCCCAAGGCACGTCCGGCGCAGGCCGGCCCCAGAGCTCGCCATTGACGAAATTGGCGATGCGCCCAAGGAACAGGCCGATCGGCGCGACCACGGCACCGAGGTCGAGCGCCGAAAGGGGCGGGTAGCCGCGCCTGATGGCGAAGACCCAGAGGCCCGCCGCGGCGCCCATCAGCCCGCCATGGAAGGACATGCCGCCCTTCCAGACCGCGAAGATCTCCAGCGGATTGGCGAGATATTCGGGTAGATTATAGAACAGCACGAAGCCGAGCCGGCCGCCGATCACCACGCCGAGCGCGGCGAAGAGCAGGAAGTCGTCGAGCGAATCGACCTCCGGCCGCTTGCGGCCGCCCCAGAGCGCCTCGGTCGCAGCAAGCTTGCGCGCATACCACCAACCGCCGAGCAGGCCGGCGACATAGGCGAGCCCGTACCATTTGATCGAGAGCGGTCCGAGCTGGAGCGCGACCGGATCGATCACCGGGAAGGGAATGGCGAAGACGGGCATGGGCAGCGGGTCCGGGTTGCGCGCTGCGGTGATGCAGGGCGCGCGGTGCCCGGGTCAAGAGGTCAGAGAGCCGCGCTCAAGCCCGCCCGCGCGCCCGCGCCTCAGCCAGCATCGGCTCGCCACCCAGTTCGGGCGAGGCCGGCGGCAGGTCGTTCGGCAGGTGGTCTTGGATCGTCAAAGCGAGCTCGTCGAAGCCGTTGTCATAGGTCGAGATGCGCAGCCGCGGCCCGTCGAAGGAGGAAATCCAGAGATATGTTGTCCAGTCGACGCCGATCCGCGTGAGCTCGTTCCAGCTCAGAGAGATCACCCGGCCGGTGATCGTCCGGCGCTCGATGCGTTGAGCGTTCCAGCGTACCTGCTCGACCAGGGCCTGGATCGCGAGGAAGAGGGTGAGGCCGGCAAAGGCGCTGGTGAAGAGCAGGCCTGAGGTTCGCTCGACGCGCCCGCCCGCAACCACCAGCGTCGCGACCGCTGTGATCAGCAGGCCGGCGCACAGGCCGAGCCAGAAATACGGGCCGGGCGTCAGATATTTCCATTCGCCATGCCGTCGCGCACGCCGCCGCTGCAGGCAGACGCAGAACGCGGTCACCGCCATGAAAGCCGGAACGAACAGCGCGATCTTCGTCAGGATATCGACAGGCATGCACCACCCCGGGCGAAGCGGAGCTTTCCCTCTACCGGACCTTGCAACAAAGCCGAAGCGCAACCGATTGGAATGGCGAATAAGCCGTTGCAGGATTCCGCCACGCTCCTGACATGACGAAGCGGCTGCGGCATCCTACATGCAGGCCATGAATCGCGAACGCCCAGACGACGTGCCGGAAGACGAGTTCGAGGCCGAGGAGGAGATTGCCTCCGCGCCCGAGCCTGCTCTCGACCTCGGCGAAGCGGCGCCCGGCGCGCTCAAGGCCGGCATCGAGGTGATCGCCGACTTCGCCAAGCACCTGCCGAACCGGCCCGGCGTCTACCGGATGTTCGATCGCGCCGGCGAGGTGCTCTATGTCGGCAAGGCCAAGAGCCTGAAGAACCGGGTCACCGCCTATGCCCGGGGCATGGCCCACACCAATGCGGTGGCGCGGATGATCGCCGAGACGGCGAACATGGAGTTCGTCACCACCGGCACCGAGACCGAGGCGCTGCTGCTCGAATCGAACCTGATCAAGCAGCTCAGGCCGCGCTACAATGTGCTGCTGCGCGACGACAAATCCTTCCCGTATATCTTCCTCTCCGGCGACCATCCGGCGCCGCAGATCGCGAAGCACCGCGGCTCGCGCCAGCGCAAGGGCGATTACTTCGGCCCCTTCGCCTCGGTCTGGGCGGTGGAACGCACCATCGATGCGCTGCAGAAGGCGTTTCTGCTGCGCTCCTGCTCGGACAGCTATTACGAGAATCGCACGCGGCCCTGCCTGCTCTTCCAGATCAAGCGCTGCTCGGGCCCCTGCACCGGTGAGATCTCGCATACCGACTATCAGAGCCTCGCCGACCAGGCGCGCGCCTTCCTATCCGGCCGCTCCTCGGCGGTGAAGCAACTGTTGTCCGAGCGCATGCAGGCGGCGGCCGAGGAGCTCGAATTCGAGAAGGCGGCGCGCTATCGCGACCGGCTGGCGGCGCTCTCGGCGGTGCAGGCCGGGCAGGACATCAACACGCAAGGGGTCGAGGAGGCCGACGTCTTCGCCATCGACGAGCAGGCCGGGCAGTTCTGCGTCGAGATCTTCTTCTTCCGCAACAAGCAGAACTGGGGCAATCGCGCCCTCTTCCCGCGCGCCGACAAGAGCCTGACCCCGGCCGAGGTGCTGGCCTCGGTCGTCACCCAATTCTACGACGACAAGCCGCCGCCGAGGCTCGTCCTGCTCTCGCATGAGCTGGCCGAGAATGATCTCATCGCACAGGCCCTTTGCGAACGCGCCGGCCGCAAGGTCGAGCTCGCCACTCCCAAGCGCGGCGAGCGACGCGATCTCGTCGCCCATGCCCAGAAGAACGCGCATGAGGCGCTCGCCCGCAAGCTCGCCGACAGCGCCGGCCAGCAGAGCCTGCTCAACGCACTCGGCGCGGCCTTCGGCCTCGAGAAGGCGCCACGCCGCGTCGAGGTTTACGACAACTCGCACATCATGGGCACCAACGCGGTCGGCGGTATGATCGTCGCCGGCCGGGACGGCTTCATGAAGAGCCATTACCGCACCTTCAACATCTCGGCCGACACCATCGCCGGCGACGATTTCGGGATGATGCGCGAGGTGCTGAAGCGCAGGTTCACGCGGCTGGCGAAGGAGAGCGGGCAGGTTCCTGCCTCGCCGGAAGAGGCTCGGGAGCCCTCTCCCGGGACGGGGGAGGGTTGGGAGGGGGCAATTGCACCCGAAGGCACCTCTTCAGCTGACACGACTAATGTCGAGGGCGGCATGGCCCCCTCTCCAGCTCTCCCCCGTTCCGGGAGAGAGGGCCTGTCGGCGCATGCCGAAGCTGCAGAGCCAGACTCTGGCGGGCCCGACGACGACACCGCCTTCCCCTCGCGTCCCGATCTCGTGATCGTCGACGGCGGCAAGGGGCAGTTCGAGGCTGCCAGAAAGATCATGGCCGAATGCGGCGTGACCGACATCGCGCTCGTCGCCATCGCCAAGGGCGAGGACCGCAACGCCATGCGCGAGACCTTCTTCATGATCGGCAAGGAGCCGTTCAAGCTGCCGCCGCGCGATCCCGCCCTGTTCTTCATCCAGCGCCTGCGCGACGAGGCCCACCGATTCGCCATCGGTACCCACCGGGCCAAGCGCAAACGCGACATCAAGACCAACCCGCTCGACGAGATTCCGGGCATCGGCCCCTCGCGCAAGCGGGCGCTGCTGCTGCATTTTGGCACGGTGAAGGCAATTCAGCGCGCCAAGCTCGACGACCTGATGCGCACGCCGGGCGTCAATGCCGCCACCGCCAAGGCGGTTCATGCCCATTTCCATGAGCATTGAACAGCAAACTGCCCCCTCAGCCCTCAGCCTGAGGAGCCGCGTGAGCGGCGTCTCGAAGGATGCTGCAGGGGTCTCCGGAGCCAGCTGGAGCGTCCTTCGAGACGCACTCTTATGGAGCGCTCCTCAGGATGAGGGCTGGGAAATGGTTCGGTCGTGCCTGCGGTGAATTGCCGGGTCACACTCTTGCGTGTTGACGCTGTCATGAAGGCGCTGTTTTGGTGGGCGTCGTGACGAGTCTCAACGAAGCTATCCGCCGCCGGGGACCATGGTCCCTGCCCAACCTCCTCACCTACGGCCGGATCGTCGCGATTCCGGCGCTGGTGGCGCTGCTGTTCTGGCCCTGGGACGACTGGGCCCGCTGGACGGCGCTGGGGATCTATGTCGTCGCCGCCGTCACCGACTATCTCGACGGCTGGCTCGCCCGCAGCTGGGGCCAGCAATCGGCGATCGGGCGCATGCTTGATCCGATTGCCGACAAGCTTCTGGTTTGCGCCTTGCTGCTGATGCTGGTCCACACCGAGACGATCAAGGGCTGGGCGATCTGGGCGGCGATCGTCATCCTCTGCCGCGAAATCCTGGTCTCGGGCCTGCGCGAGTTCCTGGCCGAGCTGAAGGTCAGCGTGCCCGTCAGCAAGGTCGCCAAGTACAAGACTACGGCGCAATTGTTCGCGCTCGGCTTCCTTGTCGCCGGCCCCGCCGGAGACAAGGTTCTGCCCTACAACACCCAGATCGGGATCGTGATGTTGTGGGTCGCGGCGCTGCTGACGATCTACACGGGCTGGGATTATCTGAATTCCGGCATCCGCCATCTCGTCGAGGAGGACGAGCGCACCTCATGAGCATGGCAACCGCCGACTCCGCCAGCCTGAAGCTGGTCTATTTCGCCTGGGTGCGCGAGCGCGTCGGCCTCACCGAGGAAACCGTGACGCCGCCGGCCGGCACCGCGACCATCGCCGACTTGGTGCGTTGGCTGAAGACGCGCGGCGAAGGTTACGAACTCGCCTTCGAGAACGAGGCGATCGTGCGCGCGGCGATCGACCAAACCCATGCCAAGCCCGCGACAGCGATCACCGGCGCGCGCGAGATCGCCTTCTTCCCGCCGATGACCGGCGGCTGACCTGCAGGGCCGGACATGACGCCGCTCGTCCGCATCCAGCGCGAGGATTTCGACATCGGCGCCGAGATCGCGGCGCTGACATCAGGCAATCCTAGCATCGGTGCCGTCGTCAGCTTCGCCGGCCTATGCCGCGACGAGAGCGGCCGCCTCGCCGCGCTCGAGCTCGAGCATTATCCGGGGATGGCCGAGGCCGAGATCGCCCGCGTCGCGACCGAGACCGCCGAGCGCTGGCCGCTCGCCGGTCTCCTCGCAATCCACCGCTTCGGGCTGATCAAGCCAGGCGAGCAGATCGTGCTGGTCATCGCCGCGTCGAGCCATCGCCGCGAGGCCTTCGAGGCGGCCGACTTCTTGATGGACTATCTCAAGACCCGCGCCCCGTTCTGGAAGCGCGAGCACCTCGCCGACGGCACGCTCGGCGGCTGGGTCGAAGCCAAGGCGGATGACGACGATGCGGCAAAACGCTGGGAACAGACGCCCTGAGCGATTGAGAACGCTGCTGCTCGGGGCAGGGCTTGTCGTCATGCCGGGTGTAGCCTTGGCGGCGACGCCCGCGCCCAAGGGCTTCCGCGACTGGATGGCCGGCTGCGACAACCTCAAGAGCTGCGCGGCGCTGTCTGTGCCCTCCGATGCCGTCGACACGACCGCCTATCTGCGCCTGGAGCGCCCGGCCGGAGCGGATGGCGCGGTCAAATTGGTCCTGCGGCTGCGTGGTGAGTGGCAGAAGCCACCGCTGGCGGTCGCGCTGACGCTGGATGGCGCTGTCTTCCCGGCCAGCGGCAAGGCCATGCCGGTCACGGCCGATGGCGACCTTGCGTCGGTTACGTTCCAGCCAGCCGAGATCACCGCCTTCGTCGAGGCGGCGCGCAAGGCGACCAAGCTGTCGATCGCGGCTCCCGGCGTGTCGGCGGAGATCTCGCTCTCGGGCGCCGTCGCGGCGCTGCTCTGGATCGACGAGCAGCAGGGCCGGCTCAACACCACCTCCGCCCTGATCCGCAAGGGCAGCGGCACCAGCGTCCCGTCTGCTCCTGCTGCAGCGGTGATCGTGGCGAAGCCTGCGAGCGGCCCGCTCTCCGAGAAGGACGGGAAGGCCCTTGCCGCTGCCCTGCGCAAGCAGATCAAGCAGCGCAATCCCGACCAGTGCGAGGATGGCGAGATGACCACGAAGCAGGACACGGCCTGGCGGTTGGACGGCAAACTCAGCCTCGTCTCGCTGACCTGCTCGCTCGGCGCCTACAACGCCTCCAACGCCTTCTGGATCGTCGAGAACGGCGCGGTGGCGGGCGCCAGGCCCGTCGAGTTCCCATGGACGGACGACAGCGAGAAGAACGTGCTGGTCAACGGGGCGTTCGAGCCGAAGACCGGCCGCATCGACTATTTCGCCAAGGGGCGCGGCATCGGCGATTGCGGCGCTATCGGCGGCTATGCCTGGACCGGCGCGAGCTTCGCCCTGACCGGGTTCAGCATGATGGGCGAATGCCGCGGCATCGGTTCCGAGGACTGGATCACGCTGTTCCGTCGCGAGGTCCGGACCGCGAAATAGGCACTGCGCCCGGTCCGGCCGGCAAAGACATCGCATGTGCGGGGCGAGCACGGCGACGATGCGTGAATGAATCCGCCAAGATACCGAGGGTGCGGTTAAGAAAAAAGGCCGGCGTCCCGAAGGAGCCGGCCTAGAAGTTTGAAACATCCAGCGCAAAAGCGCCAAACATCTCAGAGGGGAACGGCTGGAACGAACTCAACGCCGGGAGGAGATGCGGAGCCCGTTCCGAACAACCGTGGACTGAATATCGGGCAGACCCTGCCTTTTCGCAATGCAGCATTGGGCGGGTCGGTTATGCGTTGGCAGCATGACTCTTTGCTATAATTCGTCACAATTGCGAAGAGACCGCGCGTGGCACGCATGCGCAGTCGGCGTGGGCCAAGGCGCTGCCGAGATTTGCGGCAGCGCCTGCCTGTCGTTCAATAGGTCCAGCGCTGCGACTTCTGGATCAGGAAATCGCGGAAGACCTGGACGCGGGCGACCGATTTCATCTCCTCCGGATAGACCAGATAGCTTTCGAGCTGCGGCATCTCGGTCTCGCGCATCAATTGCACGAGCGGGGAGCCCGCCTCGATCAGATAGTCGGGCAGGATGGCGATGCCGGCGCCCGAATCGACCGCGCGCTTCATCGCCGTGATGTTGTTGACGGTGAGATGGATGGCGCGCGGGTTGCGCTGGTCGCGCCCGAGCGTGCCGAGCCAGTGCACCGCCGTCAGATAGGACGGCGAGGAAGACCCGAAGGAGAGCAGCCGGTGGTTGTCGAGGTCCTCGAAGCTCTTCGGCTCGCCGAAGCGCTTGATGTAGGCCGGCGCGCCGTAGACGTGGAAGTGCACGGTGAAGAGCCGGCGCTGGATCAGGTCAGGCTGCTGCGGCTGGCGCAGGCGAATCGCGATGTCGGCCTCGCGCATCGAGAGGTCGAGCTCCTCGTCGGTGAGGATGAGCTCGACCTTGATGTCGGGGTAGAGATCGAGGAACTCGGCGAGGCGCGGGGTCAGCCAGTGGCCGCCGAGGCCGCGCGTAGCAGTGACCTTGAGCTCGCCGGAGGGATGCTCGCGCGTCTCCGAGAGCTGGGCGCGGGTCCGTTCCAGGCGCTGCGTCATCTCGCGCGCAGCGCGCCAGAGCAGTTCGCCCTGCTCGGTGAGAATGAGGCCACGCGTGTGCCGATGGAACAGCGGAGCGCGCAATTCGCGCTCCAGCGCGCCGATCTGGCGGCTGACGGCCGATTGGCTCAGCCCCAGACCGTCGCCGGCCTTGGTGAAGCTTCCAGATTCAGCAACCGTGTAGAAGATACGAATGCGGTCCCAATCCACCGCTTTCCCCCCGTGTTATGCGTTCAGCGCATGATGGGGGGTATAGGGCAGTCAGGTCAACGACTGCTTTGCCGGGACGGTTGATTTTAGCCCTTAATCTCGTGCTGGAACTGATCAATTCCAGTGATGGATCAGGATTCTGGCTATTCCGCTGCTTCGCGCACGCCCAATTCCTCCGCCATCAGCCAGCGTTCGGCGTCGAGCGCCGCCATGCAGCCGAGGCCGGCCGCGGTCACGGCCTGGCGATAATGCTCGTCGGTGACATCGCCGGCGGCGAAGACGCCGGGCACATTCGTCTGAGTCGTGCCGGGCGTGACGTCGAGATAGCCCGATTGGTTCATGGCGAGCTGACCGGTGAAGAGTTCGGTCGCCGGCTTGTGGCCGATCGCGACGAAGACGCCATCGGTGGCAAGGTCGGTCAGCGCGCCGGTCTTCAGATCGCGCAGCCGGACATGCGTGACGGAGGGCGGCTGCGTGCCGCCGAGGATCTCGGCGACCTCGGCATTCCAGACCACCTCGATCTTGGGATGCTTGAACAGGCGTTCCTGCATCACCTTCTCGGCGCG
>DASYHC010000076.1:0-9260 GCA_035998995.1 Allobosea sp.
ATGCAGCGATGGAATCACAGCGCCGCGCCGGGCGCAAATTGCAAGAAAACCACCGCCCCGTAGGTCAAAACCGGTGAAAACGAATACCGGGAAGCGGAGGTTCACAGCACAATATCAACGAGTTATGCGTTCTTCACGGACGACTTTGTCAGGGCGTCTTTCCTATGACGGGAGCGTGCGTCGCCCGGCGCGGGGCGCGTTCGAACACCGCAATGCTGTCGTAGAAGCACATCGACCAGGTCTCGTCGGCGAAGCGTTCGGAGGGCAGCCCGGCAGCGCCGATATCCTCGCGGATATGGGGGGCATTGAGATGGTCGATCAGGTCCTTGCAGCGTTCGATGAAAGAGCCGGGGCGACGAAGTCCGCCTTCATACTCGTCCCAGTAGGCGGTATGGAGGTCCTCAACCATGTAAACGCCGTCTATAGACATCACCGGATAGAGTTGATCGAAAGATGCGTGGATATGGCGCATGATATGGCTGCCATCATCCAGCACCGCGTCGAAGGGGCCATAGGTTTCATGTAGCCGCCGCAGCAGCGCAGGATCGCTCTGATCGCCGATCTCGATGGTGATCTGGTCCTCGGCGAAGGCGCGGCACTCTTCTCGGATGTCGAGGCCAATGATACGTACGCGCGGCCCCAACCAACGCTTCCACATCTGTAGCGAGCCGCCTTCGCCGCAGCCGATCTCGAGAAATGTGATTGCACGATCCCGAAAGATACCGAAATGACGTTCATAGATAGGGAAGTAGTGAATCCACTTATGGATCGGCCTGTGCTGATTATTGAGAAACTCGGACCAAAGCGACATCGCTACGTTTAACCTCGATTGGATCGTGATGCCTGACCTAGTCCGAGAAGGGCGGCAAGCGCAACCGGCGGCCGGGACGGCGCATCGGCCAGCCGCAGCCGCGCGCGGCTATCGCATGGCAGCGCGACTGACAGCGGTTTTCCTGGTCCTTACCAGTTTAGCGGCACTGGCCGCGGCCGAGGATCTGACCTTGTCCTGCCGCAAGGCCTCGGGCTCGCCCAATGTCGCCGACCGCGTCGAACTCACGCTCGACCGCGCCGGCAGCGAGGTGCGCATCACGGGGGTGACCGGCTTCGACAGCTTCCGGATCGACAGGTGGAGCGATACGGCAATTACCTTCGCGCTGACCCTGAAGTCGGGCACGTTGCGGGGGCTCTACCGTATCGAGACCCAGATGCTGCACCTGACGACCCTGTCTCGGCAGCCCTTCGACACCAGGACCACCCTCCTGTGGGGAAGCCTGTTCTGCGGCCAAGAGAAGACATCGTGAGGCGACGAGAAGGGACCGCGGCCGGTGGATGCGTCGCAGGCATCGTCCTGTTCAAGCCCGACGCATCCCAGGTACGGGCCAACTTGGCGGCGCTGCTCGATCAGGTCGATCTCCTCATCCTCTACCTCAATTCTCCGCTAAGTTCGGAAGATGCCGCCTCCTTCACCGCGCTCGCGGAACCGGATCGCCTGCTCTTCCTCGGAGATGGCAGCAATCGCGGCCTCGGCGTCGCCTATAATGCGATGGCCGAGTTGGCCCGCGCCCGGGAGGCCCGCCATCTGCTGCTGCTCGATCAGGACAGTTCGCCGACGATCGATCTGCTGCCGGGACTGGTCGATGCGTTCCGGCGGTTGATGGATGCCGGCAAGACCGTCGCGACAGTCGGCCCAGCGATCCAAACGCTGACCGGTGAGGCGCATCAGCCGCCCCGGCCGCCCCGCCCCTCGCCCGGCCCCATCCCCGGTATCCTGCCGGCCGAGGCGGTGATCTCGTCGGGATCCCTGATCTCCATGGACGCGCTGTCGGCAGTCGGACCTTTTCGGGACGACTTTTTCATCGACATGATCGACACCGAATGGTCCTTGCGGGCGTGGACGCGTGGTTACGGCACTTGGATGACGGAGCGTGTGTCGATGCGCCATGCGCTGGGCGGAGGCACCGTGCGCGCGTTCGGCTCGACCATCGTCCTTCACTCGCCCGCCCGCCTCTATACTGCCATCCGCAACCAGACGGCAATGCTGCGCTTGCGCCACGTGCCGTGGCGCTGGCGGGCGATCTTCCTCGCTTCACTGCCATTGCGCGTTCTCGCGTATTTGCGCCACGCTCCGGCCCGACACGCGACCCTTAAGGCAATCTGGCTCGGCATCTTCGACGGGGTGAGAGGCAAGCTGGGAGATCCGCAGCACCGCTGGCGCGAATTCGAGCGCTCGGAGCGCAAGATGTGAGGCCTTAGGAGCGGCAGTTGCTGAACAGGCCTCTCTCTGATAGGCCCGGCGCGCGAAGTTGGCCGCCGCCCGATGGCTCTCGTATTGAGAATGCCGATGACATTGAAGTTTGATCGCGGCCATCAGCGCCGACGAACTGATCTCACGGATCCTCTGGGTATACAGCCCCTCCCTTGCGAATTATGGCAAAGCGATGCTGCACCTGGCCGAAACGCGTAACGAGATCGGCGTCATCAGCGACGGAGTCGGATCATCGACCTCGGCGTTCAGCCCGGCGGTTGGTCTCGGCTTGAATCTAATGCGATGTCCGGATGATGAGGGGTTGCGCGGCACCTTCCACGCCCCAGCGGGGTGGGCCGACTTCGCCCGCTCGACTTTCGCCGATGCGAAGGCAAGTGGCGGCGCTTACGCTGCGGTCCGCTCCATCGGCATGGTCAGGTATCCCTCACCTGTCCCACGTCCCGTCTATTCTGTGTTCGACACCGCGCGCTTGCGTCTCAGGCATTGGGTCTCGGTCCGAAAACGCCGCGCATCCGTCGCACGACTCGTCGATTTAACGAAGACCGAAGGATAGAATCTGATGAAAGGTATCATTCTGGCTGGCGGAAGTGGCACGAGGCTGCATCCGATGACTTTGGTCACGTCAAAACAGCTTCTGCCGATCTACGACAAGCCGATGATCTATTATCCACTATCGACGCTGATGCTCGCCGGCATCAATGACATCCTGATAATCTCGACGCCGGACGACCTGCCGCGCTTCCGCAGCCTGCTCGGGAGTGGCGCGCAATGGGGCGTTAAGTTGTCCTACGCCGAGCAGCCGCGCCCCGAGGGGCTGGCGCAGGCCTACGTCATCGGCGCCGATTTCGTCGCAGGTGGGCCGTCGGCCCTGATCTTGGGGGACAACGTCTTCTTCGGACATGGCCTGCCGAACCTGATGACGGACGCAACCCAGCGCCCGCTCGGCGCCAGCGTTTTCGCCTATCACGTCACGGATCCCGAGCGCTACGGCGTCGTCGCCTTCGACAAGCGTGGACGGGCGACATCAATCGAGGAGAAGCCAAGCAAGCCGAGATCGAACTGGGCGGTGACCGGCCTGTATTTCTACGACGAGCAGGTGGTCGACATCGCGGCCAGGCTGAAGCCGTCCCCGCGCGGAGAGCTTGAGATCACCGACGTCAACCGCGCTTATCTGGAACGGGGAGAATTGCATGTCGAGGTGATGGGGCGCGGCTTCGCTTGGCTCGATACCGGCACCCCGGACACCCTGCTGGAAGCGGCGGAGTTTGTCCGTGCCCTGGAAAAGCGCCAGGGCCTGCGCATCGCCTGCCCCGAGGAGATCGCGTTCGGCCAGGGCTGGATCAGCCGTGAGGATCTCGTTGAGCTCGCCGGGCCGTTGACGAAAAGCGGATATGGCAGCTACCTCGTCCGAGTCGCCTCGGCGAACGACTGATCGCGCGGCGATGCGCGTCCTAATTGCGCTTCATCAATATCTGCCGGACCATTTCGCCGGCACGGAGCAGCTCACCCGCAAGGTCGCGCGATCGCTCGCCAGCAGGGGCGACGAGGTGATGATCGTCACCGCCAATCCTGAGCGCGCGCGCGACCCCGCGCCCGGCCTTGTCGAGGACGATGTCGACGGCATCCCTGTCATACGGCTGAGCGGGGCGCGGAGCGGAACAGACTGGTTCGCCAAGGACACCGTCAATCCGGGGATCACTGATCTTTTCGCTCTGATTCTCGCCCGCTTCCGGCCGGATGTCGTGCATGTCCATCATTTCGGACTTCTAGGCACGGGCATCTGTGAGGCGGTCACACGGAGCGGAGCGCCGCTGCTATTCACGGCAACGGATTTCTGGCTGCTGTGCCCGCTTGGCCAGCTCGAATGGCCGCGGGGCTCGGCCTGCGCAGGGCCGACCCCCAAGGCCGGCAACTGCCTGCAGCACATCGGCACGCAGGCGCTGGAGGCACGACTGCCTTGGGCGGGTAAGGTGGCGCGCGCGGCGCCCCAAGCCGTCTTCGAGGTGTCGGCCCGGACGTCCCGGATCTTTCCGGTCGGGCCGCTAGCTTCCGTCGCCTCGCTCTCGCACCGGTTTGATGCGATCAGGGAGCGCGTCCGGCAGATCGATATCGCCTTCGCGCCGACGGAGCCGGTCGCGCAGCAGTTGACGGCCGCCGGGCTTCCGCCGGCGCGTATTGTCGACCTGCCTTACGGGGTCGAGCCGCCGATACGCTACCCGGAGATCGTCTCGGCGCGGGCTGGATCGGCGATCGTCATCGGCTTCATCGGGAGCCTGTCGCCGCACAAGGGCGCGCATCTACTGCTCGAGGCGATCGGCCTGGTCGGGCGCGAAGAGAGCATCGAGACCAGGATTTACGGCGACGAGACCGCAAACCCCTCATACGCCGCATCGCTGCGGACCCTGGCGGCGGCATCACCCCATCCTGTCAGCTTCCAGGGAACCTTCTCGGAAGACGAGTTCGGCCGCGTCCTGTCGGAGGTGGACGTGCTCGTCCTGCCTTCCACTTGGCGCGAGAACCGTCCCCTGACCCTTCTCGCGGCTCTGCTCGCCCGTGTTCCCGTCATCGTCTCGGACATGCCCGGCATGACCTGCGAAGTGATCCATGAGGATAACGGGCTGGTCTTTCCGGCGGGCGACGTCATGGCCTTGGCGGCGGCCCTGAAGCGATTTGTCCACGAGCCCGAACTTCGTTACAAGCTCGGCGCAAGCGAGCAGCGCCCGGCCCGCCTCGATGGTTATGTCGACGTTCTGCGGCAGTACTATCAAAGCCTTCTCGAAACACGCCGAACGCAAGGATGAGCCGAAGCCCGCCATGACCAAGCATATCGTCCTGGGCGGCCGCGGCTTCATCGGCCGCCATGTCGCGCTCCTGCTCGCCCGCCGCGGCGATTCGGTGAAGCTTCTCGATCGAGCCGCCGGCCCAGCGATACCCGAATTCGAGGGGCTCGACGCGCGCTTCATCGAGGCCGACATCACCGCATCCGACTGGTACGATCATGTCGCCGATTGCGAGGTGATCCATCACTACGCTTGGTCGACGGTGCCGGCGACGGCCAATGCCGACCCGCTACGCGATCTGGACCAGAATGTCCGCAGCACCCTGGGATTGCTGGAAGCGCTGCGGACGATGCCGCACAAGACGATCATCTTTGCTTCGTCCGGCGGGACGGTCTATGGACGACTGAAGCAATCGCCCGTGCTGGAAACCCATCCGCTCCAGCCGACGACCGCATATGGCGTCTCGAAACTCTCGGTTGAGCGCTATCTCGGCTATTACCGTTCACTATACGGAATGGATTGCCGCATCGCCCGGATCGCCAATCCCTACGGCGCCGGCCAGAATCCGCACGGGAACCAGGGGGCGGCTTCCGCATTCCTCTTCAAGGCCATGGCGGGCGAGCCGATCGACATCTGGGGCGACGGCGCGGTCGTACGCGACTACATCCACATCAGCGATCTGGCGCAGGGCCTGGCCCGGCTCACCGATGCAGGCCTGCAGTCGCGCCCGGACATGCCGATCTTCAATCTCGGTAGCGGGCAAGGCGTCTCGCTGAACGACATCGTGGCGGAACTGCGTCGCCAGCTCGACAAGCCGATCACCGTCCACCACCAGCCCGGTCGGAGTTTCGACATTCCCGTCAGCGTTCTCGACATTAGCTTGGCGGTCGATCAGCTCGCATGGCGGCCGCGGCTCGATCTCGCGGCCGGCTATCGCCGCACCATCGCCGATCTCCAGGCGGGCCGGAACCTAATCTCACTGCTTGATTGAGAGCGCCGGCTCTTCGCCGAGCAGCGTCGCGATGAGTTGCGGCGCCGTGATCTCGAGCGAGAACCTGTCTTCGAAACGTTGCCGCGCCGCAGCGCCGCACCGCGCTGCCCTTGCAGGATCCGAAAGGAGCGCAGCCATGGCGCGGGCCATGTCCTCCGCCTGCCGCGGAGGCACCGTCAGGCCCGTCTCGCCGTCGATGATCGCCTCCTTGCAGCCATCGACATCGGTCGAGACGATCGGCAAGGCGTGGGCCATCGCGCTCAGCAGCGCCAGCGGCAAGCACTCCATGGTGGAGGACTGCACATAGATGTCGGCATCGTCATAATGGGCGGGAAGCGCGGCCGGCTGGAGGCTCCTGAACAGCCGAACCGTCCCGATCAGATCCGGCTCGTGCACGCGGCGGATCAGGTCGCGCGCCAGGGGGCTCGTCGAAAGTGGGTGGCATCCGACGATCTTCAGGACGACGTCGCCGGGAATCAATCCTTCGCGACGGCCATAGGCGAAAGCCTCGATCAAGGCACGCGTGCCTTTTCGCGTTCCGATGGACTGCACGGAAAGGATGGTGCGCGGACCGCCGGGAGCGGGCGTCGCGGGGGGCCGGGGGGCAACCTTGGCGGACGACAAGCCACTCCAGTAGCGGACGAGGCCGTCATAGCCTTCGGCCGCCCAGACCCGGCGCGTGCCGTCCGAGCCGAACAACAGCTTGACGCGGCCGCTGGACACGGCCTCCTTCAGGCGTCGATGCATCGCAGCGCTGCGCATCAGCAGGCCGGGATCGAAGGTCTCGTGGATGTACCAGAAGGCCGGGCCGCCGAAGCGATCCAGCATGTCGAGCGCCGCCGGCCATGAGGCAAAGGAGTTTATCAACAGGACGCCCTGCGCCGCCTTTCCATAAGCGCGCATCTTCATCCGATGCGCCACGCCGAGCGCCGCCCGTCCTCCGAAGCCAGCGAGCTTGCGGCCGGGCGATGGCAGGCGCGGATGGTGGGAGAGCGCCGTCGAGCGTTGGCCGAGAGTGATCAGCCTGCCGATCCAGCGGTTCTGCTCGTGCACGACTGTGCCGATGGCCTCGAAATCGGCCGCCAGCGGCCCCGGACGCAGACTCACGAGCGAGGTCGACAAGCCATGGTCGTGAAGCGCCAAAGCGACGTCCCTGAGCAGCACCGGCGCGCCCGTATGGCTTAGCTCATGCGCGACTAGCGTCACCTGCCGCGTGCCGGCCGAGCGGGCGGCAATCCGCGCGGGCGACGCAGCAGGCGCCGGGCTATCGGCCGGCTCGCCCTCGAGCAGCCGGTCGACGGCGCGCTGCAAGTGCCGCGGCCAGGGCATTGCGGCCACCGAATAGGCCCAGTTGTCGAAGCTCGGCGCCATCGGGTTGGAGGGCGGCGCTTTCAGCGTGGCCGCGAAATAACGATGGACGATGTCAGCGTATTCTTCCTGGATCTTATCGTCGTTTTCCGAGATCGTGTTGCTGCCGTGAAGCCGGTAGCGGTACAGCTTCTCACGCACGATCACCGGTTCGTCCGTCAGGCAGGCCCGCAGCAGGAAATCGACGTCGTGGGCGTAGCGATAGGGCTTGAACGGCCCGATATCCTGCAGCAGCGAGCGATGGAGGACGAAGTTTCCGGTCGAGATACCGACATTGTAGGTCAGCAGCAGCGTGGAAATGCTCGGCGCGACGTCCAGCTCCCATAACAACACGTCGGCATACCATTGCCGCCAGGGATGGCCCTGCGGCAAGGTATGGCCGGCATCGTCCACCGGCTCGACATAGCTGAATACGAGCCGTGCGCGCTGGCGCACGGCCTCGCTGACACAACGCGTCAGGCGCTCGGGCATATAGGCGTCGTCGGAATTCAGGATCGCCAGATAATCCCCCGTCGCCTCGGCCAGGCCCTCGTTGATCGTGGCGTCGGCGCCGCGGTTCTCGCGGGCGCGGAAGCGGACCTCGATCCCTTCCGGAGCAGGATGGTTCTTCAGATAGTCCTCGATGACCTGCGGGCTTTCGTCGCGCGAACCATCATCGATGATAATGAACTGGATCGGCCGATAAGTTTGGCCAAAGACCGAAGCGACAGCCTCCTCGACAAAGCCAGCATGATTGTAGACGGGCATGATGACGGAGACCAACGGCGCTCCATCGATAGCTTTTGTCATCTGGCCGATCTCTTGCTCCGCAAAGATCGCTGCCTAGCCCAGCGTACCACACTATGGCAAGCTACCGCACCTGCCGCGACGAGCGCGGTAACGCGACCGAAGAGGGCGCTGTGCCGCCGGTAGGCTTCGCCGCAGTCCCGTCACGATTGTGGCCCATACGCTCATCGCGACCGGAAGGTTATCGCCTTCCCCAAAACAGGATGACAGAGTTCCTTCATGAACGATCAAACCGCCGTAGTGGACCAATGGCTGGCTGCGTTGACAGACGAGGAGGGGCCGGGCGCCACTAGGCTTCTAGCGCAGATTCCCCTCTTCATCTCGCGATCCCAGACGTCGATCGTGACTAGCGATGCGATCAGGCAGGCTGGCATCGCAGCCGCGCAGGCGTCGTTGCGTTTCGCCACGCTTGCGCAGGCGGGGGGTAATGCCGAGGCAGAGCAAGATGAAGCCGTGGCCGCGGTCAAGGCGTATCGCAAGCAGATCGCTACCGCCGAATCTGCACCGCAATCGTCGCTGGCGATCTCCTAAATGCCGCACTAGGCTGGCGCTTCGAATAGCTATTTGGGGCTGTTCCTCTCATGATGCTTGACGCCGATCACTCGGACCTCGTTCAAACGCCATCATTCTGGGCGGTAGCCACCCAACTGTCATAGCCAGGTGACGCCGGCCAACTACGGCATATAACTTCAGTGACGTCGATCGAGCGGATCGCGTCGGCAACGGATTGCCCCCGCGAGACCAGCACATCGACCTGCCGCAGCTTCGCGACGATTTCTTCGGGCTTGTGGCGCTTCTTCGGCATTGCGGTCCTCCTGTCTGCCAAAAGACTTATGTGGCACGCCCCCGCGGACAAGCGCGCTTTGCGACGGTAACCTGACCGGGAACGGTGCGGTCATGAGTTCGGCCTTTGCAGGCGGTGATGGTACGCTGGCCTCGACGAAGTCCGCGATGGGAAGGGCGGATCATACTTGCGCGCTTGGAGGCGCGAAGTCTTTTGCGGCCTGCTTCACATCGGGTGGTCGTCCCGTAGGGTCTCGTCATGCTTGTGCACCTTGTCCTGATCGGC
>DASYHC010000078.1:0-5673 GCA_035998995.1 Allobosea sp.
GCCAGATCAAGCCCGATCGTGGTGACCTCTTCCATGGATGGCCCTCCTTGTGAGCGATCGCCTCGACCGCCCTGCATCATGATGCCGAGAGCGGAGGCCATCCACCTCATCAAGCTCAACGGCGTCGACCCACAATCTTACCTCGCCGACGTCGTCGCCCGCATCGTTGCCGGACATCCGCAGAGCCAGATCGACGACCTGCTGCCATGGGCCTATGCGCCTCAGCCGCTCAAGGCCGTGGCCTGAGAACACCGCTTACGCTAAGACAGGCGCGGCCGCCAGACCGCGATCGTTCGCTTCCTTGCAACCTGTCGAGAAACGGGCTGAAGCGCAGAGCCAGGGCTGTGCCGCTTCGTTAGAGCTCGAGAGCTGCATTTTCTGGTGTCGGGCGGATGCTTCGGAGCCGCGGCTCGGGATGGAAACGCTTCGTCATCCCGGGAGGCCATGAGATTGTTCCGCGCAAGAGAAGCAAGCTTTAGCCCGGTTTGCGGAAGGCAGCGTCATAGAGGCCATGGCGGTTGTAGCTGAAGAATGCCATCTGCCAGTTCGCCTCCTGCGCAAAATCGGTTGCTGCGCGGTGTACGCCGTACCGCCCCATCCAAGGATCGATATGCGCAAAATCATTGAAGATGATGTAGCCGCCCGTCCGGACATGGACGGCGGCGGTACGGGCGTCGCGTAGGCAGCTTTCATAGGAATGGTCAGCGTCGATATAGACCCAGTCGAAATGAGCGTGGGGAAATGTCGCAATCACCTCGTGCGTTAGCCCGACGTGACGATGCACATGGGCTCCGTCAAGGCCGTTTGCGTCGAATTGCGAATAGTCGATGTCGACGAGGTGCAGTTCAGACGGCTGGTTCGTTTTGGCAATCTCGCGGGCGAAATCGCCGCGGTAGGTGCCGAGTTCGCAAATCGCTCCACCTTTGGGCAAAGCTTCGAGCATCGTCTCACGCGATGCGCAGAAGCGGCAATCGACGAGTAATTCGAGCGGTAGCGGGTCTGAGCTTCTTGGACGGCGCAGCCCACATGCCATGCGATAGGCCCGACGCAGCGGTGCCGGCATACTCGCGCGCAGCCTCATCTCGCAATACTTTAAAAAGTCACGCAAGATTGCGCTCTCCACAATGGCCGCTTGCCGCCGCAAATCGTTAACAGAAGGCGGAGCCCGGTGCCATAATCGCCAGTCCGTATCGGGGCTGATCGCGAAACTCGACCCCACGGATCAGTCGCTATTGATTCTCGGCGGTACATTGCACCGACCATTTCGCAGTCTAATGCGAAGCCACGCGCAGCAAAGAGAGTGTCGCCGTCTTTGAGACCCTCCCGTCGACGCCTGCGTGCCTCGTAGGGCCGGCTATAGCAGGATTCCGCTCAAATCATCAAAGTTCACCTCGTCGGATCAGGCCCTGGCGAGGGCTATGTCGTTCGTATCGAAGCCATCTATATATACATGCAAGATCGCGTGCTCCCCTCGTAGGAGGTCGCCGTCTTCCAACCTGTCCTTCACGCGGACCTGCTTCGAACGCGTGTTCCGAAACGATTGCCATGCCCAAAACCGTTCTATCCGAGACCGCGCGCGACATCCTGCGGAATGTGCACGACAGAAGCTTTAAAGTCGGCATCATCGGCTTGGGTTATGTCGGGGTTCCGCTCGCGCTCGCGGCGCTACGCGCCGGTTTCGAGGTGCTGGGCTTCGACATCAATGCGGCACGCGTCGTAGAACTCAATCAGGGCCGAACGGGCCTCAGGCACATCGCCGCGACCGGTCTCGAGACCGCGCTCGCGGCCAAGCGCTTCTGGGCCACCGACGACTTCTCGCGATTGCACGAACCCGATGCGCTTGTCATTTGCGTACCGACGCCACTGACGCGTCATCGCGAGCCGGATCTGAGCTTCATTGTGAGGACGGTGGAGGAGATTGCGAAGCATCTTCGAGAGGGGCAGGTCGTGGTGTTGGAATCCACAACCTATCCCGGCACGACGGAGGAGGTCGTCAAGCCGATTCTGGAGCGCTCAGGCATGAAGAGCGGCCGGGACTTCTATCTGGCCTATTCGCCGGAGCGCGAGGATCCGGGCAATCCAAGTTTCGAGACAGCCTCTATCCCGAAGGTGGTTGGTGGAGATGGCGCCGAGGCACTTCAGATTGCCAGTGAATTCTACGGGCAGTTTGTGGCGAAGACCGTGCCTGTTTCGTCGACCGCTGCCGCCGAGGCGGTCAAGTTGACGGAGAACATTTTTCGGGCGGTCAATATCGCGCTCGTCAACGAGCTTAAGGTGATCTACGCGGCGATGGGCATCGACATCTGGGAGGTAATCGAAGCCGCCAAAACGAAGCCTTTCGGCTTCATGCCGTTCTATCCGGGCCCAGGCCTGGGCGGCCACTGCATTCCGATAGATCCCTTTTATCTTTCCTGGAAAGCTCGCGAGTTCGACATCCCGGCCCGATTTATCGAGCTTGCCGGCGAGATCAACACCGCGATGCCGCGGCTCGTCGTGGAGAAGCTGGCTCTGGCGCTAGATCGACGGGCCGGACGTGGACTGAACGGAGCGCGGATTCTGGTGATCGGCGCTGCCTACAAGAGAAATGTCGACGACATGCGCGAGAGCCCCTCGCTGCGGCTGATGGAGCTGCTTGAAGAGCGCGGGGCGGGCACGGATTACCACGACCCGCATGTGCCGGTGATACACGCCACCCGCGAACACGCACAGCTCGCAGGCCGCCGCTCCGTCGCATTGTCGGAGCGGTGCCTTGCGGCTTACGATGCCGTCCTGATCGCGACTGACCATGACGAGATCGACTACCGGTTGCTGGCCGGCCATGCGCGCCTGATCGTCGACACGCGCAACGCTTGCGCCCGGCATGAAGTGCGAGCGGACCACATCGTCAAGGCTTAGGCTGCGGTTGGCGGGGGTGTCGTTCGTGAAGAACGCACAAGCCGTTAATACCGTGCTGGGAACCCCAGCTTCCCAATATTCGGTTTTCAGCGGTCTTGGCCTGCTGGACGGCGGTGCAGGCACCGGACTTGCCCGTCTCGTCGAGGGCGGCATCCCCACCGAAGCCACTGTCGCCCATGTTCCCGTCTCGCAATACGCCGATCACCTGCCGTTTCTGTGATTGGGCTGTTTTTGTCAACGACGTTATCCACGAGCAGGGCCATGCTTCTGTCCGTGGTCGGCGATGCCGCCACATGATGCGAACTAAGGAGGTGAACGTGATCCGCCCCCACCGAGAGGTCCAAGGTGATTGTTAGTGGGCGGTTGGTCTTGAGGCCAGCGCGGGCGGCGTAGCTGGTCCGGTTTGCGCAGCCGCCCGCGCGGTCATGGCGGGCACGAAGACCTCCGGTGCGGGCGGTTTGTAGCCGAGCGAGCCGTGTGGGCGCAGCGTGTTGAAGTGCCTCCGCCAGCTTTCGACGACGATTTTCGCTTCGGCGAGGGTATAGAAGATCTCGCCGTCGAGGAGTTCGTCGCGGAGCCTGGCATTGAACGACTCGATGAAGCCGTTTTCCCAGGGGCTGCCAGGCGCAATGTAGGCGGTCTTGGCACCGACCGCGCCGATCCATTCCTGCACGGCCTTCGCAACGAACTCGGGCCCGTAGCACATTGGGAAGAGGCTCGACCGTCGGCTGACGGCGCGCGAAGCCTTGCGTAGCGCAGCGCGCCGTCATGGCGGTCATGGCCGGCCAGCAGGTCTCTAGAGTGAGGTTGTCGAGACAACACTTTGGAGCGAGACCGACCATGACCAAGCGCTTTTCTACTCCCACCGGCGCCGTGCTGGTAGCGATCGACATGTCCAAGCACCGTCAGGAAGTCCTGATCGAACGACCCGAAGGCGGTCGACGCCGGCGGATGACCGTGATGGCGACCAAGTCGGACTATGACCGCCTGGCTGCGGACCTTGCCGCGATCGGACGCCCGATCGTCGTCGGCTTCGAGGCGACCGGGAACTACCATCGCACGCTCGCTTATCGGCTTCTGACGGCAGGCTTCGAGCTGCGGCTGATCTCCTCGGTCGCGCTGGCCCGAACCCGGGAGGCTCTGCACAACGGCTGGGACAAGAACGATCCCAAGGACGCCCAGGTCATCCTGCACATGCTGCGGATCGGCGCCACACAGGCCTATGTCGATCCGCTGGCCGCCGGCATCAACGATCTCCAGGAGCTGTCGAAGACACATGAGACGATCTCGAAGGCGAAGACGCAGACCTGGCACCGGATCCTGACGCATTATCTCCCGCTGTACTTCCCGGAGATCGGCCGCTTCGCCGGCAATAGCCGCTCGGACTGGTTCCTGGCATTGATCGAGCGCTTCCCGACGCCCGGCAGCATCAAGGCACTGGAGCGGGAAGTGTTTGCGGCCGAGGCCTGGCCCGTGGTCGGCCGCAAGGTCTCCAAGGCGCGGCTGATCAACGACATCTACGAGACGGCTTGCTCATCGATCGCGTTGCCCGTGCCGGAGGAGAGTGCTGCGATCACGATGTTCCGGATGATCATCGTCCAGGCGCGGGGTCTGATCCGGGAGCGCAACCGGATCGAGGAGATCGCGCAAGTCACGTTGGCCGATCATCACGATTACCAGTTGCTGCGGCGGATCCCGGGAATCGGACCGATCAACGCCCTGACAATCCTGGCGGAGGCAGGAGACCTGCGGCGGTTCGGCCATCACCGCCAGTTCCTGAAGTTCTGCGGCCTCGATCTCGCGACCTGCCAATCAGGCACCTTCCGCGGCCGGACCAAGCTGTCGAAGTACGGCAATGCCCGGCTGCGCCGAACGTTCTGGATGGCGGCACAGGTCGCCGCGCGCCAATGTGACAACAGCTTCCGCGACAAGCTCGGCCGCTATGTTGCCGGCCACGCGGACGATGCCGATCGCCGGCGCAAGGCGATGACCGCGCTCACCGCCAAGATGGCGCGGGTGGCGCATGCCGTCATCAAGACGGGGACAGAATACCGGCCGTTCCTGGAGCGGTCGGATGCCAGGTGGAAGGACCCCTCTCTGCAAGTGCCGTGAGGGCGCCGGAGGCGACCCTGTAGATAATGTTCGGGCCTTCCACCTGGGTGCGTATCTCGTCTTGAGGACGGTGAGGACCACGGCCGCATCAATGCCGATGGATCCTGTGTTTGCTATGGCTGGGAACGATCCCGTTGACGGTGGAAACCATCTGGATCAGCTTACTGCCGACGTCGGCGAGCTGCCGGCGACACGAGACCTGTTTGCCAAAGCCCAAAGCTGCTTCCCCACATAGGACGTTGTCTGAGCGAACATGCTCCGGCACGCCGCGCAGGATGAACAAGTCCGAGAGCACGTCGATGACGTCGATCGCCTTCAGCCTGCGGTCGATGCGGATCGCCAGGCATTCATGCGTGAACTCGTCGATGACATTCAGCATCCGGTATTTTCTCCCGTCATGGGTGCGGTCCTCGACAAAGTCATAGGACATATGTGGAACGGCTCCGCGGACAAGCGCGCTTTGCGACGGTAACCTGACCGGGAACGGTGCGGTCATATGTTCGGCCTTTGCATGCGGCCTTGGGCCGCTGGCCTCGACGAAGTCCGCGATGGGAAGGGCGGATCATACTTGCGCGCTTGGAGGCGCGAAGTCTTTTGCGGCCTGCTTCACATCGGGTGGTCGTCCCGTAGGGTCTCGTCATGCTTGTGCACCTTGTCCTGATCGGC
>DASYHC010000013.1:0-50470 GCA_035998995.1 Allobosea sp.
CGTCTCCTCGCGTTTGGTCCGGTTCGAATATGGGGCGTGACGACGCCGCGCTCCAGCCCTGCCCGCCCGGCCGTTGACGCCGAAAGAAACGCGCCGCAAAGCTCAGCCATGCCTGCACCCTCTTCCGCCCCGCTCAATCCCGATCTCATCGACACCGCGACCCCGCCGATTCCCGAGGCCAAGGCCTGGGCCCGCGGCTATGCCGGTGGTCATGGCCCGCTGATCGACCTGTCGCAGGCCGTGCCCGGCGCCCCGCCGCCAGCCGCCCTGCTCGAACACCTCGCTGAGGCGGCGACGCTGCCGGAAAGCACGCGCTACGGACCGATCGCGGGCGACGATGTCCTGCGCGAAGCCTATGCCGCCGAGAGCGGCGCCTTCTATGGCGGCACGATCCGGCCGCAGGAGATCGCGATCACCGCCGGCTGCAACCAGGCCTATGTCACGGTGATGATGGCGCTGGCCCGTGCCGGCGACAATGTACTGCTGCCGACACCCTGGTATTTCAATCACGAGATGACGCTGAACATGCTCGGCGTCGAGCCGCGCCCGCTGCCTTGCGATCCGCAAGCTGGCTTCGTGCCGGATGCCGAGGTCGCAGAGGCGCTGATCGACGAGTGCACCCGCGCCATCGTGCTGGTGACGCCTAACAACCCGACTGGCGCGGTCTATCCGCCTGCCACCATCGCCGCCTTCGCCGAACTCTGTCGCAGACGCAAGATCTGGCTGGTGCTCGACGAGACCTATCGCGACTTCCTGCCCGAAGGCATCGACCGCCCGCATGAGCTCTTCGTCGCAAGCGACTGGCAGGATTCGCTGATCGGCCTCTACAGCTTCTCCAAGGCCTATGCCGTGCCCGGCTGGCGCTTGGGCGCCATCACCGCCGGAGAAACGGCACTGGCCCAGATCGGCAAGGTGCTCGACTGTGTCCAGATCAGCCCGGTCCGCGCCGGCCAGAGCGCTGTCGCCTGGGGCATCGACGGCATTCGTGCCTGGCGGCAGGCCAACCGTGCCGAGATGAACTCCCGCGCCGCGCTCTTCCGGCAGGCGATCGCGCCGTTGAACGGCTGGAACGTGCTCGCCGCCGGCGCCTATTTCGCCTATGTCGCCCACCCTTTCGAGGGCGTGCCGGCGGCCGAGGTCGTTCGCCGGCTGGTGCAGGAACGCGGCGTGCTCGCTTTGCCCGGCCCCTATTTCGGCCCCGGCCAGGAGCAGCACTTGCGCATCGCGATCGCCAATGTCGCGGCCGAGCGCATCGCGGCGCTCGGCGAGCGGCTGAAGGGTTTTGCGCTCTGAAGCATCAACCCTTCGCTGCCGGGCACTTGCTCTCGCTCAGCGGCCAGACCGTCTCTTCGGGCGCGATCTTGCGCACGATCTCGAAATAGTCCCACCGCCCCTTCGAATCCGCCGGCTTCTTGACCCTCGCGAGATACATTTCGCGCAGCACGCGGCCATCGGCCCTGATCTTGGCGTCCTTGGTGAAGGCGTCGTTGATCGGCATCGCGCGCATCGCGGCCGCAACCTTGTCGGGATCGTCGGTGCCAGCCTGCTTGATCGCCTTGAGATAGTGCAGCACCGAGCCATAGACCCCCGCATGCAGCATGGAGGGCATCATCCCGGCCTTCTCCAGGAACTGCTTCGACCAGGCGCGCGAGGGCTCGTCGAGATCCCAATAGGAGGCGGTGGTGAGATAGGTGCCCTGCGTCGCCTTGAGGCCGAGGCTGTGCACGTCCTGCAGGAAGAAGATCAACGCCGCGAGATTCTGCCCCTGCTCCGCCAGACCGAACTCGCCGGCCTGCTTGATCGCGTTGACGGTGTCGTTGCCGGCATTGGCGATGCCGATGACCTTGGCGCCCGAGGATTGCGCCCTGAGCAGGAAGGAGGAGAAGTCGGCATTGTTCAGGGGGTGGCGCACCGCGCCGACGACCTTGCCGCCATTGGCCTCGACGACATCGGTCGCGTCCTTTTGCAGCTGGTGGCCGAAGGCGTAATCGGAGGCCAGCATGAACCAGGAGGTGCCGCCGGCCTTGACCACCGCCGAGGCGGTGCCGCGGGCGACGCCATAGGTGTCGTAGGTCCAGTGGAAGCCATAGGGCGAGCACTGCTCATTGGTGAGCGCCGTGGTGCCGGCGCCGGAATACACACGATCCGCTTCTTCTCGCGGGCGAGCGATTGCAGCGCCAGCGCCACCGCGGAATTGGGCACGTCGACGACGGCATCGACCTTGTCGATGTCGAACCACTGCCGGGCGATCGAGGTGCCGAGATCGGCCTTATGCTGGTGGTCGGCAGCGACGATCTGGATCTGCTTGCTAAGCACGGTGGCGCCGAATTCCTTCACCGCGAGCTCCGCCGCGATCACCGAGCCCTTGCCGCCGATATCGGCGGTGACGCCGGCCATATCGGTGAGCACACCGATCTTGACGACATCGTCGCTGACCTGGGCCAGCGCCGGCAGAGCGGCGAGCGCCATCAGGGCGCCGCCTGCAAGAAGCGACCGCATGAACATTCCTCCCGAGCTGATCGTCCGACAGTGCCGCCGGTTCGATCTCAAAGACCCTTTGCCTCCAGCCAGGCGACGATCAGGGCCGCGATCTCGTCGCTGTTGTCCTCGCACATCGGCATGTGGCCGTTGCCGGCGATGCCGCGCTCCGGCAGCCAGACGAACTCGGCGCCGAGATAGCGCGCCGTCGCCTCGTCGACCGCGCGCGGATGGCGCGGATCGCTGTCGCCGGTGACGATCAGGATAGGCAACGTGGCCAGGTTCGCGGGATCGGCGATCCGCAGCCCCTTGCCGCCGATGTTGAAGCGCTCGTTCATCAGGCGCGCGCTCTCGGGCACGATCGAGCGGCGATAGGCCTCGAAGGCCTGCTGCGGAAAGCGCTCGGAATTGGCCCAATAGGCCCGCATGAACTCCGGCGGTATGAAGAGCGGCTTGTCCTCTTCGACGCGGACCGGGCAGCCGAGGCTCTCATCGTCCTTGAGCTTGGCCACCGCCTCGGCATCGTCGGGCAGCACCGGCAGGAGGTTCGCCGGCCCGCCCGGCGCGATGCCGACGATGGCAGCAACGGCCTTTGGGCTCCGCTCGGCGATCCACCAGGCCATTGGCCCGCTGGCCGAATGCACCAGCAGCACCGCCGGCCCGATCTCCTCAAGGAGGCGCTGCAAGGAGGTCGCGATCTCGACGCTCGACAGCGTGGCGAAGTCCGGCCGCATCGGCGAGCGGCCATGGCCGGGCCAGTCCGGCACGAAGACCTCGCGGCCAGCCATGGCAAAGAATGGCGCCCAGCCGGGCCGGCCATCGGGCGTGGTCAGGTAGCACGCGCCGGTATGGCCGCCGCCATGGACGAGGACGATCGGCAAGCGCCCGGCTACGGCCGCGCCGAGCCGGTCGACATAGATCGGATGGGCATCCGTGCCCGAATAGAAACACTGCCGTTCCGGCGCGTGCGCAAGCGCCTGCCGCCTTGTGGCACCAGCCTGGTCCATCGCCTCCTCCCGGCACGGCAAAACCGTGCCATTCCTTATCTGGGATGCTAGGACCGGCTCATGGCGCGCGCAACAAAAAAGTCTAATGTGAGACTAATTCCGCAAGGCGAACCCACTGAGCTGGACGCCGGGCAGCGGCGCGCCATCCTGGACGGCACTGCGATCCCGACCGCCTACAAGATCGGCTACATCCTGAACTTCTATCGCGAGCCCTCCTTCCGGGCGATCGAGATGGAGTTCGGGCTGACCCGGCCGGAGATCGTCATCCTGATCTTCCTGACCGTGCGAGACGGCGCCAGCGCCAGCGAGTTCTGCGAGTTCTCCGGCCATCTCAAGGCCAGCGTCAGCCGCGCCGTGATCCTGCTCGAAAAGAAGAAGCTGATCCGGCGCGAGCCCGACAAGGCCGACAGCCGCCGCCAGCTCCTCTTCCTGACGTCGGAAGGCCGCGCCCTCTACGAGCGTTACATCCCGGCGCTCAAGGCCAGGGAGGCGGCGATGCTCGATTGCCTCTCCAGCGAGGAGCGGACCCAGCTCGGGCGGCTTCTGGACAAGCTCGCCGCCCACGTCCCGCAATGGGGCTTCGCTTCCGAGCTCTGAGGCTCAGCGCAGCAGCGCCGCGTAGCGCTCGCGATAGGCATGGACCAGGAGCCCGCCCGTCACGATCAGGATGATCGCGACCGGAATGCCGGCGGGGTTGATGGCGAAGTGGAACAGCACGATCACCGCCATCACCGGCGCGATCAGCGCGAGCCCGAAGGCCGGCACGACGTTGAATAGCAGGCTCAGCCCCCCGGCGAGGTTCACCGCCTTGAGGAACGGCCAGAAGAAGCCCGAATTCTGCAGCGCCGCCTCGAAGACGAGCCCCCGCTCGGAGGTCGGCGGATGGATCAGATGGGTTCCGGTGGCGAGCCACCAGAACCCATCGACTGCGCTGACGATGAAGAGCAGGCCGAGGGCGATACGGGGCAAGGTGACCATCAGAAAGTTGCGCATAGTCCGTTTTCTTATCCGAAGCGCCGGTCGATGCCGGCGCGGCTGCATTGCGACCGCCTGAGCGGGTTTTGCCCCTCGCGCGCTTGTGACATGCATGCTGCCGCGAAGAATGCTCTGCACTGCCGCAGCGGCAATGCGCCGCGACCGGAATAAAAGACGATGACGATCGCATTGACGAAGCGGGCCCTGTTGCGGCTCGCCGGGACCACCTCCCTCGCCGTGGCAGCCGCGGCGGCGGCGAGGGCGGAAGGGCCGGCGCCAGCCGGTGCAGGTTCCGGACCGGGCTTTGCCGGCAGCACGCCGATCCGCTGCGGCGCCATCGGCCTGCGCGTGCGCGATCTCGACTTGATGAGCCGTTATTACCAGTCGGTGCTCGGCCTCGGCGTCATCTCTGCCAGCGCCGACGGCGCCGTGCTCGGTGCCGGCGGCGTGCCGCTAGTCTGGCTGGAGCCGCGGCCACAGGCTGAGTTCGAGCCGCGCAACGCCGCCGGCCTGTTCCACACCGCTTTCCTGATGCCCTCACGGCACGATCTCGCCCGGTGGCTCGTCCATGTCGCCCGCAACCAGACGCTGCTGACCGGCTTCGCCGACCACAGCGTCAGCGAGGCCGTCTATCTCGACGATCCCGAGGGCAACGGCATCGAGGTCTATGCCGACCGCGATCCGCGGCTCTGGCGCTGGGAGGGCGAACGCGTCGTCATGGGCACGCACCGGCTCGACGTCGACGGGATTCTGAGTCTGACCGATACCAGCCGCAGCAACTATCGCGAGGCTCCCGCCGGACTGCGCATCGGCCATATGCATCTGCGCGTCGGCGACATCGCGCAGTCGGAGGGCTTCTATCGCGACGCGATCGGCCTCGATTCGACCTCGCGCCGCGACACGGCGAGCTTCCTCTCATCCGGGCGCTATCACCATCATGTCGCGCTCAACACCTGGAACAGCGCCGGAGCCGGGCCGCGCGACCGGGCCCAGACCGGCCTCGACTGGTTCTCGCTGGAGGTCACCGATCCCGCTTTGCTTGCGGCGCAGCGCGAACGCATGACGAAAGCCGGCCACGCGCCGACGACAGTGGCGCGCGGTTTCGAGAGCACCGACCCGTGGGGAACGCGGCTCAGGCTGATCGGCGCCTGAGCCGCGCGCGACGCGCGGCCGCTTCAGATGCCCACGCCACCCGACACGCTGATCACCTCACCGGTGATGTAGCCCGCATTCGGACCTGCCAGGAAGCCGACCGTACCCGCCACTTCCTCGAGCGTCGCGATACGACGGATCGGGTGCATGTCGAGGAAGGCATCGGGCGCATCCGTACTGCCCAGCGCATCGACCATCATGTCAGTCGGCATCGCACCGGGCTGGACGACATTAGCGGTGATGCCGCGTCCACCAAGATCGCGGGCCACCCCTTTCGCATATCCGACGAGCGCGGCCTTGGTTCCCGCATAGTCGGCCACCCCAGCCATCAGGGAATGCGTACCGAGCCGCGAACCGATGAAGACGATCCGGCCGCCATCCGACAGCAAGGGGGCCGCCGCGCGCGTCAGCGCCACGGGACCCATCACGTTGATCTGCCATTGCCGATCGAGATTGCGGGTGTCGAGATCGGGAGCATCGACCGTTTTGCCCTGCACGGCGACCGCCGCGTTGTTGACGACGATGTCGAGCTTGCCGAGCTGCGTCACCACCTCGTCGACCAGCGGCTTGGCTGCCGCCATGTCGGCCTGATCGCTTTGGATCGCCAGCGCGCGGACGCCCTTCGCCTTCAGCTTTTCGACCACGGCCTCAGCCTTCTGCGCCGAGGCGACATAGCTGATCGCCACATCCGCGCCCTGCTCGGCCAATGCCTCGGCGATGACGGCACCGAGCCCGCGCGAGCCGCCGGTCACGAGCGCGACCTTGCCCTGCAATGTCTTCGACATGGGAAACTCTCCGAAAAATGCGCCGCATCAGCCTTCGGCGAGCGGCATTTCGTTTCGTAACGAACGTTACTATAACGATTGGTATAAAATATAGACAAAGCCTGTCAAGCGGTTTAATAATGGTCGTTATGAAAAATCCTGGACCACCCTGATGGGACGCCATCGCGAGTTCGACGTCGAGAAGGCGCTCGACGCGGCGCTCTGCGTTTTCTGGCGCAAGGGCTATGAGGGCGCGTCCTATGCCGACCTGACGCAGGCGACGGGCGTCGAGCGGCCGGCGCTATATTCGGCCTTCGGCAACAAGGAAGCGCTCTTCGGCCTGGCCTTGAACCGCTATTACGAGCGCTATCTCGACCATTTCCCGAAGGCATTGCTGCTGCCGACGGCACGCGAGGTCGCGGCAGGCGTCATCTATGGCGCGATCGACGTCAACACGCGCTATCCCGACCATACCGGATGCCTCGGTATCAACGGCATCGTGGCGGGATCGGACGAGGCCGAGCCGGTGCGACAGAGGCTGATCGAGGCGCGCGCCGCCGGCGAGGCGCTGCTTCGCGAGCGCTTCGAGCGGGCGAAGGCCGAGGGCGACCTGCCGGAGACGGCCAAGCCCGATGTGCTCGCGGCGTTCGTACTGACGGTGATTCACGGCATGGCGGTGCAGGCCAAGGCCGGCTTCAGTCGCGACGTGCTGCGGGCCATCGCCGAGCAGGCGCTGTCGACCTGGCCAACCGGCCGGCCCCGAACGTCAGGCTAGAGCGAGGCTGCAATAGCACCTCGCTCGCGCCCTCGCCTCACATCGTCGCGCCGATCTGCCAGGGCACGAACTCGGCGTCGCCATAGCCGAGCTGCTCGGACTTGGAGCGCTCGCCCGAGGCGATCTTCAGCAGCGTCTCGAAGATCTCGCGGCCCTTCTCCTCGAGACTCACGCCGTCGAGCACGTCGCCGCAATTGATGTCCATGTCGTCGATCATCTTCTCGTAGATCGGCGTGTTGGTGGCGAGCTTGACCGAGGGCGTCGGCTTGCAGCCATAGGCCGAGCCACGGCCGGTGGTGAAGGCGAGGATGTTGGCGCCGCCAGCGACCTGCCCGGTCGCCGCGACGGGATCGTAGCCGGGCGTGTCCATGTAGACGAAGCCCTTGTCGCGCACCGGCTCGGCATAGTGGTAGACGGCGGACAGCGTCTTGGTGCCGCCCTTGGCGGCCGCACCGAGCGACTTCTCCAGGATGGTGGTCAGCCCGCCCGCCTTGTTCCCCGGCGAGGGGTTGTTGTTCATGCTCATCCGGGCGCGCTCGGTATAGTCCTCCCACCACTTGATGATGCCGACGAGCTTCTCGCCGACCTCGCGGGTGGCGGCGCGGCGGGTGAGCAGGTGCTCGGCGCCGTAAATCTCCGGCGTCTCCGAGAGGATCGCAGTGCCGCCATGCTCGACCAGGATGTCGACGGCCGCGCCCAAAGCCGGATTGGCGGTGATGCCGGAATAGCCGTCCGAGCCGCCGCATTGCAGCGCCAGCATCAGTTCGGAAGCCGGCACCGACTCGCGCGATACCCGGTTGGCGATCGGCAGCATGGTCTTCAGCGCCTCGACGCCGGCCGCAACGCTCTTCTTGGTGCCGCCGGTCTCCTGGATCGTCATGGTGCGGAAGATGTCGCTCTCCTCGACGCCATAGACCTCCTTCATGCGCTTGATCTGGAAGCCCTCGCAGCCGAGGCCGACGACCAGCACTGCCGCCATGTTGGGATTGCAGGCATAGCCCCAGGTCGTGCGCTTCAGCACCTCGAAGCTCTCGCCATTATAGTCGATGCCGCAGCCGGTGCCATGCGTCAGCGCGATCACGCCGTCGACATTCGGATAGTCGGCGAGGATGCCCGAGCGCTTGACCTCCTCGGCCATGAAGCGCGCGGCCGAGGCCGAGCAGTTCACCGAAGTGAGGATACCGACATAGTTGCGCGTGCCGGCCCGGCCGTCCTTGCGGCGGAAACCCTGGAAGGTCGCCTGCTGCTCGACCGGCAGGATGAGTTCGTTCTTCGCCTCGGCGGCATAGGCATAGTCGCGCTCGAAGGCGTGGAAGCCGGTATTGTGCTCGTGCACCCATTCGCCCGGCGGGATGTCGAGCGTGGCGAAGCCGATGATCTGCCCGAACTTGCGGATCGGCTCGTCCTTGGCGATCCGGGTCAGCGCGATCTTGTGGCCGCGCGGAATGCGCTTCAGCGCGGTGACCCCGGCAGCGCTGACGCCGACATCGATCGGATCGACGGCAACCGCGACATTGTCGGCGGCATTGAGCTTGAGCGTGCGCGGCGGAACGACTTTGTCGAGCATGATGATACCTTGGGACCGGCGGCTCCCCCGCCTCCCCTAAGCAATGCGCCGATTGCGGCCTTTTTTCAATCGGTTGAAACTAGGAGCTGAGTTGCAGTCCGTGCGTGCGCATTCCGCTAGCGCTCGACCAAGACGTCGAGCCGCATCGTCGGATGGATGCCGCAATAGAGCTCGTACTGCCCCAGCCGGGCGAAGGGCACGGTCACCGACTGCCCCGGCTCCTGCGCACCGGAATTGAACGGCCGCGGCCCGGTATCGAGCCGGACATTATGGGTGCGGACATCGTCGTTGACGATCGTCAGGCTTTCCCCAGCCCGCACGCGCACCGCCGAGGGCTGGAACAGCTTGTCCTTCTGCGAGATCACCGTGCCCTCGCGCGCAGCCGGAAGAGCGGGCGAGCCCACCGCGACCAGAGGCGCCGGCACCGGCGGGTTCTCGCTCGACAGCGTCGCCAGGAAGGCGAGTAGCGCCGCCCGCTTGGGCTCCGTCAGCGTGACGCGCTTGAGATCGGGCGACAGGCTCGGGCACCTGACGACGCCATGCTCGTAATGGTCGAGCACCACATCGAGCGTGGCCAGCGAGCCGTCATGCATATAGGGCGCGGTCCAGGAGAGCTCGCGCAGGAGCGGCGTCTGGAAGGCATGGTCGGCTGCCGGCAGGCCGATGACCTTGCCGCGCCCGAGATCGCTGCCGGGCAAGCCGATATCGTGGAAGGCCCGGTCGGTGAAGGCCCAGCCGGAATGGCAATTGCTGCAGCTGGCCTTGCCGTTGAAGAGGGCGAAACCGGCCTTCTCTGCGGCATTCAGCGCCGCATCGTCCCCCTCGGCCCAGGCGTCGAAGCGCGTTTTCGGCGAGACCAAGCTCCGTATATGGATTGCAAGCGCAGCGGCGATCTGGTCCGGCGCCACCCTGCCCCTTGGCAGGCTTGGCCGGCGCGCCATGGCTGCCCGCATGCTGCGCGAGCTGGACGCCATCCGCCTGGTGCAGGCCGGGCGCAGCCGTCACCTGAGCGAGATCAGCGCCCGCGAGACCCGTTCTCGCCACGGCCGCGCTGCCAAGGCGGAGCCAGAGTTTGCTGGTGGTCTTGATCGCGGCATCCTGTCATCGCACCGGTTCGACTTGGTCCGTCAAAGGGCCGCTAAGTCATCGCGGCGGCATGAGCCTGAATTCCCGGCCAGTCAAGAAAAGAGCTTGGCTCGAAAGCTTGATTTTATTGATTCTAAAAAGAGTTGACCGAAGCTCTGAAGATGGTCTTGCAGTGGACAGAGTGTGCGGCACCACCGCATGATGACCGAGCCTGCATGAAGGTCCTGCCATGATCCTGCCTATCGGCAACGTCCTCAGCCCCAGTGAAATCGACGAGATCCGGATCGAGCTCGCCGCGATCCGTTTCGAGGATGGGCGCAGTACCGCCGGCTGGAGTGCAAGGCTGGTCAAGAACAATCGGCAGGCCGCGCCTGGCGCGCGCAGCGAGGCGCTGCGCGAGAAGCTCGCCGAGCACATCCTTGCCAACGAGGTCTTCGCCGCCGCCGTTCGGCCGAAGGCGCTGACGCCTCTGCTGATCAGCCGCTACCAGCCCGGCCAGGCCTATGGCAGCCATATCGACGACGCGCTGATCGGCGGCCTGCGCACCGATGTGTCCTTCACCCTCTTCCTCGCCGCGCCCGAGAGTTATCAGGGCGGCGAATTGGTGATCGAGGGCACCTCGGGCGATGAGCAGATCAAGTTGCCGGCCGGCTCGCTGATCGTCTACCCATCGACGAGCCTGCACCATGTCGCGCCGGTGACCGAAGGCGAGCGCCTCGCCGCTGTCGGCTGGGCGCGCAGCTTCATCCGCGACGGCGGCCAGCGCGAGATCCTGTTCGATCTCGACCGTGCCCGGCGCGCTTTGTTCGGCCGCGAGGGCAAGACGGCCGAGTTCGACCTCCTGTCGAAATCGCTCGCCAACCTGGTCCGGATGTGGGCGGACGATTGAGACCGCGGCAGCCGGTTCAGCCCAGCCGCAGCTCGCGCACCACCTGCTCGACGATCGCCTCCTTGCTCGCCTCGACTTGGACCACGAGCGGGTTCTCGTCGGCGCCCGGCTCCTCCAGCGTCGCGAACTGGCTGTCGAGCAGAGCCGGCGGCATGAAATGGTGCTGGCGCGCCGCCATGCGCTGGCCGATCAGCTCGCGCGAGCCCATGAGATAGACCAGCGCGACGTCTGGCCGTTTCCCCACGATCACCTCGCGATACGCCTTCTTCAGCGCCGAGCAGGTGACGATGCCGTTGCCGCCACTCGTCCTTAGTTCGTCGATCCAGGCCGCGATCGCCGCCAGCCAGGGCTTGCGGTCCTCGTCGGTCAGCGGAGTGCCAGCCGACATCTTCGCAACGTTCTCGGGCGGATGGAACGAGTCGGCATCGCGGAATGGCCAGCCGAGCCGCTCGGCCAGGCGTTCGCCGAGCGAAGTCTTGCCCGAGCTCGCGACGCCCATCACGACGATCACCGCCGGCGCGCCGGCGTCATTGGCGAGAACCATCCGCGTCAGCCCTGCTTCTTCGGCTCGACATGGCCGCCGAAGCCGGCGCGCATGGCGGAGAGAATTTTTTCGGCGAAGGTGTGGTCCTTGCGCGAGCGGAAGCGGGTGTAGAGCGAAGAGGTCAATACCTCGGCCGGCGTCGCGGTCTCGATCGCCGCCTGCACCGTCCAGCGCCCCTCACCCGAATCCGAGACATGGCCGGAATAAGCGCCGAGCTCCTCATCGGCAGCCAGTGCCTCGGCGGTGAGATCGAGCAGCCATGAGGTCACGACCGAGCCGCGCCGCCAGACTTCGGCGATCTCGGCGACATCGAAATCGAAGCCGTATTCCTCCGGCAGCCCGTCCTTGGCCGAGGCGTTGCGCAGGAGGTCGAAGCCCTCGGCGAAGGCCTGCATCATCCCGTATTCGATGCCGTTATGGATCATCTTGACGAAATGGCCGGCCCCGGCCGGACCGCAATGCAGATAGCCCTGCTCGGCCGTCGGGTTGCGCCCCTCGCGGTGCTTGGTCGGCTCGATCTTACCCTTGCCCGGCGCCAGCGCCTGGAAGATCGGCTCCAGCCGGTCGAAGGTCGCCTTGTCGCCGCCGATCATCAGGCAGTAGCCGCGATCGAGCCCGTGCACACCGCCAGAGGTGCCGATGTCTAGATAGTGTAGGCCCTTGGCTTCGAGCTCGCGCCCGCGCCGGACATCGTCCTTCCAGAAGGCGTTGCCGCCATCGATCAGCGTATCGCCGGGGCTCATCATCGCCGCGAGATCGGCAAGCGTCTTTTCGGTGATCTCGCCGGCCGGCAGCATGATCCAGATCGCGCGCGGCGCCTGGAGCTTCGCCACCATCTCCTTGAGGTCGGCGACATTGACGGCGCCGTCCTTGGCCAGCGCCTCGCCCGGCTTCGGGTCGCGGTCATAGACCACGCAATTGTGCCCGGCGCGGTGCAGCCGCCGAACGATATTGGCTCCCATGCGGCCGAGGCCGACCACTCCAAGCTGCATCGCGAACGCTCCTGCTGCCGGCGAAGAGCCGGCTTTGGCGATGCTAAATGCCCCGATGAACGCCGGCCGGCAAGCGTTGGCCGGCCGGCACGCTAGCTGCATCGTGTTGTCCGGGCGGTCTGGCGGTCGAGCGAAAGCTTGCCTAAACGCAGCCGACGCTTCTTTTTCATGAGCGGCGGATATCCACAGCGAAGGCGGGCAAAGGCAGCGTTATGGCGGCGGAAGGCTTCTCTCAGGATCTGGTTCAGGCGGTCGGGCTTCTGGGGGCGGGCGTCATCGCGGTACCGATCTTCCGCAAGCTCAAGCTCGGCTCGGTGCTCGGCTATTTTGCCGGCGGCCTCGTCATCGGCCCCTCCGGCATCGGCCTGTTCTCCAATCCGGAAAGCGTGCTCCACGTCGCCGAATTCGGCGTCGTCATGTTCCTCTTCATCATCGGGCTGGAGATGCAGCCCTCGCGGCTCTGGAACCTGCGCGGCGAGATTTTTGGCCTCGGCGTCGCACAGGTCGGGCTCTGCGGCGCGCTCTTGACCGGGGTCGGCATTCTCGCCGGCTTGCCTCCCGCCGCCGCCTTCATCGCCGGCATGGGCTTCGTCCTGTCCTCCACCGCCGTGGTGATGCAGATGCTGAACGAGCGCGGCGAGGCCTCGACGCCGCACGGCCAGCAGGCGGTCTCGATCCTGCTGCTCGAAGACCTCGCCATCGTGCCGCTGCTTGCGGTCGTCGCCGTGCTCGCTCCCGCCAAGACAGCCGAGAGCGGCGGCCTCATGCCGCTGCTGATCGGCGCTGGCTCGCTCGTGGGCCTCATCGTTGCCGGCAAATGGCTGCTCAACCCGATGTTCCGGCTGCTCGCCAATGCCCAGGCCCGCGAGGTCATGACCGGCGCGGCGCTGCTCGTCGTGCTGGGCTCGGCGCTGGCGATGCAGTTCGGCGGCCTGTCCATGGCGATGGGCGCCTTCCTCGCCGGCGTGCTGCTGTCGGAATCGACCTTCCGCCACCAGCTCGAAGCCGATATCGAGCCGTTCCGCGGCCTCCTGCTCGGCATGTTCTTCCTGGCGGTCGGCATGTCGCTCGATCTCAAGCTGATCGCCCAGGAATGGCAGGCCGTCGCGCTCGGCGTCGCCGCCTTCATGCTGGTCAAGGCGGCCGGCATCTTCATCGTCGCCAAGCTGTTCCGCACGCGCACGCGCAATGCGATTACCCGCGTCGCGCTGTTCTCGCAGGGCGGCGAGTTCGCCTTCGTGCTCTACAGCGCTGCGGCCACAGCTGGCATTTTCGATGCGCGGATCAACGCCATCGCCAGCGCCATCGTGATCCTGTCGATGGCGATCACTCCGCTGGTCGTGCTCGCCATCGACCGCTTCATGCCACCCGAACAGGAATCGCTCGATGGCGTCGAGCATGCCGAGGGCCTCAAGGGGCGCATCCTCGTCGTCGGCTTCGGACGCTTCGGCCAGGTCGCGAGCCAGACCCTGCTCGCCCGCGGCTGCAGCATCTCGCTGATCGAGACCGATGTGGAGATGATCCAGGCCGCCGCGAGCTTCGGCTTCAAGGTCTATTACGGCGACGGCACGCGTGCCGACATCCTCCACGCCTCCGGCGCCCATCAGGCCGAGGCGATCCTGGTCTGCGTCGAGAAGCGCGAGACCGCCAACGCGATCGTGCGGGTGGCGCAGGCCGAGTTCCCGCACGCGAAGCTGTTCGTGCGCGCCTTCGACCGCGGCCATTCAATGGATCTGATCCGTGCCGGCGTCGACTATCAGATCCGCGAGACCTTCGAATCCGCCATGGTCTTCGGCGGCGAAGTCCTGCGCGCGCTCGGCGTGCCGGAGGAGGAGGCCGCCGAGATCGTCGAGGATGTCCGCCGCCGCGATGCCGAGCGGCTCGACCTCCAGGTCGCGAGCGACATCCATGCCGGCCAGGACCTGATCCATTACGGCAATCAGCCGACCCCGGCTCCGCTCACCAAGCCGAAGGCGGCCGGCACGGTCATTGGGGACCTGCCGGACGCAGCCGGCGCCAGACCATAGGGGCCCGGCGCTGCGCGCCGTCAGGGGAACATCAGCGGTAGCGGCTCTACCTGCCAAGTGGCGTCGAGCGCCAGCAGCCTGACGGCATCTACGCCGAACCCGTCGCCGATCGCGTCGGCGGCAAAGCGCTCGGCCCCCGCCATCCGGGGAAAACCGACGGCCACGAGCGTGTTGGCCGGCGCGCTCCGGTCGCGGGCGACGAAGCTGAGCTTCGCCCGCTCGCGGAGGCCGAGCCGGCCGATCCGCGCCAGCAGGGCCTCGCGCAGATCCTCGCGGCCTGCCGCGATCTCGCAGAGGACGAGCGCCTCCATGGCGCTCAACCGTTGCGGAAGGTGTAGCTGTAGCCGTTGATCGCCGGCACGCCGCCGAGATGGGCGTAGAGCACCTTCGATCCCGCCGGGAAGAAACCTTTCTTCACCAGGTCGATCATGCCCTGCATCGATTTCCCCTCATAGACGGGGTCGGTCATCATGCCCTCGAGCCGGGCCGACAGGCGGATCGCCTCGATCGTCTCCTGCGAGGGCACGCCATAGACCGGATAGGCGTAATCCTCGTTCAGCACGATGTCGTCGGCGGTGATCTCCTTGCCGCCGACCAGCTCGGAGGTCTTCTGCGCGATATCGAGGACCTGCGCCCTGGTCTGCGCCGGCGTGAACGACGCGTCGATGCCGATGACGTTGCGCTGGCGGCCATCCCTCGCGAAGCCGACGACCATCCCGGCATGGGTCGAGCCGGTGACGGTGCAGACGACGATATAGTCGAACTTGAAGCCGAGCTCTTCCTCCTGCGCCCTCACCTCCTCGGCGAAGCCAACATAGCCGAGCCCGCCGAACTTGTGCACGGAGGCACCGGCCGGGATCGCATAGGGCTTGCCACCCTTGGCCTTCACGTCTTCCAGCGCCTTTTCCCAGCTCGCGCGGATGCCGATGTCGAAGCCCTCGTCGACCAGCTCGACATGGGCGCCCATCACCCGCGACAGCAGGATGTTGCCAACCCGGTCATAGACGGCGTCCTCATGCGGCACCCAGCTTTCCTGCACGAGCCGGCACTTCATGCCGATCTTGGCGGCGGTCGCGGCGACCATGCGGGTGTGGTTCGACTGCACGCCGCCGATCGAGACCAGCGTGTCGGCGCCGGATGCGATCGCATCCGGGACGATGTATTCGAGCTTGCGCAATTTGTTGCCGCCGAAGGCGAGGCCGGAATTGCAGTCCTCGCGCTTGGCATAGAGCTCGACGGCGCCGCCGAGATGGGCGGAAAGCCGCGAGAGCTTCTCGATCGGCGACGGCCCGAAGGTCAGGGGATAGCGTTCGAACTTGGCGAGCATGGTGGGTTTCCCTTCTGAAATGGCCCGCAAACGCTAGCAAAACGGCCTTGAAAGGTGCTCCCGAACTTGGCTCCTGATTTTCTCTCAGCTTTCGTCAAACCTGCAATCTGCTAGCCTATGGCGACATTGATGGCAGCCAAAACGGAAGAATCGTTCATGGAGGCAGAACTCGACCGGACCGACCTCAGAATCCTGCGCTTGCTGCAGGCCGACGGGCGCATGGGCAATGCCGAGATCGCCAAGCGCGTGAACACCAGCGCCGCCACCTGCCATCGCCGCATCCAGCGCCTGTTCGCCGAGGGCTATGTCACCGGCGTGCGCGCGCAGATCGATCCGCACAAGGTCGAGAAGGGCACGCTCGCCATCGTCGGCGTAGTGCTCGACCGCTCGACGCCTGAAAGCTTCGGCCTGTTCGAAGAGGCGGTGAAGCAGCTCCCGGTCGTGCTCGACTGCCACATCGTCGCCGGCGATTTCGACTATTTCCTCAAGATCCGCGTGCGCGACCTCGCCGACTTCAACAAGCTGCATGCGAAGACGCTGCTGGCGCTGCCGGGCGTCCGCCAGACCCGCACCTTCTTCGTGATGAAGGAGGTCATCGACAACGCGCCGCTGGAGTTCTGAGGGGCAAAGCCTCGCGTCATTCTCGGGCGGAGCGAAGCGCAGACCCGAGAATCTCGTGACGAGAAGGCGCCGATATGAGCCTCTTCCGGCCTGAGATGCTCGGGTCAAGCCCGAGCATGACGCGCAACACTAGACCTGGATCAGCCGCTGCACCTGGTTGCCATCCAGCTCCGCCATCGGCCCGGCCAGCACCACCTCGCCGCGGTCCATCACGAACATAGTGTCGGCGAGGTCGCGGGCGAAGTCGAAATACTGCTCGACCAGCACGATCGCCATGCCGCCCTTACTGCGCAGATAGTCGATGGCGCGGCCGATATCCTTGATGATCGAGGGCTGGATGCCCTCGGTCGGCTCGTCCAGCACAAGCAGCCTGGGTCGGGTGACCAGCGCCCGCGCGATCGCGAGTTGCTGCTGCTGGCCACCCGAGAGGTCTCCGCCGCGCCGGCCCAGCATGGACTGCAGCACGGGGAATAGGTCGAACAGTTCGTTCGGGATGAAGCGTTCCTTGCGGGGCAAGGGCGCAAAGCCGGTCTCGAGGTTTTCCTTCACCGTCAACAGTGGGAAAACCTCGCGGCCCTGCGGCACATAGGCGATGCCGGCGCGGGCGCGGTCCTCGCTCCGCAGCGCCGAGATGTCCTCGCCATCGAGCCGGATATGCCCGCCCGAGATCGGCTGATGGCCGACGATGGCGCGCATCAGCGAGGTCTTGCCGACGCCGTTGCGGCCCATCACGCAGGTGACCTTGCCGATCTCGGCGCTGACCGAGACGCGGCGCAGCGCCTGGGCGGCGCCGTAATGGAGATCGATGGCGTCCACAGTCAGCATGATTAGCGCCCCAGATAGACTTCGACGACGCGCTCATTGGCACTGACCTGGTCGAGCGGCCCCTCGGCCAGCACCGAGCCCTCGTGCAGCACCGTCACCTTCACGCCGAGCTCGCGGATGAAGCCCATGTCGTGCTCGACCACGATCACGGAGTGATCTTTCGCGATCTCCTTGAGCAGCACCGCGGTCTGCGCCGTCTCGCCATCGGTCATGCCGGCGGCCGGCTCGTCGACGAGCAGGAGCTTGGGATCCTGTGCCAGCAGCATGCCGATCTCGAGCCACTGCTTCTGGCCGTGCGAGAGCGAGCCGGCGAGCTTCTCGCGCTTGTCGGCCAGCTTGATGATGGCGAGAATCTCGTCGATCCGCTTCTGCTGCGGCCCTTCAGTCTGCCAGAACAGCGTCTTCAGCACCGTGCGCTTCGATTTCAGCGCGAGGAGGATGTTGTCCTCGATCGTGTGGAAGTCGAACACGGTCGGCTTCTGGAACTTGCGGCCGATGCCGAGATTGGCGATCGCCGCCTCGTCGAGCCGGGTGAGATCGACCGAGCCGCCGAACATTACGGTGCCTTCGTCGGGCCGGGTCTTGCCGGTGATGATGTCCATCATCGTGGTCTTGCCGGCGCCGTTCGGGCCGATGATGGCGCGCATCTCGCCGGGCTCGATCGTCAGCGACAGGCCGCGGATCGCCTTGAAGCCGTCGAAGGAAACGCTGACGCCGTCGAGATAGAGCAAGGAAGAGGTCAGCGCGCCGGGTGTGGGAGCGTTCATATCGGTTACTCCGCCAGCGCCGGTTCGGCTGCTGGCACGGGCGCGGGCCGCTTGCGGCTCTCCCACCAGCCCTGCGCGGTACCCAGAATGCCCTTCGGCATGAACAGGGTGACGAAGACGAAGAGCGCGCCGAGCGCGAACAGCCAGTACGGCGCCATGAAGCCCGAGGTGAACATCGTCTTGGCCCAGTTGACCACGACAGCGCCAAGCGCCGCGCCGACCAGCGAGCCGCGCCCGCCGACCGCGACCCAGATCACGGTCTCGATCGAGTTGGCCGGGGCGAATTCGCTGGGATTGATAATGCCGACCTGCGGCACGTAGAGCGCGCCGGCGACGCCGGCCATGCAGGCCGAGACGGTGAAGACGAAGAGCTTGAAGCGATCGACCCGGTAGCCGAGGAAGCGCGTGCGCGATTCAGCATCCCGGATCGCGATCACCACCTTGCCGAGCTTGGAGGTGACGATGCCGCGGGCGATCAGGAAGCTGGCGATCAGCATCGTGCAGGTCATCGCGAACAGCGCCGCGCGCGTGCCCTGCGCCTGCACGTTGAAGCCGAGGATGTCCTTGAAGTCGGTCAGGCCGTTATTGCCGCCGAAACCCATATCGTTGCGGAAGAAGGCGAGCAGCAGCGCATAGGTCAGCGCCTGGGTGATGATCGAGAGATAGACGCCGGTGACTCGGCTGCGGAAGGCGAACCAGCCAAAGACGAAGGCGAGCAGGCCCGGAACAAGCAGCACCATCAACATGGCGAAGGGAAAGGACGAGAAGCCGTACCAGTACCAGGGCAACTCTCCCCAGTTCAGGAAGACCATGAAGTCGGGCAGGATCGGATTGCCATAGACGCCGCGCGAGCCGATCTGGCGCATCAGGTACATGCCCATCGCATAGCCGCCGAGCGCGAAGAAGGCGCCGTGGCCGAGCGAAAGGATGCCGCAATAGCCCCAGACCAGATCGAGCGAGATCGCCAGCAGCGCGTAGCAGAGGTACTTGCCCCAGAGCGACATGGTCGCGGTCGAGACATGGAAGGGCGAGCCGGCCGGGATCAAGAGGTTGGCCAGCGGCACCAGCAGGCCGATCGCCGCGACGATGGCGAGGAAGGCATAGCCCCGCTTGTCCATGTTCGAGAGCAGGAAGCGCGTGATCATGCTTCCACCGCCCTGCCCTTCAACGCGAACAGGCCGCGCGGGCGCTTCTGGATGAACAGGATGATAAAGACCAGCAGCGCGATCTTGCCGAGCACGGCGCCCGCATAAGGCTCCAATAGCTTGTTGGCGACGCCGAGGCTCATGGCGCTGATCAGCGTGCCCCAGAGATTGCCGACCCCGCCGAAGACCACGACCATGAAGCTGTCGATGATGTAGCTCTGGCCGAGATTGGGGCTGACATTGTCGATCTGCGAGAGCGCGACGCCGGCAAGCCCCGCGACGCCGGAGCCGAGCCCGAAGGTCAGCGCGTCGATCCGGCCGGTGCGGATGCCCATCGCCGAGGCCATGCGCCGGTTCTGGGTGACGGCCCGCATCTGCAGGCCCATCGGCGTCAGCTTCAGGATGGCGAGCAGCGCGGCAAAGACCAGCGCTGCAAAGACGATGATCCAGAGCCTGTTCCAGGTGATGGCAAGCCCGCCGAGTTCGAAGGCACCGGACATGAAGGCTGGCGCGCCGACCTCGCGATTGGTCGGGCCGAAGGCGGTCCGCACCGCCTGCTGCAGGATCAGGCTGATGCCCCAGGTCGCCAGCAGCGTCTCCAGCGGGCGCCCGTACAGGAAGCGGATGACGCCGCGCTCGATCGCGATGCCGACCGCGCCGGCGACGATGAAGGCAGCCGGCAGCGCGATCGCCAGCGACCAGTCGAACAGATAAGGCGCGTTCGCCCGGATCAGCTCCTGCACCACGAAGGTGGTGTAGGCGCCGAGCATCACCATCTCGCCATGGGCCATGTTGATCACGCCCATCACGCCGAAGGTGATGGCGAGGCCGATCGCGGCGAGCAGCAGCACCGAGCCGAGCGAGAGCCCGTACCAGAGATTCTGCCCGGCCCGCCACAGAGCGAGCTTGCCTTCGATCTCGGAGATGGCGCGCGCCTGCGCTTCCTTGAGACCCGGCGTCGCGTCACCCGGCAGGGCTCGCAATGTCGCCAGTGCATCCTGGTCGCCGCGCTCGCGCAGCACGTCGACGGCAGCGATGCGGTCGAAGGGCGGGGCATCGGTCTTGACGATCAGGATCGCCGCTTGCGCCTCGCGCAAGGCCCGGCGCGCCCGCTCATTGGTTTCCTTGGCGATGGCGGCTTCGAGGACCGGCAGCACCGAGACGTCGCGCGCCCGGAAGACAGCCTCAGCGGCGGCGACGCGCTTGGCAGGATCGGGGTTGATCAGCCCGAGCCCGCCGAGCGCGCCCTGGATCACCCGCCGGACATTGTTGTTGAGCCTGACGGGGTTCAGCCCTGCCGGTGCGGCTGCGAGCGCCTGCCCGGTCCTGGCGTCGAGAAAGCCGCCTTCCTTGGTCTTCACCGCGACCGCGCCGCCGCCGGCGAGCAGTCGGCCATCGGCCAGCGCCTCGATGATCACCGCCGCGTTCGGATGCGCGCTCTGGACGAGGATGTCGATGGCGCGCGCCGTGTCCGAGAAGCTGTCGGCGCCGAGCCGGACGAAGGCATCGTCGGCGCTCTGCGCGAGTGCGATGGCCGGCGCGGCCAAGAGCGCCAAGGCGATGGTCAGGGATCGCAGGAGGCGAATGAGAAAGGACATCAGCTCGCTTCGGCTGGATGGTCTTGGTTCAGCCCTCATCCTGAGGAGCCGCGCAGCGGCGTCTCGAAGGATGGTTCAGTACGCTCTGGAGCATCCTTCGAGACGCGATCTGCGATCGCTCCTCAGGATGAGGGCTGTGACGAGGTGTTCCGCAAGGCGGCAACCAGGAGAATTGCGAAGGGCGGCCGGGCTTTCCGACCGTGCCGCCCTTCCCCCTCTTCAGCTCAGGTGCCGCTGCCGCACTTGCCGGTCTTGACGTTGAAATTGCCGCACTTCTTCTCGACCCAGTCGCCGACCAGGTCCTTGGAGCCGTCGAGCTCCTTCGACCAGGCGTCGCCGGCGACGAGGCCAGTCTTCGAGACCACGTCGAACTGGCCGTCGGCCTTGATCTCGCCGATCAGCACCGGCTTGGTGATGTGGTGGTTCGGCAGCATCTTCGAGACGCCGCCGGTCAGGTTCGGTGCCTCGACGCCGGGCAGTGCATCGATGACCTTGTCGGGATCGAAGCTTTTGGCCTTCTCCACCGCCTTCACCCACATGGCGAAGCCGATGACATGGGCCTCCATCGGGTCGTTGGTGACGGCCTTGTCGTTCTTCTTGTAGGCCTTCCACTGCTTGATGAAGGCCTCGTTCTCCGGCGTCTTGACCGATTGGAAGTAGTTCCAGGCCGCGAGATGGCCGAGCAGCGGCTTGGTGTCGATGCCGGCGAGCTCTTCCTCGCCGACCGAGAAGGCGACGACCGGGATGTCGGTCGCCTTGATGCCCTGGTTGCCGAGCTCCTTGTAGAAGGGAACGTTGGCGTCGCCGTTGATGGTCGAGACCACGGCGGTCTTCTTGCCGGCGGTACCGAACTTCTTGATATCGGAGACGATGGTCTGCCAGTCGGAATGGCCGAACGGCGTGTAGTTGATCAGGATGTCCTCCTTCTTCACGCCCTTAGCGAGAAGATAGGCCTCCAGGATCTTGTTGGTCGTGCGCGGATAGACATAGTCGGTGCCGGCGAGCACCCAGCGCTCCACCTTCTCTTCCTTGGCGAGATAGTCGACGGCCGGGATTGCCTGCTGGTTCGGCGCAGCGCCGGTATAGAACACGTTGCGCTCGCTCTCCTCGCCCTCGTACTGGACCGGGTAGAACAGGATCGAGTTCAGCTCCTTGAAGACCGGGAGCACCGACTTGCGCGAGACCGAGGTCCAGCAGCCGAACACGGCCGAGACCTTGTCCTTGACGATCAGCTCACGCGCCTTCTCGGCGAAGAGCGGCCAGTTCGAAGCCGGATCGACCACGACCGCCTCGAGCTTCTTGCCGAGCACGCCGCCCTTCTTGTTCTGCTCCTCGATGAGCATGAGCATGACGTCCTTCAGCGTCGTCTCCGAGATCGCCATCGTGCCGGAGAGCGAATGCAGGATGCCGACCTTGATGGTCTCTTGCGCCTGCGCCGGCAGCAGCGAGGAGAGAACCGTGGCGCCTGCGAAGGCGGCGCCCATGACCACGCGACGAGTGAGTTTCACTGCGATGTCCCCCGAGGGTCCCTGTTGACCGCGCCCCTCCCGGACGCAGTTGCCTTGTCGGCTGGCGGGAGAGGTTCGCAAGCGACGTGCCAACTTGGGTTCGAGGGCATCGAGGCGCTGCAACAAGGGGTGTTCAGGGCGGTTTTGCGAGCGATTTCCTGCCGGGAGGGGCCGATCTCACGCAAGGATCATGCGCCGCGGCAGCAAGTGACCAGCCAATAGGCAAAATGAGCGCACATAAATTAGGCAACATCGCCTGACGGCAGCTGAGCGCCTGATTTTATTGCAGCTAGCCGAGCTGTGAGCCGCTGAATCTTTACCGTTTACGCGGCGCTTGGAATCACCCTAGCCTCCTCCTTGTCGGTAACAACTGAAAGGAGGTGATCCAGTGTCTCATTGTCATCAACCGCTGTCGCGGGGGGCGCATGGCCTGGACTCGTCCCATGAGGGGTTCGGTTGCGCGTGAGTTTCCGTGACGCTTAGCCCTGTTACCGGGGCTGCGGTTCGGCAATGGAAGGGCTGCCCGCAAGGGCAGCCCTTCTCCTTTTCGGGCAGCAGTTCTGCACAGGCCGTTCTGGCGCGCCCGGTTACGGCGTGGCAGAAACCAGCCATGATCTTCGCGCCCAGCCGCAGCTGACGAGGCCCGTGCCCTTGCCCCGTCCCGACGCCGACCTCTCCCGTAACGCCATCCTCGCCTTCATCGAGGAGGAGCGCGCCGCCGGCCGCGAGCCCGGCCGGCGCGACATCGCCAAGGCCTTCCAGCTCGATGCCGGCGGCAAAATCTGGCTGAAACGCCTGCTGCGCGAGCTAGAGCTGGAAGAGAATGGCGGCTCGGGTCCGGTCAAGCCGCACGCTGCCCTCCCCGCTGTCCTGCTCTGCGAGGTCAAGTCGCGCGACCGCGAGGGCGACCTCGTCGCCGCCCCGCTCCAATGGAACGAGGACGATCAGGGCGAGGCGCCGAAGATCCTGCTCGAACGCCAGCGCGAATTCCGCCGCAAGCCCAAGACGCCGACCGCCGCTACTCCGGGCGTCGGCGATCATGTCCTGCTCAAGCTGACGAAGCTGCGCGGTGTCGAGGGCTATCAATGGTCAGGCCGCACCCTCAAGGTGATGGGCAAGGCCAAGGCGCAGGTGCTCGGCATTTTCCGCGCCCTCCCCGACGGCTCGGGCCGGCTTGTTCCCGTCGACAAGAAGGCGCAGGGGCGCGAGGCGCTTGTCCCGAAGGGTCAGACCGGCAATGCGGAGGACGGCGACCTCGTCTCGGTCTCCTTCGCGCGCGAAAGCCGCTTCGGGCCGCCTCAGGCCAGGGTGCGCGAGCGGCTCGGCTCGCTGAAGTCGGAGCGCGCGGTCTCGCTGATCGCGATCCACGCTCACGGCATCCCCAATGAATTCCAGCCCGCAACCATCGCCGAGGCGGAGGCCGCCAAGCCTGCAACGCTCGCCGGCCGCGAGGACTGGCGCACCCTGCCGCTGATCACCATCGACCCGCACGACGCCAAGGATCATGACGACGCGGTCCATGCCGCGCCGGATGATGACCCCGACAATCCCGGCGGCCATATCGTCACCGTGGCTATCGCCGATGTCGCGTCTTATGTCCGCCCAGGCTCGGCGCTCGATCGCGAGGCGCTGGAGCGTGGTAATTCGGTCTATTTCCCCGACCGCGTCGTGCCGATGCTGCCGGAGCGGATCTCGAACGATCTCTGCTCGCTACGCGGCGGCGAGGACCGCCCTGCCCTGGCCGTCCGCCTGATCCTCAAGGCCGACGGTTCGAAGAAGAGCCACAGCTTCCACCGCATCATGATGCGCTCGGCGGCCAAGCTCTCTTACCAGCAGGCCCAGGCGGCGATCGACGGCAAGCCGGACGACCTCACCGGCCCGATCCGTGACAGCATCCTGATGCCGCTCTGGGCCGCCTATGGTTCGGCGGCCCGCGCCCGCGACGCCCGCCAGCCGCTCGATCTCGATCTGCCCGAGCGCAAACTCGTCCTCGACGCAGACGGCAAGGTCACCCGCGTGATCGTGCCCGAGCGGCTCGCTGCGCACCGGCTGATCGAGGAATTCATGATCCTCGCCAACGTCGCCGCGGCCGAGACGCTGGAAAAGGCGAAGAGCCCGCTGATCTACCGCTGCCATGACGAGCCCTCGCTCGAGAAGATGCGGGCGCTCGGCGAGGTCCTCGCCTCGATCGGCATCAAGCTGCCGAAGGATGCGGCGCTGCGGCCGGTGCTGTTCAACCGCATCCTCGCGATGATCAAAGGCTCGGAGAACGAGCTCTTGATGAACGAGGTCGTGCTGCGCACCCAGGCGCAGGCCGAATACGTCGCCGAGAATTACGGGCATTTTGGCCTGAACCTGCGTCGCTACGCCCATTTCACCTCGCCGATCCGCCGCTATGCCGATCTGATCGTGCACCGTGCCTTGATCTCGGCGCTGAAGCTCGGCGATGACGGCTTGCCGAAATCGGTGACGCTCTCTGAATTGCGCGAGGTCGCGACCAGGATCTCGGCAGCCGAGCGCCGCGCCATGGCGGCCGAGCGCGAGACCACCGACCGCCTGATCGCGCATTTCCTCGCCGACCAGATCGGGTCGAGCTTCGACGGCCGCATCGCCGGCCTCAACCGCGCTGGCCTCTTCGTCAAGCTCGACGACACCGGCGCCGACGGCTTCATCCCGGCCTCGACCCTGGGCGCCGACTACTACCGCCATGACGAGCGCGCCCATGCGCTGGTCGGCGATCGCACCGGCGAAAGCTGGCGTCTCGGCGACCGTGTTCATGTCAAATTGGTCGAGGCGGCACCGGTCGCAGGCGCTCTTCGCTTCGAGTTGCTCACAGAAGGACGGCCCGCGACATCCGACCGCTCTGGCAAAAGGTCACGCCCTGCTTTACCTATGGGGCGAAAGCAGGGCCGCCCCCCGCCCAAACGATCGGGCCGCAAGCGCTGACGCCCTGAACCACGAAGACTCCCCATGTCCATACATTGTCACCATCCCAAGCCGGTCCAGGCTCGCGACTGGCGTCAGGCTATGCGTCGCGGCCTCTTCTGCCGCTGCCCGAACTGCGGTGAAGGTCGGCTCTTCCGCGCCTTCCTGAAGCCGGTCGATTCCTGCGAGGCCTGCGGCGAGACCCTGCACCACCAGCGTGCCGACGATCTGCCGCCCTATATCGTCATCACCATCGTCGGCCATGTCGTCGTCGGCGGCATCCTGCTGGCCGAGAAATACGCCAACTGGTCGATCGCCATGCATCTCTGGGTCTGGCTGCCGCTCACCGTCTTTCTCAGCCTGGCGCTGATGCAGCCGGCCAAGGGCGCGGTGATCGGCCTGCAATGGGCCTTGCGCATGCACGGTTTTGGTGGCGCCATGCCCAAGCCCGAGCGCCAGCCGGCGATGAAGGTCGTGGGGGGCCGATGAACGACCATACCATTACCTTGACCCAGGCCGAGCGCGCCCGAACCAACGTCAACCTGCGCCCGCGCGACGCCGCGACCATGCTGATCCTCGACCATTCCGGGAAGAAGCCCAGGGTACTGATGGGCAAGCGCCATCCCGGCCACAAGTTCATGCCGGGTAAGTACGTCTTCCCCGGCGGGCGCATCGAGGCCGGCGACCGCCGCATGGCTGCGACCGGCGCCCTCGGCGCCCCTTGCGAGCAGCGCCTGCTCGCCCGCTGCGTGCGGCCGAGCCTGCAGCGCGGCCGCGCGCTGGCGCTGGCCGCGATCCGCGAGACCTTCGAGGAGACCGGCCTGCTCTTCGGCAGCGCCGATTACGGCTCGCCTGAGAGCGCGCCAGAGGGCGTCTGGGCCGACTTCGCCGCGAAGGGCGTCTTCCCCGATCTCGGCGCCATTACCTTCGTCGCCCGCGCCATCACCCCCCCGCGCCGGCCCAAGCGCTTCGACACGCGCTTCTTCGCCGTCGATGCCCGTGCCGTCGCCGGCAAGGTCGAAGGCGTCATCGGTCCCGATTCGGAGCTGGTCGATCTCGTCTCGGTCACCTTCGACGAGGCGCGCGAGCTCGACCTGCCGACCATCACCAAGGTGATCATCGCCGAGGTCGAGGAGCGGCTGAAGGCCGGATTCGCACCGTATCTGCCGGTTCCGTTCTATTGGGAGAAGCGTGGCAGCTTCGTGCGCGAGCTGCTCTGACGCAAACGGGCGGCGGAAAATCCGACCCTCCGCCCGATATTCCTTGACTTGCCCGCGCCGATACGGCATTCCCCGCCCATCGGATTGCCGGGCTCGCCCGGCCGTTTTGTTTTTGCGAGGGCCGACGGCGGCCCCATTTGTATCGAGGGCTCCGCCATGGCCAAGGCCGTGACCATCAAGATCAAGCTCATCTCGACCGCGGACACCGGGTACTTCTACGTGACCAAGAAGAACTCGCGCACCATGACCGAGAAGATGTCGAAGAAGAAGTACGACCCGGTCGCGCGCAAGCACGTCGAGTTCAAGGAAACCAAGATCAAGTGAGGCCAACGGCCTAACTGATTGGATTTCCTTTCGAAAAGCCGCCCTGTCTCAGGGCGGCTTTTTCGTTGCGGCTTGCGTTCCCCGTCACGTTTCTCCGGCCGCGCGCTCCTTCAGCAGCTCGTTGAGACGGTCCTGCTTCTCGTTGAGCAGGTCCGACAGCCTCTCCTCGCTTCCGGAGCCGGACGCGGCTGTGGCTTGCTCTGTCAGGTCGGAAATCTGTCGGCGCAAGAGCGCGATCAGATCGTCCAGCGCTTCACGATTACCGTTCTCCGCCATGGCTGCTGTCTCCGTCCGCCTCGACACCGAGCTGCGAGCGCCCCGCATCGCGATGACCGCAAGGCGGATTGCCCCTGCTGTTCGATAGTCTCTCAGACCATAGATTTGCGCCACGGCGCTGCAAATTCAATTGGCGCATTTGCCTATCGCCGGTTGGGCCATGGCCGCAGCGCCAGCTTCCTCATCCCACTATCGCCGGGTTCGCCAAACCGTGATCTCAGGCGTCGGCAGTGGCTACCTCCGAGCAAGCGCCCGCGGAGGCAACGCCGTTAACCGCTGCGGGCGGCTCTCAGAACGCCGGCTTCGGCACGAACAGGCAGAACGGCCGCTGCGACGGCGCGATCACCGTGCCGGTCAGCATGCCGCCGCTGCGGCAGATGTGGAAGCGGCCGTCCTTTGAAACCCGCGTATTCTGCTCCGCCACGAAATGCCCGTCATGGGTGAGATATCCGCCCGGAACAATGCGCGGATCAGGCTCTTTCGCATCGGCGTCGAGACCCATCGGCCAGCAATCGCGATCACTGCAACAGTCGTACGGGTACCAGCTATGCGCGTGGACAGGCCCTCCGCCCCACGACAACAGCGCGAGGCAGAGCGCCGATGCGAAAAGACGCATGGGTCGCTCCCTAGGCGAGGATGTCAGGCCAGCAACTTCGCAGCCGGATAGCAGGCATACGAATCGTTATCAGAATAGCATGAGACGACGACCGTTGATGCGCCCTCATAGCGTAGGACGCCTAATACCTGAGCAGTACTCGCCCATAAACTTGCCGAACGTCTTCAACGCGGCCGCAAGCATTCGGGCTCCACAACGCATGCTGGCGTTGGAGGCACCATTCTTCTACCTTGCCGCGCGGCCCGCCCCCCATCCGCAGGAGCCCCCTTGAGCAACGGCCCCAATCCAGCTGAACCGCCGCCGCGCCCGGGCGGACTGGTGCGCGGCTTCCTGCGGCTGATCGTCGAGGTCGACGAGTCACGCCGCTGGACGCATCGCGTGCGGGCCGCGCTGCTGTTGTTGCTGCTGCTCGTCGGTTTTGGCCTGCTCGGCTACTGGGTGCCGGAGATGATCGAGCGCCATCTGCACTGAGGCCCGCCTCGAAGGCGAGGTGGCCGGCCGACGACGGGGCTGAGGAGGCCAGGATCCCGTCATCGACCGGCCGAGCCCAGCGGTGACCCAGGAGATGCGGCGGAACCTGGGCTTCCCGAAGGGCATTCCGGACGGCTGCTCGGCAGCCGTTCTCTTGGAAATCACCCTACGCGGAAGCCCCTCCGAATCAATCGGAGTCGATTGATTCACCAATATTCATCGAAACTTAACCCTACTTGGAAACCTTACCCGGCAGCTTCAGGCTGCGCTGGCGACGATGACGCGGTTGCGGCCCGCCGCCTTGGCCCGGTAAACCGCCTCATCGGCCCGCTTCATCATGTCGACCGGCCCGGCATCGCCCGCTCGCCGGCTGGCGACGCCGATCGACACCGTCACGGCAATCGCGCGCTGTCCGCGCTGGATCTGGAAAGGGTCGTCCTCGACCCGCTTGCGGATCCGCTCGGCGACAGCATGGGCGGCATCGAGCGCCGTGTCCGGCAGCACGACGACGATCTCCTCGCCGCCCATGCGGGCCACAAGGTCGATGCCACGCGTGCAGGTGCGCACCCGATCGGCGAATTCGCGCAACACCTCGTCACCGGCATCATGGCCCCAACTGTCGTTGACGGCTTTGAAGCGATCGACGTCGAGCACCAGCAGCGACAGCGTCCGCGCCCGCAGCGCCGACTCGTCGAACAGCGTCGAGAGCCGGCTGTCGAGATAGCGGCGATTATGCAGCCCGGTGAGCTGGTCCATCACCGCCATTTCCATCGAGGACTGCACGCTGTCGCGCAGCCGCTCGGCGAAGCGCTTGCGGCGAACCAGCGTCCGCGCCCGCGCCAGCAATTCGTTGCGGTCGATCGGCCGGACCAGGAAGTCGTGCGCGCCGATCTCGAGCCCGCGCAGTACGCGCGACTTGTCCGCGGCCTCGCCGAGCAGGAGCACAGAGAGATTGCGGGTCCGCTCGAGCGTACGCAGCTGGCTGCAGAGCCGCAGGCCGTCATAGTCCTGCAGATCCAGGCTCACCAGCACGATCTCGAAATCGCCCTCGGCGGCGCGAGTCAGCGCCGTCTGCGCATCGGCTTCCGTCTCGATCGAATGGAAGGCCGAGAGCGCCTGCGTCAATCGCTCGGCGATCAGCGGCCGATCCTCGATCAGCAGGACGCGGCCATTGAGGCCGGTCTCTGCCGCAGCGGCGGCCAGCGGGTCGGCGATGCCGAGTTGGCGCGAGGCGAGCGCGCGCTGGCGCAGTTCGTCGGTGACCGATTTCAGCCGCACCAGGCTGCGCACCCGCGCAAACAGGGCTGTGTCGTCGATCGGCTTGGTCAGGAAGTCGTCGGCGCCGGCGTCGAGCCCCTTCAGCCGATCGCTCGGCTGGTCGAGCGCCGTCACCATGACCACCGGGATATGCGCTGTGGTCGCGTTGCTCTTCAGCCGCCGGCAAACCTCGAAGCCGTTCATGCCCGGCATCATCACGTCGAGCAGGACGATGTCGGTCTCGCCGCGTTCGCAGATCTGCAGCGCCTCGATCCCGTTCGTCGCCGTGACGACGTCGAAATACTCCGCGCCGAGCTTGGCTTCGAGCAGCTTCACATTCGCTGGGATGTCGTCGACGACCAGGACCCGGGCAGACATGTCTCAGCGCTTCCCCTCAGGCCGTCCCGACATAGGCGCGCACCGTCTCGAGGAACTTGCCCACCGAGATCGGCTTGGAGATATACGCCTCGCAGCCGCCCTCCCGGATGCGCTCCTCGTCGCCCTTCATCGCGAAGGCGGTGACCGCGATCACGGGGATCGACTTCAGCGTATCGTCCTCCTTGATCCATTTGGTCACCTCCAACCCGGACACCTCCGGCAGCTGGATGTCCATCAGGATCAGGTCGGGATGATGCGTACGGGCCAGCTCGATCGCCTCGATGCCGTCGGCCGTCTTGAGCGTCGCATAGCCATGCGCCTCCAACAGGTCGTTGAAGAGCTTCATGTTGAGCTCGTTGTCCTCGACGATCAGAACCGTCTTCTTCATCTATCCCCCAGTCCGCACGGTCCCAGTGATCCGATGTCGGATTTCCAGGCCGTCGGCCGCGTTCAGTGCTAGGTGTAGCATGCGAGCCGTTGACGAAACGCAAACCCGAAACCAGACTCGCCGATCATAGATAGATAGCCATGCCCCACCCGATCACCAGCGAGGAAGCCGAGGCGCTGGCTCTCAAGGCGCTCGCCTTCCTCGCCTCCGAGCCCGAGCGCCTTGAGCCTTTCCTGGCAGCCACCGGCCTCGGCCCCACCACCCTGCGCAGCGCCGCGCAGGAGCCCGGATTCCTTCTCGGCGTGCTCGACCATCTCTGCGCCAGCGATTCGCTGCTGCTCGAGTTTGCCGGAAATCTGCGCCTCAGTCCGGACATGGTTGCGCAGGCGCGCGAAGTCCTGGCCGGCCCGCCCGAAGCCTTCGAGCCGTGAGCGCAGAGATCGGCATCGCCGTCTCTGCCCGGGCGCTGTGCCGCGACTGCCTGCAGGATCACGACGAGGCGCGAGCGCCCGTACGGCGCTGCCCCGCCTGCGGTTCGCCGCGGCTGCTGCGCCATGCCGAGCGCGACAGCCTCCACCTTGCCCATATCGATTGCGACGCCTTCTATGCCGCGATCGAGAAGCGCGACGACCCTTCCCTGCTCGACAAGCCGGTGATCGTCGGCGGCGGCAAGCGCGGTGTGGTCTCGACCTGCTGCTACATCGCCCGCATGTCGGGCGTGCGCTCGGCGATGCCGATGTTCAAGGCGCTGAAGGCCTGCCCTGAAGCGGTCGTCGTCAAGCCGGACATGGCGAAATACGTCGCGGTCGGCCGCCAGGTTCGCAGGCTGATGCAGGAACTGACGCCCCTGGTCGAGCCGCTCTCGATCGACGAGGCCTTCCTCGACCTCGGCGGCACGCAGCGCCTCCATCACGCCAGCCCGGCGCTGACCCTCGCCCGCTTCCAGCGCCGGATCGAGGACGAGATCGGCATCACCATCTCGGTCGGGCTCTCCTACGCCAAGTTCCTCGCCAAGGTCGCCTCAGACCTCGACAAGCCGCGTGGTTTCTCGATCATCGGCCAGGCCGAGGCCGTCGCCTTCCTGGCCCAGAAGCCGGTCGGCATGATCCCCGGCATCGGCAAGGCCGGCGCCGCCAAGCTGGCGCAATCGGGCTTCCGCGTCATCGGCGACCTCGCCAAGGCCGACATCGCGACGCTCTACCGCCTGGTCGGCAGGGATGGGCCGCGCCTGCGCAACCTTGCCCTCGGCATCGACCCGCGCAAGGTCACGGTCGAGCACGAGGCCAAGACCGTCTCATCCGAGACGACGCTCGATGTCGACCTCGCCCGCTTCGAGGAGCTGGAGCCGATCCTGTGGCGGCTCTGCGAGAAGACCTCGCGGCGGCTGAAGGCGCAGGAACTCGCCGGGCGCACCGTCACCCTCAAGCTCAAGACCCATGATTTCCACCTGATCACCCGCGCCGTCCGCCTGCCCGAGCCGAGCCAGCTCGCTGCGCGCCTCTTCGCCGCCGGGCGCGATCTGCTCAGGCGCGAATGCACGGGGCCGCGCTACCGGCTGATCGGCATCGGCATGAGCGACTTCTCCGACCCGGCCGAGGCCGATCGCGGCGACCTCGCCGACCAGCAGACGCCCAAGCTGAAGGCGATGGAAAGCGCGCTCGACAAGGTCCGCGCCAAGTTCGGCGATGCCGCGATCGAAAAAGGCCTCTCGCTGCGCGATACGCGCCGCCGCTCTACTTCGAGCAGTCGCTCGCCGGAAGCAGATCCAGACGCGTGAGCGTGCCGCGTAGCGCGAACGAGCCGTAATCGAGGCGGATCGCGCCAGTCACGCCGTTCTCGTAGAGCTCGAAGGAAACGGTGTAAGCCGGTGTGCTCTCGCCGGAACCGACCTTGAAATAGGAAATCGTCACCGGCCAGCGGGCGAGCTTCTCGAATTCCGGCTTGCGCAGCGGCGCCTCGGCCGGCGCCGCCGTGATCTTGCGGCCGATCACCGAGAGCGTGTCGTAGACGTCCTTGCCGCTGTTGGCGCCGTCATAAAGGCGGACATTGAGGGTGTTCTTGCCCTCGCGTGCCGCCTGGATCACCGCCTTCATCTGCTCGTTCGGGAACATCGCCGCGCTCGCCTCGCGATGCGTCTCGGCCTTGGGCGCGCGCAGGCTGACCTCATAACCCGCCTCGGCCTTCTTCGCGGTGCCATCGACGATGTCAGCCGGTGCGCCAGCAGCCGAGCTCTCGGTCTTGAAGCGGTAGCTCTTGGCGTCGCCTTCCTCGAAGCTGGTGGTGCGTGCGTCGATCACGCGCGGCCCCGCCTCGCTGGTCAGTTCGGTCACCTGACGGAAGGAGAGCGCATAGCCGTCGCAGGCATCGCCGGAGAAGTCGAACGCGATGCGGCCACGCGCGGTGGTGATGTCGCGGGATGGCTTGCCGTCGTCGAGCACGAGATCATAGACGGCCCGGTGCGGCACCAGCACGACGCGTTCCGCCGAAGCCGGCGCCTGCGCCCAGGCCCCTGTCGCCGCCATCATCGCCAAACCTGCGATCCCGCCGCGATACGTCTTCATGCCGATCCTCGATTCGCGCTCTTAGCCGGGTCGAACTGCAGCCCGATCGAATCTAGGTGCATTGCGGCAATGGCGCAAACAAGGCGGGAGCGAGCGCCGAGGTGGTCACTCCTGCGCCGACTGAAGTTCAGTCTTGGCTGCGGCCAGAATCTCGTCCGATAGCGCCTCGTCGTCGACCATACGGGACAGGACGAGCGCGCCGACCAATGTGGCGTAGCTCGCAATCGCACTGGTCCTGCGATCTTCCGCGGTTTCACCGGGTGCTATCGCGGAAAGGCCCTTGATCGCCGCGCGCACGCCCTCCGTGGCAGCCAGGCGCGCAGCCCCTCCCTGTCGCGCGATGTCGCAACCGAGCGCCGCCACCGGGCAGCCATGGCCGGCATCGTCGCGATGCGCGGGCGACAGGTAGCGATCGGCGATCGCCTGCAGCGGCGCCTGCGGCCCGGCCGCCTTCGCCTCGGCAGCCCGTTGATTGGACTGGATGAAAGCGCGCCCGATCGCCCGGGCGGCAAGGTCGTCCTTCGACGAAAAATGCCCGTAGAAGCCGCCATGGGTCAGGCCGACGGCCTTCATCACATCGGCGACGCCGACCCCATCGAAACCGCGCTCGCGGAACAGTGTCGCTGCCGTATCGAGAATGCGCTCGCGATTTTCCGCCATCTGTTCGCGGCTCACCCGCATCGGCCCGCTCCTTCAAAAATCGGCGTTCCAGCCGCTTGACTCTTTATATGATCAGTATCATCTAAATTCAATCATGATGATCATCATGAAAAATTTCCATCGAAACCGAACAGGAGTTGGACATGGCCACGCAGCAGCTCGGCACCGCCCTCATCACCGGCGCCTCGACCGGGATCGGCGCCGTCTACGCCGACAGATTGGCCCGCCGTGGCTATGATCTTATCCTCGTCGCCCGCGATGCGGCGCGGCTCGAAGCGCTCGCCGAGCGCCTCCGCCGCGAGACCGGCCGCAAGGTCGAGTGGCTCAAGGCCGATCTGACCGCGAAGGCGGACCTCGCTGGGGTCGAACAGCGCTTGCGCGAGGACAAGAATCTGACCCTGCTGGTCAACAATGCCGGCATGTCCGTATCCGGCACCCTGGTCGACGGCGACATCGACCGCTTCCAGACCATGATCGAGCTCAACGTCATCGCCCCGACCCGCCTCGCCGCGGCCGCGGCTCGCAACTTCGTGAGCCGCAAGCAGGGCGCGATCATCAATGTCGCCTCGGTGCTGGCACTCGCGCCGGAGCTGTTCAACGGCAGCTATAGCGGCACCAAGGCCTATGTGCTGAACCTCAGCCTTTCGCTGCAGAAGGAGCTTGAGCCGGCCGGCGTCCGGGTCCAGGCCGTACTGCCCGGCGCGACGCGCACCGAGATCTGGGCGCGCGCCGGCGTCGATGTCGACGGTTTCCCGCCCGAGATGATCATGGAGGTCGACGCCATGGTCGATGCGGCGCTGGCCGGCTTCGACCAGGGCGAGCCCGTGACCATCCCCTCATTGCCGGATATGGCCGATTTCGAGCGCTATACGGCGGCACGCCTGGCGCTCGGCCCCAATCTCTCGCGCAACGCGCCGGCCGAGCGCTATCTGGCGAAGCGTTCGGACGCCGCCTGATCCGCCCTGCCCGGCAGGCACATCGGCCACGCCGCACCGCGCTTGCGGCCTTGCCTGCCATCGGCGATGAAAGGCTCCTGTCCAGCGCAGGCCGGGAGCCTCTCATCATGAACGCCATCGACACCAAGCTCGCCGCCCTCGGCGTCACCCTGCCCGCCCCGGCCGCCCCGGTCGCGAACTACGTGCCCTATGTGATCACCGGCAATCTCTTGATCATCTCCGGCCAGCTCTGCTTCGGCCTCGACGGCAAGCTGTCCGATGCGCACAAGGGCAAGCTCGGCGCCGAGATCTTCAACGAGGCCGGGCTCGAAGCCGCCAAGCTCTGCGCCATCAACGTGCTCGCCCAGGCCAAGGCGGCGCTCGGCGGCGATCTCGGCCGGATCAAGCGCTGCGTCCGCCTCGGCGGCTTCATCAACGCCACCCCGCATTTCGCCGCCCTCCCGGCGATCATGAACGGCGCCTCCGACTTCATGGTCGAGGTGCTCGGCGATGCCGGCCGCCATGCCCGTTCGACCGTCGGCGTCGCCAACCTCCCGGCCGATGCCGCCGTCGAGGTCGAAGCCATGTTCGAGATCGCCTGATGGCCGCTGAAGCCTGGCTTACCGCCCGCCCGATCGCGCATCGTGGCCTGCACGATGCCGCCAGCGGCGTGATCGAGAACTCGCTCTCGGCCGCCGCAGCCGCGATCGCCGGCAACTTCGCCATCGAGTGCGACGTCCAGCTCAGCGCCGACGAGGACGCGATCGTCTTCCATGATTTCGTCCTCGACCGTCTGACGGAGCAGAACGGCCGCGTCGACGCCCGCAAGGCGGCCGAGCTCGCGCTGATCGGTTTGAAAGGCGCCAGCGACCGCATCCCGACATTGACCGGCTTCCTTGATGCCATCGGCGGCCGTACGCCTTTGGTGATCGAGATCAAGAGCCGCTTTGACGGCGACCTGCGGCTGGCGAAGCGCACCGCTGAGATCCTCGCGGGCCATAAGAGCCAGCCGATCGTGCTGAAATCCTTCGATCCCGTCATCGTCGCCGCGCTCCGCGAACTCGCGCCCGGCTTCGCCCGCGGCATCGTCGCGATGAACGAATATAACTATGGCGACTACGACCATCTCTCGGCTGCCCAGAAGCACGCGCTCGCCAACCTCCTGCATTTCGAGGAGAGCCGGCCCGACTTCGTCTCCTGGAAGGTCGCTGACCTGCCGAGCGCCGCGCCCTTCCTGTGTAGCAAGGCGCTGGGCCTGCCGCTGATGAGCTGGACCGTGCGCACGCCGGAGGACCGCGCCCGCGCCGCCGCGCATGCCGACCAGATGGTCTTCGAGGGCTTCCTGCCTTGAGCGAAACCGGCACACGCGACACTCTTAGGGTCCGCGTTGCCACCTCGCTGAAAGGCGTCCCGGCCGCGGCCTGGGACGCCTGCGCCAATCCCAGCGCCGGAAGGCCGCTTGAATCAGCATCCGAGCAAGCCGATTCAATCTCTCAAGCAGACCCGGATAACCCCTTCGTGTCGCACGCTTTTCTGCGTGCTCTGGAAGAGAGCGGCTGCGTCGGCGGCCGCACCGGCTGGTCGCCGGCCTATCTCCTGGTTGAGGATGCGGACGACCGCCTGATCGCCGCCGCGCCCTCCTTCGTGAAGGGCCATAGCCAGGGCGAATATGTCTTCGACCACAGCTGGGCCGAAGCCTATATGCGCGCCGGCGGCCGCTATTACCCGAAGATCCAGGTCGCGGCCCCGTTCACCCCCGCGACCGGCCCGCGCCTGCTCGTCGCCGACGGTTCGCATGCCGCTGAGGCGCGCGGAGCCCTGATCGCCGGGTTGGAGGCGCTGCGCGAGCAAGTCCGTGGTTCGTCCGTGCACGTCACCTTCGCGCAGGAGCCGGACATGGCGGCGCTGCTGGAGGCCGGTTTCCTCGAGCGCCACGACATCCAGTTCCATTGGCAGAACGAGGGCTTCGGCAGCTATGACGACTTCCTCGCCACGCTCGCCTCACGCAAGCGCAAGGCGCTGAAGCGCGAGCGGCGCGAAGCCCTCTCCGCCGGCATCGAGGTCGCGGTCCTCTCGGGCTCTGACCTCACCGAGAGCGTCTGGGACGACTTCCACGCATTCTACGAGGATACCGGCTCGCGCAAATGGGGCCGCCCCTATCTCAACCGCCGCTTCTTCTCCGAGATCGGGCAGCGCATGGGCGAGCGCATCGTGCTGGTGCTCGCCCGCCGCGCCGGCCGCAACATCGCCGGCGCCATCAATTTCCGCGGCGGCAACACGCTCTACGGTCGCAACTGGGGCTGCATCGAGGACCACCCCTTCCTGCATTTCGAGCTCTGCTACCACCAGGCCATCGACTATGCGATCGCGCACAAGCTGATCCGCGTCGAGGCCGGCGCGCAGGGCGAGCACAAGCTCGCCCGCGGCTATCGCCCGGTGATCACCCGCTCGGCCCATCTCCTCGCCGATCCCGGCCTCGCCCGCGCCGTCGCCGCCTATCTGCCCGGCGAACGGCGTGAGATCGGCTCTGCGGTGGCTGCGCTTGCGCAGGAGAGCCCCTTCCGCAAGGCTGGCGACAGCTGATTTCCTAAGCCCACCAACGACCGGAACCTGCCCGATGACCGCCTATGATCCCAGCAACATCTTCGCCAAGATCCTGCGCGGCGAACTGCCGGCTCACCGCGTCTACGAGGACGACCGGGCGCTAGCCTTCCTCGACATCATGCCGCGCGCCACCGGCCACACGCTGGTGATCCCGAAGAACCCGGCCCGCAACATCCTCGACATCGACGCCGGCGATCTCGGCTACGTCGCGACCATCGCCCAGCGCGTCGCCCGGGCGCAGATGCAGGCCTTCGGCGCCGACGGAATCACCGTGCAGCAGTTCAACGAGAGCGCCGGCGGCCAAGTCGTCTTCCATTTGCACGTCCACATCATCCCGCGCCATGACGGCGTCGCCATGAAGCCGCCGGCCAGCGAGATGGCGAAACCCGAGGATCTGGCCGCCGCCGCAGAAAAAATTCGGGCTGCGCTGAAAAATCTTTGAGGGCCATGTCACGCGGGCGCTGGCTGCCTCGTCCTGTCTTCATCGAACCCCGATGGAGACAACGATGACCCAGCGCCTCAACGGCTTTCAGACCGCTCCCGACGCCTACAAGGCCATGCTCGGCCTGCAGGATTACATCAACCAGTCGAAGCTGGAGCACAGCCTGCTCGAGCTGATCAAGATCCGGGCGTCACAGATCAACCGCTGCGCCTACTGCCTGCACATGCACATTGCCGACGCCCGCAAGGCTGGCGAAACGGAAATCCGCATTGCCCTGCTCAGCGCCTGGGAGGAATCGGAACTCTTCACCCCGCGCGAGCGCGCCGTCCTGCGCTGGACCGAAGAGCTGACAAGGCTGGTCGACCGCAGCCCGAGCGACGAGGCCTTCGCCGAGTTGCGCGAGCATTTCGACGAAAAGGATTGCGTCGATCTCTCGGTCGCGATCGGCATGATCAATCTCTGGAACCGGATCAATTGCGGCTTCCGCACCCTGCATCCGAATGATCGCCGCCGCGAGAAGGCCGCAGCCTGACGCTGCGCCGATGCAACCTGCTGGCTCGGTCGTCACCGGGCCAGAATCGCCTCAGTCCGAAAGCCCCATCATGAGCAAGCGCCTCAACCCCTACGTCACCGCTCCCGAGACCATGAAGCCGATGATCGCGCTCGAAGCCTCGATCAAGGAAAGCGGCCTCGAACACAGCCTGATCCATCTGATGAAGATGCGGGCCTCGCAGATCAATGGCTGCGCCTATTGCCTGCACATGCACTCCTCCGACGCGATCAAGGAGGGCGAGAGCCCGGCCCGGCTCTTCCTGCTCGACGCCTGGCACGAGTCGGCGCTCTATAGCCCGCGCGAGCGCGCCGCCCTCGCCTGGACCGATGCGTTGACGCTGATCTCGCAGACCCATGCGCCGGACGAGGCCTATGACGAGGTCGTCAGCCATTTCAGCCCGGAGGAGACGGTTAAGCTCACCTTGCTGATCGGCGCGATCAACACCTGGAACCGCATCGCAATCGGCTTCCGCTCGGCCCATCCCCACGACCGGCCGGCCAAGTCCGACTCGACGGCCGTTTGAGACGCCTCCCATGACCGCCCCGGACGACATCTTCGAGACGCATCGCCGCTTCCTGGCCCGCCTCGCCTATCGCATGCTCGGCTCGGTCAGCGATGCCGAGGACATCGTCCAGGAGGCCTGGCTGCGCTGGCGTGATGTGTCGCAGGGCGAGGTCGAGGCGCCGCGCGCCTATCTCGCCCGCACCGTCACTCGCCTCTGCCTCGACCAGATGAAATCGGCCCGCAGCAAGCGCGAATTCTATGTCGGCGCCTGGCTGCCGGAACCGCTGGTCGAGGAGATCGGCGCGGCCGAATCCGATGTCGACACCCAGCTTGATGCGCCGATCGCGCTGATGCTGGCGCTCGAACGGCTCTCGCCATTGGAGCGAGCCGCGTTCCTGCTACATGACGTGTTCGACCTGGACTTCGCCGAGATCGCCCGCACGATCGACCGCAGCGAGAGCGCTTGCCGCCAGCTCGCCAAGCGCGCCCGCGAGCACGTCCGCATCGACATGCCGCCGCGCAACAAGATCGATCCCGCCGAGGCGAAGCGCTTCGTCGAGGCCTTCTTCAAGGCCTCGCACAGTGCCGACACAAGCGACCTGCAGACCCTGCTGGCGCAGGACGTCGCCTTCCACAGCGATGGCGGCGGCAAGGTGCTGGCAGTCGCGAACGTGCTCCATGGCATCGACCGGGTGCTGCGCTTCTTTGCTGGCATCGCCAACAAGGTGGCGCATCTGCATAAGACGACCACCCTGTACAAGCCGGTGCTGATCAACGGCATGCCCGGCTATCTCAGCCTCGAACGCGGCGAGACCCTGCAGGCGACGGCGCTCGACATCCGTGACGGCCGTGTCCACGCGATCTATGTCGTGCGCAACCCGGACAAGCTTCGGCACATCTCGCTGGCGGCGGGCTGAGAGTACCCCCGACGGCCTACTCCATTCGCGCCCGTAGCGCGATTATGGCTCAAATATGGACAAGGCATTTCAGCTAGCTGATTTGCAATCCACGCTGGAGCCTTGCGCTATGAATTTCGACATTTCTCAAATTAAGCACCCAAAGGAAAAGCTTTACGGCAGCATCATGCTCGCTGTTGGAATCGCGATCTGGGCCGTTCTCATCGGCGTCATCGCCGTTGCTCTGTTGAGCGGCTCGATCTGGCACGGGCTGGTGCTACTCTTCTATTTCGGCATCTTCTGGCTGGTCTCCTATTGGGTGCGCGCCCTCACCCGCGCTTACATGATCGGCCATTTCGTCATGGTCGGGCCCGACCAGTTCCCGCACATCCACCGCATGGTCGAGGACGGCGCCCGCGCGCTCGGCCTGCGCGAGATCCCGCAGACCTACGTCTACAATTCCAGCGGCGTGCTGAACGCGATGGCGCTGCGCCTCGTCGGCCGCCAGCGCTATATCTGGCTGACCTCGGCCCTGATCGACGCCGACAATGACGAGCAGGTCCGCTTCGTCATCGGCCATGAGCTCGGCCACCATGTCGCCGGCCATCTCGACGAGCCCTGGAGCTATCTGCGTTTCCCCGGCCACATCATCCCGTTCCTCGGCGCCGCCTATTCGCGTGGCCGCGAACTGACCTGCGATCGCATCGGCGCATTCGTCATCCGCGACCTCCAGGCCGCCCGCACCGGCCTGCAGATGCTCGCCTGCGGCAGCGCCAGGCTGAACGCCCAGATGAACCCCGACGCCTTCCAGAAGCAGGAGCAGATGGTGCCGGGCATCGCCGGCTTCTTCCTGAAGATCGTCTCGCACTATCCGCGCCACACCCGCCGCGTCGAGGCGGTGACGCAATGGTACAAGACGCAGCCGGCCGTCGGTCAGTCAGTCCGCCCGAGCTTCGCGCCGCGGACGGCCTGAGCGCTGTCGCGAACGAGATCCCGACACTTCATCGAACCGGCGCCTCCTCGGCGCCGGTTTTTGTTTGGGAGCCCTGAAGCAGAACCCGGCCGTCAGCCGAGCCAGAGTGCGCCGCCGATCAACACTGCCTCGCCGGCGAGGACCGCGAGCATCACCTTGCTCCGCGAGAGGAGCACGATCGTGACCGCGACGGCGAGCGCCGCCAGCCTGACCGCGAGCGGCACGCCCGCGAGCGCGCCCGGCGCCGCCAGCACCAGCTTGGCGACGACGCCAGCGAGCAGCGAAGTCGCGACCAGCCTGACCCATTCGAGCCAGGGCGACTGCTCGTCGAGCCGCCTGGCGAAGGCGACGGCGAGCCAGCGCCAGATCTCGGTCGGCAGCACCGCGAACAGGAGAAGCGCGAGATAGGGCCACCACGGCCCGTCGAGGAAGGCGATCGGCTGGGTCATGCGCCGGCCTTCCGCGCCTTGCGCCAGCGCTGGACCAGGAAGGCGACGCTGCCGCCGACGAGGCCGCTGGCGATCAGGTCGAAGCCGCCGCCGATCGCCCAGCCAGCCAGCGGCGCAAGCGCGAGGCCAAGCCCGATCGCGACAGCATCGGCAAGCCCGCGGATACCAGCGACCATCGAAGACAGGAAGAAGATCGGCGTCAGGCAGAGCAGCCCAGCCGCGACCGGTGCCGGCACCACGCCGGCAAGCTGGAAGCCGACGAAGGTGGTGAACGAGCTGACGACGATCAGCGCATTGGCGAAGCCGAGGAAATAGGGCACGCGCTCTTCGGGTGGGAGGTGCGGCAGCCGGCGGAGCGCCTCGACCCAAGACGTGACCGCGACGAAATGAGCGATCAGCATCTGCTGTGCCACGCTCTGCCCTGGCCGGCGGAGCAGCGGCAGCAAGGCCACCGTCATCGGCAGGAACCGCAGGGAGGCAAAGCCGATGGCAAGCGCGATCGCGCTCCAGGCAGCTCCCGCGGCGACCGAGGCGAAGAACAGCACCTGCGACGGACCGGCCCAGACCAGGATGGTCGAGAGGATCGCGGCTTCGACGGGATAGCCGACATCGCGTGCGAGCGTGCCGACGCCCATCAGCGAAAGCCCGACCACCCAGGCCGGCAGCATCACGGCATCCCTAAAGCCGCGCCCCCACGGTCGCAGCCAATGATTGGACGCTAGTGCGGTCATGCCACCCCAGCTCTGCGCTGGAGAGGTCTGCCGCAGCTGAAGGTCGGGTGGTGTGAGGATCGAATCATCGGACTGACAGACACGAAAAAGGCCCGCAGCGGCTGCGAGCCCTTTCGTTTAAGCGCATTACGGCTGTCGCATGACAGCCACCAGTTCGCGCGCCCGCCCTGCATCCGGCGCAAGCCGGATCAGACGCTCTTCATCGCGAGCCCGATCAGCTCCTGGAAGAAGTCGATCGCTTCCTTCGGTATGCCGCCGACGGCGCGATAGCCGAGATAGAGCAGGTAGAGGAAAGCCGGGACGAGGATCCAGCCCAGCACCTCCTCGAAGACGATGCGCCGACGCCGCCGGCGCGCCCGCTTCTCGAACCAGCCGAGCTTTTCCTTGGGCGCGGGAGCGGCCGCCTCCGCGGCGACCTCCCCTTCCTGCGCCCAGACGCTTTCTGATTTGCGCTTGAAGAACACCGGTTCAGGCCTTGGTCAACGGAACCTTCGGGACGGTACGGACGCTGCGCGCCTTCGGCGGCTCGACCGGCGCATCCGACTTCGGGCCGCGCTTGGCGCCGCCCGAACCCGTCAGTTTGGCCTTGCCCGGAGACTTGCTTTGCCCCTTGGCCCGCGGCTTGCGCGTGCGCTTCTCGGCCGCGGCGGCGACGTCCTTCTCCGGCTTGGGCTTCACCGGCCCGTCCGGGAATTCGAGGCCGAGCACCTTGATGCCGGTCTCGGACTGGATCACCACGACCTTGACCGCGCCGCCGTTCTTCAGGCGACCGAACAGCACCTCGTCGGCCAGCGGCGTCTTGATCGTCTGCTGGATCAGGCGGGCCATCGGGCGAGCGCCCATCGCCTCGTCATAGCCGTTCTCGACCAGCCATTCGCGCGCCTCGTCCGAGAGCTCGATGGTAACGTTGCGGTCGGCGAGCTGAGCCTCGAGCTGCAGCACGAACTTGTCGACGACGCGGGCCACGACCGTCTTCGGCAGGTGGCCGAAGGAGATGGTCGCGTCGAGCCGGTTGCGGAATTCCGGAGCGAACAGCTTGTTGATCGCCTCGGTGTCGTCGCCCTCGCGCTTCTGACGGGTGAAGCCATAGGCGTTCTTGGCCATGTCGGCGGCGCCGGCATTGGTGGTCATGATCAGGATGACGTTCCTGAAATCGACCTGCTTGCCGTTGTTGTCGGTCAGCTTGCCGTGGTCCATCACCTGCAGGAGGATGTTGAACAGGTCGGGATGGGCCTTCTCGATCTCGTCGAGCAGCAGCACGCAATGCGGATGCTGGTCGATCTGGTCGGTCAGGAGACCGCCCTGGTCGAAGCCGACATAGCCCGGAGGTGCACCGATAAGCCGCGAGACGGTGTGGCGCTCCATGTATTCCGACATGTCGAAGCGCACGAGCTCGACACCGAGCGAGGAGGAGAGCTGGCGCGCCACCTCGGTCTTGCCGACACCGGTCGGGCCGGCGAAGAGATAGCAGCCGATCGGCTTCTCCCCATCGCGCAGGCCGGCGCGGGCGAGCTTGATCGAAGAGGACAGCGCCTCGATCGCCTTCTCCTGGCCATAGACGGTGCGCTTCAGCGTCGTCTCGAGATTGCGCAGCACCTCGGCGTCGTCCTTGGACACCGTCTTGGCCGGGATACGCGCCATCGTCGCGACCGCGGCCTCGATCTCCTTGACGCCGATCGTCTTCTTGCGCTTGGCCTCGGCCACCAGCATCTGCGAGGCGCCGGTCTCGTCGATCACGTCGATCGCCTTGTCCGGCAGCTTGCGGTCATGGATGTAACGCGCCGAGAGCTCCACCGCCGCCTTGATGGCGTCGTTGGTGTAGCGCAGCTTGTGGAACTCCTCGAAATAGGGCTTCAGCCCCTTCAGGATCTCGATGGTATCCGGCACCGACGGCTCGTTGACGTCGATCTTCTGGAAGCGGCGCACCAGCGCCCGGTCCTTCTCGAAATACTGGCGGTATTCCTTGTAGGTGGTCGAGCCGATGCAGCGCAGCGAGCCGGAGGCCAGCGCCGGCTTCAGCAGGTTGGAGGCGTCCATCGCGCCGCCCGAGGTCGCACCGGCGCCGATCACCGTATGGATCTCGTCGATGAACATGATCGCCTTCGGGTGCTGCTCGATCTCCTTCATCACCTGCTTGAGGCGTTCCTCGAAATCGCCGCGATAGCGCGTGCCGGCGAGCAGCGTGCCCATGTCGAGCGAGAAGACGGTCGCGTCCTCCAGCACCTCGGGCACCTCACCGCGCACGATCTTGAGCGCCAGGCCCTCGGCGATCGCGGTCTTGCCGACGCCGGGGTCGCCGACCAGCAGCGGATTGTTCTTCTGCCGGCGGCAGAGAATCTGGATCGTGCGCTGCACCTCGGCCTCGCGGCCGATCAGCGGATCGATGCGCCCGTCCCGCGCCTTGCGGTTGAGGTTGACGCAGTAAGCGTCGAGCGCGCTTTCCTTTTTCTTCTTGTCCTTGTCGCCCTCATTGGCCTGCTCGCTGCGCTGCTCGCGCTGCTCCGGCTCCTCTTCGGCGCCGCGCACGGGCCGGCTCTCGCTGGCGCCGGGGCGCTTGGCGATGCCGTGGCTGATGTAGTTGACCGCGTCGTAGCGGGTCATGTCCTGCTCCTGCAGGAAGTAGGCGGCGTGGCTCTCGCGCTCGGCGAACATCGCCACGAGCACATTGGCCCCGGTCACCTCCTCGCGGCCGGACGACTGGACATGGATCACCGCGCGCTGGATCACGCGCTGGAAGCCGGCGGTCGGCTTCGAATCGTCGCGCCCGTCGGTGACGAGGTTGGTCAATTCGGCGTCGATATAGTCGACGAGGTTGCGGCGCAGCGTGTCGAGATCGACGCTGCAGGCGCGCATCACCGCGGCGGCGTCTTGGTCGTCGACCAGCGCCAGCAGCAGGTGTTCCAGCGTCGCATATTCATGGTGGCGCTCATTGGCGAGCGCGAGGGCCCGGTGAAGCGCCTGTTCGAGGCTACGCGAGAAGCTCGGCAAGGTCAGCGCTCCCAATCCAGTTTCGAGAGGATGATGTTCAAAGCTACTTTTTCTCCATCACGCATTGCAGCGGATGCATGTGCTTGCGGGCGAGGTCCATGACCAGGGTGACCTTGGTCTCCGCGACCTCGTAGGTGAAGACGCCGCATTCGCCGACGCCGTTCTGGTGGACATGCATCATGATGCGCGTCGCCTCGGCCCGGTCCTTGTTGAAGAACCGTTCGAGCACGTGCACCACGAACTCCATCGGCGTGTAATCGTCGTTGAGGATCAGCACGCGATAGAGGTTTGGCTTGCGCGTCCGCGTCCGGGTCAGCACAGCAGTGCCGGTCCCGCGGTCGCCATCAGTCGGGCCGGACGGCGCCCGCGGCTTCGAAGCCAGACGCGGCGCAAAAGCGGACACGTTCCCGCGCGGCGTATTGCCGGCTGGCAGGTCCTGATCGATTGGCGTCGTGGCTGCTTGGCTCAAGGTGTCCGTCCCGAAGGCTGACATCAAGATAGTGCTTCGCCCACGAATTTACAGACGTCTCATCTGCTTCGCCAGCCCGTTGCGGCGGCAGGCCACAGCGAACCGTCATTTTTGAACCGGACGAACAAAAGCCCGGCCAGGAATAGCCGGCTTCTCAGCACCTTGCCGAGCTGCGGCCGATCTCAGGTCCGCCAGCGCAGCCGTTCGGGAGTCAGCACATTGGTGAAGGCTTCTCCCTCGCGGCGGGCCATGGCGTAGTCGCGCTTCAGGCGGAAATACCATTGTGCCAGCCGATCAGCCTGCCCGAGCAGGAGCATGGTCGGCTTGCGCTCCAGGCCTTGCTGGGCGAGTTCGAGAATGCGCTGGTCCTGGCGCAGAAAGGCGCGCGCCGCCCAGCCGATCACCGGCGTGAACGGCATCAGCTGCGGCAGGTCAGACAGCAGCACATTGGTGAGCAGCGTCCGGCGCGCATCGATCGGCGTGGCGAAGGTTGCGTTGACGATCGCGCGCTCTCCCATGCGGATGCGTTCGATGCGCTGGCCGGGCAGCAGGAAGTCAACCTCGGTCTGCGGCCGCCCGAGCAGGCGATAGCCGCGCGAGTTCGCTGCCGCCTTGTGCGCCTTCATCCGGAAACCGAACGGCAGCGGCTCGAAGTCCTTGACCTTCTCCCGCGCCGTCGCAGTCGGCCGCCACCACCAGGAGTTATGGACATAGCCGACATGGCCGGGATCGATCAGGCTGAGCACGCTGAGATCATAGGAAGCCTCGACCAGCACCGAGACGGCGACGCGGCAGCGCGTCTTGCCCGCGAGCGTCAGGGCGGGCACCGGCGGCGCGAGCGCCGGCCGCGCCCCGAGATAGAGCCAGATGATGCCGTCGCTCTCGCGGATCGGGAACTCGCCGACCTTGACCTGGCCGGGATCGGTGACGTCTCCCTCAACCAGCGTCGGCATCGCCTTGCAGCGGCCATCGGCCCCGAAGCGCCAGCCATGGAAGGGACAGGTGATGGCGACGCCGTCGAATTGGCCCTGCGACAGCGGCGCCCCGCGATGCGGACAACGGTCGCGCAAGGCGAAGAGCTCGCCGAGCTTGGTGCGGCCGATCACGATCTGCTCGCCGAGAACGGTCACGCTCGCCATCGCGCCCACCGCAAGGCTGCCGGTGCTCCTGACGCAGTACCAGGCCTCCCGGGGCGGCTCGCGGAATTCGTTCGCCGGCGGCGCCTCCGCGCTGGTCGCGACGTCCATGGCAATCGTCGAACGGCTCATTGCGGCTCCTGGCTCACCTCGCCGCCGTCCGGCGAACGGCGACGGGCGCAGGCAGCCGCCCGCCGGTTGCAACAGCATTGCCGCGACGGTGATCTTGGGATTTCAGCCCGTAAACGCAAAGAAGCCCGGCCGAGGCCGGGCTTCTTGAAAGTCTCAGGTGATCAGCTGCGGCCGGGCGAAGCCGACCGCTCTGAAATCACTTCGCCGGGGTCGGGACGGCCTTGGCGACGATGCCCTCGAACGGCTTGTAGGCGTCCTTGGCGATCGCGGCATAGAGCTCGCCGAGCTTGGTGACCTGGGCGACATAGCCCTCGAAAGCGGTCTTGACGTAGTCGGTCTGGATCTCGATGGCCTTGTCGAGCGTCTTGACGCCGGCGAGCTTCTCGATGGCGGCGGTGCCGGCCTCGAACGACTTCTTGGCGTAGTCGGTGGTCTCGACGGCGAGAGCCTGCACGCCCTTCGAGGTGGCGCCGAAAGCCTTCAGGGCGGCGTCGACGTTCTCTTTGGAGGCCTTCTGGATGGTCTCGAACTGCTGGATCATGGTGTCCCTTTCGGCGCTGATGCGCCGCCTCTGCTGACGAGCCGAAATGGCCCGGGTTTCGTTCCCCTAGGTCAGATGAAAAGGTCCATCACCGGGGCGCTTACTCATATTGTGCACCGCAACATAAAAGTCAAGCTTGCGCTGCAATGCACCAAGCGCAGAGCCCCCCGGCGTGTACCGGCGACAGTTTGCAACCTGACAGGCCAGTGTGACCGCCATGCGAAAGCCGCGATGCGAAACCCATTCGCGCTTAACCGCTCCGTAACCGCATCCGCCTAACCTCTGCATCTGTGTCCTTCGCGCCACGCTGCAAAGCCTGCGACGGACGGGTGGGTAAGTTGAGGCGAGTTGCATGGCTTCTGGTTGCGTTGGGACCCGACGCGGGCGCTGGCTCGCAGTCGTCGGGATGGTGAGTGCTGTTGCCGTCGTGCTGACCGCGACGGTTTCGCCTGCCGAGGCGGCGCGCAAGAAGCGGCGCCATGTCACCGGCGGCTACGCCCCGCCCTATGCGGCGATGGTCGTCGACGCCAAGACCGGCCGCACCCTGCACGCCGTGAACGAGGATGCCCCACGCATCCCGGCTTCGCTCACCAAGGTGATGACGCTCTACATGCTCTTCGAGCAGATGGAGCGCGGCCGCTTCACCATGAATTCCGAGCTCAGGGTCTCGTCCTATGCCGCCTCGCAGCCGCCGACCAAGCTCGGCCTGCGCGCGGGCTCGACCATCGAGGTCGAGGACGCGATCAAGAGCATGATCACCCTCTCGGCCAACGACTCCTCCGTCGTGGTCGCCGAGGCCATCGCCGGTTCCGAGGAGGCTTTCGCCGAGCAGATGACGCGCAAGGCGCGCTCGCTCGGCATGGACTCGACCCGCTTCTACAACCCGCACGGCCTGCCGAACTCGCCGCCGAACATCACCACGGCGCGCGATCTCACCATCCTGGCCCGGGCGATCCAGGAGCGTTTCCCTCGCTATTTCCCGCTCTTCCAGATGCGCTCCTTCCAGTACGGCTCGCGCACCATCCGCGGGCACAACCGGCTGCTCGGCCGCATCGAGGGCGTCGACGGCATCAAGACCGGCTACACCCGCGCCTCCGGCTTCAACCTGATGACCTCCGCCAAGGCGGACGGCCGCCAGATCGTCTCGATCGTGCTCGGAGGCCGCTCCGGCGCCTCGCGCGACAAGATCATGGCCGACCTCGTCCTCGCCAGCCTGCCGCGCGCCAGCGCCGGCGGCCGCAGCGCCCCGATGATCGCCGAGGCCGCCGAACCGCAGCAGGAGCGCTTCCGGGCGCCCGCCCCGGCTCCGGTTCCCGAGCCGCCGGCTCGCCCGGCGCTGGTCGCCCAGGCGCCCGAGCCTGCCCCGGCGCCCACGCCGATCCCGGTGCCGCGCCCGCGCGCCGAACCTGAGGTTCCGGCAGCGGCCCGCGCCTATGCCGCGACGACCACCACCGCCCAGATCACGCCACCGCGCGCGCTCAGCGGCAGCGCCCAGGCACTCGCCCTCTCCAATATGCGCCCGGTTGCCGCAACCACGACGCCGTCTGCCATGCGCTGGTCGATCGGCGCTGCGCCGGCCGAAGGCAAGGTCCTGCGTCCGCCGGCGAATGTCGACACCACCTCCTCGATCGCCAAGCTCGCCGAGCCGACTGCGAAGGACGAGGCCCAGCCGATGCCGAAGAAGCTTGAGGCCCGCCTGCCCGAGCCGGCGCCGGCCCCGGTCAAGGTCGCCCATGTCGCCAAGACGCCTGAGGCCAAGGCTCCGGAAACCAAGCCGGCCGAGAAGACTGCGATCGCCTCGAAATGGGTGATCCAGCTCGGCGCCACCGACGACGAGGCCAAGGCCAAGGACATCCTGGCCCGGGCCCGCGCCAAGGCCTCCGGCTCGCTCGCCGACGCCTCGCCCTTCACCGAGAAGGTCGAGAAGGGCGGCGCCACCCTGTTCCGCGCCCGCTTCGCCGGCTTCGAGGAGTCCAAGGACGCCGAGAAGGCCTGCGCCCAGCTCAAGCGCGGCGGCTTCTCCTGCTTCGCCACCCGCAGCTGACCGATCGGGAAAGGGGTTCAGCCATGCTTTTTCAGCAAGGTATCCTTGGCCTGGTTGACGCGAGCGGCAAGCCCGCTGGTGCCGCCGGCATCCGGATGGATGCGCTTCATCAGGCCCCGATGGGCCTCACGGATCGCCTCCTGGCTCGCCCCCGGCTGAAGCCCCAGGATCTCGTAGGCCTCCTCGTCCGCCATCGCGCCCGTGCGCGCCGGGCCGCGCTGCCTCGCGTCGCGGTGACCATCAGCGTCTTCACGCCATCCGGGCGCCCGGCGGTCGAGATAAGCCTCTAGCAGGCGCGCCCCGTCGGGGTCGCCGGCGAGGCATTCGCGCAGCAGCGCATTGAGCTCTGCGGGCGTGAGGTCGTCGAGATCGCGCCCAGCGAAAGCACCGCCGAGCACTTTGCCCCTGATGCCGCCGCTGTCATGGTCCAACTCCATTTCCAGCAGGCTCGATGCAACCTTGGAACGCCCGGCCGAGCCGGTCCCGCCCCAATCCTTCGCCCATTCCGGCATCCTGAGGCCGCCTGGTCCATAGGCGCTCCAGCCGAGCAGCCAGGCTCCGAGCCCGCCCAGGAAGATCGCCATGTCGGGCCGGCCGCGCAGCATCAGCAGCGCCGCGGCGCCGAGCGAGGCGATCCCGCCCACCACCTTGCCGAGCCTGACGAGCTTCTTCGGATCGGCGCCGGCGAAGAGCTTCGCCAGCCACCAGATCAGGATCAGGGTGGCGATGCCATAGAGCAGCGTCACGATCTGCGGCCCTCCATCGCCGTCAACAGCCTCTGCGCCGCGGGATTCTGTCCGGCGAGCCGGAGCAACGCCTCGCGCCCGCCGCTGGCATAGGCCGCGGCGCCGCGCAGGAGGTCGAGCAAGGAGTTCGGCGCACTGACGTCGAAGCGCGCATGCGCGCCGCCGGTGAGGCGCGCGATCTCGGCGAAGGTCGCGCTTGCATCCGGATCGTCGCCCTCCTGGAACATGAAGCCCTTGAGACCGCGCAGGCCGAGCTCTCCGGCGAGCGCACAGAGCCGGTCGACATCCTCCTCCATCGCATCGCCGACATAGACGAAGGCGCGGATCGGCACCTGCCGCTCCTCGTCGCGGATATGCTTGAGCACGCGTCCGATCTGCGTCTGCCCGCCGCGGCAGTCGATCTTGTTCATCAGCCCGGTCAAGCGCTGCGGTTCACCGAGCCAGCCGGAGGCGCGGCATTCGTCGAAGCCGCGGAAATAGACGAGCTGCACCGCAAGGCCGCCGGTCCGGGCTGCGACCTCGAACATCTGCCCCTGCAGCGAGCAGGCGAGATCCCATGTCGGCTGCCGGCTCATCGTCGCATCGAGCGCGAAGACCAGCCGCCCGGCCTGCCCGGTCGCCAGCGGCGCGAGCTGCTTGGCGGAAGCAAGGAAGCGGTCGATCTCGCCGGGCTTCGAGCGCGCAGAATTCGCGGCCGGGCGCGTCTCGCCCGCCTTGCCCACCGCCTTGCCGTTGTCGCGCGTCATGCTCTTCGCCGGGATTCGCTCATGCCGAAGATATTGGCCGCGCCGCCGGCATTTGCTACCCGTCCCGGAACGTCAGGGAGAAGCGCTATGTCGCAGGTCGCGGTGTTCGAGACGGTCAGGGCGATGCGCGAGGCCGTCGCGGCCTGGCACGCAGCCGGCGAGAAGGTCGCGCTGGTGCCGACCATGGGTGCGCTGCACGAGGGCCACATCGCGCTGGTCACCGAGGCGCAGAAGCATGCCCGCCGCGTCATCATCTCGATCTTCGTCAACCCGACGCAGTTCGCCCCGCATGAGGACTTCAAGAAGTACCCCCGTACCTTCGACAGCGACCGCGCCCAGCTCGAGGCGGCCGATGCCGACGCGATCTATTTCCCCGCCGTCGAGGAGATGTATCCGCCGGGCTTCGCCAGCCGCGTGCTGCTGCTCGGCCCGGCCGCCATCGGCCTGGAGGATCGCTT
>DASYHC010000057.1:0-4923 GCA_035998995.1 Allobosea sp.
GGAGATAGGCGCCGAAGCACAGGGCCGTAAAGCCGACGGCATAGAGGCGTTCGTCGCGGCGAAAGAGCAGGACGGCGAGCATCAGGCAGGGGAACAGGAAGGCTTCGACACCCGACGCGCCGCCAAAGACGAAGCGACAAAGCAGCGTGTTGCCAATGCCGGCGCAGAGCATCAGTGAGCGGCCGAGCTTCGAACTGCGTCGCATCGCGGCCGGCACCAATGCGAAAAGAGGTGTCGACAGGAAAGTCAGGAAAGACGGCCCGATTACCGGCGATACCGCCCAGTAGAGATAGAGCGGGTAGAAGGGCTGGTTCGAGACGATCACCAGCGCCACCGTGTTGGCGATCGCCTCGCGTGATCCAGGGTGGGCGGCATATTCGCCGACCGCCGCAAACAGACGCTTCAGACCCGTTGCGGGCATCGATCCGCCTCCCGGTTGCCTCAATCAATTTACGTTCGCCGGTGGCGACCGGCTCACCCTGTCCATCGTGATTTCCGCGGGATGGCGGCAAATCCAAAGCGAAGTGCCCTGCGTATAGCCTTCCAACGAGCGAGGAATGGCCATGGCGCGGGTTCACGGACATGCGAAGAAGATCGCCGTCATTGGCGCCGGCATCTCCGGCCTGTCGGCAGCCTGGCTGCTGGGGCAGGCTCACGATGTCGTGCTGATCGAGGCCGAGCCGCGCCTCGGCGGCCATGCCAACACGGTCTTGGTGCCGGGTGGGGATGGAGGCGAGACGGCCGTCGACACCGGCTTCATCGTCTATAACGAGAAAACCTACCCGAATTTCGTTGCGCTGCTCGCCGACCTGGGCGTCGCGACGCAGCCGACCGAGATGTCGTTCGCCGCCTCGCTCGACGACGGACGCCTCGAGTACAGCGGCACGAGCCTGAGCGGGCTTTTCGCGCAGCGGAGCAATCTGGCCAGCCCTCGCTTCTGGGCCATGCTGCAAGGGCTTGTGCGCTTCTACCGCGACGCGACCCGCGATGCACAAGCGGGACGGGCGGCAGATATGACGCTCGGCGACTATCTTGCGGCCGGCGGCTATGGCGACGCCTTCCGCGACGATCATCTGCTGCCGATGGCGGCGGCGATCTGGTCAGCGCCCTGCGCGGAGATCCTGGGCTATCCCGCCCGGGCTTTCCTGCGCTTCCATCACAATCACGGTCTGCTGCAGCTCACTGACCGACCGGTCTGGCGCACCGTCAGTGGCGGCAGCGCCCGCTATGTTGCGCGGCTGCGCGAGCAGTTTGCCGGGAGCGTTCGGCTCGGCGCGCCCGTACGTCAGGTCAGGCGCTCGCCGAACGAGGTGCTCGTCTCGGGCGAAGGCTGGAACGAGCACTTCGATGAGGTCGTCTTTGCAACGCATGCCGACCGGACGCTGGCCATGCTTGCCGATCCCGATCCGCTCGAAACGTCCGCACTCGGCGCCTTTCGCTACAACCGCAACCACGCCGTGCTGCATGGCGACGAAGCCTTGATGCCAAGGCGCCGCCGCGCCTGGGCAAGCTGGAACCATATCGGCGAGCGCGGCAGGCCGGATGCCGCCTGCGCTGTCACCTATTGGATGAACCGCCTGCAGGGCTTGCCGGAGACCCGCCCGTTCTTCGTAACCCTGAACCCGCCAGCCACGCTGCGCCAGGAAACCATCCTGCACGAGGAGGTCTACGAGCATCCGATCTTCGACCGGGCCGCGCTTGCGGCCCAGGAACGGCTGTGGGCGCTGCAAGGCGCCCGGCGCAGCTGGTTCTGCGGCGCCTATTTCGGCTCTGGCTTCCACGAGGACGGGTTGCAGGCCGGGCTCGCCGTCGCCGAAACGCTCGGCGGCGTGCGGCGGCCCTGGCGGGTCAGCGATGAATCCGGCCGCATTCCGCTCACCGCTTCACGCGAGTTGGCGGCATGAACAGGCACTCCGCCCTCTATGTTGGCCGGGTGCGGCACAATCGTTTCCGCCCGAAGCCGCATGCTCTCTCCTATCGCGTCTTCTGGATGCTGCTCGACCTCGACGAGATCGATGACATGGACGGGCAGTTGCGCCTGTTCTCGCGCAATCGCTTCAACCTCTATGCCTTTCGCGATGCCGATTACGGCGATCGCACTGGCAGGCCCTTGAAGGAGCAGGTGGCGGAGACGTTGGCGGCAGCGGGTATCGACTGGGATGGCGGCAGGGTTCGGCTGCTGACCATGCCGCGCATTCTCGGCTACGCCTTCAATCCGCTCAGCACCTATTTCTGCTACGGCCACGACGGCGCCCTGCTGGCGACCGTCTACGAGGTGCACAACACCTTCGGCGAGATCCACAGCTATGTCGCGCCGGCCGGGACCGAGGCCAATCCATTTCGGCAGGAGGCGGAGAAGCGCTTCCATGTCTCGCCCTTCATGGGCCTCGCCATGCGCTACGCCTTCCAGGTCGAGCCACCGGGCGAGCGCGTCTCGGTCGCCATCGACGGCCGTGACGCGGGCGGGAGACTCATCACGGCTTCGCTGAGCGGCCAACGCCGCGCGCTCGACGATGCCACGCTCCTTCGTCTGCTCGCGAGCCATCCCCTGCTCACCTTGAAGGTCACCGTCGCGATCCACTGGCACGCGCTGCGTCTGCTGGCCAAGCGCATCCCATGGTGGACGCATCCGGCTCCGCCGGAGCGTCCATTCAGCACCGGGAGAGTAGCGGCGCACAACGCGGAAGGACCGATGCAGCCATGAGACTGCCCGAAACCGAACGCCAGCCGCGAACGGCCGAGTCATCGCTCTCACTGCCGGCCGGCATTGGCCTGTCTCGCTGGTTCCTGCGTCGGCTGCTGTCACGCATCGTCGTCGGCAGGCTGAGCATCATCACCCCCGAGGGCGAACGGCTCTGGAGCGGGCCGGCCGCGGCCGGCCCGCAGGCCGCGATCGTCATGAAGAGCTGGCGGGCGATGCGTCGCCTCCTGCTCGATGGCGATATCGGGCTCGCCGAAGCCTATCGCGACGGCGACTTCACGACGCCGGATCTGACTGCGCTGATCGAGCTCGGAGCCCGCAACGACGCCACCTTGCGCCAGCTGGTCTCTGGGGCTTGGCCGGCTCGTCTGCTCAACCGCCTGCGGCACTGGCGCAACGCCAACAGCCGGGCCGGCAGCCGTCGCAACATCACCGCCCATTACGATCTCGGCAACGACTTTTACCGGCAATGGCTCGACGCGGGCATGACCTACTCGTCCGCGCTGTACGAGGCGCCGACAGACACGCTCGAGGCTGCGCAAGACCGCAAGCTCGACAGAATTGTCGAGATGCTCGCTCTTTCCGGTGGCGAATATGTTCTTGAGATCGGCTGCGGCTGGGGCGCCCTGGCCGAGCGCCTGGCGCGCGAGGGCTGCCGTGTCACGGCGATCACGCTCTCCCCGTCACAGCTCGCCTATGCGCAGCAGCGGGTCACCGAGGCAGGATTGGCCGATCGCGTCGAGCTCCGCCTGCAAGACTACCGCGACTTGACCGGCCAGTTCGACCGCATCGTTTCGATCGAGATGATCGAAGCTGTCGGGCGCGACTATTGGCCGACCTATTTCGCCACCTTGAGCCGCTCGCTGACTGCCCGCGGCCATGCGGTCCTGCAGGCGATCACCATCGACGACGCCCTGTTCGAGCCGTATCAGCAAGGCACGGATTTCATTCAGCGCTTCATCTTCCCGGGCGGCTGCCTGCCTTCGGTTTCTGCGCTCGAAGACGCTGCGGCTTCCGCCGGTCTGACCACAATCGAGCGCTTCGCATTCGGTGAAAGCTATGCCGCGACGCTGAAGGAATGGCGCCAGCGTTTCCTGGAACGCTGGCCGCGAATCGCAGCGCAAGGCTTCGACGAGGAGTTCCGAAAGCTTTGGGAATTCTATCTCTGCTACTGCGAGGCCGGCTTCAGGGCGCGGACGATTGACGTCAACCTGATTGCCTTTGACGGACGCCGATAGCTGCCTGAAAGCGCCGATGTCGTTGAAAAAGCCGGCATTGCTGCGGGTGTGAAGTCCTGATTCAGTCGTCTTTGGATGGAGGGCGGCGCGATGATGGGCGAACGGCAGGTGGCGCAGGAGGCGCTGTTCTACGAGTTCAGCCTGGAGCGTCACATCCCGGCCGACAATTGGGTGCGCGCCATCGACCGGTTCGTCGATCTCTCGGGGATCCGCGGGCATCTGCGTCCCTTCTACAGCGAGACGGGACGGCCCTCGATCGATCCGGAACTGATGATCCGGATGCTGCTCATCGGCTACTGCTTCGGTATCCGCTCCGAGCGCCGCCTGTGCGAAGAGGTTCACCTGAACCTCGCCTATCGGTGGTTCTGTCGGCTCGGCCTCGCGGGCAACGTGCCCGATCACTCGACCTTCTCGAAGAACCGGCATGGTCGCTTCCGTAAGAGCGACCTTCTGAGGGAGCTGTTCGAGGCGACCGTCCGGCGCTGCATCACGGAGGGGCTTGTCGGCGGCGAAGGCTTTGCCGTCGACGCCAGCCTGACCAGGGCCGATGCCAACAAGCAGCGCTCTGCGGAGGCCTCAGAGCCTGTCGACTGGGACAAGCTCGGCCGGACACGGCGGTCGGTGCGCGAGTATCTCGACACGCTCGATGAAGCCGCCTGGGGCGCAGCCAGCGAGGCCAAGCCGAAGTTCGTTTCACGCTCCGATCCGGTCGCGCAATGGACCGGTGCCCTGAAGGGCCATGCCTTCTTCGCCTACGCCACCAATTATCTGATCGATCTCGATCACGCCGTCATCGTCGATGTCGAGGCCAGTTGCGCCATCCGGCAGGCTTAAGGTCGGCTCGGCCCGCACCATGCTCGACCGAACGCAGGAGCGCTTCGGCCTCTGGCCCGCGAGGCTCGCCGCCGATAGCGCCTATGGCTCGGCCGAGAACCTCGCCTGGCTGGTCCATGAGCGTGGGATCGAGCCGCATATCCCGGTGTT
>DASYHC010000101.1:0-86919 GCA_035998995.1 Allobosea sp.
GGAGGTCAAGATGCGACGGAGCGGTTTTGTCGGCGGCGCGCTCGCGCTGCTTCTCTCGCTTGGGGCGGCGCAGGCGGTCGGTCCCGACTGGACCTATCTCGACGAAGATCCCGATTATCGCCAGGCGCGGCGCTGGATCGAGGAGAAGAATTACGCCCCGGCGATCGAAAAGCTGATGACCCTGCTGAAGCATCAGCCGGATTCGCCGGTGCTGCTCAACTGGATCGCCTTCTCGCAGCGCAAACTGAAGAACTACCCGGTCTCGAAGCAGTTCTACGATGCGGCGCTGCTGCGCGATCCAACCTATCTGCCGGCGCTGGAATATCAGGGCGAATGGTTCATCGAGACCGGCGACATGGCCTCGGCCAAGGCCAATCTCGACAAGCTCGCCAAGCTCTGCGGCCGCTGTCATGAATGGCAGGATCTGGACGAGGCGATCCGCAAGGCCGAGGGCAAGTAGCCGCCGTCACGCAAGCGTCACGCCGCTGTCGCGCGACTGCAAACTCCGGACGCGAAGCGGGGCCGTCCCGCTTTTCCGCAACCGGAGCTCCACGCCATGCGTCTGCGCCTCGCCGCCGCCCTCCTGCTTTCATCGACCATGCTCGCCGGCGCGCAGGATGCGCCGAAGGAGTTCCCGGCCAAGCTGGTCGGCCATGCCCTGCTGCCGGCCAACACCATCATCCCGGCCCCGGCCGATGCGCCGGCCGATCTCAAGGTCTCCGGCAAGTTCAACACGCCGGGCAAGCGCGTCGAGCAGGTCGGTTCGGTGATGGGCACCTCGGGCGGCCGCCCGACGGGTCTTTCCACCCCCTTCGCCGGCCAGCCAGTGCAGGGCTTCTCCGGCATCCGCTCGGTGGGCAATGGCGAGTTCCTGGTGCTGACCGACAACGGCTTCGGCGCCAAGGCGAACTCGCCGGACGCGATGCTGTTCTTCCACCGCCTCAAGGCCGATTTCGAGGGTGGCAAGATCGAGCGGACCGCGACCACCTTCCTGCACGACCCCGACAAGAAGGTGCCATTCCGCATCGCCAATGAAGGCACCGAGAAGCGCTATCTGACCGGCGCCGATTTCGACCCGGAGTCGATGCAGCCGATCGGCGGCAAGTACTGGATCGGCGAGGAGTTCGGCCCCTATCTGATCCGCGTCGATGCGACCGGCAAGGTCGAGGCCGTGTTCGAAACCACCGTCGACGGCAAGCCGGCCCGCTCGCCCGATCATTACGCCGTGACCACGCCCGGCGCTCCCAACCTGCCGGTCGAGTTCAATGTCCGCCGCTCCAAGGGCTATGAGGGCATGGCGCAGTCGCCGGTCGGCCGCTTCCTCTACCCGCTGCTCGAAGGCCCGCTCTGGAACGCCGAGACCAAGGGCAATGAAGAGGTCGACGGCAAGGAAGTGCTGCGCATCCTCGAATTCGACGTGCAGAACGAGAAGTGGACCGGCCGCTCCTGGTTCTTCCCGCTGGAGCAGAAGGGCCTCGCCATCGGCGACTTCAACATGATCGACAGCACCACAGCGCTGATCATCGAGCGCGACAACGGCGAAGGCACCGCCGACAAGGCCTGCGCCGCCGGCCAGAAGGGCCCGGACTGCTTCCACGACCTCGCCAAGTTCAAGCGCATCGTCAAGATCGAGATGACCGACGCCAATGTCGGCAAGAGCGTGCGCAAGGTCGGCTATATCGACCTGATGAAGATCGCCGATCCCGACAAGAAGGCGAGGCAGGGCGCCATCGACGGTGTGCTGCCCTTCCCGTTCTTCACCATCGAGAACGTCGACGTGGTCGATCTCGCCAATGGCATCATCGTGGTCGGCAACGACAACAACCTGCCGTTCTCCTCGTCGCGCGATCCGAAGAAGGCGGATGACAACGAGCTGGTGCTGCTCCAGGTCAAGGAATTGCTCGCGGCCAAGTGAGCGGCGAGCCTGGGCCGAATTGCGCCGACAATCCCGACCCCTCTCCTCTCGCAGGAGAGGGGTTTTTAATTGCGGTCCGGCACTCAGTGACCCGCCTTCCGAGCCCTCGCGACCGCCGCCTCGATTCCGTCCCAGGCCGGTTTCTCCGGCGCGAAGCGGCCGCGCAGATAGGCGGCGAGCTCGATAAGCTGGCGATCATCGAGCGCCGTTGCGAAGGATGGCATCGAGCCGATGCCGTGCTGGCCGCCTTCGAGCAGCATGTTGACGAGATTGGTCGGCGTTGCGGCGTGGAGCTTGGACGAGAGGCCGAGTGCTGGCCCGGCGTTGAGCAATGGTGCAGCGCGGCCGGTCTCATGGCAGGCGGCGCAGGCGCCCTCATAGAGCCGTGCGATCGGTGAAGTCGCGGGATTGGTAGCCCGCACCGTCTGCTGCTCGATACGCGCTACCAGCCCTTCGGCCTCGGCTGCGGGAAGAGGCTCGCTGAGGGAAGCGAGATAGCTCGCCATCGCCCGAATGTCGGCATCAGGCAATTCCCTGAGCTCGGCGATCACCGGCGCCATCGGGCCGGCGGCCGCGCCGTGATGCCGGGAGGTGCCGGTCTTGAGGTAAGCGTAGAGCTCGGCCTCGCTCCACGGGATCGGCCCGGCCGAGAGCTTGGTCAACGCCGGCGCCTCCCAGCCTTCCGCCTCGCCGCCGGCAAGATAGGCGCTGCCGCCCTTCTCGGCGCCGAGCGCATTGCGCGGCGTGTGGCAGGCGCCGCAATGGCCGAGCCCGTCGACGAGATAGCGCCCGCGATTCCATTCGGCAGAGCGTGCCGGATCGGGCTTCAACTCGCTGCCCCGGTTGAACAGCAGGTTCCAGCCGGCCAGCAGCGGGCGGAGGTTGAACGGGAAAGTAAGCCTGCTCGGCTCGTTCTCCTGCCGCACCGCCGGCTGCGACATCAAGAAGGCGTAGAGCGCCTGAAGATCGGCCTCGCTCGCCTTGGCGAAGCTCGGATAAGGGAAGGCTGGGTAGAGCTGGCGGCCGTCGCGATGCAGGCCGGCGCGCATCGCCCGCTCGAAGGCGGCATAAGACCAGTTGCCGATGCCGGTCTCGACATCGGGCGTGATGTTGGTGGTGATCACCGTGCCGAAAGGCGTCGGCAGCGCGAGCCCGCCGGCATAGGGCATGCCGTCCTTGCCGGTATGGCAGACCGCGCAGGCGCCGAGCGCTGCGAGCTGGCGGCCGCGCTCGATCGTCGCCGCCGACCAGGTCGACGGGTCCGGCCGGGCGATCGGCGCGATCGAGGGGGCGAAGGCGAGCGAGACGGCGGCGCAGGTCACCGCGCCTGCAACAGCCGTGCCGAGCTTGCTCCACCAGGGCAGGCGCTTGGCATGCTCGCGTGGCGGGGCCTTGAGCAGCTTCGTGCCGTTGAGGCCGGCGAGCACGCGCTCCGGCGTCAGCGGCAATTCGCGGAAGCGCACCCCGGTCGCGTCGTAGACGGCATTCACGATCGCCGCTGCGCTCGGGACGGAAGCCGACTCGCCCGCGCCCATCGGCGGCAGATGCTGGCGATCCATCAGCATGACGTCGATCGCCGGCAATTCCGGGAAAGTCAGCACCGGATAGGAGCCCCAGTCGCGACTGGCGACGGCGGTGGTCTGCGAGAACGTCACCTCCTCGCGCAGGACCCGGCTGGTCGATTGCAGGACATTGCCATGGACCTGGTGCGTCACCCCGGCCGGGTTGACCATCATGCCTGTGTCCTGGCCGACAGTGACGCGATTAACGGTGACCTCGCCGGTCGCGCGATTGACCGCAACATCGGCGACCCAGGCGGCCCAGGCGGCGCCGACGCCCGGCCAGCTACCGTGGACATAGCGCGCCTGGGCGAAGCCGCGCCCGCGCATGATATCGCCGTCCTGCTCCATGCGCGGGCCGATATGCGGCTGCCAGTTGGCACGTTCGGCGGTGGCGCGCGTCAGTTCGGCGGCGCGTTCGTCATTGATGTGGCGCAAGCGGAACTCGACGGGATCGACGCAGGCCTCATGTGCGAGCTCGTCGATATAGCTCTCATGGGCGAAGACGTTCGGCATGGCCGAAACGCCGCGCAGCCAGGATGCGCGCACGATCGGCGGCATGTCATAGGCCGTCAGCCGCATGGTCTCGTAGTTGTACGAGGGCACGGCGGTACGATCGCCCATGCGGAGCGTCGCCGGCTGGTTCGGAATGCGCCCGGTCAGCAGCAGCGCCAGGGTCGGGGCGGCATTGGACGGGTACCAGGTGTGGAAGTCGTAGGCTTTCAGCGAGCCGCCCGGCCCGAGCCCGCCCTTGATGTCGATCAGCTGGGCCGCGCCCTTCGGCTCCCAGAGATGCTCTTGCTCGCGGGTGAGCTGGACCCGCACCGGCGCGCCGACAGCGCGCGACAGCAACACTGCGTCGGCGACGACGTCGTCGGCGCAGTTGCGGCCATAGCAGCCGGCCGCCTCGAAGCGGATGACGTCGATCCGCTCCTTCGGCAGGCCGGTGAGCACGGCAAGGTCGTTCTGCAGCGGATAGGGGTTCTGGCTGCCGGTCCAGACGGTGATCCCGTCCGCGCGCACATCGGCGACGGCGCAGGACGGGCCGATCGAGCCATGCATGTGGTACGGCCAGACATAGGTGCGGTCGAGCCGGGTCTCGAGGCTCTCCAGCGCCGTGTCGACATCGCCCTCCTCGGCAAGGAGGCGCGGCGTCGAGGGATGGGTGCGCAGCGCCTGGCCGAGATCGGAAAGGTCCGGCGGCGTGAACTCGCGCCATTGCGCCCGGAGCTTGAGAGCCGCTTCGGCCGCCTGCTCTTCGCGATCGGCGACGATGCCGATGAAATCGCCCTCGACTACGATGGCGCGGATGCCGGGCACGTCGGCGATCGAGTCATGGTCGACGGAGATCAGACTTTTCCCGACGAAGTCGCCGGCATCCATGCCGGCATAGGGCGGGCGCACCACCCGGCCATGCAGCATGCCGGGCACGCGGACATCGTGGACATAGGTGAAACTGCCGGTGACCTTGGCGGGGATATCGATGCGGGCGACCGAGCGGCCGACGAGCTTGTGCTGGTCGGCCTGCTTGAACGCGGCGCTCTGCGCCAGCGGCAGCAGGATGCGCTCATTGGCGAGCAGCGTGTCGAGGGCGATGGCGGGGATCGTCTCGTCCTTGCGCGAGATCACGCCGTCGGCGAGCGCGATCTCATCCTCGGCACAGCTCAAGGCGGCGGCCGCAAGGGCGATCAGCCTCGCGCGGATTTGCGTCGCGGCGATCCGCATCGCCACCGAGGTGACCTGGATCGTCTCGCTGGCGATGGTCGGCCCCTGATCCGGCGTCTCGGCGGTGTCGCCGAGCACCATCTCGATCGCTTCGAAGGGGAAATCGAGTTCCTCCGCCACCATCTGGGCGAGAGCCGTGCGGATGCCGGTGCCAAGATCGACATGGCCGTTGAAGGCGAGGACGCGGCCCTCGGCCGTCAGGCAGACATGCAAATCGAGCCCGTCCTCCGGTGCGGCGTCCGCGGCTGCGCCCTTGCGCGGCGCCACGACACCGATCACGCCGGCGCGCTTCAGCAGCGCCTTGCGGGAGAGGGGCTCGCTCATGGCGCCGCCGCATCCCGCCGGCCGCGCTCGGCGGCGAGCAGCACCGCCCTGACGATCTCGACATGGGTACCGCAGCGGCAAAGGTTATGGCGCAGCGCCTCGCGCACCTGCGCCTCGCTCGGATCGGGCTGCGCGTCGAGGAAGGCTTTCGCGGTCATCACCATGCCGGAGATGCAGTAGCCGCATTGTGCCGCCTGCGCGTCGATGAAGGCCTGCTGCAGCGGATGCGGGGCATCGACGCTGCCGAGGCCTTCGAGCGTGACGATCTCGCGGCCCTCAGCCAACCTGACCGGCAAGGCGCAGGCGCGCGCCGCCTGCCCATCGACCAGCACGGTGCAGGCGCCGCATTCGCCGAGGCCGCAGCCGAATTTCGGGCTGTTGAGTGCGAGATCGTTGCGCAGGAAGAACAGCAGCGGCGTCTGGGCTTCGCCGGTAACCTCATGGCTCGCGCCGTTGACGCGAAGCGAAAAACGCTTCGTCGTCCTCATGGCTCGCCCAAGCGGGGCGAGGCGCGCCTGATCGTCCTGATCGTCACGGCCACCGAGATCGTTCGTATACGAATGAGAATAATGACAAATCGAAGCGCGCCGCAAGCGGGATTTCGAGCATGCGTCATGCTCGGGCTTGACCCGAGCATCCCAGGCCGAATGAGGCTCCGGCCTGCGCCTTCTTGTCAGGAGATTCCCGGGTCTGCGCTTCGCTTCGCCCGGGAATGACGGCTGCAATATCGCTCAGTGTCCCACCGACGGGATCTTCTCGGCCGGCGGGGTATTGCGGCTGATGCCGCTGCGGACGATGCCGTCGATCACGATCATGCCGATGCCGGGCAGGTCGCCGAGCTGGATCGAGTCGAGGAAGTTCCTGCCGGCCGAATGCTGGGCCTTGTCCATGAAGACGAAATCGGCGCTGCGGCCGACCTCGATCAAGCCGCAATCGAGGCTGCGCATCCGGGCGGTGTTGCCGGTGGCGAAGCAGAACGCGATCTCGGCCGGGACATCGCCGAGCGAGGACAGCATCGAGACCATCCGGACGATGCCGAGCGGCTGCACGCCTGAGCCCGCCGGCCCGTCGGTGCCGAGGATGACACGCTGCAGTTCACCCATCTCGCGGGCGACGCGCAGCGTGTAGAGCGCGGCGCGCTCATTGCCGTTGTGGACTAGCTCGAGACCGCGCTTGCAGCCCTCGCAGATGCAGCGGATCTCCTTGTCGGGCAGAGCGGTGTGGCCGCCATTGATGTGGCCGACCACGTCGGTATCGGCCTCCAGCACCACGTCGGCGCCGATCAGCCCCGAGCCGGGGATCGAGGGGCCGCCGGTGTGGATGGTCGACTGGATGCCGTATTTGCGGGCCCAGGCCACCATCTCCTTCGCCCGCGCGCCATCCTTGACGCCGCCAAGGCCGACCTCGCCGAGCAGCTTCACGCCGGCATCGGCCAGGTCCTTGAAGTCCTGCTCGACCATGCCGGGCTCGATCACCGGCGCGCCGGCATGGACCTTGACGCCGCCGGGGCGGAAGGCGGTGAAGGCGCGCTGGGCGTAGATCGCCATCGCCTTGAGGCCGACGATGTCCTTGGGCCGGCCGGGGGTGTGGACCTCACCAGCCGAGATCATGGTGGTAACGCCGCCATGCATGGTCGAATCGATCCAGCCGAGCTGGTTCTGGCGCGGCGTCCAGTCGCCGGCGACCGGATGGACATGGCTGTCGATCAGCCCGGGCGAGACCACCGTGCCATTGGCGTCGATGACCGTGTCGGCCTGGTCGGTATCGAGATCCTTGAAGCGGCCGACCGCTGCGATCCGGCCGCCGATGGCGACGAGCGTGTCGGCCTCCAGGATCGGGCGCTCGATGTCGCCGGAGAGCATCAGGCCGATATTCTTCACCACCAGCTTGTGGGTGCTGCTGACCGTCGTCGCCTGCTGTTCAGCCATCGTATCCGCCCTGTCGTCGTTGTCCGAAATCCGCCGCCATCCTCATCGCCACAAGCCTGATTGACAAGCGCAGGAGGATGCGAGATATTGTTTGTATACGAATGAATTTCTGCCCCGTCCGGCCCCGGCTGTCAAGCAGCAAGGATCGCGCATGCCTTACGCCGTCACCAGCGCCTGCATCCGTTGCAAGTACATGGATTGCGTCGAGGTTTGTCCGGTCGACTGCTTCTACGAGGGCGAGAACATGCTCGTCATTCATCCGGACGAGTGCATCGACTGCGGCGTCTGCGAGCCGGAATGCCCGGCCGAGGCGATCGTCGCCGACAGCGCCGACGGAGCCGAGCAATGGCTGGCCTTGAATGCCCGGCTGGCCCCGCTCTGGCCGAACATCACCCAGAAGAGCGAGCCGCCGGCCGATGCCGACGACTGGAAGGGAATACCGGACAAGATCGACCTGCTTTCCGAACGTCCGGCAATGTGATATTCGGTGACCTGCATCCGATAATCTGCTAAATCGCTAGACTATCTAAGGATCGACGAGATGAGCAATTTCTACGAGGAGCGCGTCCTCTCCGTCCATCACTGGACCGATACGCTCTTCAGCTTCACGACGACCCGCGACACGACCTTCCGCTTCAAGAACGGCCAGTTCACGATGATCGGGCTCAAGGTCGGCGAGAAGCCGCTGCTGCGGGCCTACAGCGTCGCCAGCACCAATTACGACGAGAACCTCGAATTCTTCTCGATCAAGGTGCCGGATGGCCCGCTGACCTCGCGCCTGCAGAACCTGCAGGTCGGCGATCCCATCATCATCGGCAAGAAGGCGACGGGCACGCTGGTGCTCGATAACCTCAAGGACGGCAAGCGCCTGTTCCTGCTCGGCACCGGCACGGGTCTCGCGCCGTTCCTGTCGCTGATCCGCGATCCCGAGACCTATGAGCGCTATGAGAAGGTCGTGCTCATGCATGGCTGCCGCCAGGTCTCAGAGCTGGCCTATGGCGAGCGCATCCAGCAGGAACTGCCGAACGACGAGTTTCTCGGCGAGATGATCCGCGAGCAGCTCGTCTATTATCCGACCGTGACGCGCGAACCGTTCCGCAATCGCGGCCGCATCACCGATCTCATCACCTCCGGCCAGCTCTTCAGCGACACCGGCCTGGGGCCGTTCGATGCCGAAGGCGACCGCTTCATGCTCTGCGGCAGCCCGCAGATGCTGGTCGACCTCAAGCAGATCTTCGACGAGCGCGGCCTCGAGGAAGGCAATCACGGCGAAGCCGGCGATTACGTGATCGAGAAGGCTTTCGCCGAGCGCTGAGGCGCAACTGCCGTCATTGCGAGGAGCATAGCGACGAAGCAATCCAGGGGCTGTTGAGCGAGCCCGCCTGGATTGCTTCGCTTCGCTCGCAATGACGATAGACGCTCCGGCATTTTGCCGAACACGCTTCAGCCTGCTACCTGTCCGGCAAATCACCGCAACCGACGAGTAGCGCCATGGCCGACACCCTCCCCGACCGCCTGTCCTCCAATCCCAACAGCCCCTTCTACAATGAGGAGCTGCTGGCACGGGATATCGGCGTCCGCTTCAAGGGCGTCGAGAAGAACAATGTCGAGGAATACTGCATCAGCGAGGGCTGGGTCCGCCTCACCGCCGGCAATGCCAAGGACCGCCACGGCAACCCGATGACGGTCAAGCTCAAGGGCACGGTTGAGCCTTACTTCCGCAACGCCGAATGAGGCCTGCCGCGGGCGATCGCCAGCGTGAAAGCGGCGGTCGCCAGCACTGAAAGCCCGGCGCGCACGGCGTGGAGCGATCCCCAGCGTTCGATCAGCGCCCGGCTCGCCGCTCCCGCCTGCTCGGCGCCGAGCGCCAAGAGCGCATCGTTCACCGGCGCGATCACGATCAGCGTGAATGGCAGATTGGCGAGCATCAGCGCCGCGCCGACGAGCCAGATCGGGTTCCGCGCCCGCCAGAAGGCGAACGCACCCGCGAAGCTCGCCAGCGCGGCGAGCCCGGCCTGCATCCGTGCCGCGCGCGGATAGCTTTCCTGCCACTGCCGCAGCAGCGGAGCGTCCGCGAGCGCAAGGCGCGCCGGCTGCTCGGCGACGAGGATGTAGATCGCAGCGCCGGCGAACAGCGTCGCCAGGATCAGCGCGACGAGACCGATGGCGGAGATGCTGCTTTGCCGCGTGATCGCATCGAGATTGGAGTCTGGCATGGTCGCCTCCCCATAATGAACAGCATGCTATATATCATTGCATAGTATGCTGTTCAATTGCTAACTCTCCGGGTCGGGCCCTGCATGACCAGCTTCAAGACCAATTCCGCCGGCTATCTCGCCAACCATGTCGCCCGCCTGTTCGCCCGCGAGCTCGCCGAGGCGGTGCGCCCGCTCGGCCTCGCCCCGGCGCAGTTCATGGTGTTGCTCGAGCTCTGGCGCGAGGAGGGGCTGACGCAGAAGGATCTGGTCGGGCGGCTCGATGTCGAGCAGGCGACCATGGCGGCGACGCTGGCCCGGATGGAGCGCGACGGCCTGATCGAGCGTAAGCCTGATCAGGCGGATGCACGTGCCCGCCGCATCCAGCTTACAGCAAGGGCACGGGCGCTGCAGGAACCGGCGCTCGCCGCCGCGAAGAGCGTCAATGCGCGCGCTCTGGCGGGATTCGCCGATGAGGAACGCGAGGCGCTGCTGTCGGGCTTACGCCGGATCGTCGGCTCGCTCTCGCGCGGTACGGAACTGTCCTAGCCCAGCTGCTTGTAGAAGAAGGTCGAGCCGCAATCGCGCCCATCCGGCATCAGCGCATAGCGCGGGATGGTGCCAACCTCCGTCCAGCCTAGGCGATTGTAGAGGCGGCGCGCCGGACCGGCCTCGTCGGTATCGAGCACCAGCAGGTCGCGCCCGAGCGCCAGCGCGGCGGCCTCCGCCGCCAGCATCAGCGCCTCGCCAAGGCCGCGGCGGCGCGCCCGCGAATGCACCAGAACCTTGGCGATCTCGGCCCGATGGGGCTGGTTCGGCTTGCCGACCGGGTGAAGCTGCGCCGTGCCGACGATGTCGCTGCCGTCGCGCGCGATGAAGAGCAGGATGCGCCCGTTGGCGACCTCAGCCGCGATGCCGCGCCAGAAGCCCTCGAAATCGACAGGGGTGTTCCAGTCCATGAAGCCGACGGAGGCGCCGTTAGCGACGGAATCACGCAGGATCTCCGCCAGCGCGGGTATCGCCGCCTCTGCTCCATCGCCGTCGAGCTGTTCGACGATCATCTTGTTCGGCCCGGTCATGATCTGTCTCCCCGCGCCGCCGTCCGGCAGCGCGATCCATTATGCAAGATTAATTCCAACATAGTGGACTACGTGGAGCAAGATCGCCACGACCGTCGTCAACCCAGATTTTACGACGTTCGGCGAATCCCGGTCTCCCCGGCGCAAATCCGGCAGGTGATTTCCGAAAAAGTCACGGGCTCGCGTTTTGCTTGGGGCCGGAAGACGCCGGAAGCGGCGCCGGCGCAAGGGGAGGCGTCGATGAACAGGGGACTGGACTTCATCGGCCGGTCGGTGGTCCGCTTCATCACGCGCGGCAAGCCGCAGTCCGGCCCGGTCGACGCGAAGGCGCTGGCCCGACTCAAGGCAGCGCTGCGCCCCGGCGATGTGCTGCTGGTCGAGGGCCACATGAAGGTCTCGGCTGCGATCAAGTACCTGACCCAGTCGACCTGGTCGCATGCCGCGCTCTATGTCGGCGACACCGGCCAGTTCAGCCCTGAGGGCGAGCCGCTGGTGCTGGCCGAGGTCGAGATGGATGTCGGCTGCGTGCTCTCGCCGCTGTCGAAATACGGCGCCTTCGGCACCCGCATCTGCCGGCCGCAGGCGCTCGACCGCGAGGGCCGCCAGATCGCCGTCGATTACGTGCTGGAGCGGCTCGGCACGCAATACGACCTCAAGAACATCATCGACCTCGCGCGCTGGCTGGTCCCGATCCCATGGGCGCCGGCAAGCTGGCGCCGGCGCATGATCGCGCTCGGTTCGGGCGACCCGACACGGGCGATCTGCTCCACGCTGATCGCCCAGGCCTTCGAGGCGGCGCGCTATCCCGTCCTGCCGACGGTCGAATACGCGCAGGCGATGGGCGAAGAGGAATTCCGCGAAATCCTGCACATCCGGCACCACTCGCTCTACATGCCGCGCGACTTCGACATTTCGCCCTATTTCTCGGTGGTCAAGCCGACGCTGGAGGCGGGTTTCGACTATCGAGCACTGAACTGGGCGCGGGAAAAGCTGCTCGCGGCGGAGTGAAGCTGCCGGCGATCGCCGCAAACCGGTGGCGCGACCCTTGGCGCAACGGGCGCGCACTGCTATGGCGCGCGCATGAGCACCCGCAGCTTCGACAATATCCGCAACTTCTCGATCGTGGCCCATATCGACCACGGCAAGTCGACCCTCGCCGACCGGCTGATCCAGCAGACCGGCACGGTCGCCGCGCGCGACATGAGCGAGCAGATCCTCGACTCGATGGACATCGAGAAGGAACGCGGCATCACCATCAAGGCGCAGACCGTCCGGCTGGACTACCAGGCCAAGGACGGCAAGACCTACATCCTCAACCTGATGGACACGCCCGGGCACGTCGACTTCGCCTATGAGGTCTCGCGCTCGCTGGCGGCCTGCGAGGGCTCGCTGCTCGTCGTCGACGCCTCGCAGGGTGTCGAGGCGCAGACCTTGGCGAACGTCTATCAGGCGCTCGACGCCAATCACGAGATCGTCACCGTCCTCAACAAGATCGACCTGCCCGCCGCCGAGCCGGAGCGGATCAAACAGCAGATCGAGGACGTGATCGGCCTCGACGCCTCCGAGGCCGTGCCGATCTCGGCCAAGACCGGCCTCAACATCGAGGGCGTGCTCGAAGCCATCGTCGAGAAGCTGCCGGCGCCGAAGGGCGATGCCGAAGCGCCGCTGAAATGCCTGCTGGTCGACAGCTGGTACGACGCCTATCTCGGCGTCGTCGTGCTCGTGCGCATCATCGACGGCGTGCTGAAGAAGGGCATGACCATAAGGATGATGCGCGCCAACGCCAGCTATGGCGTCGACCGCGTCGGCGTGTTCAAGCCGAAGATGCTGGAGGTCAAGGAACTCGGCCCCGGCGAGGTCGGCTTCTTCACCGCCTCGATCAAGGAAGTCGCCGACACCGCCGTCGGCGACACCATCACCGACGACAAGAAGCCGATCGCCGAGCCGCTGCCGGGCTTCAAGCCGGTGCAGCCGGTTGTATTCTGCGGCATCTTCCCGGTCGACGCCGCCGATTTCGAGGTGCTGCGCAGCGCCATGTCGCGGCTGCGGCTGAACGACGCCAGCTTCTCCTATGAGATGGAGACCTCGGCGGCGCTCGGCTTCGGCTTCCGCTGCGGCTTCCTCGGGCTGCTGCATCTGGAGATCATCCAGGAGCGGCTCGAGCGCGAGTTCAACCTCAACCTGATCTCGACCGCCCCCTCGGTGGTCTACCGTCTCAAACTGCGCGACGGCACGACGCTCGAACTGCACAACCCGGCCGACATGCCGGACGTGATGAAGATCGAGTTCATCGAGGAGCCCTGGATCCGCGCCACGATCTTCACCCCGGACGAATATCTCGGCTCGGTGCTGAAGCTCTGCCAGGACCGCCGCGGCCTGCAGATCGACCTCAACTATGTCGGCTCGCGCGCCAAGGTCGTCTACGACCTGCCGCTGAACGAGGTCGTGTTCGATTTCTACGATCGGCTGAAGTCGATCTCGAAGGGCTATGCGTCTTTCGACTACAACATCACCGACTATCGCGAGGGCGACCTCGTGCGCATGTCGATCCTGGTCAATGCCGAGCCGGTCGACGCGCTCTCCATGCTGGTCCACCGCTCGCGCGCCGACGCCCGCGGCCGCGCGATGTGCGAGAAGCTCAAGGAGCTAATCCCGCCGCATATGTTCCAGATTCCGGTGCAGGCGGCGATCGGGGGCAAGATCATCGCCCGCGAGACGATCCGGGCGCTGCGTAAGGACGTGACCGCGAAATGCTATGGCGGCGACGCCTCGCGCAAGCGCAAGCTCCTGGACAAGCAGAAGGAAGGCAAGAAGAAGATGCGGCAGTTTGGCCGCGTCGAGATCCCGCAGGAAGCGTTCATCGCCGCGCTGAAGATGGACGACTGAGCGAAACGCGCTTAGCTGCGTCGCGACATTTTCAGGGAACCATCCCGGCCGCCACGGTGTTGATCCTCAGCCCTGAACCGAAGGGAGGACAGCATCGTGGACAGACGCTCTTTCCTCGCGAGCCTGATCGGCGGCCTGGCGGCGGCGAGCTTCGCCTCGGCCGGATTGGCGGCTCAGCCGCAGAAGCCGGTCCAGCCGGTCGATCGGCGCCGGCCTGAGGACCCGCCGAAGGTCGATGCCGAGGCGCTCGACAAGGCCGATGCCGACTACGCGCAGTACTATTATTATGGTCGGCCACGCCCCTATTGGCGGCGGCGATATTGGGGGCCGCGCTATTATGGCCCGCGCTACTACCGGCCCTACCCGTACTACCGGCCCTACGGCTACTACCGGCCCTATCGCCGCTATTACGGGGGCCCGCGCTATTATTGGTAGCGGCATCGTCTGAGGCCGGACGCTGTGAAACGAACCCGCGCAGGTCGCCCTGCGCGGAAATCGCCAAGGCGCGTCAGAGATTGGCGCCGAGCCCGCGCAGTTCCGCCCTGAGGTCGATTGGCTCGACGAAGTGCACAGCCTGCATTCCGACCGACCGGGCGGCTTCAACATTTTTAGCGCTGTCGTCGATGAAGATGCACTCGCCCGCATCGAGCCCGTAGCGCTCCAGCAGGACGTTGTAGATCGCCGGATCGGGCTTGAGCAGCCGCTCATGCGCCGAGACGATCACACCGTCGAAGCTCTGCAGGAAGGGGAAGCGGATCAGGCACTCCGCCCATTTCTCGCGCGAGAAATTGGTGATCGCGTAGACCGCTTCGCCCTTCGCCTTCAGCTCCGCCAGCGTCGCGACGCTGTCCTCGATCGTCGAAGGCACCGTTTCGTGCCAGCGCTCGTCATAGGCCTTGATCTCGGCTTCCCATTCGGGATGCTCGGCGACCAGCAGCGCGACCGCCTCCGACCAGGGCCGGCCGCGATCCTGCTCGATGTTCCAGGCGGCGGTGCAAACGTTCTTCAGGAACCAGTCGCGCTTGGCGTCGTCCGGGATCAGGTCGCGATAGAGATGGAACGGGTCCCAGCGCAGCAGGACATTGCCGACATCGAAAACGACCTTGCGATTCTCAGGCATGGGCAGGCTTCTCCATCCAGGCGTGCAGCGACGGGATCGCGCGGCTCACGGCCTTGTGCGCGAGCATGCGTAACCTTCACACCGATTCTGGCGTATTCGCGTTAGGCATCGACAATCAAGGTGACGAATGGCTTTCGCAGCAACAAGCAGCTACTGGCCATGGAACGACCGGCAGGGGCGCTTTTCGACGCTGCGCGCCGGCTGCTTCGCGCTCGTGCTCGTCCCGGCGCTGATCCTCGCCTGGCAGGCGTGGAGCCATCAGCTCGGCTCGAAGCCGTGGACGCAGGCGGTGCACGATACCGGCACCTGGGCCTTGCGCATCCTCGTCATCACCCTCGCCGTCACGCCTTTGCGCCGCATCCTCGACTGGAACAAGCTGATCGGCATCCGCCGCATGCTCGGCCTATCCGCCATGGCCTACGCGCTCGGCCATCTCGCGCTCTACTGCATCGATCTCGCCTTCGACTGGGGACTGATCCTCTCCGAGATCGTCAAGCGCTTCTATCTCGTCGTTGGCATCACCGCGCTGATCGGCCTCGTCGCGCTCGGCATCACCTCGACCGACGGCATGATCCGCCGCCTCGGCTCGGGCCGCTGGCAGCGCCTGCACAACCTCGTCTATCCAATCGCCTGCCTCGGCCTGTTCCACTTCGCGCTGCAATCGAAGATCGACGTCACCCAGCCGGTGCTGCTGAGCGGACTGTTCGCGCTGCTGCTGGCCTATCGCGGGCTGAACCGGTTCAAGATTCCGTTGAGCTTCACCTCGCTCGCACTCGCCGCGCTTGCGACCGGCCTTGCCACCGCTTTGGCCGAAACCGCCTGGTACGCCTTCGCCACCGGCGCCTCGGCCTGGCTGATCTTCCAGGCCAATGCCGATATCGTCGTCTATCAGGACTGGACAGCGCTGCGCCCCGGCCATTGGGTGGCGCTCGCCGGGCTTGCGCTCGCAGTCCTGCATCTTTTCCGCAAGCCGGCGCCGAAGCCGGAGCGGCGCCAGCGTCGTCCGGCGATGGCCTCCGAAGCGGCGGGTGGCTGATAAGGCTTGCGCAGGCTTGACGGCAGAAGGGCGGCTCCCGATGCAGACTGCGGACATCGCTTATGACCATCGCCTCGAGGCACGCCGCTCGGGCCGCGAAGCGCGTATCATGGCGCCGGCCTACCTGGCTGTCGGCGTCGTGGTCGGCATCATGGCCCTGTTCGTCGATTGGCGCGCCGCGATCCTGCCGGTGCTCATTGGACTGGCTCTGTATGGCGCCGTCCTGATCGGCGCGCCGCAGCCGGGGCAGGTCACTCCTCTTTTGTTCGCCATCGATCGGGACGGGATTCAGCTCGGCGATTCGCCCGTCGAGCCGTGGAGAGCCTTCTCGGCCGTCAAGCTCCAGAGCCAGTTCTTCGGCGCACGCGGGGCCTATCTCGTGATCGATTACGCCGACACCGGCCGAAGATCGGCGTCCGTGGCCCTGAGCGAGCTCAACGTAAGCGTCGAAGATGTCAGGGCGGCCTTGCGCCACCATGCGCCGCATCTGCTGGGTTCGGAGAATCCGTTGCTGCGGGCATGACGGGGCGGGATGGCCGAAGGGCGAGGCCGCCTCGGTCGACTTCAATCCTCGCGCCGCGCCAGCTCCAGGATGGTCTCGATCAGGACGCGGATGGCGACGCCGGCGTCGAGCTCGGTCATGTTCTCCAGCGGCGAGTGGCTGATACCCCTCTCGCAGCGCACGAACAGCATGGCCGAGGGGCAGAGCTTGGCCATCTCCATGGCATCGTGACCGGCGCCGGAAGCCAGGCGACGCGCCGTCAGGTTCGAACCGGTGCGGGCAATGCCGGCCGCGAGCGCCTCCTGCAGGCCCTCATCCATCGGCACGGCGTCACCGCGCGAATAGTGCGTGATGGTGACGCCGACGCTGCGCCGCGCCGCGATCTCGGCGAAGCGGCGACTGATCTCCCTGTCCATGCTGGCGACGGTCGCGCCCTCCGGGGCACGGTAATCGATCGTGAAATCGACCGCGCCCGGCACGACATTGGTGGCGCCGGGGTCGGGACGAAACACACCGACCGTGCCGACGGCGGAATCATGCTCACCCGCGATCGCTTCCAGCGCCAGCGCCATCTCCGCCGCCGCTGCGAGCGCGTCCTTGCGCAGGCTCATCGGCACGGTGCCGGCATGACCGGCCTCGCCGGTGACGCGGACGCCGGCCCGGCCCTGCGCGGCGATGGCGGTGACGATGCCGACTGCTTCGTCCTCAGCCTCCAGCACCGGGCCCTGCTCGATATGAAGCTCGAGATAGGCCTTCACCGAACCCGGCTTGCGGGCGAGCGCCGCAATCCCGGCAGGGTCGCCGCCAAAGGCGGCGAGGGCATCGCGCAGCATGACGCCGTCGGCATCTCGCACGCTAAGCCAGCCCTGGTCATAGCGCCCGGTCAGGGCCGCCGCGGTCGAGAGCGAGGTCGGGAAACGCACCGTCTCCTCGTCCCCAAAGGCGACGACTTCGAGCGCGAAAGGCAAGCTGATCCCGGCATCGCGGATCGCCTGCACCGCCAGGATACCGGCGATGACGCCGAGATTGCCGTCGAAGCGGCCGCCATCGCGGACCGTATCGATATGCGAGCCGATCATCACCGCCGGCAGCCCGGGAGCCCTGCCCTCGCGCCGTCCCTGCACCGAGCCGGCGGCATCGATGAAAGCGGTCAGTCCCGCGACTTCCATGGCGCCCTTCACATACTCCGCGCCCTGCCGGTGCGAGGGCGAGAGATAGAGCCGGGTCAGCTTGCCCGGCTCGTCGCTGAAGCGATTGAGGCCAGCGAGCGTAGCGAAAGCGCGGGCGCCAAGGACGGCGGGCGAAGGCAGGGTCGGTGTCATGAAGTCAATCTAGCGGGCCGGCCGCAGCCGTGACCAGCCCGCTTTAGCGTGGCATGGGCGATTTGGCTGTCAGTAGGTCGCCCGCCCGCCCGAGAGGTCGAACACCGCGCCGGTGGTGAAGCTGTTCTCGGCCGAGGCCAGGAAGGCGACCATCGCGGCGACCTCCTCCGGCAGCAGGAAGCGCCCGCGCGGAATCTTGGCCAGCATGTAGCCGATATGCTCTTCGCTCATCTGATCGAAGATGCGGGTGCGGGCGGCGGCCGGGGTGATGCAGTTCACCGCGATGTCCTGCTGCGCCAGCTCCTTGCCGAGGGACTTGGTCAGAGCGATCACCGCCGCCTTCGAGGCCGAATAGGCGGAGGCGTTGGGGTTGCCCTCCTTGCCGGCGATCGAGGCGACCAGCACGAGCCGCCCGTAATTGCGCTTGATCATGCCGGGGATCACCGCCTGGCAGCAATGCAAGGTGCCGTCGACATTGAGACGCATGATCTTGGCCCATTCGTCGAGCGGATATTCCCAGGTCTTCAGGTTAGGCCCGGCGATGCCGGCGCTGGTGACGAGGATGTCGACGCTGCCATGGCGCTGCTCCAGCTCCGCGGCGGCGGCGTTCACCGCTCTGGCGTCGGTCACGTCGATGGAAAGCCCGCTCGCGGCCGGGCCGATCGCGGCGGCCGCCTCACTGGCGAGCTTGCCGTCGAGGTCCCAGATCGCGACCTTGGCACCGCTGCTGGCGAGACGCTCGGCCACGGCGTGACCGATGCCCTGCGCCCCGCCGGTAATGATGGCGACCCGGCCCTTTAAATCGATTTGGTTCATTGAAACAGAATCCCTCCCTGGAACTTGTGCTCGAACTCTAGCGCAAAGCCGGCCATCGCATAGCGCGATGGCCGGAGGGGAGGGTTGCGTCGATCGGACGTTCAGCGTGCGTTGCGGAAGGCGCGCGGGCTGAAAGCCGTGCGCAGCAGGATGCCGATGTCGAGCCAGAACGACCAGTTGTCGATGTACCAATGATCATAGGCGATGCGGCGCGCCATCTTGTCGTCGGTATCGGTCTCGCCGCGCAGGCCGTTGACCTGGGCCCAGCCGGTGATGCCTGGCTTGACGTTGTGGCGCCGGGCATAGAGCGCGATCTTGCGCTGGAACTCGCGGTCATGGGCGAGCGCGTGCGGACGTGGCCCGACCAGCGACATCTGGCCGGCGATGACATTGAGCAGCTGCGGCAGCTCGTCGAGATTGTAGCGTCGCAGGAAGCCGCCGACGCGGGTGATGCGCGGATCGTTGCGCGTCGCCTGCTTGACCACCTCGCCATCATCCGTCGTCGTCATCGTCCGGAACTTGAAGATCCGGAACGGCTCCTGGTTGAAGCCGTAGCGGCGTTGCAGGAACAGCACCGGCCCCTTCGAATCGAGCCTGATCGCGAGGGCGACGAGCAGCAGCACCGGCAGGCTGGCGACGAGGATCGCACTTGCGGCGAAGACATCGAAGACGCGCTTGAACATGATCTGCGCGAAGGACAGGGCGGGGCGGGTCAGCCGCAGCGAGGCGAGCGAGCCGATGCGCACGATATGCGGGTTGTCGAAACGGTCCATGACCCGCTCCGGCGTCAGGTGGATCGCGACCGGCAAGTTCATGAAGGCGTCGATGCAGGCGTCGATCGTCTCCTGATCCGACCAGGGCAAGGCGATGAAGACGGCATCCGGCTTGAGATCGCGGGCACGCGCCGAAGCCGTGGCAAGGTCGGCGGCGAGCGCCGAGACAGGATCGTTGATCCGGCGCGAATCGTTGCTGCGCAGGAAGGCGACGTCGACGATCGAGAAGCCGATGTTCCAGGGCTGGTGACGCGCGACGAAGGACATCACCTCGCTCTCGCGCCCGATCAGGAAGACGCGCTCGGAGGTGATCCGCCCTGTCTTCGAAGCCATCGAGATGGTGCGCACGATCGCCGAGCGGGCGAGCGCGATCAGCGGGACGCCGGCGACATAGGTGGCAAGCACGACGGCGCGCGAGAACTGGTCGTTGACCTTGGCCATGAAGACGAGTGCGACGAAGGCAACCATTGTCAGGTTCCAGACCGTGAAGGCCGAGGCAATCTGGCCCTTGGTCGAAAGATAGTTCTCAAGGCGGTAACGGCCGCGCATCAGATTGGTGAAGACGAAGATCGCGGCGATCATCGAAGCGAGCTCGGCGGTGACCTTGTCGTTACCGAGATGGCCGTAGGCGAGGAAGTGATAGGCGATCGAGGTGCCGGCGACCACGGTCGCCACCGTCACCGCATCGACGAGAGCCGTGATCAGCCCGATCCAGTGACGCAGCACGTTGGCGCGCTGGTCGGCTGCCGTGGCGACTTCATAGTTCAGGTCGTTGACGCTCATCATGACGCGCTCGCTCGGTCGCGGGCGGTCCGGTTTCGGCACAGGTGATGCGCCGGAGGCCGCCTCCCCCGTCGAAGTGGCAAAGGCGGTGCCGGAGCGTCATGAGAGTTGTTTCGCGGGAAATCCGGCGGAATCGGCCCGATTGAGGCTGCCTCTGGTCGAACATCGCCAAAGGGCGTCCCAGAACGGGACAATCGGCAGGACAGAGGCGTCGCCGGGCCGGCAAACCTCGCTATCGGATCAGAGAAAGACAGCGTTCATCCTATGGCGGGGTTCCGCTTGACCCTCGGAAGAAACGCAAGGAAGACAATGGGCTACGCCGTCAGCATGGCGACGTTTGCGCCAGCAGCGATCGAGATGAACGTCGTCCTCTTCCAGACTTCGCAGCGACGGGCTGCCCTCGCCCCCCCACCCGAGCCGCCGCGCCGCGACATCGCCGGCGTCCCGGTCGCAGCGGTGACGCGCGACGAGGCGCTCGCACTGATCGACCACGCCTTCGACGGCGGCCGCCATCTGCATCTGGCCTATTGCAACGCCAATCTCGTCAACATCGCCGCTGGTGATGTGGGCCTGCGCGAGCACCTCGCGCGCTTCCTGATCCTGCCTGACGGCATCGGCGTCGACATCGCCTCGCGCCTGCTCTATGGCGCGACCTTCCCCGCCAATCTCAACGGCACCGATTTCACGCCGGCGATCCTCGCCGCGCGCAAGCGTCCGCTCCACGTGATGCTGCTGGGCGGGCGGCCGGGCATCGCCGAGCGCGCCGCGGCGAGGCTGCGCTCCGACTACCCGCAGCATCGCGTTTCGGTGCTGAGCCATGGCTATTTCTCGTCGCAGGACGAGCCCGCTTTGCTGGCACGCCTCGCGCATGAACGGCCCGATCTTCTGCTGGTCGCCTTCGGCAATCCGCGGCAGGAAAAATGGATCGCCGACCGGATCGACGCCCGTCATTGCGCGGTCGCGGCCGGCATCGGCGCCCTGTTCGACTTCCTCGCCGGCGAGGTGGCGCGGGCGCCGGAAACCTTCCGGACCCTGAGGCTCGAATGGGTCTACCGGCTCTGGCTCGAGCCGCGCCGGCTCTGGCGGCGCTATGTCGTCGGCAACCCGGCCTTCCTTATGCGCGTGCTGCGCCAGAAGCTGGCGCGGCGCAGCGCCTGACGAGACTTACGGCTTCTTCCCGACGATGAAGCCGAAGAGCGGGCCTGCGCCGATCATCACCAGGAAGACCCGGATGATGTGGTGGGCCGCGACGAAGGCGACTTCGGTGTGCAGGGCCAGCGCGATCAGGCTCATCTCGGCGAGGCCACCGGGCGAATAGGCCAGGATCAGCGGTACCGGCTTGTAGCTCGAGACATGCGCGACCGCGAAGGCGAAGACCAGCGTCAGCGCCACCAGGATCACGGTCGAGCCGAAAGAGATCAGGAGGATGCGCAGGATCGCCTGCGGCGGCGTGCCGACGAAGCGGCAGCCGATGGTGACGCCGAGGATGAGCTGGGCGACGTTGACGATCTCGTAGGGCGGCACGGAATCGCTGAGGCCGACAAGGTGGATGGTGGCCGAGACCAGCATCGGCCCGAGCAATTGCTTCGCCGGCAAGCGCAGCGCATGGGCGAGCATCACGCCGGCGACCGCGCTGGCGACCAGCCAGAACCAGCCCAGCGCCGGCGTCTGGAACATCGACGGACCCTGGTTGCGGTTGATGCCGAGCGAGACGCCCTCGAGCCATTGCACGATGAAGGGCAGCGTCATCACCACCAGCAGGATGCGGGCGGAGTGGATCAGCGCGATGGTGCGGGCATCGCCGCCCTTCTCCTCGCCGGTGATCACCATCTCGACCAGGCCGCCGGGCATGCCGGAAAAGAAGGCGGTCACGGGATCGTATCCGGCGACGCGGCGGAAATAGGTGACGCAGCACAGGCCGCAGGCGACCATGAACAGCACGAGCCCGCCGAGCGTCGGCAGCCAGTTCGGCATCTGCGCGACGATCTCCGGCTTGAAGCCGGAGCCGAGCAGGACGCCGATCACCGCCGACATGGGCGGGCGGATCACCGGCGGCGCCGCCACCGGCGCGCGGGCGATCGCGGCAGCGGTGCAGAACACCATCGAGCCGAGCATCCAGGGCAATGGCAGGCGGTAATGGGCGAAGAGCCAGCCACCAGCTGCGCCAAGCGCGAGGGCGAACAGGAAACGGCGCCAGGGAAAGCGTCGCGGCGACAATTCGGCGATGCCGTTGACCGCATCCCTCAGCAAATCCCGCATTGCCCCGATCACCTCCCCCGGACGCATGCCTGTGGCGAAGCCACGGCGCTGCTATACGCCATCCGCATGACGATGACAGGGCTTTGTCGGAATGGCGGCGTTGCCGTCGCGGCTGAGCGAACGGACATGGCGGCAACCCTGCCATGCCTGCAAACCACTGACGAACGGGCGGAAAATCGGCGACAGTCAGGTCCTGCAGATATCTGATAGGCCGTTGGCGTCTTCCGCCCGGCTCGGGGCAGCCATGAGCGAAGACCGCCTTTCGGAAGCGACCGGTCGCGCCAGCGAGGCCATGGGCTTGGCCGAAGCGCTGCCTGTTTCAGCCGAAGAGGACGGCAGTCCGGGAGAGCCTCCCGAACCCTCCGATTCGCACCTCGTAGCTGTTCCTCTCCCGCCGATCCTGTCCACCCCGTCCGGCGAAAGCTGGTTCGCCGCGCGCCGCAATCGCTTCCGCCTGTGGTGGCGCGGAGCGAGCCCGAACCTGCGCGGCACCGTCTACATGATCACCGCGCTGCTGGTTTATGCCGTGATGGTCGGCGCCTTCAAATATCTCGGCACGGCGATTCCCCTGATCGAGACGCTGATGATCCGCCAGATCATCATGAGCGCCGTGGTCTTCATGATCGCAGGCCGCAGCCTGCCGCTGGCCTTCAAGACCGATCGGCCGGGCCTGCAGATCTTCCGCGGCCTGATCACACTGGCTTCGATGCTCTGCGGCTTCAGCGCCCTGCTCTACATCCCGCTCGCCCAGGCGACGGCGATCAGCTTCAGCCAGGTGCTGTTCGTCACCGTCGCCGCAGTGCTGGTCTTGAAGGAGCGCGTCGATGCGGCCCGCTGGGTCGCGACGGTCCTCGGCTTCGTCGGCGTGCTGATCATGCTCAATCCCTCGGGCGAAGGGCTGAACATCTGGGCGCTGATGTCGGTCGGCGGGGCGCTGTTCGGCGCCGGCATCACCGTCAGCGTGCGCATGCTCGGCACCAGCGAGCGCACCGAGACGATCCTGATCTATCAGGGCCTGGTGCTGATGGTCGTCCTCGCCTGGCCGGCCTGGGCGCTCTGGGTCTGGCCGACATCAGAGCAATGGTTCTGGCTGGTGCTGCTCAGCCTGTTCGGCACCGCCGGGCAATGGCTGATCACCAAGGCCTATCAGGTCGGGGAGGCGTCGGCGCTGGCGCCGCTGGATTTCAGCCGGTTGATCCTGGCTGGCTTCACCGGTTTCGTCTTCTTCGCGGAGGTGCCGACGCTGACGACGCTCGTCGGCGCCGCCATCGTCATCGGCGCGACGCTCTACACCATGCGCCGCAATGCCCGCAGCCGGGTCGGCGCCGATCTTTCCACCCCGCCTTGACGACTCACGGATAGACCATGGCGCATCATCAGCTCGACGCTTCGCTCGCCACCTGCCACTGGGGCTATTTCGACGCCGGGCTGAAGCCTGTGCTGGAGATCGAGAGCGGCGACAGCGTCACCATCCGCACCGTCACCGGCGGCCCCGCCCATCTGCCAGAAGGCAATGCGACGATCCCGCCCGAGATTCACGAGATCCATGAAAAGGCCGAGCGCATGGTGCCCGGCCACATCCTGACTGGGCCGATCGCGGTGAAGGGCGCCAGGCCCGGCCAGGTGCTGGAGGTGCAGATCAGGAGCGTCAGGCCGCGCACCGATTTCGGCTACACCATGTTCCGCCCGCTCGGCGGCACGCTGCCGGACGAGTTCGATTATCACGCCTTCCGTTACATCCATCTCGATCGCGAGCGGAACGTCGCCAACCTGCCCTGGGGCATGGAACTGCCGCTTTCGCCCTTCTTCGGCGTTATGGGCACGGCGCCGCCGGCGCATTGGGGCCGGGTGACCTCGCTGATCCCGCGCGCCTTCGGCGGCAATCTCGATAACAAGGAACTCGGCGCCGGCGCGACCCTTTATCTGCCGGTCTTCGTCGAGGGTGCGCTGTTCTCCTGCGGCGATGGCCATGGCGCGCAGGGCGATGGCGAGGTCTGCATCACCGCGATCGAGACGGCGCTGGAAGGCACCTTCGAGTTCCACCTGCGCGAGGACCTGTCCTATGCAACGCCGCGCGCCGAGACGAAGAGCCACCACATCACCATGGGGATCGACCCCGATCTCGACATCTGTGCCCAGAACGCGTTGAGGGAGATGATCGACCTGATCACCTCCAGGACCAAGTTGACGCGGGACGAGGCCTATATGCTCTGCAGCCTCGCTGCCGATCTGCGCGTGACCCAGACGGTCAACGGCTCCAAGGGCATCCACTGCATGCTGCCGAAGAGCCTGGTGGCGTAGGATCCTCGGTCCGAAGCCATCTTGCGGTCCGGATTTCGGACCGCATTGGTCGCTCCCACGTGCTAGGTTGGCGCCATGACCAGCTATGGCCAGTTCTGCGCGATGGCGCGCGCCCATGAGACGCTCGGCGGACGCTGGACGCTGCTGATCGTGCGCGAGATCCTCTGCGGCAGCAACCGCTTCAACGACATCCGCCGCGGCATCCCGCGCATCTCCAAGACCATGCTGTCGGAGCGGCTGCAGGCGCTGGTCCATGCCGGCGCGCTGTGCCGCAGCGAAGGAGCAGCCGGTCCCGAATACGCGCTGACCGAGGCCGGGCTGGAACTTGCCGAGCTGGTCAAGGCAATGGGCGTCTGGGGCCAGCGCTGGTTGCCGCGCCATGCCGAGCGGGAGGACCTCGATCTGGAGCCGCTATTGATCGACATGCAGCGGCGCGTGCGCTTCGCGGCGCTGCCTGAGGAGCCACTGGTGGTGCGGCTCGAACTCGCCGGCCATCCCGTGCGATTTCTGCTGCTGAAGCGCACGGAAGCCTCGTTCTGCGGCCAGAACCCAGGCTTCCCTGAAGCGCTCACCTTGTTCGGCCCGCTGCCGGCCCTGGTCGCCTGGTGGCGCGGCGATGTCAGTTTCGCCGGGAGCCGGCGGCTCGGGCTGTCGCTGTCCGGGCCAAGTGAGCTGGCCCGGGCCTTTCCCGGCTGGTTCGAGCTTTATCTCTTCGCCGGCGTCGCGCCGGGGCATCGCGATGAAAGGGCCAGCGTATGAGCGTCCGCGTCGTCCGTCTCGGTACCGAACGCGATCCCTCGGAGGGTACGCGCATCGGCACGGTCCGGCGCGTGCCACGCGGCGTGCCGAAGGAGCGCTATGCCAGCGAAGACCGGTTCGACGTCTGGTTCCCGGTGCTGTCACCGACGCCGGAGCTGATGGCGAAAGCCAAGGTGGCCGAGACCGAGAAGGGCTGGGCCAGCTTCACCCGCGCCTTCAAGGCCGAGATGGCGGAGCCGGCGCCGCGCCATGCGCTCGACCTGCTGGCGACCCTGTCGCATGGCAGCGACTTCTCGGTCGGCTGCTATTGCGAGGACGAGGCGCATTGCCATCGCTCGGTGCTGCGGACGCTCCTGGCCGAGCGCGGCGCCAAGTTCGCCTGATCGGCGGTCCGGATTTCGGACCTGACCGGAGCAGGCTTTCAGGCGAGAAGGGGAAAAGCCCCTCGTCTCGAAGGACCGCCGCATGACCCAGCCGACCATCCTCGATCGCATCGGCAAGACCTCGCTCGTCGCGCTGCGCCATGTCGTGCCCGCCAATGGCGCCCGCATCCTGCTCAAGCTCGAAAGCGAGAACCCGACCGGCAGCATGAAGGACCGGATGGCGCTCGCGATGATCGAGGCGGCCGAGGCGGACGGGCGATTGGAACCCGGCGGGGCAGTGGTCGAGTACACCGGCGGCAGCACCGGGGTCTCGCTGGCGCTGGTCTGCGCGGTGAAGCGCCATCCGCTGCACATCGTCACCTCCGACGCCTTCGCCCGCGAAAAGCTCGACCATATGGCGATCCTCGGCGCGGAGCTGACGGTCATTCCAAGCGACAGCGGCAAGATGACCGAGAAGCTGACCCGCGACATGATCGCGACAGCGGGCGTGATCGCCGGGGAGACCGGCGCCTTCTGGACCGACCAGATGAAGAACCGCGACCAGCTCGCCGCCTATGAGGCGATGGCGGCGGAGATCTGGGAGCAGACGGGCGGGCGCATCGACGGCTTCGTCCAGAGCGTCGGCACCGCCGCCTCGCTGCGCGGTATCGCCGCCGGCCTACGGGCCCGAAACGACGGCATCCGCATCACCGCGGTCGAGCCGGCGGAATCGCCGGTGCTGTCAGGCGGTCCTCCCGGTGCGCACAAGATCGACGGCATCGGCGCCGGCTTCGTCGTGCCGCTCTGGCAGGACGACATCGCCGATACGATCGAACGGGTTTCGACGGAGGAGGCGCGGACAATGGCGCTCCGGCTGGCGCGCGAGGAGGGGCTGTTCGCCGGACTCTCCACCGGCGCCAACGTCATCGCTGCCTTGCGGCTGGCCGAGACCCTCGGTCCGGGCGCAACCGTGGTCAGCGTGATGTGCGACACCGGCATGAAGTATTTCGGCGGCTATCGCGCCGCACTGACAGCCCAGGCCTGACCCCACGCCCTCTCGCCAGCCAGGCGCGGCCATGCTAACCGCTCCGGCATGACCGAGACTGGACAAGCCCGCATCGAAGCCCGCTTTGCCGCCTGCGCCGCGGCGGGCCGTGCCGCGCTGGTGACCTATGTCACCGCCGGCGACCCCGATTTCGACACCGGCAGCGCGATCCTGAACGCCTTGCCGGCAGCCGGCGCCGATATCATCGAGCTCGGCGTGCCCTTCACCGACCCGATGGCCGACGGCGTGCCCGTCCAGCTCGCCGGCCAGCGCGCCCTCAAGGCCGGGCAGACGCTGAAGAAGACGCTCGCCATGGTCACGGCCTTCCGCAAGGCCGGCAACGACACGCCGATCGTGCTGATGGGCTATTACAACCCGATCTGGGCCTATGGCGTCGACGCCTTCCTGAGGGATGCCCGCATTGCCGGGATCGACGGGCTGATCGTCGTCGACCTGCCGCCCGAGGAAGATGAGGAGCTCTGCCTGCCGGCTCTCGCCGCGGGCGTCAGCTTCATCCGCCTGGCGACGCCGACCACCGACGACAAGCGGCTGCCGCGCGTGCTGCAGAACACCTCCGGCTTCGTCTACTATGTCTCGATGACCGGCGTGACCGGCGGCGCGATCGCCAATTACGACGCGGTCGGCGCAGCGGTCGCCCGGATCAAGCAGCACACCACACTGCCGGTCGCCGTCGGCTTCGGCGTCAAGACGCCGGCGGATGCGATCGCCATCGCCAGGGGCGCGGACGGCGTCGTCGTCGGCTCGGCCCTGGTCGACCGTGTCCGTCTCTCGCTCGATGCCGATGGCAAGGCCACGGAAAAGACGGTTTCGGCTGTCACCTCGCTGGTCGCCGAGCTTGCGGCCGGCGTCCGCTCGGTCGCCAAGGCGGCCTGAGCGCCAGCTCAAAATTCAAGGATGATCCGATGAACTGGATTTCCGAAGTCGTCCGTCCGCGCATCAAGACGCTGTTCAAGCGCGAGACCCCGGAGAATCTCTGGATCAAGTGCCCGGATTCCGGGCAAATGGTCTTCCACAAGGATGTCGAGGCCAATGGCTTCGTCATCCCCGGCTCCGACCACCATATGCGCGTCACCGCGCAGGACCGTCTGCGCCTGACCTTCGACGAAGGCAAATGGGTCGATGTGCCGCTGCCGGAGGCGATGGCCGACCCACTCAAGTTCCGCGACGAAAAGCGCTACACCGACCGGATCAAGGACGCCCGCGCCAAGACCGGCGCCGCCGACGCCTTCAAAGTCGGCTATGGCCGCGTCCAGGGCCTGCCGATGACGATCGCGGTGCAGGATTTCCACTTCATGGGCGGCTCGCTCGGCATGGCCGCCGGCGAAGCCTTCATCAAGGGTGCCGAGACGGCGCTAGAGAAGAAAACCCCTTATGTCGTCTTCGCCGCCTCGGGCGGGGCGCGCATGCAGGAGGGCATCCTCTCGCTGATGCAGTTGCCGCGCACCACGGTCGCGACGCGGATGCTGCGCAAGGCCGGCCTGCCCTATTTCGTCGTGTTGACCAATCCGACCACCGGCGGCGTCACCGCCTCCTATGCCATGCTGGGCGATGTCCACATCGCCGAGCCGGGCGCGCTGATCGGCTTTGCCGGGCCGCGCGTGATCGAGCAGACGATCCGCGAGAAGCTGCCCGAGGGCTTCCAGCGCTCGGAATATCTCAAGGATCACGGCATGGTCGACATGGTCGTGCATCGCCACCAGATCCCGGCGACTTTGGCGCGGCTCGGCCGACTGCTCACCAAGCAGCCCTTGCCAGCCGTCAACGCGCCGGCGCCGGAACCGCTGCCGGCCGCCGCCGTCTGATCGTCTTCACCCCGGCCCGGAGGCCGGTGCCCGCATGAGCACATCCGACCTCTTGCTGGCGCGCTTCCTCGCGCTGCATCCCAAGCTGATCGACCTCTCGCTCGGGCGCATATTGCGCCTGCTCGAGCGGCTGGGCGATCCGCAGAAGAAGCTGCCGCCGGTGATCCATGTCGCCGGCACCAACGGCAAGGGCTCGACCATCGCCTTCATGCGGGCGATCCTCGAAGCGGCCGGTCTCTGCGTCCATGTCTACACCTCGCCGCATCTGGTGCGTTTCCACGAGCGCACCCGGCTCGGCCGGCCCGGCGGCGGGCGCTTCGTCGACGAGGCGCTGCTGGTCGATGCGCTGGAGCGCTGCGAAAAGGCCAATGCTGGCGATCCCATCACCTTTTTCGAGATCACCAACGCCGCCGCCTTCCTGCTCTTTTCCGAGCACAAGGCCGATGTCGTGCTGCTCGAGGTCGGGCTCGGCGGGCGCTTCGACGCGACCAATGTGATCGACCACCCCGCCTGCACGGTGGTGACGCCAGTCTCGCTCGACCATTCCGAATATCTCGGCGACACCGTCACCAAGATCGCCGGCGAGAAGGCCGGCATCTTCAAGCGCGGCGCCCCGGCGGTGATCGCGCCGCAGGAGCCGGAGCCGACCGCGGTTCTGGAAGCGGCGGCCGAGCGCGTCGGCGCCTCCAAGGTCCTGGTCGGCATGCAGGATTTCAACGTCCATGAGGATGGCGGCCGGCTGGTCTATGAGGATGGCGACGGCCTGCTCGACCTGCCGTTGCCGCGCCTGGCCGGGCGCCACCAGCACACCAATGCCGGGACCGCGATCGCCGCCCTGCGCGCCGCCGGCTATGGCGGCCTGCCTGCCACGGCCTTCGAGCGCGGCATGACCGAGGCCGAATGGCCGGCGCGCCTGCAAAGGCTGGCCCGCGGCAAGCTCGCCGAACTCGCGCCCGCCGGGGCCGAGCTCTGGCTCGACGGCGGCCATAATCCCGATGGCGGGCGCGTGCTCGCCCAGGCGATGGCCGATCTCGAGGAAAAGAATCCGGCGCCGCTGGTGATGATCGCCGGCCTGCTCGCGACCAAGGATGCGCGCGCCACGCTCGGCCATTTCAAGGGGCTGGCGCAGGGTCTCTTCGCCGTTTCGATCCAGAACCAGCTTGCGGCGCGCACGGCCGAGGAGGTCGCGACGCTGGCGCGCGAGGCCGGCCTCAAGGCCGAAGTGGCCGGTTCCGTCGAGCAGGCGCTGATGGAGATCGCCCGGCGCGACTGGAAGGCGCCGCCGCGCATCCTGATCTGCGGCTCGCTCTACCTCGCCGGCGAGGTGCTGGCGGCCAACGGCACGCCGCCGGTGTGATCAATCGGGTTTGAACCAAGGGTTGAGCGTGGGGACGCCGGATCGGACAAAATCGGCGACGTTTCGCGTCACAACCGTCAACGCATGAGCCTGGGCGGTCGCCGCAATCATCGCATCGCGTTCGGGGCGTGGATCGGGGATGTGCAATGCGGCGCAACGGAAAGCAGCCTCCGTATCGAAGGCCAGAATGCGCCCCTCGAACTGCGGCAGGATGCGCTTCCGCAGCCAGTCGCTAAAGAGGCGACCCTGCTGCGGATCGCGACGCTCGACCAGCAGAACTCCCTGCTCGATCTCAAGTATGCTTACAGCGGAGATGTAAAGCAGATCTGCGGGCGTGACCTGCGACCAGGCCCAAACGGTCGGATTCGCTCGGTGAACCTTCCGGATTTCAGACAACACATTCGTATCGAGGAGATACATTACTCGAAATCGACCGGTTTGAAGCCCATCTTGTCGCCGAGCCTGGGCGGGTCGAAATCAAAATCAGCGCTCTCCGGGTCGCCGATCGCCTCAGCCAAGCTCACCCCCCTGCCGGTGAGCCGGCGGTATTCGGCAACGCTCAGCAGGACGTGCGAGGGCTGGCCCCGATCGGTGATGAAGACCGGCCCCTGTTGGGCCGCCTTCTTAGCGCGGCCAACATCCTGGTTGAATTCGCGGCTGGACAAGGTTGTCGGCATCGGCACACTCCCGTCATCCACAGAATGTAGATATGTTGCTACATTCCGCAAGAATCACAAGCCACCCGCCAGGAGCGCCATGCCCATCCCCGGACTGACGACGCTCGGCCTGATCCTGCTCTGCGGCGCGCTAGGCGGCTGCGTGACTTCTGGCGGCAGCGATACCGCTGCTGATGGCATCGACCGCGCCATCGCCGGCGAGCCGACCTTCATGCAGCAGACCTACATGACCATGGACAAGCGTTGCCGGCAGGTGAAGCGGCCGACCGCGGTGCTGACCCAGAAGCCGCAGCACGGCAGCGTCCGCATGCTGACGCGCAAGGCCAAGGCGGTCTACGGCCCCGGCCCCTACGCGCATTGCGACGGCAAGGTCAGCAACGCGCTCGCCTTCGAATACACCTCCGATCCCGCCTATCGCGGCCGGGACGCTTTCGAGATCCGCGTACGCTATTCCGATGGCGAGATTCGCCATGGCCGCTACGAGGTAGAAGTCCGCTGAACGAAAGGACAGGCGCCATGACTTGGGCTTTCGGCAAGGGCGGTCCGGCGGTCTCGCGGGTCGGCCAGGGCACCTGGAATATCGAGCGCGCGCCACGAAGCGAGGCGATCGCAGCACTGCAGCGCGGACTCGATCTCGGCCTCTCCCATATCGACACGGCCGAGATGTACGCTTCCGGCCTCGCCGAGGAGATCACCGGCGAGGCTCTCGCGGGGCGGCGCGACGAGGTCTTCCTGGTCTCGAAAGTGCTGCCGCACAACGCCTCGAAGGCCGGCACCCGCAAGGCCTGCGAGCAGTCGCTGCGCCGGCTGCGGACCGACCGGCTCGACTGCTACCTGCTGCACTGGCGCGGCTCCTACCCGCTGGCGGAAACCTTCGCCGCCTTCGAGGAGCTCAGGGTCGAGGGCAAGATCCTGTCCTGGGGTGTCAGCAATTTCGACGTCGCCGATCTCGACGAGGCGCTGCGCGTCGCCGGCCCCGGCAAGATCGCCTGCAACCAGGTGCTCTATCACCTGCGCGAACGGGCGATCGAGCATGCGGTGATCCCCTGGTGCGAACGGAACGCCGTCGCGGTGACCGCCTACAGCCCGTTCGGGCAGGATGATTTTCCGGAAGAGCGCTCGGCGCAGGGCAAGGTCTTGGCCGAGATCGCCGCGGCCCATGGCGCGAGCCCGCGCCAGGTCGCGCTCGCCTTCCTGACGCGCAATCCCAGCGTCTTCGCAATCCCGAAAGCCGCGAAGACGGGCCATGCCGAAGACAATGCCGGCGCGCTCGGACTTGAACTTGGCGCCGAGGACCTCGCCCGGCTCGACGCTGCCTTCCCGCGCGGACCGAGACCGCGCGGGCTGCCAATGCTGTAGCGACTACTTCTCGATCCGCCAGACCGTGCGCAGCGCGGCGCTGACGGTGACCTCGCCCGGCTCGACCTGGACCGGCGCGGCGCCTGCGGCCATGCGATAGGCCCTGACATCGCCCATCGGCCGCGCCGGCGGCTCGGCCTCGGCCTCCACGATCGAGACGAGCTCGCCGACCTTGACGCCGAGGCGCTTGGCATAGATCTCGGCGCGTCCGCGCGCCGCTTCCGCCGCCTTGTCGCGGGCCTGGTCCTTGGCCTTGCCCTCGTCGGCGAGGCCGAAGCTGATGCCGGACATGTCGTTGGCGCCGGCCGCGACCAGCGCATCGATCAGCGGGCCGGCCTTGGTGAGGTCGCGCACGATCACGGTGATGCCGGTGCGGGCCTCGTAGCCGTCGATCTTCGGCGCGCGCGCCTGCGGCGAGGACGAGGCGGAGGGTTGCGTCATCCGCGGCGTCAGCGCGATCTGCGAGGTCGAGAGGTCGCCCTGGGCGACGCCGGCGGCCTTGACCGCCTCGATCAGCTTGGCCAGGGCCGGGGTGTTCTTCGACAGCGCTTCGGCCGCGGTCTTGCCCTCGCTGACCACGCCGGCATGGACGGTGGCGAGATCGGGCCTCACCCTGACTTCGCCGGTAGTCTGGATCACGATGCCTTCCGCCGGCGCGAGCGGACCCGGGGCCTGCGCGTGCACGGGAGCGGAAAGCGCCGCGAGCGCGGCGATAAGCAGGGCCTTCTTGGTCTTCGACATGATCGTCCTTCGCTGAGGAATAGTCCGCAGAAGCTGGTACCGCTTCCACGGCGCGACCATGCGCAACCTATTGGGGCAGCATCACGACGTTCCAGAGCATTTCCGCGTTTCTCCGAATCGCGGAAATGCTCTAGGTCTTTGTTTTATCGCATTTTCTTCACGCGAACCGGTGTCCACTTCGCTTGAAAATGCTCAGTTCACCGCGCCGCCAGAATCTCCGCCACCTGCGGGATATCCTTGTCGCCGCGGCCGGAGAGGTTGACGACCATCAGATGGTCCTTCGGCTTCTTCGGGGCGAGCTCGGCGACGCGCGCCAGCGCATGCGCCGATTCCAGAGCCGGGATGATGCCTTCGAGCTTGGAGATCAGCTGGAAGGCCTCGAGCGCCTCCTCGTCCGTCGCCGAGAGATAGGTGGCGCGGCCGATATCGTGCAGCCAGGAGTGCTCCGGGCCGATGCCGGGATAATCGAGCCCGGCCGAGATCGAATGGGCGTCGTTGATCTGCCCGTCCTCGTTCATCAGGAGATAGGTGCGGTTGCCGTGCAGCACGCCGGGGCGCCCGCCGGTCAGCGACGCCGCGTGCAGGCCGGACGGAATGCCGTGGCCGGCAGCCTCGACGCCGTAGATCTCGACGCTCTTGTCGTCGAGGAAGGGGTGGAACAGCCCCATCGCATTGGAGCCGCCACCGATGCAGGCGACGAGCGAATCCGGCAGGCGGCCCTCAAGCTCCTGCATCTGCGCGCGCGTCTCGTTGCCGATGATGCACTGGAAATCGCGCACCATCGCCGGATAGGGATGCGGGCCGGCGACCGTGCCGATGCAGTAGAAGGTCGACGCGACATTGGTCACCCAGTCGCGCAGCGCCTCGTTCATCGCGTCCTTCAGCGTCTTGGTGCCGGATTCGACGGGAATGACGGTCGCGCCAAGCATCTGCATGCGGAAGACGTTCGGCGCCTGCCGGGCGACGTCGACCGCGCCCATATAGACGATGCATTCGAGGCCGTAGCGGGCGCAGAGGGTGGCGGTCGCGACGCCGTGCTGGCCGGCGCCGGTCTCGGCGATGATCCGCTTCTTGCCCATGCGCCGGGCGAGCAGGATCTGGCCGAGCACATTGTTCACCTTGTGCGAGCCGGTGTGGTTCAGCTCCTCGCGCTTCAGATAGACCTTGGCGCCGCCGAAATGCTCGGTGAGCCGCTCGGCGAGGTAGAGCGGTGAAGGCCGACCGACATAGTGCTTCAGGCCGCTCGCCATCTCGGCGTGATAGGCTGGGTCGGCCTTGGCGGCGTTGTAGGCCTGCTCCAGCTCGAGGATCAGCGGCATCAGCGTCTCGGCGACGAAGCGGCCGCCGAACTGGCCGAAGCGGCCGTTCTCGTCCGGGCCGTTGCGGAAGCTGTTCGGGGTGTGCGGCGCGTTCATGCCTGGCCTGCCTTCTTCAATTCTTGCGCCGCCAAACGGGCGGCCCTGACGAATTCCGCGATCTTCCGGGCATCCTTGACGCCGGGTGCGCTTTCGACCCCGGAGGAGACGTCGACGCCGGCCGGTCTCGCGATGCCGATAGCCTCCGCGACATTCGCCGGATCGAGCCCGCCCGATAGCATGAAGCGGAAAGCCGGGTCGAGGCTGGCGAGCAGGCCCCAGTCGAACGGCCGGCCGTGGCCGCCCGGGTAAGCGGCGTCCTTGGGCGGCTTGGCGTCGAGCAGGATGCAGTCGGCGACGCCGTGATAGAGCGCAACCTGGTCGAGATCGGCAGCACTGGCGACGCCGAGCGCCTTCATCACCGGCAGGCCGGTCGCGGCCTTGATCGCCGCGACCTGCTCCGGCGCCTCCTTACCGTGCAATTGCATCCAGTCCGGCCGGACGATCCGGGCGAGCTCGGCCGCCTGCTCCGGCGCATAGTCGACGACCAGCGCGACGATCTGCGTCCTACCGCGCGCCTGCTCGGCGAGCTCGGCTGCACGTTGCGGCGTGACATAGCGCGGGCTCTTCGGATGGAAATTGAGGCCGATCATCTCGGCACTCGCGGCGAGCGCCGCCTCCAGCGTCTCCGGAGTCGAGAGGCCGCAGATCTTGATGGGGAAGGCGTGGTCGCGTGTCATGCGGGCGCTCTAGCACATAGCCCTTCGCGCCGCACTCGTGACATGATGCCAGTCGAAAGCGGTAGCGCGGGGGCGAAAGCGGGCGACGAATGGGGCGGCGTTTCTTTGCAGGGCTGGCGGCGCTTCTGCTGATGGCCGGCCTCGTCGCGCTCGGCGTCTATCTGTGGAGCCAGCCCAGGACGCTGAAGCTCGCGGTCGGCCCGCTCGGCTCGGACGATGCCAGGCTCGCCGCCGCCCTGGTCCAGGGCCTGAGCCGCGAGAAGAAGCCGGTGCGCCTGCGGCTCGTCCTGACCGAAGGCTCGGCCGAGAGCGCGCGGGCGATCGACACCGGCAAGGTCGATCTCGCCATCGTTCGGCCCGACATCGCCCTGCCGGCCAAGGCCGACACCGCGCTGATCACCCGCCGTTCCTTCCCGTTCTTCATCGGCTCCAAGGATCTCGGCACCGACCGGATTTCCGGCCTGCGCGGCAAGCGTATCGGCGTGGTGCGGGCGCCGTCAGGCAATCTCAACCTCCTGAAACTCGTGCTCTCGCAATACGAGGTGAAGCCGGACGAGGTCACGATCGTCCCGCTTGGGCCGGAAGACGTCTCGGCTGCGATTGCCGAGAGCCATATCGACGTCCTCTTCGCCGTCAACGTGCTGAACGCCCGGGTCGTCACCGAAACGGGCTCGCGCCTGCACCGCGCCTTCGGGGAAGAGCCGACTATCATTCCGATCCGCGAGGCCGATGCGCTCGCTGCCCGCAACCGCGCCATCGAAAGCGGCGAGATCGTCCGCGGCGCGCTCGGCGGCGACCCGCCATTGCCGGCCGAGAACCTGCCGAGCATCTCGATCACCTCGCGCCTGATGGCGGCGCAATCGCTCGACGACGCCCGGGTCGGCGAACTCGTCGGCGCGATCCTGTCGCTGCGGGTCACGCTCGCCGCCGACCTGCCGGCGATCCAGGGTTTGGAGACGCCCGAGACCGACAAGGACGCGCCGCTCGCGGTGCATACCGGCGCCGCCGCCTTCATCGACGGCGAGCAAATGACCTTCTTCGAGCGCTATGGCGACTGGTTCTATCTCGGCGTGATGGCGCTCTCGCTGCTCGGCTCCGGTGCGGCTGGCCTGCTCGGCTATGACAGCTCGACCCGGCGCAAGCGCGCGATGGCGGATCTCAGCCGCCTCGTCGTCCTGCTCGGCGCGATGCGGACCGCGGCGGACGAGCCGGAACTGGCGGCGATGGAGCGCGAGGCCGACGCCATCCTCGCCTGCGTGCTGGCGAGTTATGCACGCGGGGACATCGATTCCGGCGGGATCGGCGCCTATCGCTTCGCCATGGACCAGCTCGGCCGCGCGGCGGCGGAACGGCGCATCGCGCTGTTGGACGCTGCCGCGGAGTGACCAGCTTTATTCCTGCCGCAAAGCCCGGTCATGCGGATGGCGCGGCCGCCCGACAGCTTCGAGACTCATCCATGACCTCCGCCTTCGCCTCGCTTGCCCTTGGGACGCTGCTGGCCCTCTCGGCTATCGTGCCGCTCCAGGCCCAGGCTCCCGAGAACTGGCCGCAGGTGAAATGCGAGCGCTGGCGCAGCGCCTATGACGAGGCGCTGAAGCGCATCGGCAGGAAGGGGCTGGGACCGGATTTCATCGCCGGAAACGAGGCATTCATCGCTTCCGGCTGCCAGAACCCGCCCGATGTCTGTCCGCGCAGCAGCGAAGAGCTCAATTTCGCCAATGTCATGGTGATGGCGGGCATGAACGCCGGGGTGTCCTCGACCTTCATGCCCTACGCCTGTCGGAAGTCGTGATCCGGCTCTAGAGCAGCGACATGTGCAAACCAGTGCCGGCGAGGACACCGTCGGCGACCGCGAGCGCGACGCTGTGCCGGGCGGTCGCGGCATCGCCTGCCGCATAGACGCCGGTGACGCTGGTCTGCTTCATGCCATCGACGCGCAGCAGCGGGCCGAACGGACCGTCGTCGAAGGCGCAGCCGAGCTCCCCCGCCAACGGGCTCGCAGGGCAGATGCCAGCGGCGACGAACAGCGCCTTCACCGGCGCCAGCCGGCCATCGTCGAGGCGCAGGCCCGCCATCGCGGTGCCGTCGCCCTCGGCCGCCACGATCCGGGCACGCTCGATCGCAACGCCGCGCCGCGCCAGCAGGGTCGTCGCCTCGGCATCCGGCTCGGCTTCGCCGTTGAGGAACAGCGTGACCTCGCCCCAATCGGAGACGAGCGCCGCCTTCAAGGCCGAGAAGGAGCCGCTCGCCAGCACGCCGAGCTTGCCGCCGCCGAGTTCATAGCCGTCACAATAGGGGCAATGCAGCACGCTCTTGCCCCAGCGCTCCCTGAAGCCGGGGATCGCGGGCAGTTCGTCGCGCACGCCGGTCGCTAGCAGCAGGCGTTTTGCCCGGTACTGTTCGCCGTCAATATCGGCGATGCTGAAACCATCCTCTTCGGCTTTTGCCTCGCCAGCCCTGGCATCGCGCCAGGCGACGGTCGGATAGGCGAGCAATTGCGCCTTCGCCTCGGCGACGATCGCCGCGGGCTCGCGCCCGTCCTGGCCGAGGAAACCGTGCGAATGGCTGGAGAAGCGGTTGCGCCGCTGGCCTTCGTCGATCACCAGGACTTGGCGGCGTGCCCGCGCCAGCTGCAGTCCAGCCGAAAGTCCGGCGAAGCTGCCGCCGACGATGATCGCGTCATAGGGCTTTGTGGTGCTTGGCATGGGTCTCTCTCCGTTCGTCGAAGCGGCGGCTGAAATCCGCCGCGAGATCGGACAGCCGCACCCGGTCGAAATGGCCGGCGAGCAGCGCCTCGGCCTCGGCGAAGGCTTCGCCAAGGGCCGCATTCACCGCCTGCTCGACCAGGCATTGCGGATTCTCGCTGCGATGGCCGAGCGCGATCAAAGCGGGTTCGCCGAGCGCGCGATGGACGTCGCCGAGCGTGATCGCGTCGAGCGCGCGCGCCAGCGTCCAGCCACCGCCATGGCCCTTCTCGGAATGCACCAGCCCGGTTTCGCGCAAGCCCGCCATAGTGCGGCGGATCACGACCGGGTTGGTGCCGAGACAGGCGGCGAGCTCTTCCGAGGTCATCGGTGCGCCGCGATCGGCCATGTGCAGCAGCACGTGCAAGGTGGCCGAGAGGCGGCTGTCCTGTTTCATGTAACTTGTAATGTTACATGATTGAACGCCTGTCAAGCGCTCGGCGAAGGGCGGGCATCGCCCGGTTTCGGTTGCCCAAACGGCCTCAAGCGTTTATGTGCAGCGCAACGAATTCCAGATTCACGCAACGCACAGGCTGCGCCGGCCGGGTTTTCCCTGCCGGCTCGCGGTCTTGAACCAAGGCCGCTTCCCGCATGTCCATGCGCAATATCGCCATCATCGCCCACGTCGACCACGGCAAGACCACGCTGGTCGACAAGCTGCTGCAGCAGTCCGGCGCCTTCCGCGAGAACCAGCGCGTCGCCGAGCGTGTGATGGATTCGAACGACCTTGAGAAGGAGCGCGGCATCACCATCCTGGCCAAGGCCACCTCGGTGGTCTGGAAGGACACGCGCATCAACATCGTCGACACCCCCGGCCACGCCGATTTCGGCGGCGAGGTCGAGCGCATCCTCAACATGGTCGACTCTGCGATCGTGCTGGTCGACGCGGCTGAGGGCCCGATGCCGCAGACCAAGTTCGTGGTCTCCAAGGCACTGAAGCTCGGCCTTCGCCCGATCGTCGCGATCAACAAGGTCGACAAGCCCGACGCCCGCGTCACCGAGGTGATCAACGAGGTCTTCGATCTTTTCGCCGCGCTCGATGCCACCGACGAGCAGCTCGATTTCCCGATCCTCTACGGTTCGGGCAAGCAGGGCTGGATGGCGCCCTCGCCGGAAGGTCCGCAGGACCAGGGCCTGGCGCCGATGTACGATTTGATCCTGAAGCATGTGCCGGAGCCGACCGTCGAGGACGGCCCGTTCCGCATGATCGGCACGCTGCTGGAAGCCAATCCTTATCTCGGCCGCATCATCACCGGCCGCGTCACCTCGGGCAGCGCCAAGCCGAACCAGACCGTCAAGGTGCTCTCCGGCGACGGCTCGACCGTCGAGACCGGCCGCATCACCAAGATCCTCGCCTTCCGCGGCCTCGAGCGCCAGCCGATCGAGGAAGCGATCGCCGGCGACATCGTCTCGATCGCGGGCCTGGTGAAGGGCACCGTCGCCGACACCTTCTGCGATCCGTCGGTCGAGACCCCGATCACCGCCCAGCCGATCGATCCGCCGACGGTGTCGATGACCTTCATGGTCAACGATTCCCCGCTGGCGGGCACCGAGGGCGACAAGGTCACCACCCGCGTCATCCGCGACCGCCTGTTCAAGGAGGCCGAGGGCAATGTCGCGCTGAAGATCGAGGAAGCCTCGGACAAGGACAGCTACATCGTCTCCGGCCGCGGCGAACTCCAGCTCGCCATCCTGATCGAGACCATGCGCCGCGAGGGCTTCGAACTCGGCGTCTCGCGTCCGCGCGTCGTGCTGAAGCGCGACGAGGCCGGCCAGCTGCTCGAGCCGATCGAAGAGGTCGTGATCGACGTCGACGAGGAGCATTCCGGCGTCGTCGTGCAGAAGATGTCGGAGCGCAAGGCCGACATGCTGGAGATGCGTCCCTCCGGCGGCAATCGCCTGCGTCTCGTCTTCCACGCCCCGACCCGCGGCCTGATCGGCTATCAGGGCGAGCTGCTCACTGACACGCGCGGCACCGCGATCATGAACCGCCTGTTCCACGATTATCTCCCCTACAAGGGCGAGATCGGCGGGCGCCGCAATGGCGTGCTGATCGCGATGGAGACCGGTGAGGCTGTGGCCTACGCGCTCTGGAACCTCGAGGATCGCGGCCCGATGATGATCGAGCCGGGCTGGAAGGTCTATCAGGGCATGATCGTCGGCGAGCACACCCGCGAGAACGATCTCGAAGTGAACGTGCTCAAGGGCAAGAAGCTCACCAATATCCGCACGACCTCGAAGGACGAGGCTGTCCGCCTCACCCCGCCGATCCGGATGACGCTGGAGCGCTCGCTCGCCTGGATCGACGACGACGAGCTGGTCGAAGTCACCCCGAAGTCGATCCGCCTGCGCAAGGGCATCCTCGACCCGAACGAGCGCAAGCGCTCGCAGAAGCAGAAGGCCGAGGTGGCCTGAGTTTGGCTACCGCCGACGCCCCGGTCGAGATCCTGCTGATCACCGGCCCGGCCGGGGTCGGCAAGTCGACCTTGTGCTGGGAGATGGGCGCGATGCTGGCTGAAGCCGGCGTCGCACATGTCGCGATCGAGAGCGACGAGCTCGACCGCGTCTTCCCGAAGCCCGGCGCGGAGGAACTCTCTCCGCTTGCACCCGGCGCCCGCGATGTCAGCCAGCTCAATCTCGCCGCGCTCTGGGGCACCTATCGCGCGCTCGGCCATACCCGCCTGATCATGTCCGGCGTGATGCTCCATGTCGGCTTCGACAAAAGCTGGATCCTCGCCGCGATCCCTGACGCGAAGATCATCGTCGTGCGCCTGCGCGCCGGTGACGAGGCTCTGCTCGCGCGTCTCGACCGGCGCGAAACCGGGGCGGGCCGCGACGCCCAGATCGAACGCTCCTTGCGCCAAGCGCGCCGGCTGGCGGGCGAGGCGACGGACGGTTTCGTCATCGTCGAAACCGATGGCCGCACACCGGCCGAACTAGCCGGCGAAGTCCTCGCCAAGGCGCACTGGCTGCCTGCGCTGGGCTGAGCCGCCCGGGCCGTTCGATCATCGCGGACCGGCTCTGCAGCACGCGCCATTGTCTCCCGCCGTCGGCTCTGCTCCCTTGCGCTCCACTATCAAGGGGAAGGATGTCACCATGCAGTTCCGCAATCTCGGCCGCTCCGGCCTGCGCGTCTCGCTCGTCGGCCTCGGCTGCAATAATTTCGGCGGCCGGATCGATCTGGAGGCGGCGCGCAAGGTCGTCGACGCCGCGATCGAGCACGGCATCACCCTGTTCGACACCGCCGACATCTACGGCAATCGCGGCGGCTCGGAGCTGGCGCTCGGCGAGCTGCTCGGGGCCCGCCGCAAGGACATCGTGCTCGCCAGCAAGTTCGGCATGAACATGGACGAGGAGGGCGTGAAGAAGGGCGGCTCGCGGCGCTACATCATCGAGGCGGTCGAGGCCTCGCTGAAGCGCATGAAGACCGACTGGATCGACCTCTACCAGATCCACCGCCCCGATCCACTGACCCCGATCGCCGAGACGCTGCGCGCGCTCGAAGACCTGATCCGCCAGGGCAAGGTCCGCTATATCGGCTGCTCGAACCTGCCGTCCTGGCAGGTCGCCGATGCGCATTGGACGGCCAGGACGCTCGGCATCGAGGGCTTCGCCTCGGCACAGGACGAGTACAGCCTGCTGGTTCGCGGCGCCGAGAAGGAGCTGATCCCTTCCCTCAGCCATTTCGGCATGGGTCTCCTGCCCTATTTCCCGCTCGCCAACGGCCTGCTCACCGGCAAGTACCAGCGGAATGCCCCGATGCCGGAAGGCGCGCGCATGACCCGCGAGGCGCAGCGCGCCGGCGAGGTGCTGACCGAGGCGAACTGGGGGAAGACCGAAAAGCTCGCTGCCTTCTGCGACGCGCGCGGGAAAACACTGCTCGAACTCGCCTTCTCCTGGCTCGCCGCCCAGCCGGTCGTCTCCAGCGTGATCGCCGGCGCGACCAAGCCCGAACAGGTCGCAGCCAACGTCAAGGCGGCGGACTGGGCGCTGACTGCGGAGGAACTCGCCGAGATCGACGCGATCACGCGCTGAAATCCGCCGCGAGAGCGCCTCAAAGGCGCCCAACGGCACAGCCAAAGCATTAACCTTGCCTCCCTGCCCGAGCGACGGGGCGGGGAGGCTGTTGTCAAATCCCTGCGCCTGGGGTTCCCTTGCGCAACCGCAGCCGAGACCGCTGACCTCGTGATCCGCATCGCCCATTTCCTGGCGTTCGCCCTTTCGTTGATCTCCCTGCCCGCAACGGCGCAGGACAAGCCTGCTGTTGCGCCGCAGCCGGAGCCGATGCGCATCATGCTGACCCGCAGCGCCGAGCCCTGCGAGCCCGATTGCCGCGAATGGCTCGCGGCCCAGGGCGCCATCACCAAGGACACGCCCGCCGAATTGCGTCGTGCCATAGGCGAATTGAACGGCCGGAAAGTGCCACTGCTGGTCTATTCGACGGGCGGCACGGTCGAAGCCGCGATCGCCATGGGCGAGCTCATTCGCAAGAGCAGCCTCGACATCGCCGTCGCTCGTACCGTGTTCACCCAGCGCGATCCCGCACTCGGCACCATCGACGAGCGCAGCCCGCTCTGCTCCTCGGCCTGCACGCTCCTGCTCGCCGGGGGGCAACGCCGGATCATCCCGGCGCAATCGCGGATCGGCGTGCACCAGCAGACCATCGTCGAGACCGAGACGACCACGGTGCGTGACTACAGGGTCGTGCGCGGACGCAGGGAACTGGTCGACGAGAGAACCGAGACGCGTACGGTCAAGCAGGAGCAGGCGACCGGCGAGATCGACGCCAAGATGCGGCGCTATCTCGACGCCATGGGGCTCGACCGCTCCTTCATCGAGGTGACGGTGTCGACGCCGGCCGACACGATGCGCTACCTCAAGCCCGACGAGATGCTGGCGACGACGATCGCGACGGAGATCGGCTCGGCCACGCTCGCCTTCTCGGGGCTGCGATCCTCCCAGGCGCCGGGACAGCCAGCGAACCTCAACGCAGCCCCGGTGCTTCCGGCGACATTGGTCGCGCCGTCGACGCCGGTCGGCTCGGTCGAGCTCGGCCCGCATCGTGGCGGCACCTTGCGGCTGGCGCTGTCAGTGGGAGAAGGTCGCTACCAGCAGACGGCAGCCTTGCAGTTTCAGCTCTTCGTCGGGCAGGCCTCGCTTCCGACTCGGTTGCGGACGGTCACGATAACCTTGCCCGGGAGCCCGCTGATCGTCGCCTCGAACGAGGATGGCTCCGTTCCGGAAGGGCCCATGACAGCGGAAATCCAGCGCGAGTTCCTGTGCCGGCTGACGGACCGTACTTCTGTCTTCCTGCGTGTCGACCCGCCGGCCGAGGACAGCAACGCGGCCAGCTGGCAGCGCACCGGAACCGCCGCCGAGGTGCTGCGCCTGCCGGCCCTGCGCACCGCGCTCTGCCGTTAGGATCGCGCCGATCCGCCTGATGTTCAGCCGCAAGCCGGCGACGTGAAATCCCATCCGGAACCAATCGCTTTCCGGCAGACGAAATCGATTACATGCACGTCTCGCGTGCAATCCGCTCTGCCCTCAATGTGTGCTTGACGGGCGCGAGCCGATACGCTCACCTGCCCTCCAATCCGACGCGCCGCACGAAAGCGCGCGGTCGCAAACGAGGGAGAAACGCCGTGTTGAGACGCCATTTTCTCGCCGCGAGCTTGGCGCTTGCGGCCTTCGGCAGCACATTCCCCGCTTTCGCACAAAGCAAGGGCCCGGTGATCGGGGTCAGCTGGTCGAACTTCCAGGAGGAGCGCTGGAAGACCGACGAGGCGGCGATCAAGGCGGCGATCGAGAAGGTCGGAGGCACCTATCTCTCGGCCGACGCGCAATCCTCGCCCGCCAAGCAGCTCACCGATGTCGAGAGCCTGATCGCGCGCGGCGCCAAGGCGATCATCGTATTGGCGCAGGATGCGCAGGCGATCCGCCCGGCCGTGCAGAAGGCGGTCGACGAGGGCATCGCCGTCGTCGGCTATGACCGCCTGATCGAGATCCCGCAGGCCTTCTACCTGACCTTCGACAATGTCGAGGTCGGCCGGATGATGGCGCGCGAGATCGTCAAGGCCAAGCCGGAAGGCAATTACGTCTTCATCAAGGGCTCGAGCGCCGATCCCAACGCCAACTTCCTGTTCCAGGGCTCGATCGAAGTGCTGAAACCGGCGATCGACGGCGGCAAGATCAAGAATGTCGGCGAGGCCTATACCGATGGCTGGCTGCCCGCCAACGCCCAGCGCAACATGGAGCAGATGCTGACGCGCAACGCCAACAAGGTCGACGCTGTCGTCGCCGCCAATGACGGTACGGCCGGCGGCGCCATCGCCGCCATGGCGGCGCAGGGCCTCGCCGGTTCCGTGCCAGTCTCCGGCCAGGACGCTGACCGCGCCGCGCTCAACCGCGTCGCGCTCGGCACCCAGACGGTGACGATCTGGAAGGATGCGCGCGAGCTCGGGCGCAATGCTGCCGAGATCGCGATCAAGCTTGCCGGTGGCGCCAAGCTGACCGAGGTCGCCGGTGCGACCGCCTGGGACCAGGGACCTAGCAAGGCCAAGATGACCGCGCTCTTCCTGAAGCCGGTGCCGGTGACCAAGGACAATCTCGGCGTCGTGATCGAGGCCGGCTGGACCCCGAAGGCTGCCGTCTGCCAGGGCGTCGCCGCCGGCAAGGTCAAGGCCTGTGACTGAGGCTGCTCCCGCGCCGGCAGCGCCGTCGCAGGACGCGAAGACCTTCGCCGATCATCTGCGCGCCATCGAGTTCGACGCGCGGATGGTCGGCATGATCGCCGCGCTGGCGGTGATCTGGCTCGGCTTCAACTGGCTCTCGGGCGGCGCCTTCCTGACGCCGCGCAACCTCTGGAACCTCTCGGTCCAGACCGCCTCGATCGCGGTGATGGCCTGCGGCATGGTGCTGGTCATCGTCACCCGCAACATCGACCTCTCGGTCGGCTCCATGCTCGGCTTCGTCGGCATGGTCACCGGCCTCATCCAGGCGCGATTGCTGCCCGAACTGCTCGGCTTCGAGCACCCGGCAACCTGGCTGCTCTCGATCCTCGCCGCCATCGCGCTCGGTGGGCTGATCGGCCTGTTCCAAGGCGCGCTGATCGCCTATCTCGCCATCCCCTCCTTCATCGTCACGCTCGGCGGCCTCCTGGTCTGGCGCGGCGGTGCCTGGTGGGTGACGCAAGGCCAGACGATCGCGCCGATGGATTCGCGCTTCCGCCCCCTCGGTGGCGGTATCGAAGGCGCGATCGGCACCTCCGCCTCCTGGGCGATCGGCCTCGGCATCTGCGCCCTGATCGTCGGAGGCGTCGCCTTCGCCCGGAGCCGGCGCAAGCGCTACGGCTTTGCCCTGCGCCCACTCTGGGCCGAGATCGTGCTGGCTGCGCTCGCCTGCGGCACGGTGCTTGGCGCGGTGATGATCGCCAACGCCTATGCCTTGCCAGCCGGGATCGCCCGCCGCCTGACTGAGGCGAAGGGCGGCGTCTGGCCGGAGGGCGGGCTCACCATCGGCCATGGCCTCGCCGTGCCGGTGCTGCTGGCGCTCGCGGTCGGCGTCGCCGTGAGCTTCCTGGCGCGGCGCCTGCGCTTCGGCCGCTATGTCTTCTCGATCGGCGGCAATCCCGAGGCCGCCCAGCTCTCCGGCGTCAACACGCGAAAAGTGCTGATGCTGGTCTATGGGCTGATGGGCGTGCTGGTCGGCATCGCGGCCTGTATCTCCACCGCCCGCCTCAATGCGGCGACCAACTCGGCCGGCCAGCTCGACGAGCTCTATGTCATCGCCGCGGCGGTGATCGGCGGCACCTCGCTTGCCGGCGGCGTCGGCACGATCGCCGGTGCGATGCTGGGGGCGCTGGTAATGCAGTCGCTGCAGTCCGGCATGGTGCTGATCGGCGTCGATACGCCCTTGCAGAACATCGTGGTCGGCATCGTGCTCGTCCTCGCCGTCTGGCTCGACGGGCTCTATCGCAAGCGGCTGGGTTAGCGGGATGAGCGCGGCAAACTCCCCTGTCATTCCGGGTCGCCGCGCAGCGGTGAACCCGGAACCCACGACCCGGCGAGCGCGATCGACGGGGTGGTATTTGAGGGTTCGCCCGGTCGTGGGTTCCGGGTTCTCGCTTCGCAAGCCCCGGAATGACAGGGGAGGAGCCTGCCTATGGACATGACCACGCCCCTCGTCGAGATGCGCGAGATCTCGATCGCCTTTGGCGGCATCAAGGCGGTCGATCATGCCAGCGTCGACCTCCATGCCGGCGAGGTCGTCGGGCTGCTCGGCCATAACGGCGCCGGCAAGTCGACACTGATCAAGATCCTGTCGGGAGCCTATCGCGCCGATGCCGGCGAGATCAGGATCGCCGGCGAGCCGGTCGCGATCTCCTCGCCGCGCGACGCCAAGCGCCACGGCATCGAGACGATCTACCAGACGCTCGCTCTCGCCGACAATGTCGACGCTGCCGCCAACATCTTCCTCGGCCGCGAGCTGCTGACCTCATGGGGCACGCTCGACGACAGCGCCATGGAAGCCGAGACCCGCCAGGTGATGGGCCGGCTCAACCCGCATTTCCGCCGCTTCAAGGAACCGGTGAAGGCGCTTTCCGGCGGCCAGCGCCAGTCGGTCGCGATCGCCCGCGCGATCTATTTCAACGCCCGCGTCCTGATCATGGACGAGCCGACGGCGGCGCTCGGGCCGGCCGAGACCAAGCAGGTCGCCGATCTCATCCTGGAGCTGAAGAGGCAAGGCATCGGCATCTTCCTGATCAGCCACGACCTGCATGATGTCTTCGATCTCGCCGACCGCGTCAGCGTAATGAAGAACGGCAAGGTGGTCGGCACCGCTCCTGTCCGCGACGTCACGCAGGACGAGGTGCTGGGGATGATCATCTCGGGCAAATGCCCGCCCGGCGCGGTTGCCGGGCCGGGCGCTCTGCGGAGCTAGCAAGAGGGGACGGAGCGCTTCTCAGCGCAAACCGTCCTCGCCCTTGGCCTCGGCATGGGTGAGCCCGCCGACGCGCGGCAGCGGCCGGCCGCCGCTGGTCAGGGCGACCGCTACGACGATCTCGCCAGCGCGCGGCGCGTCGGGAATGCGGACCTCCATGCCGTCGAAATGGCTGCGGACATAGGCCGCCGCCTTGTGGCCGAGCGGCACGTCGAGGACGACGCCGAGCGAGCCGCGCTTCTTCGAGGACGGGATCAGCGCCGGCGCCTTGCCCAGGAGCTTGCGCAGCGGGGCGCCGAGCTTGGGATGTAGGATCGCGGCGGCGTGCTCCAGCTCGCCATCTTCGCCCACGGCCGCAGCCTTGCCATAGCCCTGGACCGCCTCGCCCTCGATGCCGAGCGCCGCCAGTGCATGGCGGCCGAGCAGGTCGCCGAGCTGCTCGCCGATATCGATCAGCTCGGAGAGGTCATCCTGATATTTGCCGGCGAAGGGATTGGCGATCACGGCGACCGCCGCAGCGCGCTTGATCGGCGGCGAGACCGGCCGGCCGAGCTCGCTATGGGTCTCGTCGAGGATGGTGACGATCTTGCGAATCCTCGCTTTCATCGCAGGCCGTCCTCGCCCTTGATCTCGCTCGCTTTGAGACCGCCGACGCGGGCGTGGATGCGCGGTCCGGTCGTCATCACCAGCGCAAACAGCAATTCGTCGGCCTTGGGCGCGTCGGTGATGCCGATCTCGAAGGAATCGAAATGGCTGCGGACATAGGATGCGTTGACATGGGTGACGGGGATGTCGAGGCGTGTGCCGGGGCCGCCGACCTTCTTGGTCGAGGGCACGATCGCCTTGGCATCCCCGAGCAGTTCGCGCATGGCATAGCCGCCCGGAACATGCCAGAGCGCGCCGTGCTCCAATTCGCCGGCCGCACCGACGATGGCGCCCTTGCCATAACCCTGGATCGCCTTGGCGTCGCCGCCCATCGCCGCAAGCAGGCGTTGCGCCATGGCGAGGCCGAAGGGCTTGAGATCATCCATGAAGTCCTGGATGTCCTCGACATAGCGGCCGGCATAGGGGTTGGCGATCACCGCCAGCGCCGCGCCGCGCTTGAGCGGCACCGCGGCGGCCGGGCCGCCCTCGTGATGGATCTCCTCGACGGTCACGGCGTATTTTCGGACGGCGATCTCAGGCACGGGCAAGTCTCCTCTCGAGTTCTTCTTGAACGATCATAGGGCTGGCGAGCGTGCGGCTCACGCCCTGAAGATGCATGGCGGCCGAGACGATCAGGCCTGCCTGACGCAGGCGCTCAGCCTCGGCGAGGCCGGCGGCGAGCGCGGTCTCGATCTCGCCCGTGGCCAGCGGGCCGACATCGCGGATCACCAGCCGCTCGCCGAGATCGCTGTCGCTCTGGATGGAGCTGGCCGGCATGCGCTCGACCGCAGGATGGCCGGGCAGGTCGATCGCATTGGCGATCACGGTCGCGGCTGCGTCGGCCATGGCAGCGGTGGGCGCGAGCACAGTCACCGCCTCGGCGATCCCCAACGAGAAGCTGCGGCCGGGATAGCCCGAGGTCGCGATGCCGGCGACGCCGTCCTCCGCCCGGATCGTCGCGGTGGCGAAGAACTCCGGCCGGTCGGGACGCTTCACCAGGCCGATACGGAACTGCTCGCCGGGAGTAAGATGAAGGGCGATGTCGCCGCCATTGTTGACATAGGCGCGCTGCAACGGCGCGGCCTGGCACATCGCGCCAAGGATCTCCTGCGCGACCGAGCCGGCGACGGCGGCCATGGGCGTGATGAAGCTGCTTTCGGCAAAGGGGCTGACCGCGGCGTGCATACGGCGCGCGACCGGGCCGAGCGGCAACGGGCTCGTCCGGCTCACTGCGGTGCGGAGTAGCTGCAACTCGTCGCAGAGCTCGGCGAGCAGGCCGTCGAAGCGGAGAACCGCCGCCTCATGCGCGGCCTTGACCGCGCTCTGCTCGCCCACGGCTTCGATGACGAGATCGATCGGCCCCTGCTGCAGCAGCAGGCGCCGGCCATCCGGCAGAATGCGCGCGGAGGGCTTCTCCCACATCGACCTAGCCGAGCGAGCGGCGCGGCTGCTCCGGCGCCAGCGGCCAGGGATTGTCCGGGCGCTGCGGCAGGCGCAGGCGGCTGCCGCCCTTGAGCGAAGCCAGCGGCTGGATCGCGTCCATATGGCCGCCGAGCGCCTCGTAGTCGGTCAGGCTCATGGTGAACTCCAGCGGCGCGACCAAAGCCGGCGTCGGCACATAGCCGAAGGCGTTCTCGGGCAGGCGGGTGACGTCGACCATGAAGGTGATGCCGCCGCCCGGCCAGATATATACGGGTGCTCCGCCGCAAGTGACATAGGTCAGCGCGTCCTTGACCGAGCGGGTCAGGCGGACCGGGTTCTCGGTGACGCCGGCGCGCAGCGAGCCGCCGGCACCGCCGATGAACAGCACGGTCGAGAGCGCCGGCTCGCAATTCTCGGCGATGCGTTCGACCGGCTCGACCAGCGGCTGCGGCATCTGCATCTCGACGGGAACGAGATTCTCGTCGAGCTCGTAATAGGCGGCGTGCTCGCCAGTGGTCGAGACCATCAGCAGGCGCAGGCCGGGATAGGCGACTTTGGGGTCGAAGGGCCCGAGAATGGTCAGGGGGTCGCTGATATTGGTGCCGCCCCAGCCGGTGCCGGGCTGCGCCACCTGGAAATAGCGGCCGGGCGTCGAGCGCCGGCCCTTCATCTTGATGCCGGTGGCGGCCATGCCGAGCAACTTGCCGGCCTGGTGCTCCGAAAGCACGCCGGTGATGTGGTCGTCGACGACGACGACCTCGTCGACCTTGCCGTGCCACTGCTTGGCGAAGATGCCGATCGTCGCCGAGCCGCAGCCGACGCGCATCCGGCTCTCCTGGATGCCGTTTACGATCGGCGGCTTGCCCGCCTGGACGATCACCGTTTCGCCCTCGTCGATGGTGAGCTCGACCGCCTTGCCGTTGCTGAGCTGGAGCAGCGCGTCGCAGGTGACGCGACCCTCCTTCTTCGAGCCGCCGGTGAGATGGTGGACGCCGCCCAGCGAGAGCATCTGCGAGCCGTATTCGCCGGTGGTGACGTGGCCGATCGCCTCGCCCTCGACGCGCACCGTCGCCTGCTCGGGGCCGAGGAAGCGGTCGGTGTCGATCTTCACCTTGACGCCGCAATAGCTGAAGATGCCCTCGGTCACGACGGTGACCATGTCGACGCCGTCGACCTCCGAGGAGACGATGAACGGGGCCGGCTTGTAGTCGGGATAGGTCGTGCCGGCGCCGATCGCAGTGATGAAGGTGCCTTGCTGGTGGACGATCTCGCCGTCCCATTCACGGCTACCGGCGAAGGGAACGACCTCGCCGCCATGTTCCAGCGTGCGCTCCAGCACGATATGCGGCTCCATCCGCACCAGCTCGCCGTCGACATTGCCGTAGCGGTCGCAGGCGCCGACGGCGCCCGGCTTGATGAAGCACATCACCGGGCAGGCATCGCAGCGGATCTTGTCGTCCGCGACCGGGCTCGCTTCGTCCAGCGCCATGCTTGATCCTCCCGCAGAGCGGGTCTTTCGGATTTTGTTTGTGTACAAACGATACTGGCGCGCCTCTTAGAGCAAGTCAAGACAGCGGCGAGGCGCGGAATGGCGGGCCATCCTACGCCGGACTTCAGGATTGGCCCACAGCCTCAGCCGTCATGGCCGAGCTCACGCGGATTTGTCACTGAAAAGGAGATGCAGCCACCCAATCTTGCATACAAGATTATTTATGGCGCTTCTGAGCCGGATATATACCCAGCGGAGATGACCTCCATATGACGCGTTTGACGGTTGCAAGCACGGCTTCAATGGCGCATTGACAGCCAAATTTTCCCGCTGCTATTGTTTGTATACAAATATGTTTGAAGCGGCAGTGCCGCGGGAGAGAGGGCCCTTCCATGTATGACGTCTTCGCCACGGACCGCCTGATCGACCACTGGCTGGTCGAGGATATCGGCGCCTGCGACCTCACCGTCCAGGTGATGATCGAGCCGGGCGAGACCGGCAAGTTCCACATGAACGCCCGCGAGCCGATGATCGTCGCCGGCGTCGAGGTCGCGGCACGGGTGTTCAAGCGCTACGACCCCGAGCTCAAGGTGACCCTGCGCGTCAAGGATGGCGACAAGGTCGAGAAGGGCGCGATCCTGGTCGAGATCGAGGGCTCGGCCCGCAGCGTGCTCACCGCCGAGCGCACCGCGCTCAACATCGCCCAGCGCCTCTCCGGCATCGCCAACGAGACCGCCCGCTATGCCGCCGCCATGGCCGGCAGCAAGGCACGCCTGATCGACACCCGCAAGACCACGCCCGGCCTGCGCATGATGGAGAAGCACGCCGTGACCTGCGGCGGCGGCCTCAACCATCGCCTCGGCCTCGATAACGGCGTGATGATCAAGGACAACCACATCGCCGTCTGCGGCAGCATCACCGCCGCCGTCGAGCGCGCCCGCAAGAAGCTGCCGGTACTGACGAAGCTCGAGGTCGAATGCGACCGGCTCGAGCAGGTCGAGGAAGCCGCCAAGGCCGGCGCCGACGTGATCATGCTCGACAACATGTCGGTCATCGATATGACCAAGGCGGTCGAGCTGATCGCCGGCCGCGCCAAGATCGAGGCCTCCGGCGGCATCAACATCGACACGATTGGCCCGATCTCCCGGACCGGCGTCGACTATATCTCGACCAGCAAGATCACCCAGTCGGCGCCGGCGGTGGACATCGGCCTCGACGAAGCCTGAGCAAAGATGCGGCCAAGGAATGCGGCAAGGTACCTTCTTCCTCGTCGTCGGCCCGAGCGGGGCCGGCAAGGACTCGCTGATCGACGGCGCCCGCACGCTGCTGGAGCCGACGGGCCGCTACGTCTTCGCGCGACGCGTCGTCACCCGCCCGGCCGGTTCGCCGGGCGAGGACCATGAGGCGGCGACGGACGAGGCTTTCGATGCGCGCGAGGCCAGGGGCGATTTCCTGATCACCTGGGGCGCCCATGGCCTGCGCTATGGCTTGCCGGCCGAGCTGAAGCGCTTGGTCGAAGCCGGCCGCAACGTCATCGCCAATGGTTCGCGCGCCACGATCGCGGCGCTTGCCGCGCGCCTGCCGCGCTTCGTCGTGGTCGAGGTCACGGCGCCACCCGAGGTGCTCGCCGCCCGGATCGCGGGACGCGGGCGCGAAAGCGGCGAAGCGATCGAGAAGCGCCTGTCGCGCACGGTCGAGCCACGTCCGGAAGGCATCCGCGCGGCGACGATCTGCAACGACCAGAGTGTCGAGATCGGCATCGAGCGCTTCGTCGCCGCGGTCGAGGCCGCCGCCAACACGATGCGCCTGCGCCGTCTGCCGCTCTTCGCCGGACGGGCGCATTGTGCCTATCTCCCGGCCAAGGGCGAGATCGTCAACGGCTTCGACTATCTCGGGCCGGGACGGGTCGAAATTTCCGGTGCCGGCGCCAGCATCCGCTCGAACGTACAGGTGGTCGACTCACCTGCGCTGCTCGCCGGCGACGAAATCGGCCTCTCGGCCGAAGCCTTCGACGAGTTCGGCCTGCCGGAGGGCAGCGAGGTCACGATCAGGCGCACGCCCTCGCCGGAGAGCCGCGCCGCGCTGACCCGCAAGATCCAGGGCGGCGAGCTCACGGAAGAGCAGTACCACACGCTGATCCGCGACATCGTCGAGGCGCGCTATCCCGATGGCGAGGTCGCGGCCTTCCTGGTCGCGACGACGCAGAAGCTCTCCGACGACGAGGTCGTCGCGCTGGCTCGGGTGCGCACCCGCTTCGCGCAGAAGATCACCTGGCCCGACCAGATCGTCGTCGACAAGCATTCGATGGGCGGCATTCCCGGCAGCCGGATCACGCTGATCGTCGTGCCGATCGTCGCGGCCCATGGCGCCTTCCTGATGCCTAAAACCTCGTCGCGCGCCATCACCTCGGCGGCTGGCACGGCCGATGCGATGGAGGCGCTCGCCCGCGTCGAGCTCAACCCGGCCGAATTGCGCGCCTGCGTGGAGAAGGCGCGCGGCTCGATCGCCTGGAACGGACGGCTCAACCATTCCGTCGTCGACGACGTAATGAACGCGATCACGCGGCCGCTCGGCATCGATTCCAATCGCTGGTCGGTCGCCTCGATCCTGTCGAAGAAGCTCACCGCGGGCTCGACCCATGTCATCGTCGACCTGCCCTATGGCCCTCGCGCCAAGCTGAGAAGCGAAGCGGAAGCCGCCGAATTGGCTGATTTGTTCGAGACGGTCGGTGCCGGGCTCGGCCTCGTCGTCAAAGCCTTCCCGACCGATGGCAGCCGGCCGATCGGGCGCGGCATCGGCCCGGCGCTGGAATGCCGCGATGTCGGCTGGGTGCTCGACAACGACCCGCAGGCACCGGCCGACCTGGTCGAGAAGGCGCTGTTCTTCGCCAGCCGTATCTTGGCCTGGGACCCGGCGCTCGGTTCGGTCGCGGCCGGGCGTTCGCGAGCTGAAGATTTGCTGCGCTCCGGCGCGGCGCGAGCCGCCTTCGAGCGGATCATCGATGCACAGGGGCGGCGCGAGCCGCCGGTGGCGCCGGGGTTGCTGGTCCATACGGTGCGCTCGCCGAAGGCTGGGGTCATCACCGAGATCGATGGCTGGGCCGTCGCCGGGATCGCGCGGCGTGCGGGAGCGCCCTTCGATAAGGCGGCCGGCATCGATCTGCGCCGCCATGTCGGCGACAGGGTAGCTGTGGGCGATCCGCTCTTCGCCATCCACGCCAGCGCCTCGAGCGATCTCGACGAGGCCAAGGCGATGGCGGAGAGCTGCGATTGTTACGTGATCGGGTAGGCACACCCGTCATTGCGAGGAGCGTCAGCAACGAAGCAATCCAGAAGGGCTCGCTCTACGTCTCCTGGATTGCTTCGCTGCGCTCGCAATGACGGAGAGGTCAGCGCAGCTGCTTCAGCAGCGCGATCAGCGTCGCCCGCTGGTTGGTCGCGAGCGGGGCCAATGTCACCTTGGTCACCGTCTCCGCCTTGGGCAGGAGCTCACGGGTATAGTCGATGCCGGCGGGGCTGAGCTCCACGATGAGCCGACGACCATCCTCCGGATCGGGCTTGGTCTGGACCAGCTTGCGCTTGAGCAGGCGGTCGACCACGCCCTTGATCGTGGCGGCGTCCATGGCGGTCTGGCGTCCCAGCAGGTTCTGCGAGGAGCCACCATCCTGATAGAGCCGGGCCAGCACCGCCCATTGCGTCGGCGTCAGGTCGCTGCCCATGATCTCGTTGAAGATCGAGACATGGCGCTGCGCCGCCTGGCGCATGATGAAGCCGACCTGCTCGGTGAGGTCATAAGCCTCCTCGGCAGGTTCGGGCGTCTCGGCCGCACTGCTCGGTCGCGCCATCGCTGATCCTCGTTCGTATACGAACGATATTCCTAGCGCGCTTTCCTGGCGACCGGAACCGGCTGGATCGCCGAGAATCACGCTTCGTCCACGACATCAGCGAAGCAGGTCCTCAGATCGTCGTCCAGCGCCCATCGCGGAAACTCCGGGCCGCAGCATCGACCGTGCGCTCGATGCGCAGGCCCGCCTCGAAATCGAGGAGATGGGCGGGCTCGCCAGCAATCGCCCGGAGCAGTTCGCGGCACTCGATGATCTTGAGCTCGTTGAAGCCGAGACCATGGCCCGGCGCCGGAATGAAGCGGCCATAAGGCTCGTGCGCCGGGGCGGTCAGGATGCGGCGGAAGCCTTGGACATCGCTTGCGCCTTCAGCGGTGTAGAGCTCGATCTCGTTCATCCGCTCCTGGTCGTAGGCGATCGTGCCCTTGGCGCCGAAGACCTGCAGCGCGATCCGGCCCTTGCGACCCCAGGCCGCACGGTTGAGCGCGACGAGCCCCGAGGCACCGGTAGAGATGCGCAGCAATAGCGTGGCGATATCGTGCGTCTCGACCGCGCGGCTGCCGCCGGCAGCGAGCGGGCGCTCGGCATAGGGCCTCGCCATATCGGCCATGACGGATTCGACCTCGCCGATCAGCACCGTGATCAGCGAGAAGGCGTGGACGCCGAAGTCGTCGAGCGCGCCATGGCCGGAGGCGGCCTCGCTCTTCCAGGAGAAGAGCGCGCCGGCATCGGCCATGAAATCCTCGTCCATCTCGACGCGGACATGGTTGACCGGCCCGATCGTGCCATTCGCGATCAGTTTCTTCGCCAGCCGGATCGCCGGGTTCTGGATGTAGTTGTAGCCGAGGGCAGCGACCGTACCGGCCGCCTTTGCCGCTGCCAGCATCGCCTGCGCATCGGCGAGGCTCGTCGCCATCGGCTTCTCGCACCAGACATGCTTGCCGGCCTTGAGCGCCGCGATCGCCATCTGCTTATGGAAGGCGTTCGGCGTCGTGATGGAAACCACGTCGACATCGGGATGGGCGATCAGCGCCTTCCAGTCGGCGGTCGATTCCACAAAACCGAACTCACCGGCGCGCTGCGCCGCCAGGGCGTCATCGACCTCGCAGAGCACAGCGAGTTTCGGACGGGGCACGTCGCCGAAGACCGGCGCGACCGCGTTCCAGGCCAGAGCATGGCATTTGCCCATATAGCCAGTGCCGATCAGGCCGACGCCGAGCGCGCGCATGAGGATGTCCTTTACGATCACAAATTACGAGGTCATCCCGGACAAGCGGCGCAGCCGCGCCGATCCGGGACGAGTATTTCCACGGCCCTCATCCTGAGGAGGCCGCGTCAGCGGCCGTCTCGAAGGATGCTCCAGCTCGCACCAAAGCCTTCTGGAGCATCCTTCGAGACGCGCCTTCGGCACTCCTCAGGATGAGGGCTGAGGGGATGGCGGAGGGCGTCAGACCGTGCCCCCGAGCTCTTCCGAGACCGCCTGCAATTCCTTGCCGCCGGCCATCAGGTTCTGCAGCTCGTCCATGGCGATCCCCGACTTGGCGTAGGTGCCGAGCGTCTTGCCGCGATTGAGCACGGTGAAGCGATCGCCGACGGCATAGGCGTGGCGGACATTATGGGTGATGAAGATCACGCCGAGGCCCTTGGCGCGCACGAGATCGATGTATTTCAGCACCATCGAGGTCTGGGCGACGCCGAGCGCCGAGGTCGGCTCGTCGAGGATCAGCACCTTGGCGCCGAAATAGACGGCGCGGGCGATGGCGACGCATTGCCGCTCGCCGCCCGACAGCGTCCCGACCGCCTGATGCGGATCGCGGATGTCGATGCCGATCCTGTGCATCTCGTCGCGGGTCACCGCATGGGCGAGGTCGAAATCGATCCATTTCAGCGGGCCGAAGCCGCGGATCGGCTCGCGGCCCATGAAGAAGTTCCGCGTGATCGACATCAGCGGGATCATCGCCAGATCCTGGTAGACGGTGGCAATGCCGGCATCGAGCGCGTCGCGTGGGCTGGAGAAGGCGACCGGCCGGCCCTCGACCAGGAACTCGCCCGAGCTCGGCTTGTGGCAGCCCGAGAGCGTCTTGATCAGCGTCGACTTGCCGGCGCCGTTATCGCCGAGCAGGCAGAGCACCTCGCCGGCTGAGACCTTGAGCGAAACGCCCGAGAGCGCGATCACCGAGCCGAAATGCTTGACGATGTCGCGGACCTCGATGAGCGGGGCCTGTTCCGGAGATGCGGTCATGCTCAGCGCTCCCCTGTCGCCTTGCGGCGGATGAAATTGTTGAAGAGAACGGCGAGCAGCAGCATGCCGCCGAGGAAGACCTGGAACCAGTCGCTGTCGAAGCTGGTGTAAGTCAGGCCGATCGAGACCATGCCGAAAATGATCGCGCCGAAAAAGGCGCCGATCGCCGAGCCGTAGCCGCCGGTGAGCAGGCAGCCGCCGATCACCGCCGCAATGATCGCCTCGAACTCCTTCTGGAAGCCGCGGCGGGCATCGGTCGAGCCGGCGTCGAGCACGGTCAGGATGGCGACGAGGGTGGCGGCGCAGGCGGTCAGCACGAACAGGGTCGTCTTGACCATGTTGACCGGCACGCCCGAATTGCGGGCGGCGTTGGGATCCCCGCCGGCGGCGAAGATCCAGTTGCCGAAGCGGGTGCGCAGCAGGACATAGGTCGCGAGCGCCGCGATGGCGAGGAACCAGAGCACCCCGACGGGAACGCCGGTCACCGTCGGCGTGCCATTGGGAAACTTGGCGATCAGGTTGGCCTGCGCCAGCCAGGCGAACAGCCCCTCGAGCGCCTGGCCTGAGAAGAGCTCGCGCACCACGCCTGCGCCAGCCTTGTCGCCGATCCCGCGGAGCTGCGTCGAGCCGCCGGTCGCCCATTTCAGCCCGACCAGCGAGAGCCCGCGCAGGATGAACAGGAAGGCGAGGGTGACGATGAAGGAGGGCAGGCGCGTCCTGATGACGATCTGCCCGTTCACCGCGCCCATCAGGCCGGCGAAGACGAAGGTCGCGACGATCGCCGCCAGCAGCGGCAAGTCACCGACGACGATCAGCGCACCGAAGACGAGACCGGCGAAGGCGATCATCGAGCCGATCGAGAGGTCGAACTCGCCGCCGATCATCAAAAGCGCCGCCGCGATGGCGAGAATGCCGAGCTGCGCCGCCGGCGAGAGCACCGTCATGACGCCGGCGAGGGTGAACATCGCCGGGTTGGCGGTGAGCCCGAAGAAGACGGTGACCAGGACGAGGCCGGCGACCGCCCCCAATTCGGGCCGGCGCATCAATCGGGCGATTAGCGAGACGCGGCGCAATCGCTCGTCGCGGGCCTCTGCGGCCGGGTCAATGGGACGGGACGCACCCGCGGCGAGATCGGCGGTCGACGTCGTCATGGCGCGCACCTTCAGCTTCTGAACCGTCCGGGGAGGGAGCGGCGGCGCCGGACGCACCGCCGCAGATCACTCAGCGGATGCCCTTGGCCGAGAGGTCGACGACCTGAGCCGCCTTCTCCTTGGTGACGAGGTTCGGGCCGGAGGGGACGTTGCCACCGGGGACGAGGCCGTATTCGGCGTTGAGCGCCAGGAAGGCGACCGGCAGATAGCCCTGCAGGAACTGCTGCTGGTCGATGCCGAAGGCCGCTTCACCCGCCGCTATCGCCTTGAGGAAGTTGGCCGAGAGATCGAAGGTCGCGACGCGAACCGTAGCGATCTTGCCGGCCTCCTTGACGCCCGCAAGGGTCGGCTCACCGCCGAGCGAGGCGCTCAGCGCCATCACCGTGTCGACGCTGGCGTCGGAGAGTGCCGCCTTGACCTTGGAGCGGATCTCGGACGGATCGTTCGAGACCGGCAGGGTCGTGACCTTGCCCTTGAAGCCCTCGGCGAAACCCTTGCAGCGCAGGTCGAGCGCGACATTGCCGACCTCGTGGTTGACGCAGACGCCGACCTTGCCGCCCATGCTGGCGAGCTTCTCGCCGGCAGCCTTGCCGGCATCGAACTCGTCCTGGCCGACATGAAGAAGGGCGCCGAGTTTCTTCGAGACGTCGGAGCCGGAGTTCATCGAGATCACCGGGATGCCGGCGGCGACCGCCTTCTGGATCGAGGGGCCGAGCGCCGAGGCGTCGGGAATCGAGACGACGAGGCCGGCCGGCTTCTGGTTCACCGCGGCATCGATCAATTGGCTCATCGCGACCATGTCGAAGGTCTCGGGCGCGCGGTAGTCGACGGCGACCTTCAGATCGGCCGCCGCCTTGGCGACGCCGTTCTTGACCACCGACCAGAACGGGTCGGCGGCCTGGCCATGGCTGACGACGATGATCCTAGTCTGCTGCGCGGCGCTCGGCGCCGCTCCTGCGACCGCGATGGCGGCGGCAGCAATCATCCCTGCGAGAAAACGCTTCATCTCATCCTCCCTTGCGGGGATGTCCCCCGCTGTCGTTATCGGTCCGATCGGGCTCGATCGGCCGGTTGTCGGGCGACTTGGCCGGCCGCGAAGCGTCGCGGACTGCCTGGGATGGCGTAGGAGGGAGGACGCGCCAGGCGCGACCGCCGACACTGCGCTTCAGTCAAAACGAAACAAAAAAACCGTTTTCAATACTCAATGGAACAATCATTCCATCGTGCATGCGCAGCTGTCAAGCGCCTTCTGCGCCGCCGACATACCCGGGCGTGTGGCGACCCGTGCCACGAAGACCGACGAAACCCATGACCAATATCGATTTGCCAGCAGCGGGCCGAGGCCTCGATTGTCGTTGCTCGAGGCGGCGCGCTCAGCGTCCGGAAACAGGGGGAATCCATGGGCCTGCCAGCGACCGCGCGCATCGATATCGGGCGCTTCTGGACGACGATCGAACGCTCGGCCGAGATCGGGGTCGGCCGGCCGGGCGGGCTGTCGCGGCTGGCGCTCGGCGATGCCGACCGGGAGGTGCGCGACATCTTCATCGAATGGTGCCGACAGGCGGGTCTCTCCGTCCGCATCGATGGCATCGGCAACATCTTCGCGCGGCGGGCCGGGCAGGACGACAGCCTGCCGCCGGTGGTGATGGGCAGCCATCTCGATACGCAGGTGAATGGCGGGCGCTTCGACGGCATCGCCGGCGTGCTCGGCGGGCTCGAGGTCTGCCGCACGCTCGACCAGCTCGGCCACCGCACGAAACGGCCTATCGAGGTGGTCAACTGGACCAACGAGGAGGGCGGGCGCTTCTCGCCGCCGATGGTCGGCTCGGGCTGCTTCACCGGCGCCTATGCGCTCGACTGGGCGCTCGGCCGGCGCGACGACGATGGCCGGACGATCGGCGAGGAGCTCGACCGCATCGGCTATCGCGGTGAGATGGAGGCTACGCCCCACCCCTTCGACGCATATGTCGAGTTCCATATCGAGCAGGGGCCGATCCTCGACCGCGAGGGCATGCAGGTCGGCGTCGTCACCGGCGGCTATGCCAGCACCGGCATGCTGGTCGAATTCCGCGGCGAGACCGCCCATACCGGCCCCTGGCCGATGGAGCGGCGCAAAAACGCGCTGATCGCCGGGGCGCGCCTGCTGGTCGCGGTCGACGATCTCGGCTGGGAGCATGCCGGCAGCGGCGGCAAGGCGACGGCCTCGCGTTTGGTCGCCTGGCCGAACAAGCCAGGCATCCTCTCCGACTGGGCTCAGGCAACCTGCGATGTCCGTCATGCCGATCCGGAAGCCAGCGCGGTGATGGCCGAGCGCGTGCGCCGCGCCGTCAATGAGGCGGCGGCGCGGGCCGACTGCACGGCCGAGATCCTCGATGTCTGGAATTGGGGCGGCAAGGTCTTTGCCGAGGAGCTGATCAAGCAGGTCCGCTCGACCTCGCTCGGCCTCGGCTACCGTACCCGGGATATCCTGAGCCAGGCCGGGCACGACGCCTATTTCGTCGCCCGCCACGCGCCTGCGACGATGATCTTCGCGCCCTGCAAAGGTGGCATCACCCATAACAACCAGGAGCTATGCACGCCGGATGATCTCGAACCCGGTCTCAACGTGCTGCTACATACGGTGGTGGCGCGGGCGGATCGCTAAGCTTCAGCCGATCGCGGCGACGCATTCGATCTCGATGTCGAAAGGCAATGGCCACGGCCGGATCGCGGCGCTGGTCCGAGCCGGGAAGCCGTCCGTGAAATAAGTCCGGTAGACCGCGTTGACGCCAGCCATCAGCGCGGGATCGGTGACGAAGATCGTCGCCTTGACGACGGCGTCGAGCGAAGCGCCGCCATGGCGCAGAGTCACGGCGAGCGCCTCCATCGCGGCGCGGGTCTGCGTCTCGATATCGCCACTGACGATCTCGCCGGTGGTAACATCGATCGGCGGCATGCCGCAGGTGAAGAGCAGGTCGCCGACGCGCGCCAGCGCCGAAGTCGGCGCACCGAGCCGGCGGATCGCCTCGGAGATGACGGGGACTTCGATGATCTCGCGGCGCATGGTCTGATCCACTTTCCCTTGTCCGCCTGAATAGGTCGGCTCAGCGGCCCCGCAGTAGCCCGTCGATGCCGGCCGCGCAGAAGCCCATCAGGCGCTGCAGCAGGAGATCGGCGTTCTCGGCGACCGGGACGGATTCGCGTTGCTGATCGAGCCGCATGGCGCGATCGCCGGCCGCCATGGTCATGACCAGCGCCCCGACCATGAAGAGATAGGCGTCGACCAGGGCGCCCTCGAGCGCCTGCGGATAGAGCTTGCCAAGCGCGGCGAGGAACTGCTTCGCAGTCGGGTCGAAATGCTCGGCCAGGACGCCGCGTGCCGCCTCGCGCGGGTCGACCGCCTCGCGGGCGGTCATCAGCGCAAAAGCCGCGCCCTGAACCCCTTCGCTGAAGCGCTGGCGGACGGAGGGACCAATGAAGGCGGCGACGACCTCGCCGATGTCGAGCACTGGCCTAGCCATGGCCTCGCCGAGCGCCTGCGCGCGCGCCAAAGCCAAGGCATGCGCCCGGCGGGCGAAGACGGCGCGGTAGAGCGCCTCCTTCGAGCCGAAATGATAGCTGAGCTGCGAGAGCCGCACGCCCGCCGCGGCCGCGAGATCGCGCATAGAAGCGCCGTCCGCGCCGCCGCGCTCGGCGAAGAGCCGTTCGGCGGCGTCGAGAATGCGGTCGCGCGTCGGCATCGCGGACATCGGGCCCCTCCAGAATCCAGCGATTCCCCTCTTACCAGAAACAGGGCGCCCTGCTATAGGTCGGACGTTCGTCCAAATTCGAACGACAGAGAACACATACTCAAGGGAGGACATACCGGCATGCTGCCAGGCCGCCTCGTCGATCTGTCGATTCCGCTCGAGAACGACGTTCCTGCCGATCCGCCCTTCCAGAAGGTCAGAATCGACTATCGCACGCATCAGGCGACGGCAAAGGACATCGCTGCGGCCTTTCCCGGCCTGAAGCCCGAGCAGCTCCCGGACGGCATGGGCTGGGCAGTCGAGCTCGCGACGATCTCGACCCACAACGGCACCCATGTCGATGCGCCCTGGCATTATCATCCAACGCAGGATGGCGGCGCTCCGGCGCTCCGGATCGACGAATGCCCGCTCGACTGGTTCTTGCAGCCGGGCGTGAAACTGGATTTCCGCCATCTGCCCGACGGACACGTCGTCACCCCTGCCGAGATCGACGCCGAGCTTAAGCGCATCGGCCATGTCTTGAGCCCGTTGGAGATCGTCATCGCCAACACACGGGCCGGCGCCCGCTATGGCCAGGCCGACTATGTCGATTCCGGTTGCGGTTTCGGCCGCGAGGCGACGCTGCATCTGGTGCGGCAGGGCATCAAGGTCGTCGGCACCGATGGCTGGAGCTGGGACGCGCCGTTCAGCCACACCGCCCGCCGCTTTGCGCAGACCGGCGACGCCTCGCTGATCTGGGAGGGACACAAGGCCGGGCGCGAGGCCGGCTACTGCCAGATCGAGAAGCTGCACAATCTCGAAGCGCTGCCGGCGAGCGGCTTCACCATCAGCTGCCTGCCGGTGAAGGTCCGCAACGGCTCGGCCGGCTGGACACGCGCCGTGGCGATCCTGCCGGCCTGACGAAGGAGAGTTCGATGAGCAAGATCATCATCACCTGCGCCGTCACCGGCGGCATCCATACGCCGACCATGTCGGATCATCTGCCGATCACCCCGGACGAGATTGCCAGCCAGGCAATCGCAGCGGCGGAAGCCGGCGCGGCGATCCTGCATCTGCACGCGCGCGATCCCCGGGACGGCCGCCCGACGCCGGACCCTGCCGTGTTCATGGAGTTCCTGCCGCGGATCAAGCAGGCGACCGATGCCGTCGTGAACATTACCACCGGCGGCGGCCTGACCATGACCGTCGAGGAGCGCCTCGCCGCGCCGCTCAAGGCCGCGCCGGAGATGTGCTCGCTCAACATGGGCTCGATGAACTTCGCGCTGCATCCGCTGGCGGAGAAGTACAGCGACTGGAAGCATCCCTGGGAGCAGCCCTATCTCGCCAACACCAAGGACTTCATCTTCCGCAACACCTTCGGCGACATCGAGCGCATCTACAAGCTGCTCGGCGAGGGCCACGGCACCAAGTTCGAGCACGAATGCTACGATGTCGGCCACCTCTACAATCTCGCCCATTGCCTGGATCGCGGCTGGTTCCGGCCGCCGGTGTTCCTGCAGCTGATCTTCGGGATCCTCGGTGGCATCGGCGCCGATCTCGACAATCTGATGTTCATGAAGCGCACCGCCGACAAGCTCTTCGGCAAGGACTATCACTGGTCGGTGCTCGCGGCCGGGCGCCATCAGATGGCGTTCTGCACGCAAGCCGCGATGCTGGGCGGCAATGTCCGCGTCGGGCTGGAGGACAGCCTGTTCATCGGCAGGGGCAAGCTCGCCACCTCCAATGCCGAGCAGGTCGCCAAGATCCGCCGCATCGTCGAGGAACTCGGCTACGAGATCGCGACGCCCGAGGAGGCCCGCGCGACGCTCGGCCTCAAGGGCGGCGACCGCGTGAACTTCTGATGTCACGCCGCCCCAACCCACTCGACGGCTTCGTCATCGATCCGGCCGCCATCATCTATGTCGGCGAAGGCCTGCAGCGGCCGGAATGCATCCTTGCCGAGCGCGACGGCTCGCTCTGGAGCGCCGATGCACGCGGCGGCGTCGTCCATATCCGGCCTGATGGCACGCAGCAGCTGATCACGCAGACGGCGAGCCGCGGCTTCGCCGAGACGGTGGACGAGGAAGCGCGCTTCGTCTCCGGCACCTTGCCGAACGGCCTCGCCTTCGCCCGCAATGGCGATGTCCTCATCTCGAATTTCGGCACCGACCGGCTGGAGCTGATGACGCGCTCGGGCGAGACGCGCGTGCTGGTCGATACGATCGACGGGCAGGCGATCGGCAAGGTCAATTTCGTGCTGCGCGACAGCAAGGACCGGATCTGGCTGACGATCTCGACGCGGACGAAGAACTGGATGCGGGCGATGAGCCCGACTATCCGTGACGGCTATGTCGCGCTCTATGATGGCGGGCGCCTGCGCATCGTCGCGGATGGATTCGCCTTCACCAACGAGATCCGGCTCGATGCCAAGGAAGAATGGCTCTACGTCGCCGAGACCTGCGCCTGCCGGGTGACGCGGCTGCGGGTTCAGCCCGATGGCAGCCTGACCGATCGCGAGACCTTCGGCCCGAGCGACCATGGCGCCTTCATCGACGGCATCGCCTTCGACGCCCATGGCAATCTCTGGGGCACGCATGTGATGCTCGACCGGGTCTTCGCGATCACGCCGGAAGGCGATTTGCGCATCCTGCTCGACGACGATCGCGGCAGCGAAGCCGGCAAGGCGCTGATGGCCGCCTTCACCCGCGACGAGGCCACGCCCGAACTGATGCTAGCCTGCGGCGGCACGATCGCGCCCTGGTTCGCCAGCATCACCTTCGGCGGGCCCGATCTCGGCACCGCCTACATCGGCAGCCTGCGCGGCAGCCGCATCCCCTCATTCAGATCACCAGTCGCCGGCCTGCCGATGGCGCACTGGCACGACCGCTAGCAACGACGAACGACAATCACGGGAGGAATTCACATGAAGGGTCTGGCTTCGGCGCTCGCCATCGCCACCGCATTGCTCGGCACCCTGCCCGCCGCAGCCGAGATCTCGGACGGCGCCGTGAAGATCGGCGTGCTGACCGACATGTCCGGCGTCTATTCCGACATTACCGGCAAGGGCTCGATCACCGCCGCACGAATGGCGGTCGAGGACTGCCTGAAGGCCGAATGCCAGGGCATGAAGATCGAGGTCGTGTCGGCCGATCACCAGAACAAGGCCGATGTCGGCTCGGCGATCGCGCGCGAATGGATCGACCGGCAAGGTATCGACGTGCTCGCCGACATGTCGAACGCCTCGCTGCAGCTCGCGATCCCGCCGCTGCTGAAGGACAAGAACCGCGTCGGCCTCTTCCCCGGCGGCACGGCGCGCCTGACCGGCGATGCCTGCCAGCCCGACCATGTCGTCCAGTGGATGTGGGACACCTATGTCCAGGTCGCCGGCATCGCCAATCACCTGACCAAGCCCGGCACCAAATGGTATCTGGTCACCGCCGATTATGCGCTCGGCCACCAGCTCGAGGCCGATGCCAAGACGCTCGTCACTGCCAAGGGTGGCACCTATGTCGGCTCGGTCCGGCATGCCTTCCCGGCGGTCGATCTCTCCTCGCAGCTCCTGACCGCGCAGGGCTCGGGCGCCAACCTGATCGCGCTCGCCAATGCCGGCGGCGACACCGTCGCAGGGATCAAGACCGCCCGTGATTTCGGCATCGGCCAGGACAAGCAGAAGCTGGTCGCCTTCTTCCTGACCGCGATGGACGTGAAGAGTGTCGGCCTCGCCTCGGCGCAGGGCACGATCCTGACCGAGGGCTTCTACTGGGATATCGACGAGCGTACCCGCGCCTTCTCCGAGCGTTTCAAGGCGGCGCATGGCGCGGTGCCTTCGGCGATCCAGGCCGGCGTCTATTCCTCGGTGCGGCACTATCTCAAGGCGGTCGCCGCGGCGAAGTCGGACGAGGCCAAGACCGTGATCGCCAAGATGCGGGAGGTCCCGATCGAGGACGAGGTCGTGCGCAACGCCAAGCTGCGCGAGGATGGGCGCATGGTGCACGACTTCTACGTCTTCCAGGTCAAGAAGCCGGCGGAATCCAAGGGCGAATGGGACCTCTACGACCTCGTCGCCACGATTCCTGGCGACCAGGCCTTCCGCCCGCTCGCCCAGAGCGCCTGCCCGGCGATCAAGAAGTAGCCAGATTGCTCAGGCAACGCGGCGCAGCTCCTCCTGGGTCACGCCGAGGCTGCTCAGCAACTCGCTGCGCACCTCGGCGAAGCGCCGCTGCCGCGGCCCCGTCTCGGAGGGGAGATCGACCTTGAGGTCGACGATGAAGCGGCCCTGATCGAGCACCAGCACGCGCTGGGCGAGATGGATGGCTTCGTCGACGTCATGGGTGACGAGCAGCACCGCCGGGCGATGGCGGGCGCAGAGATCGAGCAGGAGCGCCTGCATGCGCAGCCGGGTCAGCGCATCGAGCGCGCCGAAGGGCTCGTCGAGCAAGAGCAATTCCGGCTCGCGCACCAGCGAGCGGGCCAGCGCGGCGCGCTGCTGCTCGCCGCCGGAGAGCTGCATCGGCCAGGCCTTTGCCCGTGCCGTCAGCTCGACCTCGGCGAGGGCGTGCAAGGCACGCTCCCGTGGCGTCTGCCCCTTCAGCCCGAGCGAGACATTGTCGACGACGGTCTTCCACGGCAGCAGCCGCGCATCCTGGAAGACGACGGAGACCGCGTCGGGCGTGCCGAGCCGGCCGGAGCCGGGCACGCCATGGTCGAGCCCGGCCAGCGCCCGCAGGAAGGTGCTCTTGCCGGAGCCGGAGCGGCCGAGCAACGCGACGAACTCGCCGCGACCGATGTCGAGATCGACATTGTCGATGATGGTGCGCTCGCCATAGCGGCGGGTCAGGCCGCGGACCGCGACGACGGGCGGCTGGGTCAGTCGGCCAGAATCTTGCGCCATGGCAGAGCCTTTCGAGTGATGAAGCGGACGAGCCAGTCCGAGCTCAGGCCGAGCGCGGCATAGACGGCGAGGCAGAGGATGATCACCTCGGTCTGGCCATAGGTGCGGGCGAGATTGATCATGTAGCCGAGCCCGGAGGTGGCGTTGACCTGCTCGACCACGACGAGGGCCAGCCAGGAATAGGTGACGCCGAAGCGCAGCCCGAGCAGGAAGCCGGGCAGCGCCGCCGGCAGCACGACATGGCGCAGGAACTGGCCATTGGAGAGGTCGAGCGTCTCGGCCAGTTCGATGAAGCGGGCATCGGTCGAGCGCAGGCCGTCATGGGTCTGGATGTAGATCGGCGCGAAGGTGATCAGCGCGATCGTTAGGACCTTCATGCCCTCGCCGATGCCGAACCAGAGCATCAGCAGCGGGATCAGCGCCAGCGCCGGAATGGCGCGCTTGATCTGGATGGGACCGTCGACGAGGTATTCGCCGATGCGGCTGAGGCCGGCGATGACGCCGAGCGAGGCGCCGGCGACGATGCCCCAGAACAGGCCCCAGAAGGAACGCTGGAACGAGGTCCAGAGGTTCTCCTGCAAGCGCCCGTCCTGGATCAGCTCCCAGCCGGTGGTCGCCACCGTCCACGGCGCCGAGAGGATGCGGTCGTCGATGTAGCCGGTCGCCGAGCCGATGCTCCAGAGGATCAGCAGCACGACCGGGCCGAGCGCGGCGCCATAAGGGATCGGCCGGCCCGGGCCGAGCTTGCGTCGGCGGCGCGGCTCGTCGGCCGTGCCGGCAGGTTGGCTGCGGGCGAGCTTGAGCCAGCTCGGGTCGATGGCACCTTGTCCGCCGGTGAGCGAGAGATCGGCCATGGCTCACTCTCCCTGATAGGCTGCGCCGGCGACCTGCTCGAAGCGCCGGTCGAACAGCGTCGCCGCCTTGAGCACCGGCTTCTTCAGTTCTGCGGCGAGGAGGTCGATCGTTTCCTGCTGGCGCTCGATCGCTCCGTTCCAGTCGAGCGGCACGTCGGGATCGCCATTGGATTCGACCAGGAAGCGGCCGGAATCGGGCTTCAGCCCCTGGTCCTTGACGTAATAGCCCTTGATCCATTCCTCGGGATGGGTCTCGACCCATTTGGTGGCGCGGCCCCAGGCCTGGACATAGGCGCGGATCGCCGCCGCTTTGCCGGGATCCTCCAGCGAGGATTTCACGACATAGAGATAGGCGGGATCGTCGCGCAGGCCGTGCGGCAAGGCCCTGGCGCCGTCGCGCGCATAGTTCTGGACGAAGCGCTGCTTGTTCGCCTCGCCGATCGGCGCGGCATCGACGAGCTTGCTGGCGAGCGCGTTGACATAGGCGTCGCCGACGCTCGGCAGTTCGACGAGCTGGACCTCGTCATGCCGGAGGTTCAGTTTCTTCAGCACACGCAGCACCAGCGCGCCTTGGGCCTGGCCGGGGCTGAAGGCGACCTTGCGGCCCTTGATATCCTCGAGCTTGGCGATGCCGGAGCCTGGCGCCGTGGCGATCACATAGATCGGATGCCCGACAGGATCGCGCCGGAACTTGGCGGCGACGATCCTGACCTCGAGGCCCGTCCACTGCGCGTGAATCGGCGGGATGTCGGCGACGGCGCCGATGTCGAGCGCCTTGGCCCGGAAGGCCTCGATCGTCTGCGGACCGCCGGAGATGTTGGCCCATTCGACCTTGAAGGGCAGCTTGGCGAGCTCTCCCGACAGGGCGAGCGCGACCCTGGTCTGCGGGTCGCCGATCACCAAGGTCGTGCCCGGCGGAATGCGCTCGGGGATCGGCGCGCTCTCCGGCAAGGGCTGGGCCGTAGCAGTGCCGGCCAGCAGGGCGGCTGCGAGCGGCAGGAGATAGGTCAGCTTCATCTGAGGTCCTCGATGGGCATGCGTCTTCGCTCGCGGGAGAGGCCCGCGCCGCAGCACGCATTGGGAAGGTCGGATGCGAAGCGGAGCGCCTCAGGCGCTCTTGCGCTGCTCCTCGGCAAAGATGCTCTCCGGACGCGGCAGGCCGTAATGGTCACGCAGCGTCGAGCCGGAATACTCATGCCGGAACAGGCCGCGCCTGTGCAGGATCGGCACGACCTCGGAGACGAAGCTGTCGAAGCCGCCGTTCAGCCAGGGCGGCATGACGTTGAAGCCGTCGGCCGCGCCCTGCTCGAACCAGCTCTGGATCTCGTTCGCGACATGCTCGGGCGTGCCGACGACGACGCGATGGCCGCGCGCGCCGGCGAGGCGCCGGATCAGCTGGCGGATGGTCGGATTCTCGCGGTCGACGATATCGACGACGAGCTGGAAGCGGCTCGCCAGCCCCTGCGGCCCGTTGGTGTCGATGATGTGACGCGGCACGGGGCCGTCGAGATCGTAACCGCTGAGATCGACCCCGATCATGCGCTTGAGCTGATCGAGCGAGGCAGCCGGCTGGATCAGCTCGTCGATCTCCTCCTCCAACCGTTTCGCCTCGGCTTCCGTCGAGCCGAGGAAGGGGCTGATCCCCGGCAGGATGCGCAGATGATCCGGTCGGCGCCCGAGCGCTACCGCACGGGTCTTGATGTCGGCATAGAATTCCTGAGCGCTTTGAAGCGTCTGGTGGGCGGTGAAGATCGCCTCGGCGAACTGGGCGGCGAAGGAGCGGCCATCCTCGGAGGAGCCGGCCTGGACATAGACCGGACGCCCCTGCGGCGAGCGCGAGACGTTGAGCGGGCCGCGCACCCGGTAATGCTTGCCGACATGGTCGATGCGGTGGACCTTATCAGCGTCGGCGAAGACGCCGCTTCGGGGGTCGGCGACGAGGGCGTCGTCCTCCCAGCTGTCCCAGAGCCTGGTGACGACATCGAGGAACTCGCGGGCTTTCTCGTAGCGCTCGCCATGCGGCGGATGCTCCGGCAGGCCGAAATTATGGGCGGCGCCGGCGTCGCTGGTGGTGACGATGTTCCAGCCGGCGCGGCCGCCGCTGATATGGTCGAGCGAGGCGAAGAGCCGGGCGAGGTTGTAGGGCTCGTTATAGGTGGTCGAGGCCGTGCCGATCAGGCCGATCTTCTCGGTGGCGGCGGCGATGGCGGTCAGCCAGGTCACCGGCTCCAGGCGAACGCGGGAGGAATAGCGAACGTTCTCCGCCAAGGACGGCCCGTCGGCGAGGAAGACCGCGTCGAACTTCGCAGTCTCGGCCTTTCGCGCCAGCTCCTGATAGTAGCGGATGTCGAGCACCCGCTCCGGTTCCGACTCCTTGTAGCGCCAGGCCGCCTCATGGTGGCCGCCCGGATAGATGAACAGGTTGAGCGTGAGCTGGCGGCCGGCTTTGGACATCGCGCACCTCGCATCGAGCGAATGATCTGATCGGGAGCAAACCTCTTGCTCTCTGTCTTTCACGATGCCGGCCAGCGCAGTCGATGGTCAAGAGAAGTGTTTTTTAAAAAGAACGGCCGAACAAGCAGATTATTATACAACACAAGACACAATCTAAATATACTTTTGTAAAACATTTCGAAATAAAATACTGAGTATCAATCCCACCATGGGACAATCATCTTCAGCTACGCGGGAAACCAAATTAACTTTCCCCATTTCCCGCACAGACGCAGGCCCAAGCGCGCAAGACGTCGATCGCATGTCTTAACCGGCATGGGGCATTCTGTCCGGCATACAGCCCGGTCCCGCCGACAGGGCTGCCCGGGCGCCCTAATCGTGAGTGCAGTTTCTCTTTTTTCTACCGCGCCCGATCAGCTAACGTAGAAGTAGTGGAGACAGTCGGCGATGGCGGCTCGGCCATCGCCGTGATGGGCTTGGGACGAACCGGCGGTGAGGCGAGGACCGATCGACGTCTATGATGAGGACCGCCTGTCGGTCATCAGCCAGAACGTGGCGGCGGCGATCGATGCCGCGAGCTTCGGCCAGGGTTCCTGGGATCGGGTACCCGCAATCCTGAGCAACGCCTTCCCCGGTTCCTGGGGAGGGCTCGCCAACATGAACTTCCCCGAAAGCCGCCTCAACTTCCTATCGCTCCAGAACATGGAGCCGGCCTTCGTGACCGCCTATGCGGAGCATTTCGCCCACATCAATCCCTGGAACGCCTATTGGATGAGCCTAAGGGGAACCACCATTGGAGCCTCGGAGGAGGTCTCTCCGGCAAGGAATTTCATCAAGACGGAATTCTACAATGACTGGCTGTTGCCTCAGGGCGGTACGGTGGCGGCGGCCGGCATGAAGATCGTCGGCGAGGGCGACGAGGTCGCGAATCTGCTCATGCACTACCCGCTCTCGAAATCCGGCGTCTACGACCGGGCGGCGGTAGAGATACTGACCAATGTCCGCGGCAATTTCGAGCGCTCGATCAACCTGGCCCGCCTGCTGCGCTCCGATGTGGAGACCGCGGTTGCCAAAGCCGCTTTGGTGGAGCGCAGCCGGTGCGCCGCCTTCGTCGTCACCGGCGACCGGCGCGTGCGTGACGCCAATGCCCTGGCGGAGGGCCTCTTCGTCTCCGGGCGATGCGTGAGCGCGCGGCACGGCCGTTGCCATCTTGCAGACGCGACCGCCGATGCCCGCTTCGGGGCAACGCTGGCCCTGCTGTCTCAGGGCAGGCCCACACCCGTCTCGCGTATCGGCTTCCGTACGGCCACCGGCGCGTGGCAGGCCTCGGTCGCGGCGCTCCCGATAGCCCAGCCGGTCGGGGGCCGCCTCATCCTGCTTCCGCCCGAGCGGCTGATCCTGGTGCAGATCCTCGAGCTCGGCTCGAAGGGATTGGACGCGGGCGATCTTGCCCCTCTCGCCCCCGCCTTCGGCCTGACACCATCGGAGATCGCTCTCTGCCGGCGCCTGCTGCAGGGCGACTCGCTCGTCGACTCCGCCGAACAGCTTGGCGTCACCCAGGAAACCGCGAGGACGAGACTGAAGACGATCTTCCAGAAGACGGGCACGTCGCGGCAGGCGGAGCTGATGCTGCTCCTGGTCAGCGCGAGTTAGCCATCGCGCCGCTTCGGGCGAGATTGGCCCTGGCCCAGCGCCGCAGCGCTGTCAGACACATCAGTAAATCAGCGATCCGGGAGGGGAGATTTGGTGGAGCCAGGCGGAATCGAACCGCCGACCTCTTGAATGCCATTCAAGCGCTCTCCCAACTGAGCTATGGCCCCACTCTGCCGACCTTCTTGGGGAAAGGCCGGGAAATCGTCGCGATCCGAAGGCTCTTTCGGGCCGGTCCGCGCTCGTCGCCGCAGCGACGAAGCGCTCTATAGGCAAGCTTGCGCCAAGACACAAGCACTGATGTCACGTTCTTGTCGCGCTTTTTTCAGGAGCGCGATTTGACGTGATCCCGGCGCCGCTCAGGCGTCCTCGTCGCCCTCGATGTCGCCATCGATCAGGTCGGCGACGTCGTCGTCGCCTTCCTCGTCCTCCTCCAGGAAGGTATCGTCGTCATCGTCGGCGACGCCGTCATCCTCGATCTCGATGTCGTCGTCGCTGGTGACCACCGGCTCCTTCTCGGCGGCCTCGGCATCGGCGTCGTCGAGCGAGACGAGCTCGACGGCGCCATCGGCGGCCTCGGTCTCGTCCTCGTCATCCGCGGGCTTGGCCGCAGGCACCGCTGTCGCCGCCTTGGCCTGCGGCTCGAACAGCGAGCGCGGATAGGACTGGCCGGTATAGGGCGAGACGATCGGATCCTTGTCGAGATCGTAGAATTTGCGCCCCGTAACCGGGCAAACGCGCTTGGTACCAAGTTCCGGTTTCGCCACGGCGTCGGACCTTCAAGTTCGGACAGGGTTCGTAAAAAAGCAGGGGCGTCCGTTAGTCGGGCAAAGCGTCCCTGTCAAATCCTGATTTGGCTGCGGCGCGAACCTGCGGCACCAGCTGCAAAACCGCTTCGCATCGGCGCGTCCGGTGCTTTAGAACTTTGCCTCGACTTGAGCACTCGCGAAAGACTGAAATCGTGCCCGCAATCCAGCCGACAGCCTCCCCGATGCAACAGGCCGGCCGGCTGGTGATCGCCGTCGACGGGCCGGCGGCTTCCGGCAAGGGCACGCTGGCGCGCCGGCTCGCCGCCTATTACCATCTGCCCTATCTCGACACCGGCCTGCTCTACCGCATGGTTGCCCGTACCATGCTCGATGCTGGCGAGCCGCTCGACGATGTTCAGGCTGCCGCCGCCAGCGCCGCCGGCTTCGACGATGCGGCAATCGACGAAACACGGCTGCGTGGTCGCGAGATCGGCGAGGCCGCCTCGGTGGTCGCGGCGATTCCCGCGGTCCGGCGCGCCCTGATCGACCGGCAGCGCCGCTTCGCCGCAGCGGCGGCCGGGGCCGTGCTCGACGGGCGCGACATCGGCACGGTGATCTGCCCTGAGGCGACAGTGAAGCTCTTCGTCACAGCGACGCCGGAAGTGCGCGCCGCGCGAAGGCACAAGGAACTGGCGGGGCGGGGCGAGACCACGACCTTCGACGGCATCCTGGCCGATATCCGCCGGCGCGACGCCAGGGATTCGGGCCGCGGCGATGCGCCGCTGAAGGCGGCGGAGGATGCTGTCCTGCTCGATACCTCGGCGCTCGGCGTCGAGGAGGCCTTCCAGGCCGCGCTCGCGATCGTCGAGAACCGCAGGCGCGGATAGCCCCTACGGGGTATCGGCTTGTGCAGGCCGATGCCCATTTTTCCGGCCGACACTCGCGTTTTCGTGCTTTGCGCGAATCAAAAGCAGGCGCAGACTTCGACGACTTTCGTTTGAAGCCTGCCTTCGCCCGGAACCCGTCTTCTTTCGGCGTCACGCTTCGACGACAGATGACGGAGGTTTCGATGCGGCCCTGGCTGTTCGGTCTCTTTTGTCTCGCGGCCGCCGGGTTCTGGCCGGGCGCGGCGCCAAATGCGCAACAAGCGAATGCGCCGCCCGAGGAGGTCGACGTCGCCCTCGTGCTGGCGGTCGACGTGTCCTATTCGATGGATCTCGACGAGCTCGCCTTGCAGCGCAACGGCTATATCGAGGCCTTCCGGTCGAAACAGCTGCACGAGGCCATCGCCAAGGGCGCGATCGGCAAGATCGCCGTCACCTATTTCGAATGGGCCGGCGGCGACTTCCAGCACATCGTCAGGCCCTGGACGGTGATCGAAACCCCGCAATCGGCGATCGCCTTCGCCGAGGAACTCGGCGAAGCCCCGACCCGGCGCGGCCGACGCACCTCGATCTCCGGCGCGATCGACCTCGCCGTCTCCCTGCTCGAGGCTAGCAATGTCACGCCGATGCGCCGCGTCATCGACATCTCCGGCGACGGCGCCAACAATGACGGGCGTCCGGTGACGGCCGCCCGCGATGCCGCTCGCGACAAGGGCATCGCCATCAACGGCCTGCCGGTGATGCTGAAACAGGCGAGCTATTTCGACATCGACAATCTCGACGTCTACTACGAGGACTGCGTTATCACCGGTATCGGCGCCTTCGTCATCCCGATCCGCGAGCGCCATCAGTTCGCCGATGCGACCAGGACCAAGCTGGTGCGCGAGATCGCCGAGATGCCGGCCGGCCCGGAAGCCTTGATCCAGAAGGCGCAGGCCAAGGCGCCGCGCGTCTCCTGCATGCAGGGCGAGCGGCAATGGCGTGACCGGATGGGGAACTGAACCGTCAGACCTTGCCGGCGCGGATCTTGGCGCTGGCATGAAAGAGGATCAGCGTCGCGACGCCGATCACCGACATCACGATCGGGAGCGGTAGTGCGCTGCCCGTGAGCAGATGGCCGACGAGCAGGCCGACGCAGGCCGCGAGCAGCATCTGACAAAGGCCGGTCAGGGACGAGGCCGCACCCGCGCGTTCGGGGAAAGGCATCATCGCCGAGGCCTGCGCCTGCGGCATGGTCAGGCCGACGCCGCAGGCATAGAGCGCCATCGGCCCGACGACGCCGGCCGCGCCGCCGAAGCCGGTGGCGATGCCGGCCAGCATCGCGAGGCCGCCTCCGGCGAGGCAGGCGACGCCGAGCGCGATCACGCCGTCTAGGCCGCGCCGTCCGACCAGGCGCTGCGCGATGATCGTGCCGAGGATGAAGCCGAGCACCGCGCAGCCGAAGGAGAGCCCGTAGGCCGGCGCCGTCAGGCCGTAGACACCCATCAGCACAAAGGAAGAGCCGGATATGAAGGCGAAGAGCCCAGCATAGGCCAGCGCGGTCAGGGCGACATAGACGCGATAGGCGCGATTGCCCAGCAGCAGCCGGTAGCCGCGCAGGATCGCCGGCAGCGACAGGCCGTCCGGCGAGCGCTGGCGCAGCGTCTCCGGCATGATCGTCACGATGATGGCGAGCATGGCGAGCGCGAAGACGAGCGAGGCCAGGAAGGTCGAGCGCCAGCCGAAGGCGTTCTGCAGCAGGCCGCCGAGCACCGGCGCGATCGCCGGCACCAGCCCCATGATCATGCCCATGCGGGCGAGCTCGCGGCCGGCGCGGGGCCCCTCATAGAGATCGCGGACCATGGCGCGGCCGAGTACGATCGGCCCGGACGCACCGACCGCCTGGGCGAAGCGGGCGCCGATCAGCGCCTCGATCGAGGGTGCGAAAGCGCAGGCGAGCGTCATGGCGATGAACAGGCAAAGGCCGATCATCAAGACCGGCCGGCGGCCGAGCCGGTCGGAGAGCGGCCCCCAGATGATCTGGCCGGCGGCATAGCCGAACAGGAAGGCCGAGAGCGTCGCCTGCGCCCCGGCGAAATCCGTGCCCATCGCTCGCGCGATTTCGGGGAGCGAGGGCAAATAGAAATCGGTCGAGAGCGGGCCGAGCGCCGTCAGCATGGCGAGGACGGCGGTCATCGCCAGCGTGTCGGGGCGCAGGGTCATGCGAGGAATCTCTGATCGGTCGCCGCGGTTTAGACCATGTCCGTTCGCGACGGAACTACACCGTCATTGCGAGGAGCGAAGCGACGAAGCAATCCAGGATACCGTAGAGCGCTGCGCCTCCTGGATTGCTTCGCTACGCTCGCAATGACGGGTGAATGCTCAGCGGAAGAAGAGCAGCGTCTGCACCAGGAAGAGCGGGATCAGGATCGCGCCCGACCAGAGCATGTAGCCGAAGAAGCTCGGCATCGCGACCTTCCGGTCCTTGGCGATGGCGTAGACCATGAAGTTCGGGGCGTTGCCGATATAGGAGTTGGCGCCCATGAAGACGGCGCCGGCCGAGATCGCGGTCAGCGTCAGGGCACCGGTCGTCATCAAGGCCTGCGCATTGCCGCCGGCGAGCTCGAAGAAGACGAGATAGGTCGGCGCGTTGTCGAGGAAAGAGGAGAGCGCGCCGGTCAGCCAGAAATAGGCGACGTTGTTGGCGCTGCCGTCGGGATTGCTGACGAGGGCGACCAGCGGTGCGAAGGCGCCGTTGCGGCCGGCCTGCAACATGGCGAGCACCGGAATGATGCAGGCGAAGATGCCGGCGAAGAGCTTGGCCACCTCCTTGATCGGCCCCCAGCTGAACTCGTTGCCGGCCCGGACCGGCTTCGGCGTCAGGACGAGCGAGAGCCCGGCGAGCCCGAGCAGAACGAGATCGCGCACGACGTTCTGCAATTCGACATGGACGCCATGGATGTCGAAGACGACGCCCGGCTTCCAGTTCGCCGACATCAGGATGGCGAGGATGACGCCAGCGAGCAGGAGGATATTGACCTTGCCGAAGAGTTTGATGGCGCGGTCCGGCGTCGGGTCGCGCAGCGGCGGGTAGTTCTCCTCCTTGCGGAAGAACCAGCTGTCGAGCGCGTAGAATACGGCGAGCAGGATCGCGACTGCGGTCAGCGTCTCCGGCAGCAGATGCGTCGTCGTCCAGAAGAAGGAGACGCCGCGCAGGAAGCCGAGGAAGAGCGGGGGATCGCCGAGCGGCGTCAGCGATCCGCCGATGTTCGAGACCAGGAAGATGAAGAAGACAACGACATGGACGTTGAAGCGCCGGTCGTCATTCGCCCGCAGGACCGGGCGGATCATGATGATCGAGGCGCCGGTGGTGCCGACGAAGCTCGCCATCAGCGTGCCGATCGCGAGCAGCGCGGTATTGGTCGCCGGCGTGCCATGCAGATTGCCGGTGATCAAGATGCCGCCGGCGATGGTGAACAGCGCGAAGAGCAGGATGATGAACGGGATGTATTCGAGCAGCGCGGTGTGCAGGAGCGCGCCGAGCGCCGGGTCGAAGCCGCGGAACAGGACGAGCGGCACCACGACCAGCACCGCCCAGAAGGCAGCGAACTTGCCGTAGTTCAGCTCCCAGAAATGCGGGAACAGCACGGGGCCGAGCGCGATCGAGAGCAGCATGCCGGCGAAGGGCAGGGCCCAGGCGACACCCATGGTCGCACCGCCGATATCGCCGGCGGCGAAGGCGACCTCAGGGAAAAGAACGAACAGGAGCGCCGCGGCGGCAAGCTTCGTCAGCATCAGAAACGGCCCTTCCCCGCCCGCTTGCCGCGGGACATCGTCGTCATCCCATCGCTGCGACGGTTATATCAAGGCTATGGGAGCGGCAACCTGGCGATCGCCACCATTATGCCGGCATTCATCCTCATGGAATAATCTTCTCCTGCGGCGTCCCGCCCGCAGCTGATTCGGGACCACCATGTGCCGTTTCCTCGCCTATGCCGGCGCTCCGGTCTTCCTCGAGGACTTCATCGCCTCGCCCTGCCATTCGCTGATCCACCAGTCGCTCCATGCCGAGGAGGCCAAGACCGGCACCAATGGCGACGGCTTTGGCGTCGGCTGGTATGGCGAGCGGGCCGAGCCTGGCCAATATCGCGAGATCAGGCCGGCCTGGTCGGATGAGAACCTGCTCTCGATCGCGCGCCTGGTGCGCTCGCATCTGTTCTTCGCGCATGTGCGCGCCGCTACCGGCACGGCTTCGACGCGGGCGAACTGCCACCCCTTCGTCCACGGCCGGCACCTCTTCATGCATAACGGCCAGATCGGCGGCTACGCCGTGATCAAGCGCCGGCTCGAAAGCCTGATCCCCGATGCGCTCTATGATGCCCGCGTCGGCACCACCGATTCTGAAGCGCTGTTCCTGCTGGCGCTGGCGCGTATCGCCGAGGGCGCCGCACCCGGCGAGGCCCTGGCGGGAGCGCTTGGCGACGCGCTCGCGCTGATGCAGGAAGCCGGCGTGCAGGAGCCCCTGCGCTGCGCTGCCGCGCTCGCCGATGGCGAGACGATCCACGCGGTGCGCTGGTCGTCCGACACGAGGCCGCCGACGCTCTATGTCTGCAATCGCGGCGATGCGGTGGTGATCGCCTCCGAGCCGGTGGACGCCGCCCGCGACTGCTGGCAGGCTTTGCCCTGCAACACACTGGTCTCGGTCAAGGCCGGCACGGTCAGCATGACGCCGTTCGCAGTCGGATTGCAGCAGGCGGCCTGAGGCGGCTTGCGCAGCCGCGCCGCCTGCGCCACATCGCAGGCGCATGCGCGCCTTCGACACAGCCCTCCCGATCGACGCGGTTCTCGATGCTCTCACCAGCTCGCTGCGCGAGACGCCGAACGCCGTGCTCGTCGCGCCGCCCGGCGCCGGCAAGACGACGCGCGTGCCGCTCGCGCTGCTGGACGAGCCCTGGGCCCAAAATAACGGAAAGGGCAGCGGCAAGCTGATCGTGCTGGAGCCGCGCCGGCTGGCGGCGCGCGGTGCCGCCAACCGCATGGCGCAGACGCTTGGCGAGCGCGTCGGCGAGACGGTCGGCCTGCGCGTCCGGCTCGGCTCCAAGATCGGGCCGAAGACGCGGATCGAGGTCGTCACCGAAGGCGTCTTCGCCCGGATGATCCTCGACGATCCCGCGCTCGACGGTGTCGCCGCCGTGCTGTTCGACGAGTTCCACGAGCGTTCGCTCGACGCCGATTTCGGGCTGGCGCTGGCGCTCGATGCGCAGGCCGGCCTGCGCGAGGACCTCCGCATCCTGGTGATGTCGGCGACGCTGGACGGCGCGCGCGTCGCGAAGCTGCTCGGCGATGCCGAGGTGATCGAGAGCGAGGGCCGCGCCTATCCGGTCGAGACGCGCTATCTCGGCCGCGATCCGTTGAAACGGATCGAGGACCAGGTCACCGATGCCGTGCTGCAGGCGCTGAACGAGCAGGCCGGCTCGCTGCTGGTCTTCCTGCCTGGCCAGGGCGAAATCCGCCGGGTCGAGGAGCGCCTGCGCGAGAAGATCCGCGATGCCGCGATCGAGATCGCGCCGCTCTACGGCGCGCTCGACCAGGCCGAGCAGGACCGCGCCGTGCTGCCGGCGCCCAAGGCTAAGCGCAAGGTCGTGCTCGCAACGTCGATCGCCGAGACCTCGCTGACAATCGAGGGCGTGCGCGTCGTCATCGATTCCGGCCTTGCCCGCGTGCCGCTCTACGAGCCCGATATCGGCGTCACCCGCCTCGTCACCCAGCGCGCCAGCCGAGCGGCCTGCGACCAGCGCCGCGGTCGCGCTGGCCGTACCGAGCCCGGCATCTGCTACCGGCTCTGGGAAGAGGCGGCGAACGGCGCGCTCGAAGCCTTCGCCCGGCCGGAAATTCTCTCGGCCGACCTTGCTCCCCTGTTGCTCGACTGCGCCGCCTGGGGCGTTTCCGATCCGACGACGCTCGCCTTTCTCGACCCGCCGCCGGCGCCGGCGCTGAAGGAAGCGCGGACGCTGCTGGGCGATCTCGATGCACTTGATGCAGACGGGCGCATCACCGATGACGGCAAGGCGCTGCAGGTGCTGCCATTGCCGCCGCGACTGGCGCACATGGTCGTCGGCGCCGCGCATCATCGCCAGGCCGAGCCGGCCGCCCTACTGGCGGCTCTGCTGGTCGAGCGCGGGCTCGGCGGCGATGCGATCGACCTTTCCGAGCGGTTGGAGCGCTTCAGCCGCGAGCGTGGCGGCCGCGCCGGCGACATGCGCCGCCTCGCCGAAGGCTGGGCCCGGCAAGCGGCGAGCAAGATGAAAGCGGGCACGGAACAAGCGCTCTCGCCCGGTTTCCTGCTCGGCCTCGCTTTTCCCGATCGCGTCGCCAAGGCTCGCCAGCCCGGCTCGGGGCAGTATCTTCTCGCCAATGGCCGAGGAGCGATGCTCGAACCTGGCCAGAGACTGGCGCGCGAGCCCTATCTCGTCGTCGGCGAGATGACCGGAAGCGCCCAGCAGGCCCGTATCCTCAGCGCCGTCGCGATCAGCGAGGCCGAGATCGCCGCGCTCGCCGCCTCCGGCCTGATCCGGATCGGCCTGTCGGAGCGCAACGAGACCGTGTTCGACCGGCCGGCCCGGGCGCTGCGGGCTCGAGCAGCGCGCAAATACGGTGCGCTGGTGCTGGCCGAGCGGCCCTTGCCGGTCGAGGCTTCCGAGGAGAATGCCGAGGTGCTGGCGAAGGGCATTGCCATCATCGGCATCGAGACGCTGCCCTGGAGCAAGGCGCAGGCGCAATTGCGCGAGCGTGTCGCTTTCCTGCGCGCGGCCGAAGGCGAGGATGCCGGCTGGCCTGATCTCTCCGATAGCGGCCTCGCCGAGACTGCCGTGGATTGGCTGGCGCCGCATATCGTCGGGCGAAACGCGCTCGCAGCGATCAACCCGGGCGATCTCGATTCCGCGCTGTCGACCTTGCTGCCCTGGGAGCTGAAGCGGCGGCTAGACATGGAAGCGCCGACGCATTTCGCAGCACCGACCGGTTCGCAACTCGCCGTCGACTATGGCGCCGAGGCAGGGCCGACGATCTCGGTCCGGGTGCAGGAGCTCTACGGGCTGGCGCAGCATCCCGCGCTCGCCGGCGGGCGCGTGCCGCTGGTGCTGGAGCTGCTTTCGCCGGCACACCGGCCGATCCAGGTCACACGCGACCTGCCGGGCTTCTGGCGCGGTTCCTGGGCCAGCGTGAAAGCCGAGATGAAGGGACGCTATCCCCGCCATCCCTGGCCAGACGATCCCGCGGCGGCGGCGCCGACGACTCGCGCCAAGCCGCGCGGGACGTGAAGGGCTACCACGTCATTGCGAGCGTAGCGAAGCAATCCAGGGGGACGTAGAGCGCTGCCGTTCCTGGATTGCTTCGTCGCTATGCTCCTCGCAATGACGGCCAGGCTCAGCCGCCGAACAGGCGCTCGAAGAAGTTCTTTTCCTGTGGAGGCGGCGGCGTCCAGGCGCGATCGCCCGTGGCGGCCTGCTGGGTTCGCGGCGATGGCGCGACGCCAGCGACAGGCTCGCCGGTGTCGAAGATCGACTTCGGCGCCGACTGCCAGAGCCCGCCCGGCAATTGCACCGGCTGCTGGCCGGCATGGGCCGCCTTCATGTACTTGCCCCATATCTCGGCCGGCAGGCCGGCGCCGGTGACGCGCTTCATCGTCGAGTTGTCGTCGTTGCCGACCCAGACGGCGGTGACCAGCCGTCCGGTGAAGCCGACGAACCAGGCGTCGCGATAATCCTGCGTCGTGCCCGACTTGCCGCCGACCTCCCAGCCGGGGAGGTTGACCTTGCTGCCGGTGCCGCCGGTCATCACCGCGTGGAACATCGAATTCATCATCGACAGCGTCTGCGGCTGGATCACCGGGCCGAAATTATTGGCCTTGCGGGCGTAGACGACCTTGCCGTTCGTCGACCTGACCTCGCGGATCACATAGGGCAGCACCGACTGGCCGCCATTGGAAAAGGTGGCATAGGCGGCGGTCATCTCGAGTGGCGTCACCTCCGAGGTGCCGAGCGACAGCGACGGATTGGCCTGCAGTGACGAGTTGATACCGAGGCGCTGGGCCGTACGCACGACCTCACGCGGCGTCACCTCCTGGATCAGGCGCGCCACGACGGTGTTGAGCGAATGGGCAAAGGCGGTCTGCAGCGTGACCGGCCCACGGAAGGTGCGCGAGAAATTCTCCGGCTCCCAGCCCTTGATCGAGACCGGGGAATCGTCGCGGATCGTATCCGGCGTCAGGCCCTTCTCGATCGCCGTGAGATAGACGAAGGGCTTGAACGACGAGCCCGGCTGGCGATGCGCAGCCGTGGCGCGGTTGAACTGGCTCTTGGTATAGTCGCGCCCGCCGATCAGGGCACGGATCGCGCCATCCGGCGCCAGCGAGACCACCGCGCCCTGCGAGGCGTTGAGCTTGGCGCCCTGCGCCGAGAGCGCCTCGACCAGGATCGTCTCGGCCGAGCTCTGCAGCTTGGTGTCGACCGTGGTCAGCACGGTGACGTCGCCCTCGATCGCGCCGATGAAGTCGTCGAGCACGTCCATGACATAGTCGGCGGCGTAGTTGACCGAACCGGCGCCGACGCGCTCGGGCACTTCGGCCGGCGCGCCGAGCGCGGTCTTGGCCGTGGCTTGCGAGATCAGCCCCTGCTCGGCCATCGCCGAGATCACCAGCTGGGCGCGCTTCTCGGCGGCTTCCGGATTGCGGTTGGGCGCAAGGCGCGATGGCGCCTGGACGAGGCCGGCCAGCATCGCCGCCTCGGCGACCGTGACCGAGCGGGCCGATTTGTTGAAATAGCGCTGCGCCGCCGCCTCGACGCCATAGGCGCCCGAGCCGAAATAGACGCGGTTGAGATAGAGCTCGAGGATCTGGTCCTTGGTGTAGGTCCGCTCCAGCCAAAGCGAGAGGATCGCTTCCTGAATCTTGCGCGCAGCGGTGCGCTCCTGGGTCAGGAACAGGTTCTTGGCGAGCTGCTGGGTCAGGGTCGAGCCGCCCTGCACGCCGCCGCGCTTGGTCACATTGTTGACGACGGCGCGGGTCAGGCCGATCGGGTCGATGCCGAAATGGTCGTAGAAGCGCCGGTCCTCGATCGCGACGAAGGCCTTTGGCAGATAGGGCGGGACTTCGCCGATGGTGATGGTGCGCCCGCCGGTCTCGCCGCGATTGGCGAGCAGCGAGCCGTCGGCCGCGAGGATCGCGATGTTCGGCGGCCGCTTCGGCACGGTGAGCTGGTCGATCGGCGGCAATTGCGCAGCGTGATAGGCGACGACGCCGCCGACCGCGAGCACCGCCCACAGGCCCATGACGAAGCCCCAGTAGACGATACGGCCAAAGAAAGAGCCGCGCTTGCGGCGCTGCTTGCGGCCCTTGCCTCGTTCAGTCTTTTGGCGACTGGGTTGCTGGCGCGGTGCCACCCGGTTTGCTCCTCCGCGATAGGGGCGGTCCTCGGCCGACAGGCGCAGATCGCCGTCGTCGCGCTCGTAATCGTCGCGCGCACGCTCGAATGACGGCTCGCGCCGCTCACCGCCTCGTTTCGACCGGTCGTTCATCCCGCCCCGTTCAGGCCCCGCCACCGCGCTGCGCTCCGCAGCTGGGTGATTTCCAGACAGGATTCAAACATGGCGCTTTTAAGGGGTGGTTAAGCCCGATTTCGGCGAATTTTCCGCAATGGTGAACGAGGCCGCCGCTGTGGCCGATTTGCCGCGAGGTGATTTTGCTGCACTGCAAACGAAAACGTGACTTGATCGGCATTCCTTGCACAGAGACAAGCACAAAGCGACGAAGGAGACTCCTTCGCCAGCAAACACAATCACTTAGCAAATTTTTCCAATTCAAAACCGGACGGAAGGCAACCCGCCCATGCAGGCTCTCAACTCCCTGAACCGCTACGCGCCCTATGCGCTTGCGCTGCTGCGCATTGCGACCGCGCTCATCTTCATCGCCCATGGCACGCAGAAGCTGTTCGGCTTCCCGGCCGCACCCGCCAGCGGCCTGCCGGCAGCGTTCACGCTGTTCTGGTTCGGCGCGATCCTCGAAGCCTTCGGCGGCCTGCTGATCCTGATCGGCCTGTGGACCCGCCCCGTCGCCTTCATCCTCGCCGGCGAGATGGCCTATGCCTACTGGATGTTCCATGCGCCGCGGAACGTCTATCCGCTGCTCAACAATGGTGACGCCGCCATCCTCTACTGCTTCATCTTCTTCTATCTGGTCTTTGCCGGGGCCGGCGCCTGGGCGCTCGACAACCGCTCGAAGTGACCTGCGCATAGCCTGAAACGAAGAAGGCCCGCCCTCGCTGAGGGCGGGCCTTCCTGATTCTGCACAGTCAGATCAGACCGCGGCCGAAATCCAGCGCGACAGGTCGCTCTTGGGAGCAGCGCCGACCTTCTGCGAGGCCAGCTTGCCATCCTTGAACAGCATCAGCGTCGGGATCGAGCGGATGCCGAACTGGGCCGGGATCTGCTGGTTCTCGTCGACGTTCATCTTGACGATCTTGACCTTGCCGTCGAGCTCGCCGGCGATCTCCTCGAGGGCCGGGCCGATCATCCGGCAGGGGCCGCACCACTCGGCCCAGAAGTCCACCACCACCGGCTCAGCGGACTTCAGCACGTCGGCTTCGAAGCTCGCATCGGTCACTTTGGTCGTCGCCATGGCTTTTTCGCCTTTCGATTCTCAGTGCGGCAACAACGCCGCCATTCGTCGCTGAAGCTATGAACGGGCAGCCGCAGGGTCAAGGCTGGCTCACCCTCCGGTGAAGCGGGGCAGCCGTGCTTCCACTGATGATAGGTCGCGGCCCTTGTCGTCATTGCGAGGAGCGTCGCGACGACGCAATCCAGCGGACGTGGCGCAAGCCTCCCGGATTGCTTCGCTACGCTCGCAATGACGTAGTGGCCATTTTCGCCAGAGCTTCGTCGAGCAGTTCCGGCGACGGCTCGAGCGGCTTGAGGCTCGCCGTATAGATCGCTACCGCTCTGACGTGCCGCCCGGGATAGATCTCCGCGACCAGCCGGCGATAGACCGCGAGCTGCGCCAGGGTCGACGCCGGCAGCGCCGCGGCGTCCTGTGGCGGGCGGGCTGCGGTCTTGAAATCGGCGATCAGCACTTCGCGATCGCCGACGGCGAGCCGGTCGATCCGGCCCTGCACCGGGCGCCGGCCGCCATCCGCCAACGTGATCTCGCCAGCGAGCGGCACTTCGGCCAGGCTGCCGGGCCCGAACAATCCACCGAATTCCGGCGCGGCGACCAGCGCGAGCGCATCGTCGACGATTCTGCTGCGGCGCTCCTCGGCGAGCGAACCGCCACGCGCCTCCGCCAGTGCGTGGGCCGTGGCGGCACGTCGTTCCGACGGCACCTCAGGCAAGACCTGCAGCAGGAGATGCGCGAGCCGGCCGGCCGCGGCGGCATTGGCGAGGAAGGGCCCGTCATGCGGGCGCTCCTGCGCATCGGCGGCTGATAGCGCGCTCGACGGCCGCAGCGGCGGTGCAGGCTCGGCCTCCTCCGGCGCTGAACGCGTGAGCCAGTCCGGCGGCGCAGTCGTGGCCTGAGCGCCAGCGCTCTCCTCGGCCGCGATCTCTCCCGGCTGCGAGACCATGAAGCGGCGCACTTCGCCGTCACCATCGGGCGCCGGAACATCGCGCAGCCAGGGCTCGGAGCCGGCAAGGCCAAGCTCGGCCATGGCGTACCAGGAGCCTTCTGGAGCCTCGCCCTTGGCCTGGACGCCGCAGAGGATGAGACGCTCTTCGGCGCGGGTCAGCGCAACATAGAGCAGGCGGTGATGCTCCTCGACCATCTGGGCGACGATGGCGTCCTTGGCGCGCCGCATCGCGGCGGGATCATCGGCGCGCTTGCTCGGCCAGACCGGCACCTGCGCGCCGCGCGGCGGCTCGACGGCCATCAGCTTCGGCAGGCGGCGCTCGCCCGGTGCGATGCCGAGATCGGCGAGGATGACCACCGGCGCCTCCAGCCCCTTCGAGCCGTGGACAGTCATCACCCGGACCTCGCCGGCGCTGGCCGAGAGGTCGCGCTTCACCTGCGTCGCCACCGCGCCGATATGGTGCAGGAAGCCGGCGAGCGAGGGACCATAGCGCCGCTCATGGTCGAGCGCGGCGCTGAGGAAAGCGTCGAGTGCATCGCCCGCTTCGGGGCCGAGCCGGGCAAGAGCGAGATTGCGGCCGCCGCCAGGGCCGAGCAGGCCGGCGAAGAAGCGGAACGGGCCATGACGCCCCGCCTCCTCGGCGAGCTCGGTCAGGCGCGCCTCGATCGCCGCATAGCGCGGCTCGGTCTGCGCAGCCTGCCGGAAAGCATCGCGCAAAGAACCCTTCCGCTCCGGCGCGAGGCGCATCAGATCGTCGTCGTCGAGGCCAAAGAGCGGCGTCTTCAGCGTGATCGCCAGTGAGAGATCATCGAGTGGCAGCAGGATGGCGCGTCCGAGCGCGACGAGGTCCTCGACCGCCGGATGGTCTGCGAGCGTCAGGCGGTCGCGGCCGGCGACCGGCACTTCGCGATCCTTCAGCGCCTTGACGATCGCTTCGAACAGCGCGCCGCGCTGGCGCAGCAGGATCATCACATCACCGGGTTTGAACGGCCGCCCGATATCGTCGCGGCCAGCCTCGCTCCAGCGCTTCAGCACATCGGCGATACGGGCGGCGAGCTTGACCAGCCCGGAGCGTCGCTCGGGCGCGTCGACGGGCGCCGTCCAGGCATCGGGCTTCTCGCCGGCATCATCGGCCGAGACCGGCCAGAGATCGACCGCGCCGATCGAGGCGCGCCTGACCGTATCGTGGCGCTCGGGCCCGGCGCCGCCATCGAAGACCAGGCCGCGCCAATGCTCCTTTGGCGCAAACACCGCATCGACCGCGCGCATGATGTCCGGCGCCGAGCGGAAGGAGGTGGTGAGGCTGATCGGCTCGAAACGTTGGTTTGCCGCAGCCAGCCTCGTGCCGAGACTGCGCCGCTCCTCGCTGAAATGCGCCGGCGCCGCGCCCTGGAAGCCATAGATCGACTGCTTCTCGTCGCCGACGACGAAGACGGTGCGGGGACGAACCAGCTCACGCGCGCCCTCGCCGGCCGAGAACTCCTCGGCGAGGCGGCGCAGGATCGCCCATTGTGCCTCGCTGGTGTCCTGCGCTTCGTCGAGCAGGATGTGGTCGATGCCGGCGTCGAGCTTGTAGAGCGCCCAGGCCGGATCGACCCTATCGAGCAGCGAGCGCGTCCTGGCGATCAGGTCGTCATAGTCGAGCAGTGAGCGCTGCGCCTTCAAGCGGCGATAGGCGGCGAGGATATGCGTCACCAGCACGGCAAGAGCCGCGCTGCGCTCGCGCACGGCGATGGCGTTGAGCTGGTCGATCGCTCCGCTCAGGCAGGCGGCGAGCGCATCGAGCGCCGCGTCGAGGTCGGCCGGCAAGGCGCTATTGCCCTTGCCGCGGACATGCTGGGCGACATTGCCTTCCGCCGTCAGCAGGCCGGCGCGGCAGGCCGCGACCGGATCGATCCCGGGCGCATCCGAGAGTGCCAGCCTGATCGCGGCCGCCGCCTTGGCGCGCGTCGCGCTGCCGGCTTCGAAGGCTGCGACGAGCCGTTCCAGATCGGGCACACCAGCGAGCTCGCGCTGAAAACGCTCGCGCACCGTCTCCGCTGCCAGTTCCGGCGCGATGCCGAGGAAGGCGCTGAGCCCGGCGACGATCTCCTCGGGCCTGCGCGCCCGGCCTTCCGTATCGCTGAACACGGCGCGCTGGTGCAGCGCCTCGCGCATGATCTGGTCAAAAGTGTCCTGCGCGGCATGCTCGGCCATAAAACGCAGCGCCCGCACCTGCGGGCCGTCAGGGTCAGCTTCGGCCGCGGCAAGCAGATCGCGCCTGGCATCGCGCATCAATTCGTCCTGGGCGAGGTCGTCGGCGACCTCGAAGCGCGGCGGGACATTGGCCTCGAAGGGTGCGCTCTGCAGCACGCGCGTGCAGAAAGCATGGATCGTCTCGATCTTGAGGCCGCCCGGCGTCTCCAGCGCCTGCGCGAACAGGCGCCGCGCCCGGCTGATGTCGCTCGCCGCCGGCAGCTTTCCCGTCAGCGCCGATAGAGCTGCCCAGAGCACCGAATCGGAGGCCACCGCCCAGACCGAGAGCGCCCGGAACACCCGGTTCGACATGTTGGCGGCGGCGGCCTTGGTATAGGTGATGCAGAGCATCCGGCCGGGCGCGACGCCGTCGAGCAGGAGCCTGAGCACGCGGTTGACCAGCACATGGGTCTTGCCCGAGCCGGCATTGGCCGAGACCCAAGCGCTGAGATCGGGCTCGGCCGCCAGTGCCTGGTTGCGCCGTGTCTGCTCGGGGATGCTCCAGCCGGCTGGCGTCATGCTGGAGTGCCCCTTGGAAGGCGCCACCTGTTCCCTTCCCCCCGCTTGCGGTGGGGAGGGTTGGGTGGGGGGCAGCGCCGCTCGGCGCTATGCTGGAAGACATCCCGGGCCCTGCTTTGCGGCCCCCCATCCCTAACCCTTCCCCACCGCAAGCGGGGGGAAGGGAA